>NZ_JAGGLI010000004.1 GCF_017874355.1 Acetoanaerobium pronyense
TTATACCAAAACCAGATGGTTTCATGCTTTTTTATTGTCAATTATTATTGAATTTTCAAGGTTCATATATAGATTTTCATGTGCGAAGTTTTAGTAAGTTTATAATATTCATAAAAACCTCCAATTAAACTGTATAGATATTTTGCCTTATTAATAAAAAGAATATCATACTAAAAGAGAAGTGTAAACTGTTAAAAACAATAGGTTTACAATAAAAAATGGATTATATTTTATGATATGATAAATTAATAAATAGCATTGATTAATAAAAAGTGAATATAAACATATTACACGAGGGGGATTATTATGAAACCTAATATCATGCCAGTTTCTCTTGGCAACTACCCAACGCCAATTATTAAGCTAGAAAGATTATCAAAAGAGCTAGGCAAAAGCATATATGTTAAAAGGGATGATTACAGCGGGATTGAACTATCTGGAAACAAAACAAGAAAGCTAGAGTATTCTTTGGGTGAAGCTATTTCAAAAGGTGCTGATACCATAATTACGTGTGGAGCAGTACAATCTAATCATGCTAGAGCAACTGTTTCGGCTTGCAGAGTTCTTGGGTTGGATGTGCATTTAGTTCTTAGAACGAAGGATGGTAAAGAGCCAGAAGAAAAAGAAGGAAATAATCTTTTGGATTATATTTTTGGAGCAAAGATTACTTATCTTTCTGAGGAAGAGTTTAAAAATTATAATGAAGTTATGGAAAATATAAAAAATTCATATTTATCTGAAGGAAAAAATCCCTACTTAATTCCAGTAGGGGCATCTAATGGAGTTGGAACATTAGGATATTTTAATGGATATGAAGAGATACTTAATCAAGAAAAAAATCTCAATATAAGCTTTGATTCTATAGTATGCACTATAGGATCAGGTGGCACATTTGCAGGACTTTGGCTAGGAAACGAAATTCATAATGAATTAAAAAATATCATAGGAATATCTATAAGTGAAGGCTCTGATTATTTTAAAGAAAAAGTTCAGAATATATTAAAAGAAACATCTATCTATTTTGACATTGATTTTAAAGATATACTAAAGAAATCAGAGTCTAGTCTTGATATAGTTGGAGGATATCAAGGGGGAGGTTATGCAATTAGTACAAAAGAAGAAAGGGACTTTATAGAAGAAATAGCATTAAAAGAGGGAATTATTTTCGATCCGGTATATACAGGTAAAGCATTTAGAGGACTTGTTAGTGAAATAAAAAACGGAGGATTCCAAGACTCTGAAAATATCTTATTCATACACACCGGTGGAATATTCGGATCTTTTTCGTATCACAAATCTGATAGTTAATTTAGCGTAGACCCTCAATTAAAGTAAGCTTACTTTAATTGAGGGTTATTTATTTTAAGGAACGTTCTATTTAACTATGATAATACTATGATTAAATAATTACAATTTCTTATTTTAGGAAGATGCATTTCCAGATGAAATAATCTTTCTAATAGGCCCAATTCGATAGAGGGATTTAAAAATTATTGAGGAAATAAATGTATTCATAAAGGAAGTAGGAAGAACTACGCTAATAATAAGGATTTCTATTGGAGCTGGAAGCCCTACAAGGAAAAGAGCTGATGTCAAAAATATAACTCCACTAAAAATAGTTCCTAAAAAGCTTATGATTGATATTCTAATAATAGGATTTATTTTTTCCTTCATAAATTTTATTAATAAAAATACAAAAAAAGCAGTGAAAATTTTGTCTATTATATTTGGAAGCTGTCCAGCAGGAAAAGTAGTAGTAAGAGCAGATAATACTCCCGCAGTAACTCCGCTTAGAAACATGTTTTTAAAACTCGGATTAATCAAAATCGCCAAAAACATAAAAGTAAGAAGTAGGTCGAATTTCATTCCAAGTACTCCAGGAACAATAGTGTGAAGGACAAGCCCCATAGCAAGAAGTAAAGAAGTTGTTATCATATCTTTTGTATTCATAATTATAATCTCCTTTTCAAATATAAAATTTTGTTTATAATAATCCCATCTATGCTGCCAGTCTGTTCACAACATAAATCCACCTCCTTTTAATTTTAAAAACAAAAAAACCGTCCACTCCTATAAATAAGGAGCAAACGGTTAGGTTCGCGGTACCATCCTTCTTTAGACAAAAAATGTCTAATCTCTATCAAGCACTATCATGCTCTACCTCTATAACGTGAGGACACGGCTAAGGGTACTAGATTTCACCTCGCATCTCATAGGTCCATTCATCTATGTCAGACATACCTTATCCCACCAAACTAAGGCTCTCTGAAAAGCTAACATTAGATTACTCATCCTAATCATTGATTTGTAAATAATTATACAGATGTTTTTAAAAAAATCAATATTAATTTAAAAAATAAAGGATAATACCAAATATAAAGGCAAGGGTAAGTGCAAAAGGCATTATTTTTCTAAGTACTTTTCCCTCGGAGCCTAAGATAGATGCTGTGGTAGTTCCAAGAACAATATTTCCAGGGGCTATAGATGTCCCTATAGAGCCGCCAGCTGTTTGAGCTCCAAGTATTGAATGATAATCAAGACCTGTAATTTGAGCAGTTGCCATTTGGAAATTTCCAAACAAAATATTAGATGACATATTGCTTCCAGTCATGAAAGAGCCTAATAATCCTATAAAAGGAGATAAAAGAACATAGTTTTCTCCAAGTACCAAAGAAACACCTTGAGCCAAAACCTCTGTCTGACCATTTCCAGACATTATTCGAGACATTGATATAAGTGAGATTACAGCCATACTAGAAGGTATTGTTTTCTTAATTGTCCTAGAAATAATTTTAGTGTAGGATTTTTTTTCAATAATTCCTTTCCTAAAATAATAAATATATCCTAAAAATGCAGAAGAAAAAAGAAACATACTTGCATGAGTAAAGGGTTTGATTGGGGAGTATTTTAGAACTTCTTTATTTACAATCCCAAAACCAGTAGATGTCTGAGCGTAGCTAGGGCCATAACTAAATCCACCTAAAAAATCATTGATAGGGGATATAAGAAGAACAAAAAGAGTGATTCCAGTCATCATATAGTAAGGCATAAAGGCATCGTTTACAGAAAGGGAATCATTTTGTACTGAAGAGGAAGACTTATCTCTAATCATAATTTTACTCTCATCAATCTGCCATTCTGAACTATAAAACCTAGTTTTTGAAAGTAGAGCAATTAGAAGCATAGATATTGAACTTGGGATAAAAACAGCTAAATCTGGGTTGACTTGAGATAGAAGAACCTGACCTCCACCTTGGCAAAGGGATATTAAAATTATCCCTAAAAATCCTTTTTTAAGTCCTTTAAATCCACCATAAAAAAATGATATTGCAAAGCTTGCAGTCATATTTAATAGAAAAAGAAGAAAGCTTGTATAAAGTGCAATAAGAGCTATAGATTCTGGATTTTGTATTTCAACCTGCATTATCATTGAATTCCAGGCAATAGCTAAAGTTCCAAAGGTTCCGGCCCAACTATGACCAATAAGTGGGATTACTACAGCCCATACTGGAGCTACTCCTATTCCAATCAAAAGCGGTGCAGTAACAAGTACAGGTACTCCAAATCCAGTAACACCCTGTAAAAAACTTGCAAAAACTACGCCTATAAGTAGTATTCTAAGAAGCTCATTTGGAGCTAAAGCCTTAAATGCCTTGTTAAGCACAGAAAAAGATTTAGATTCATTACTTACTTCATATAAGAGTATAGCGCTAAAAATTATTAAAATTATACTCAGAGAATTCCAAAGAGCTTTAGAAAGCTCAACATATATCAATCCCAAATTAGCTTTAAAAAAAAGCATACTACTTAAAAATGTAACTAAAAGAGTAATTGGAGCTGCTCTTGAGGCACCAAAATGAAAGCCTATCATTAATATTAATAAAAGCAGTATTGGAAAAATTGCTAAAATCCAATAAAAAATATTTACAGGTAATTCCACTATAAAAACCGCCCTTCGTTTTATTTAAATTTATTTCAAATTTAGCTGTTGATATATTTTTAATTCTAAATAAGATATGAAGTACAAACAACTTCAGTATGAGATAAATAAATATAAAATTATTATCTTATTGAGATAAAATGTGTAGAATCTTATAATTAAAACAATAATGAAATATATTTATGTGTATAAGATACTTTGTTGAAATTTCAATTATCTAAGTTAAATTTAAAATATTTATAGTAGAAGAGTCTTGTCTAAGGGGGATGATGATAGAATTGTTTTATTATCTCGTGGAGATAATGACCTTTTATGTGGGAATTGATACTATTAAAACACGGAGACGATTAGAAATCGTTTACCTATTAAAGTGAGGTTGAAGAATATGAAATTAACTGTAGAAAAGCTTTTATCACTTGGTTCATATGAGGAAGCTCGTATAATGTCCGGACAAAGCGGGCTTTCAAATGAAGTCAAAGGAATAACCATAATGGAGGATCCAACCATAAAAAAATGGTTAAAAGGTGGAGAGGCACTACTTACTAGTCTTATCCCAATAAAAAATTATACGGATAATCAAATGGTGGATTTTTTTGATGAACTAATTGATAGAGGAATCAGTGCTTTAATTATAAAAACAGGAAAGGCTTTTGATGAAATTCCAGAAAGTCTTATCAAGTGGGGAGAAAAAAATTCTATCCCTATAATTGAAGTGCCTAAACACATATTCTATACAGACCTTATGTATCCTGCTATGGCAGAAGTGATGCAAAATCAAGTAAATAAGCTAACGTATTTTAAGAGTCTTCATGAAAGATTTAGAGATATGGCAATTAAAAACTATCCGATTAAAGATGTAATTTTAGCTTTATCTGAGATTATAGGAAATCCTGTATCTTTGTATGATTATAACTTGAACCTGGTTATGAACACTTCTAGAGATGAACCAATTATAGTACATGACAAAAAAATACTATTAAATAAAAACTTTGAAAATAACAATCAATGCTTTTATCGAAAAATATCTGTTAAAGATAATGATTTTTCAGAACTTATATTTGAAATACCCGTAACAGAAAGTGTAAAAAACTATTTAGGCGTATCAGAGTTATTTCATGAAGTGGATGCTATGAATCTTATTGCAATTGAAAATGCATGTACAACAATAGCTTTAGCTATGGTCAGAAATATAGCTGTAAAAGAAGTAGAAGAAAAATTTATGAATGATATCATAAATGACCTTATCTTCGGTCAGCAAAGCATGAGTTCATCTCTAGTAGAAAGAGCAAACTTAGCTGGAATAGACTTGTTTGAAAAATATTTTGTATCTGTACTTACTCTTGGTAAAGATATGGAAACCATAAGATATGAACTGAAAAATCATTTGGGAAATATTGTTAAAAAATATGAAGGAGCATATTCAATAAAAAATGACCATGTAATTATTATGGTTAAGAATCAAAGGCTTTCCTCATATAAAGAACTTACCCAAGATTTCATCAATGATATAAAATCCATGGAAAAGATTTTAAAAAAGAATAATCGATCGATCTCTATCAGCCTAGGAATAGGTGGAGAAATAAAGGGATATGAAAATCTTAAAAAAAGTTATGATGAGGCAATTGGAGCTATAAGGATAGGCGAAGATATTTATGGCTCTAACTTTACCTTATTTTACGATGACCTTGGGATATTTAAGATAATCAGAGATATATCTTTAAAATCTGACATTAATGACTATATTCCTAAAAGCATAATGAAAGTTATAGATACTGATAAACTCAGAAATAGAGAGTATCTAAAAACCTTAGAAGTATACCTTAAAAACAACAAAAATATTAAGCTTACCGCAAAAGAGCTTTTTATTCACCCAAAGACTGTATCTTATAGATTAGAACAGATTAAGGAAATTGGGGAGATAGACTTTGAGGATACTGACCAAATACTTGAAATACAATTTGCAATTAAAATTATAAATTTTCTCAGGAAAAAATAATAGAAAAGAGGGCTAAACTATGGAAAATAAACGTAGAGATGAGCATGATGCAGCATCTCAACATAATGGTTTTAAAGCTTTTTTAAAGAAAAAAAATATAGAAATAAGCTTCCAAAGATATCTTATAGATGCACTTTCTTTTATGGCTCTTGGACTATTTGCCACATTAATCACTGGTGTTATTTTTAGAACTGTAGGACAAAGACTAGGAATAGACTTTTTTGTAAATGTTATTGGACCAAATGCGATGGCTGTTTCTGGGCCTGGAATAGCTGTTGCTGTAGCGCTAGGACTTAAAGCTCCTCCACTGGTTTTATTTGCATCTGTGATAAATGGTTTTATAGGATACGAATTAGGTGGACCTGTAGGAGCTTTCTTGGCTGCAATTGTGGGAGCTGAATTCGGAAAGGCTGTTTCAAAAGAAACGCCTATTGATATAGTGGTTACTCCAGCAGTTACAGCTATTTTTGGATCAATTGTGGGAACTATAGTAGGTCCTGGAATAAATGAATTTATGATTGGACTTGGAGTTATTATAAACAGAGCAACAGAATTACAGCCAATACCTATGGGAATAATTGTTGCTGCAATTATGGGAATTACACTTACTCTTCCTATAAGCAGTACTGCAATAGCAATAATGATAGCAATAGCTGGGCCAGCTTCAGGAGCAGCTGTTGTTGGTGGATGCGCTCATACTGTAGGCTTTGGAATACAAAGTCTTAGAGAAAATGGCTGGAGTGGTGTTATAACACAGTCTCTAGGCTCACCCATGATACAAATAGGAAATATTGTAAAAAAACCTATATTAATGGTACCACCAACACTCACCGCCATGATACTTGGGCCTCTTGTGACCACTTTATTCAAGATGGAAAGTATTTCTGCAGCAGCAGGAACAGGGACATCAGGGCTTGTAGCTCCACTAGGAGTCCTTACAGCAATGAGCGATGCTGGATATCCTGCAGCTGAGATTTGGATTAAAATAATTATATTTTGCTTTATAGCTCCAGGAGTACTGACTTTTATAATCTCAGAGATATTCAGAAAGCTAGGCTGGATTAAAGATGGAGACTTAAAACTAGATATATAGATTGATACAAATATTATAGGAGTGATGAGATGATTTATGGACTTTTAAAAAAGAATATGTATCAGGATTCAGTGAATCTGATGCTTTTAAGTAGCAAGCTTTCAAAGCTTAAAGGAATCAACAAGGTATCTATAATGATGGGAACACCTGCAAACAAAGATATTTTTAAAAATACTAATATGTATGCTGAGGAGTTTTCAGAAGCTGGTCCAAACGACATTTGTATATCAGTAGATACTGAGGATAAAACTCTTGTAGGTATGGTTTCTGAAGAACTCGAATCCTTTATAAAGGATTTATCAGCAAAATCAAGCAGTACTAATATTCCTGTAAGCAGATCCTTAGATGGAGCAATAAACTCTCTTCCAGGAGCTAATATAGCCCTTGTTTCAATCCCGGGAGAGTATGTATACAGCGAAGTAGATAGAATTTTAGATAAAAATATAAATGCCTTTGTATTTAGCGATAACGTATCTATAGAAGATGAAAAAAAATTAAAGGAAAAGGCTCATTCTAAAGGACTTTTAGTTATGGGGCCTGACTGCGGAACAGGGATAATTTCCGGAGTGCCTCTTGCATTTGCAAATGTTGTAGGTAAAGGAAACATTGGAATAGTTGGAGCATCCGGTACAGGAATTCAAGAAGTATCTTCAATAATTGCCAGACTTGGAAAAGGTGTATCTCATGCCATTGGAATAGGCGGAAGAGATTTATCAAAAGAGATAGGAGGCGTATCAGCCTTAGATGCTCTTGATATCCTTGAAAGAGATGAAGATACAGATGTAGTTGTCTTTATTTCAAAACCTCCTGCTGAGTCAGTGAAAAATAAAGTAATAGAAAAATTCAAGTCTATGAACAAAAAAATTGTTGCTATTTTCCTAGGAGAAAAACCAGAAAAAGAAGAGGCTAATATAAAGTATGTATGGACTCTTGAAGATGCGGCTAGACAAGCAGTTCTTATTTCTGAGTTTGAATCACAGGTTTCATCCGCATTAAAATCAGTTTCTGAAAAAGTTGAAACAATAAAAAATAATGAAAAACAAAGGAAAATACAAGGTTATTTCTGTGGAGGAACACTTGCAGGAGAAGCAGCTATATTAATTAAAGAATATTTAGGTAAGATTGAAAACAACAAATCAGATGGTTTTATGCTTAATTATGATGGACATCAAATAATCGATTTTGGGGATGATATGTATACAAAGGGAAGACCCCATCCTATGATAGATCCAACTACAAGAATAAATGCAATAGAAAGCTTAATTACTAAAGAAGATGTTGCAGTAGTACTACTTGATAATGTAATAGGTTATGGTTCCAATGACGATATGGCAGGCTCACTGATAGACTCAATTGAAAAAGTAATAAATAAAAAGAAAGAAAAAAGACAAGAAATACTGTTTGTAGCTTCTGTGTGTGGAACTGAAGAAGATATTCAGGTCTACTCCTCACAAGTGGAAAAGCTTGAAGAAGCTGGAGTTATAGTATTAGAAACAAATGCTCAGGCTACATCATTTGTAACTAGATTGATTGAAAAATTGAAAAATGAAAAACAAGATGTAAAAGATAAAAAAAGTACTATGTTGACTGAAGATTTGAAGGTAATAAACATAGGCTTAGAGAGCTTTAGCGGTGCAATAAAAAAACATGAAGGTGAAGTAATACAGTATAATTGGGCACCTGTTGCAGGCGGAGATAAAAAACTTCAAAATTTACTAGCGAAATTAAATTCTTTTTAGGAGAGTGGATAATATGAATTATAAAAATATTGATGAAGCAAATAAGGCAGTAATAGATAAGATTGTGTCGTCTCAACCATACCTTGTAGATGTAGTACCTGCAAAAAGTGTCATCAAAGAACTAAATGGAAAAGTTCTTCTACATGCTGGACCTCCAATCAAATGGGAAAATATGACAGAACCTATGAAAGGTTCTTGTTATGGAGCTGCCATATTTGAAGGATGGGCCTCTAATGAAGAGGAAGCGGATAAAATGCTTTCAAATGGGGAGATAGAGTTTATACCATGCCATCACGTGGACGCTGTAGGACCTATGGGAGGAATAACATCAGGGAATATGGCAGTTCTTGTTGTAGAGAACAAGGACGAAGGAAACAGAGCTTACTGCACAATGAACGAAGGTATAGGAAAGGTTTTAAGATTTGGAGCCTATAATGATGAAGTGGTTACAAGACTTCACTGGATGAAAGATGTTCTTGGACCATCCCTTTCAAAAGCTTTAAAACTAACAGATGGGGGAATGAACTTAAATGTGGTAGTGGCAAAGGCTATTACTATGGGAGATGAGTTTCACCAAAGAAACATAGCTGCTTCAGCTCTATTTATGAAAGATATAATGCCATATCTTTTAAAGACAGATATAAGTGAAGAAAATCTTGGAGCAGTTACTAAGTTTTTAGCTGATACCGATCAATTTTTCTTAAATATAATGATGGCATTTGGAAAAGCTGTAATGGATTCGGCAAGAAAGATACAAGAAGGGACAATAGTTACAGCAATGACTAGAAATGGATATGAATTTGGAATAAGAGTTTCTGGAATGGGAGACCAGTGGTTTACCGCTCCAGTAAATATGCCTCAAGGGTTATTTTTTACAGGATATTCTCAGGAAGATGCAAACCCTGATATAGGAGATAGTGCAATAACAGAAGCTATAGGAGTCGGTGGAATGGCTATGATTGCAGCTCCAGGAGTTACAAGATTTGTAGGAGCTGGAGGCTTTGATGCTGCCCAAAGTATAAGCAATGAGATGAAAGAAATATGTATAGACCATAATCCGAATTTTTCCATACCAACATGGGATTTTAAGGGAGCTTGTCTTGGAATAGATATAAGAAAAGTAGTAGAAACAGGAATTACTCCTATTATAAATACAGGAATAGCTCACAAAAAGGCAGGAGTAGGACAGGTTGGAGCAGGAACTGTAAGAGCTCCATTAGGATGCTTTACTAAAGCATTAGAAGCACTGGTTGAAAAATATACTGGGGAAAAAAATGAAGCTTAATCCTATTTATATTAGCTTTAATATACTAAAGGAAATTAATGATGATTCTAAGATTTCTATCCATAGCAGATTTGAAACTAGTATAAACCTTAAAATAAATACTAAAATAGTTAATTTAAGCTACAATGAAAATATACTACCACCCTATGGCATTGTCTTAAGGCAAATGGATTTTCATAAAATTTTAGATAAAGTGGGTGCAGGGATAGTTCCTTGCATCCATGAAGATAATATATGCTTTGAAGATTTAAAAATTGCTCTTAAAAATACTAAAGAAATATATTATTCATCCTTAGATAAGCATGAAAATAACTTAAATCAATCAGGAGAAATCTGGAGATATCTACTTGATATCCTCATTGATTCTAAAAAACAAAACGGATTTGACTTAAGTAATGATTTCCTGATTAACCCTACAGATGATTCCTTGGAAATTGAGAAAAAAATAGAAGAGCTAGTTTCTTTTTTCAAAAAAAACAGTGATGAATCTATTATTAAGTATTTTTTAGGGAGAGGACGAGGACTTACCCCTTCTGGAGATGATTTCATTGTTGGAATTATGAGTGTATTTTCTTGTTATAAAGTATTTATGGAACCTATGGAAAAACTAAGTAATTTTATAAACAAATTTGGAAATGAATACACTAATGATATAAGTCTCAGCTTTTTAGAATCAGCATCCCAAGGATTATTTAGCAGAAATATATTAAATATTTTAAGTAATATCGAAAATGAAAAAGAAGTAAAAATAGATATAGATAACTTGCTTTATTATGGTGAAACCTCGGGAGTTGATTTATTGTTAGGAATAATATTTGCATATAAAATAATGGACAGGAGTGTTAGTATATGAGCAAGGTTATGATAGCCCTTGGAGGAAATGCATTAGGAAATACTCCGCAGGAACAGCTAGAACTTGTTAAAGAAACGGCTGTACCTATAGCAGATTTAATAGAGGAGGGTCATGCGGTTGTTTTAGCTCATGGAAATGGGCCACAGGTAGGCATGATAAATGCATCTTTTGAGACATCATCAGGGGTTGACAAAAAGATTTCAGAGATGCCATTTCCTGAATGTTCAGCTATGAGTCAGGGATATATAGGATATCATCTTCAAAATGCACTTTCCTTCGAGCTTAAAAATAGAGGAATCAACAAATCAGTAGTTTCTGTAGTAACTCAGGTAGTAGTGGATGAAAAAGATGAAGCCTTTGAAAATCCATCAAAGCCTATAGGGGGTTTTTATACTGAAGAAGAATCAAAAAGATTAGAGCTAGAAAAAGGGTATAAAATGATTGAGGATTCTGGTAGGGGTTATAGGAGAGTAGTTCCATCCCCAAAACCCGTTGATATAGTTGAAAAAGATGTTATTAAAGACATCATCAAAAGTGGACATTTAGTAATCGCAGTGGGAGGAGGAGGAATACCTACAATACAAAGAGGAAATTTACTTACAGGTGTTCCTGCTGTAATTGACAAAGATTTGGCTAGCTGTAAATTGGGAGAACTAACAGATTGCGACACACTTTTTATTCTTACTGCAGTAGAAAAAATAGCTATAAATTTTGGAAAACCTACCCAAAAAAATCTGGATAAACTAACCACTGAAGAAGCGAGAAAATATGCAGATGAAGGTCATTTTGCCCCAGGAAGCATGCTTCCTAAAGTAATGGCAGCTATTGATTTTGTAGAATCAAAAGAAGGCAGAAAAGCAATTATAACTTCCCTTGAAAATGCAAAAAAAGCTTTATTGGGAGAAACGGGAACTCTTATATCAAATATTTAAGTAAGAAAAAAGAATAATTTTATTTCTAAAAGTAAGATTCTCAAGCAAGGGTCTTACTTTTTTTAATAATCTTACCTTGAAACTTTTGAAATATAGTGATATTATAACATTGATAAATAAATATTTATGGAAGTTTGGTGAAATTCCAACGCGGTCCCGCCACTGTAATGGGGAGCTTTATACAAAGACCACTGGGTAACTGGGAAGGTGTATATAGCTATGAACCTGAGCCAGGATACGATTATTTTGCACGAATTCACGGTGAATGAATGAGGCTTTTATTTTGCTTTAATTTATTACTCCTTGCTTCTGCAAGGAGTTTTTTATTTTTATACATAAGTTTTATATAGACAATATAATATTATCCATAATAATTACAGGGGGAGAAGTATGCATTTATCAGATGGGGTTTTAAGTACTGTAGCTATCCTATCCACCTCGGCAGGAGCAGCCGGCTTGATAGGATATTCTTTAAAGGGAATCAAAGATTATGAAATACCTAGAGTCAGTATAATGACTGCAACATTTTTTACTCTTTCTATGCTCAGCATACCAATAGGTCCTAGCTCTACACATCCACTTATTGCTGGACTTCTTGGAATAATCCTGGGAAAAAGAAGCCCAATAGCTATTTTTATAGGACTACTACTTCAAGCTTTTCTTTTTGGTCATGGAGGGCTAACCACTTTGGGTGCAAATACTCTACTTGTTGGGATACCTGCTATATCTACCCACTTCATTTATCAAAAATGGGCAAAAGACAAGGTGAGTCCGTATTTTGCAGGAGGATTATTAGGAGTATTGAGTATATTTTTATGTCTTGTTCTTTTGATAGGCTTGTTATTTTTTACTGATGAAAGATATTCTCAAGGATTCTTTTCTGTTGCCAACCTATTAATAGTAAGTCATATACCTCTTATGATTATTGAAGGTTTCATGACTTCATTTGCGGTTGGATATATTATGAAGGTAAAGCCGGAAATGCTTATGGAGAGCTCAAGTGGATATGAATTATAAGATTTGGGAACCTAGAATAAAGCTAATATCTTTATTTATTGGAATGATAATATTATCAGGTATGAGAGATATCTTTTATCTTGGATTTGGATTTTTCTTAATTTTCATATTTGCTTTAATTCATGAAGTGGATTATAGGACATATATGAGAAGAATTTTCCATATGATGCCTTTTTTCATTTTTTTATTGCTTCCCCTTTCTTTAAGAGGAGGTCAAGGATTTGAAATTGAAGGATTGATGTTTGGATTAGGAATAGTCATAAAAGCATGTACTGGAATCTTAGCTATTATGATTATAGTTTCGGGCCAAGAAGAAGCAATATTTTGGTCTTCTCTTAGAAAATTAAAGGTACCTGCTAAGCTTATTACTATAATTTTTTTAACCACAAGGTATTTAGTTCTTTTTAAAGAAAAACTAAATAATTTTAGAAAAGCAGTCTATTCAAGACAGTTCCAGTCAGGATTTACATATAAGACCTTTAAAACCTATGGAGAGCTTTCAGGGGCTTTTATAGTTAAAGGATTTGACCAATCAGAAAAACTATATAAAGCGTTATGGTCTCGAGGATTTAATGGAGAAATGCCTATTTTTAAGACTTCTGAAATAAAAATATTGGACTTGGTAAAAGGTTTCTTTATAGTAGGAGTATGCCTTATACTTTGGTTTGCAGATAAGTGGTGATATATGAATGCGATAGAAGTTAAGAATTTATATTATGAATACAAAAATAAAATACTTGCTCTAGACGATATAAATATGAAAATTGAGATCGGAAAAAAAACAATAATTTTAGGTGCTAATGGTAGTGGAAAATCTACTCTTTTGCAGCATTTTAACGGTTTAAATAAAGCTCAAAGAGGAGAAGTTTTACTTCATGGACAGAATATTAAAAAAAGTAAAGATTCCAGAAAATTAGTAGGCATTGTATTTGATAATCCTGATGATCAAATATTTTCAAGCAGTGTATACGACGATGTCGCTTTTGGACCAAGAAATCAAGGCCTAACAGAAGGGGAAGTTTCAACAAAAGTAAATGAAACCCTTGAAATTTTAAGTCTTTTAGAATTTAAAGATAGAGCTCCTTATCACTTGAGTCTAGGTCAGAAAAAAAGAGTTGCTATTGCAGGGGTTTTAGCAATGGAGCCTGATATCATGATCTTAGATGAACCTTTTTCTGGACTTGATGCCTTTACAATAGAAAGTTTTATGGAGTTACTAGATACACTTCATAAAAAAGGGAAGACCATAGTAATTGCTACCCATGACTTAAATCTTGTATGGGAATGGGGAGACAGTTTTATAATTATGAATAATGGTAAAATCATAAAAAAAGGAGATTCGGATATTTTTTATGACAATAATTTGCTTCAAAGTGCAAAATTAAGACAGCCTTACAAAATTCAATATTTACAAAATAGAGACTAGGATTCAAAACGCCTAGTTTTTTTATTTGGAAATAAAAACAATTTCATACTCAATAGGTTTGTAATGACCTTCTAAAGGGAATAATACAAAGAAATAAGGAGGATGATATGTATATACTAAAGACTTATATAACTACTTTTGCGGTATTTCTTGTTATAGATCTCATTTGGCTTGGATTTATTGCTAGAAATCTTTATAAAAAATATCTAGGGTATTTGATGGCAGAAAATGTGAACTGGGTAGCTGCAATTATTTTTTATATGATTTTTATAGCCGGAATTTTGTTTTTTGTGATTAATCCAGCTATAACAAAAGATAGTTTTATATATGCTATTCTTGCTGGAGCTTGTTTTGGATTTATAACATATTCTACCTATGATCTTACGAATTTAGCAACTGTTAGAGATTGGCCTTTAACAATAGTATTCATTGATATCACATGGGGAACCTTTTTAGCGGCCTCTACATCTTCTATAAGTTTTTTGATTATAAAAAAATTTTTCTTATGATTTTAGCAATAATATAGGAGCTTACAATATGACTTTAGGAGGAATATATGAGAAAAGAAAAGCTGGATGGAAGAGAATTTTTTAATTTATTTAGTTATGGAGCAAATGAAGTTATATTAAATAGAGAAAAACTAAATAAAATAAATGTATTTCCAGTTGCAGATGGAGATACTGGAAATAATTTAGTATCTACTTTAAATAGCATATTAGATTATACTCAGGTTAATGATTCTTTTTCTGAAACTTTAAACTCTATGTCTGAAGCGTCGCTTTATGGTGCTAGGGGCAATTCAGGGGTTATATTTGCCCAATATATTTCAGGACTTGCATCTCAAACAAAAGGTAAAGCTTATGTGAAATTAAAGGATTTTGCAACAGCAAGTATGGAATCTGCCCATGGCTTATATTCTGCACTCTCAAATCCAGTGGAAGGAACTATGCTTACTGTAATTAAAGAATGGTCAGCATATATCAGTGAAAATCATAGTAAATATGAATTTTTTGATGAAATGTTTGAGAGCTCGATAGAAATTGCTTCTAAATCCTTGGATGAGACAAAAGAAAAACTGGAAGTTCTTAAAAAAAATAATGTTGTTGACTCTGGAGGAAAAGGTTTTGTTTTATTTCTCGAAGGAGTGATTAAATATCTAAAAGGTTATAGTATTGAAAACATAAAACAAACTGTATCTGTAGGACAAAGTCTTGAGGTGAAAAGTCACATTAGTGAAGAAGAGTCGTATTACAGGTATTGTACAGAGTGTATTATAAAGGGAAATGTTCCAAGTCAAGAGCTAATAAAAGAGGAACTAAATAACTTAGGGGATAGTATAATTGTTGCAGGTAATGAAAACTTTAAACATATACACATTCATACAAATGAAGTAGAAGATTTTTTTAGTGAAGTATCGAAATATGGAGTAATTTCTAGACCAAAGGTTGAGGATATACATCTTCAGGAGAAACTTAAAGTATCAAAAGGAAAAATTGCAGTTGTGACTGACTCAATAGCAGATATACCAAAAGATATATTAGAAAAGCATGATATACACCAAATACCTCTTAATATATTAGTTGGAGATAATGTATATTTAGACAAGACTACTATAAAGTCAGAGGATTTTTACAATATTATTAATAACTCTCCTATTTATCCAAATAGCTCTCAGCCAAATGATATAGATATAAAGAATAAAATAGATTTTTTAAAAGATCATTATGAAAGCATAGTTATAATTTCAGTCTCAAGCAAACTCAGTGGCACATATGATAGTTTAGTTAAATATTCCAATGTTTTAAAAAAATCTGGATATCCAATTGAAGTTATTGATAGTAGATTAAACTCAGTAGCACAGGGATTGCTTGTAGTTGAAATTGCACAAATGGTAGAACAAGGCAAGAATATAGAAGATATATTAAAAAGTGCCCAAGAAATAATTCCTAAAACAGAGATATATGTAGCCTTAGATACATTTAAAAACTCATTAAAAAGCGGACGTGTTCCAAAAATAATAGGAAAAATTGGAGTTTTCTTTAAACTAAGACCTATAATATCTCTTAACAAAGAGGGTAAAGGAGCTGCCTTTTCAATAGCGATATCAAAAAAGACATTAATGAAAAAAATACTAGATTTAGTAAAATCGAAAAATGGTGAGCAAAAAATATTTAAATATGCAGTGGTTCACTCTGGTGATGAAAAAAATGCAAATATATTCGCAAAACAAGTGGAAGAAATACTTGGATTAAAGCCCGAGTATATATGTGAAATTTCATCCATAACAGCACTTCATGCAGGAGAAAAAGCTGTTGCTATAGGCTTTATTAGATAACTAGAAAGAAGGGTTATTATGATTTTGGAATCTATAATTGTTATATTCATTTATTTTTTATGTTTCTTTATTGTTGGAACATATATAAAAAACAACTCTATAGTGGATATGGGATGGGGAATAGGATTTGTTATTGTAGCTTGGTATACAACTCTAAGAACTTTGAATCTATACACCTCAAATCTAGTGATTACTATTTTAATAACCATATGGGGATTAAGACTTTTTTACCATATAATAAAAAGAAATTGGGGAAAACCTGAGGATTTCAGGTATGCTAATTGGAGAAAAGAATGGGGGAAGCTAGTTATTCCAAGAGCATTTTTACAGATTTATATGCTTCAAGGAGTATTTATGTTTATAGTTGCCCTCCCTATAATTCTATTGAACTCAGAAAATCAATCTACGTTCACTATCTTTGGATTTGTAGGTCTTTTGATTTGGACTATAGGATTCTTTTTTGAAAGTGTGGGAGATTATCAGCTTAAGGTTTTTAAATCAAATCCTGAAAATAAAGGAAAAATAATGGACCAAGGGCTCTGGAAATACTCCAGACATCCGAACTATTTTGGAGAAGCGACAATGTGGTGGGGCATAGCAGTGATTGCATTTTCATCAGGAGCAAGCATAGCTTCATTTATAAGCCCAATAACAATAACATATCTTTTATTATTTGTATCCGGAGTCCCAATGCTTGAAAAGAGCTTTGCAAAAAGGCCGGGATATAAAGAATATAAAGAAGTTACGCCAGTTTTTTTTCCATGGTTTCCTAAAAAATCAAAATAATAAAAGTGAAACAATTTAAAGGGAGCATTAGCTCCTTTTAAATTGTTTTCTATAGAAACTTACATAATAAAGATTTATAATAATTATGGTTACAAAATGAATAAAAAGTGGAATTTCCAAGATGTTTTAAAGGAGAGGGGAAATTAGATGATATATAAAAATATATTGGAAACTATGCCTATTGCCTATGCAAGACATAAGATAATAATAGATGAAAATCAGGTTCCTATAGATTATGAGTTTTTAGAAGTTAATAGTGCATTTGAAAAATTTACTGGTTTAAATAAAAATGATGTAATAGGTAAAAAAATAACTAAAATATTTCCAAGTATTTCCGAATCAAAATTTAACTGGATAGAAATTTATGGGAAGATAGCACTTGACTTGGGAAGTGAAACATTTGAACAATTTTCTGACCCTCTAAAAAAATGGTATAAAATATTTGCATTATCAGATGAAAAATTCTATTTTCAAACTTTTTTTGTGGATATAGATGAACATGTGGAGGCAAAAAATAAACTAAAAGAATCTGAAGATCTTCTTTGGAAGGTTATGAATAGCATTCCATTGAGAATATTTTGGAAGGACAAAAATCTTAATTATCTAGGTTGTAATAATAATTTCCTAAAGGATTCTGGATTTGAATCCTATAAAGAGCTAGTTGGGAAAAATGATTATGATATGAACTGGAGAGAGTTTGCAGATTTATATAGAGAAGATGACCAGATGGTTATTGATACTGAAAAAGTAAAGCTTAATTTTGAGGAAAAAGTTATAAATGCAAATGATGAACTTAGATGGGTAAAAACGAGTAAACTCCCAATATATGAAGCAGATGGAAAGGTTAAGGGAGTATTAGGGATATTCGAAGATATCACATCAAAAAAACTCTCAGAAATAGAAATAGAAAAAGAAAAAAATAGGTATGAAGAGTTATCTAAAAAAAGTAGATCTATTGCTTTTGAAGTTGATATTGAAGGAAAGTACACATATATAAATGATGTTGTTAAGGATGTCCTTGGATATAGTCCAGAAGAAATTGTTGAAAAAAAATACTTTTATGACCTCACCTTTGGGGAAGAAAGAGAAAAACTAAAGACCTTTGGGGAAGAAATACTAAAAACAGAGGGAAGTGTTAATGATTTTGAGCACAAGCTTTTTGATAAAGACGGAGATGCGGTTTGGGTTTTAACAAATGGGTCTCCGCTTTATAGCATGACAGGGGAATATATAGGCTTTAGAGGAATTGATATAGATATTACAAAAATTAAGGAAAATGAAGAAAAGATAATATATCTTAGTTATAGAGATCAATTAACAGGACTATATAATAGAAGATTTTTTGAAGAAGAAATTAAAAGGCTAGATACCAAAAGAAATTATCCTATGAGTGTTATTATGATAGATGTTAATGGTTTAAAACTCATGAATGATGCATTTGGTCACAAGGCTGGAGATGACCTAATAAAAACTCTGGCAAACACTATGAGGGAAGTTTTTAGAGCAGATGACATAATAAGTAGAGTGGGTGGAGATGAATTTGTCGTATTACTGCCATCTACCTCAGAGTTTGATACCGAAAAGCTAAGTGAAAGGTTTCTAAATAATTTAAAAGGGAAAAAAGTGGAAAACTTAGATATTTCAGCTTCAATTGGTTATAGTACAAAAGAAGATGAATCTATGTTATTTGAAGATGTAATAAAAAGAGCAGAAGCTTATATGTATAACAGCAAGACATTGAATAGAACCAAATTAAGAAATAAAGCGATACAAGACATAATCAACCAGCTGTTTATAAAAGTAAAAGATGAAAGAGTACATGCCTCTTTAGTAAGCAAACTATGTGAAAACATAGGAATGAAAATGGGATTTGAAGAAGATGAGGTTAAAAAAATAAGGGAAATGGGACTTCTTCATGATGTTGGGAAAATTGCTGTTCCAAAAGAAATTTTGGAAAAAACCGAAGAATTAGATTATGAAGACTGGAAAGAATTAAAAAGGCATCCAGAAATAAGTTATATTATACTTAGTTCTTCCAGTGATTATATGAAATTTTCTGAGGCAGTTTTATATCACCATGAGCATTTTGATGGTAATGGATACCCTAAAAAACTTAAAGGGGAAGATATACCATTATATTCAAGAATTATAGCGGTAGCAGACACATATGCATCAATGGTGTTAGATAGAGTCTATAGAAAATCTATTTCCTCAAAACATGCTCTAGATTTATTAAAAGAAGCTTCTGGAAAAAAACTGGACCCTAAAATAGTAGATATTTTTATAGAACATAGGTGTTATGAATTTTAATATTGAAAAGGTAGTGGATATGAAAAAAATACTTCTTTTTTTGACAAAAGGTTTTGAACTCATAGAAATGAGTGCGTTTGTAGATGTTTTTGGTTGGAACAAAACCTTTAATAAGATAGATATCGATGTAATAACATGTGGGTTTAATAAAGAGATAAAAAGTACCTTTAATGTAACTCTAACTGTGGATAAAGTCTTCCATGAAATTAATCCTGATGACTATGATGCTATGGTAATACCAGGTGGGTTTGGATATTTTGGTTTTTATGAAGAGGCTTATGATGAAAGACTTCTTAATCTTATTAGAGATTTTGATTCCAAGAAAAAGCCAATAGCAACTGTATGTGTATCGGCACTTATTCTTGGGAAAAGCGGTATATTAAAAGGTAAAAAAGCAACGACATATCATCTTATGGATGGAAGAAGGCAAAGACAGCTTGAAGAATTTGGTGCCATAATTGAAGGCGGATCAGTTGTAAAAGATGAGCATATAATTACATCATGGTGCCCATCAACAGCCCCATATGTTGCCCTTGAATTATTAGAGACTATGACTTCAAAAGAATATAAAGATTATATAAAAGAAATTATGGGATACTAAAAATAGCTTTATATAAAATCACCTGTAAACTCAGGTGATTTTTGTATATACTATATATAAGAAAGATTTCTTAATATTCGAAAAAGAAGGGATAGTATGACTATGAGAGAAAAGGTAATAAGCTTACTTGATGAAAATTTAAAGACAGACCATCTATACAAACACTCTTTGGCGGTTGAGGCTGTAATGGGGGCTCTTGCTGAAAAGCTAGATCCAGACAATAAAGAGAGATGGGCTGTAGCAGGACTGGCACATGATCTTGATTCTGATCTTGTGGATTACAAAAACAATGAAAATCATCTTCATGGGATTAAAGCAGTAGAAATACTAAAAGAAAATAATATTGGTGATCAAGAGATATATAATGCCATATCTGCACACAATTATGAAACAAAGGTTAAGCCGGAAAGCACAATGGCAAAAGCTCTTTATGCGGCAGACCCTATAACAGGATTTATAACTGCAATAACCCTAGTATATCCAGATAAAAAAATAAGCAGTGTAAAAACCAAATCAATAACTAAAAGAATGAAAGAACTAAGATTTGCAGCAGGTGCTGACAGAGCTGCTATGAGTTCTATAGAGGAACTTGGGATACCATTTCCTGAGTTTGCAGAGCTTTCTCTAAAAGCGATGTTAGAAATTTCAGATGACCTTGGATTATAACAAAATCTGATAATAATTAGAAAATTATACTAATAAATATAAAGCTTTCAAAAATCAAATCTATGTTTTATATCTTAAATTTCACGAGGGAAAAATCACCTCGTGAAATTTTTTATTTGTATAAAGAAAACCACCTGCTATGCGGGTGGTTCTAAAAAGCTTATAGCGGTGAGTAGAAAAAAGAAAACCTCCTATTGTAAAATAAAGTTAGGTCTGACCAACCAACATTAAATTACAAAGGAGGCTATCCAATTGGATAAAAATAGTTTAGCACATACAAAATGGAACTGTAAATATCATATAGTATTCGCACCAAAATATAGAAGACAAATTATATATGGAAAGATAAAAAGAGATATAGGAATAATCTTGAGGAAATTATGTGAATATAAAGGAGTAGAAATCATAGAAGCAAATGCATGTCCAGATCATATACATATGCTTGTGAGCATACCACCTAAATTAAGTGTGTCACAATTCATGGGATATCTAAAAGGAAAAAGTTCACTGATGATATTTGATAGACATGCGAACTTAAAATATAAATATGGGAATAGACATTTTTGGTGTAAAGGATATTATGTTGATACGGTAGGCCGAAATAAAAAAGTAATCGAAGAATATATAAAAAATCAAATGCAAGAAGACATAGCAAGTGATCAAATAAGCATGAAAGAATTTATAGATCCGTTCACGGGTGAGCAAGTAAGCAAAGGCAAGAAAAAATAATCCCTTTAGGGATTGCCTGTGAATAAAAAGCGGTTGGCAGACCATTCAGGGTGTCTTAAGACACAGCAAGTACCATGCCCTTATAGGGCTAGAGCAAACCACCCGTTTTACGGGTGGTCATGATTCTTTCAGGTGCTTTTTCAGAAAATAAAACTTCAGGGCTATCTTCCATAATTATTTCTCCGTTTTCCATAAAAACTATCTTATCTGCGGTCTCTTTAGCAAATTTCATTTCATGAGTTACTATAATCATAGTGTTTCCAGCCTTTGCAAGAGTTTTTATTACTGACAGGACTTCTCCTACAAGCTCTGGATCAAGTGCAGAAGTTGGTTCATCAAACAAAATCAAATCAGGGTTTGAGGCCATTGCTCTTGCAATTCCCACTCTTTGTTGTTGTCCCCCAGAAAGCTGATTTGGAAAAGATTGTTCCTTCCCAGAAAGTCCTACAACCTCGATAAGCTCTTTTTCTCTTGAGATTGCAGCTTCTTTTTTAAAGCCATGAACCTTTTCAAGTCCAAGAGTTATATTGCCAAGTACATCCAAATGAGAAAAGAGTCCAAAATTTTGAAATACCATTCCAATTTTTTTCCTCAAATCTGTAGCCTCTGATTCTTTTATTTTTGCCATATCATACTCTTTATCATTAAGATGCATGATACCAAAGTCAGGCTTTACAAGCTGGTTTATAGTTTTTAAAAATGTAGATTTGCCAGAACCTGAAGGACCTATTACTGCAACTACTTCTCCTTTTTTTATAGTAAAATCCATATCTGAAATAACCCTTTGATTGCCAAAAGATTTGCTTAGTGATTTAATTTGTAACATCATGCAGCCCTTCCTTTACTATAATGCTTTTCCAAATAAAAATTTAGCTTTCCAATTAAAAGAGTTATAAAAAAATATATTAATCCTACAGCTAGATAAACCTCAAAAAACCTATAATTAGAGGCTGCTCTCATCTTGCCAAGTCCCATAAGGTCATTAAGACCAAGCATAAATGTAAGTGAGGTACCTTGAATAATTCCAATAAAGGTATTTCCAAATGAAGGTATAGCAACTCTTAGAGCTTGGGGTAGCTGTACATGCCACATTGTCTGGAGCTTAGTAAGACCAATTGAAAAACCAGCATCTTTTTGTAAATTATCAACAGAAAGGATAGACGCTCTGCTAGTCTCTGCTATATATGCTCCAGCGTTTATGGACATGATTATTACGGAAGCCTGAAATGCATTCATTCTTCCCAGTGAAGGAAATAGCTGGGGAAGACCAAAGAAAAAAAGAAAAAGCTGAATCATCAGTGGAGTACCTCTGAAAAAAGAAATATAAACCTTGAAAAAACTATCTATAAATGGGACATTAAAATATCTGATAATACCTACTAAAACACCAATTATAAGGCCAAATCCCATAGCTAAAAGCCCCACAGAAAGTGTAATGGGCAGGGCTTTTAAAAGCTCAAGGAATGAATTTGAAAATATTTCAAAACTAAATCCAGTCATGATTAAAATCTCTCCGAAATATCTATATCAAAGTATTTTTCTGAAATGTCTTTTATTGTATTGTCTTCATACATAGAGTCTATAGCTTGGTCAATTTTTTCTATAAGTTCTTTATTTTCATCTGTATTTAAAAATGGAAATGCATTATGAAGCTCATTAAGTGGTGCTCCAGCTAGTTTTAGGGGAAGTCCTGACTCTTTTATTACTGATTGAAGAGCAAGTCTATCGTTCATAGCAGCATCAACTCTTCCTATTGCAACATCTTGATAAGAACCAGATCCACTATCGTATATTATTATTTCTATCTCAGAGTCTTTGTCAAACTCTCTAATCATTTCCTCGTAGTTAGTTCCAAGACCTACAGCTACTGATTTTCCTTTTAATGACTCAAGATCAACTATATCATCTCTGTCAGATTTTGATATAAGCTGTGCTCCATAGTATACATATGGTCTTGTAAAAAGATATTTTTCTTCTCTTGCTTCAGTTACAGTAATTTGATTGGCGATAGTGTCTATTTGATTTGAGTCTAGCATACCAAATAGGCCGCTAAAATCACTTGTAACAAATTCTACTTCATATCCTATTCTGTTTCCGATTTCTTTCCAAACATCTACATCAAACCCAGTAAGCTCTCCCTTATCATCCAGATAGGTATATGGTTTATATGAGCCGCTCATGCCAACCTTTATTACATTTGATTCAGAAGTACCTTGATTTTGATTTGCAGATGAGTTTGAGTTTAAAAAGTAAAAACCACCTAAAATAACAAGTATAAAAGCTGACACGATTAATATATTTTTAGATTTCATTGTAATCCTCCTATTGTTTTAAAATATTTTGTAAGTTAATTAAGTCCATTCTGGCCAGAATGTAAAGATTTCAGGTTTTTTGCAATAAAAAACGGGCAGGTCCATATTGGACTACCCGCTATTACACAAAATCATGTTTTAGGGAAAGCCTTATCAGCACCACAAAAAGCTGTTATCTAGTTTTTGAACAGAACTAGAGCAACAGCATAGAGCATTAAAGCTTTGTGGATTAGAATTTAGCTTTTTCATAACATGACTCCTTTCAATCTTTTTTTATAATACTACAAGATTAATACCAAGTTGTCAACTATGAATTAAAAATTCTTTTAGTATGAAATCCTGTTTTAAATAAATTGATCAGAAATAGGGTATAATCTAAAAATTAAATCAAATACATAAAAACAGAAAGCAGGAATAACGAATGAAAATAAATATTAGAACTATAATTATAATACTGACCTTAGGTATTTTTTATTTTATTATTAGAAGATTAGGGATTATAGATATTTTATCTGACCTAGAGAGGTTTAAATTATTTATAGAGGAAAGAGGAAATTTTGGTTATTTTATTTATATTCTTATCTATGGAATTGCAGCTGTATTTTCACTTCCAGCATGGATATTTACAGTTACTGCCGGAATTGTGTTCGGGCCACTAAAAGGGGGAATTTTGGCATTAATTGGAGCAACGGTAGGTGCTCTTTCAGCTTTTTTGGTTTCGAGATATTTGGCAAGAGATTTAATTGTAAAGAAATTTGGAGATAGTAAAGTTTTCAAAAAAATAGAATCTGGGGTTGAAAAAAATGGTAGAGATTTTCTTATACTCACACGGCTAGTTCCTATATTTCCATATAATCTTCAAAATTATGCTTATGGTATGACAAATATTGGCACTTTAGAATATACACTTATATCTCTAATTACTATGATGCCAGTATCTTTCATATATGCTTATATGGCTGGAGATATAGCAGAAAATGGAGTAACTCAAAGACTGTTCTTCAATCTACTTTTAGCGGGTATTATTTTATTTTTTATATCTCAAATCCCTAAAATATTTGCAAAGAAAAAGAATATTGATATTTCAAATATGAAATAAAAAAGTACTTTTAAAGGGGAGGAAAACATGAAATACGACTACGATATTATAGTCATTGGTGGAGGAAGCGGAGGTCTTGTTGTGGCTTCTGGAGCATCATCTTTAGGTGCGAGGGTTGCTCTTATAGAAGAATCAGATATGGGAGGAGATTGCTTAAACACAGGGTGTGTTCCTAGCAAAAGCTTCCTTAAAGTAGGACATACATGTGAAGCTATAAGAAATTCTGAAAAATATGGAGTAAAGTCTGAAATAAAAGAAGTAGATATAAATAAAGTAATGGAAAGGGTGAACTCTGTCATTGAAACCATTAGACCAAAAGATTCCAAAGAAAGATATGAAAAAATGGGAGTAGATGTGTTAAAAGGAAGGGGTATTATCGAGGATTCCAACAGCGTAAAAGTGGGAGATAAAATATTAAAAACTAAAAATATTGTAATAGCAACTGGTTCCAGTCCCTTCATACCAGATATAAAGGGATTGGATTCTATTTCATATTTTACCAATGAAAATATTTTTAAAATAGATAAAAAGCCAAAACATCTTATTGTGCTAGGTGGAGGACCAATAGGTTTAGAATTAGGGCAAGGCTTTAGTGAAATTGGGTCAAAAGTTACTATAATAGATAGAAATAAAAATATGTTTTCTAAGGATGAGCCAGAAGTCGGAAATTTGATGATTGATGTGTTTAAAAATATGAATATATCAGTTAAATTAAATTCAAAAATATTAGAAATTGAAAAAGACAATGAAGATATAAAAGTTTTTATAGAAATAGATGGTAAGAAAGAAGTGGTAGTTGGAGATTCTATACTAGTATCTCTAGGCAGGAATCCCAATACGAAAAATATTGGGGCAGAAAAAATAGGACTCAAACTAGATAAGCGGGGAAGTATTATTACAGATTTGCAAATGAAGACAAATATAAAAAATATATATGCATGTGGAGACGTGACAGGTCCATATCAGTTTACTCATATGGCATCTTATCAGGCTAGCATAGTTATTAAAAATATAATTTCACCTATAAAATCCAAAGCAGATTATTCTTATGTGCCTTGGACAACTTACACAAAACCAGAAGTATCTCATGTGGGAATGATGGAAAAAGCTGCAAAAGAAAAAAGAGTATTTGGAAAGAGTATAACTATCCCATTAGATGAAGCTGATAAATCAGTTGCAGAAGGAGACATAAATGGATTTTTAAAGCTGATATTAGGTAAGAGAGGAAGCGTTCTTGGGGCTACTATTGTAGGTGAAAAAGCAGGAGAGCTAATTACAATTGCATCTATTGCAATTAAAAATAAAATGAAGGTGAATGATTTTGCAAATATAATCTAGCCATATCCTTCACAATCAGAGATTTTTAAATATGCTGCACTAAAAAATATGAAAGATAATTTAAAGCCTTGGCAAAAAAAGTTAATTAAGAAAATAATATAAGAAAAGTAAAACGCCTATAAAAATTTTGTATATAGGTGTTTTTTTATTGTATATACAACACAAAGATTGTTGACATATGCCATAAACGGAGTATAATGAAAAATATAAATGGCATATGCCAATAAAGGAGGTGATTAAAATTCCTAGACCTACAAAATTAAGAAAAGTATGTTGTCTTCCTGAAAGTAACTTGTTTGGACCAATAACCCCACACCTAGATAAAAGAGAAATGGTTTTGATGACTGTGGATGAATATGAAACAGTGAGGCTTATTGACCTAGAAGATATGAATCAAGAAGAATGCGCTGAAAGAATGGGGGTAGCTCGAACAACTGCACAAAAGATTTATGGTGAAAGTAAAAAAAAGATAGCAGATGCAATCGTAAATGGAAAGATATTAAAAATAGAAGGGGGAGATTATAAGCTTTGTGAAGGAGAAGAAAAAGTATACGGCTGCAAAAGATGTAAAAGAGGGAGAGGTTGTAAATGAAGATAGTGATACCGGTTGAAAATAAAGAAATAAATTCAGATACATGTAATTCTTTTGGAAGAGCTCCATATTTTTTAATATATGATACAGAAAATAGGAAAAAGATTTATTTAGATAATAATGCCGCTGAAACCAGTGGAGGAGCAGGGGTTAAAGCTGCTCAAACAATAGCTGATAATAATATCGATATAGTTATAACTGCAAAGTGTGGAGAGAACGCATATGAAGTATTGAAAGGGTCAGATATTAAAATATATAAAAAAATTCTAGATAAAGCTGATGAAAACTTAATAGCTTTTAGGGAAGGAAAGCTAGAAGAACTTAAGGAGACACATTCAGGGTATCATCTTCACGGAGGAAGATAGTATGAAAGTTGCTATTTTAAGTGGTAAAGGGGGAGCTGGAAAGACTATGGTTGCTGTAAATATGGCTTATGTTTCAGATGAGTCTGTTTACTTAGACTGTGATGTTGAAGAACCTAATGGCAATATTTTTCTGAAGAATAATTTTGTAAGCAAAGAAAAAGTGAAGGTATATATTCCACATGTAGACCAAGAAAAGTGTAGTGGATGTAGGACGTGTACTAATTTTTGCAGATTTAATGCACTTGCCATGATGGGCGAAAAGATAGTTGTATTTGAAGAAATTTGTCATTCTTGTGGAGGCTGTACAATTCTTTGTCCTCAAAACGCAATTTCTGAAAAAGATAAAATCATAGGAACTATTACACGAGGATATTTTGAAAATGTTGAGGTTATATCAGGTGAACTAAATATCGGAGAGCCCTCAGGGGTACCGTTAATTAAAAAAATAATTAAAATTGGAAAAGAAAAAGACAAAGTAGTTATCATAGATTGTCCACCTGGATCTTCATGCTCTGTGATTGAAGGTATAAAGGATGCAGATTATTGTCTGATTGTAACAGAGCCTACAATTTTTGGATCACACAACTTAGAAATAGTTCATAAATTAGCTAAGTTGTTTAAAAAGCCAGTTGGAATAATTTTAAATAAAGATATAGATGAAAAAAATCCTTCAGAAGAATATGCCAATAAAAATAATTTAAAAATAATTGGGAAAATCCCTTTTAATAATAAGGTTTCAAAAATGGTATCCAATGGACAAATCATATCTAAAGAAGATGTAGTTTATAAAGGTATCTTTGAAAATATGCTTTATAAAGTTAGAAAGGAGGTAGATAATGAAACAACTTCTTGTAATTAGCGGAAAAGGGGGAACTGGAAAAACTACCTTAACTTCAGGGTTTATAAAATTATCTAACTGTAAAGCCTACGGAGATTGTGATGTGGATGCCCCAAATCTTCATCTTCTTACTAATTTCCAAAAAGAACCTAATAGATGGGATTTTTTTGGAATGGACAAGGCATTTATTGATAATTCAGAGTGTATTTCTTGTGGATTATGTATGAAAAATTGTAGGTTCTCAGCTATTACTAAAAAACAAACTTATAAAGTAGATTCAATAGATTGTGAAGGGTGCGGGCTTTGCGAAGCTTTATGTCCAGTAGGAGCTATAAAATTAAATAAAACTAAAGCTGGAGATTTAATCTTATATAAAGAAAAAGAAGTCTTTTCTACCGCAAGATTAAAAATTGGCAGTGGAAATTCAGGGCTTTTAGTTACTGAAGTTAAAAAAAATCTAAAAAATGAAATTAGTAATAGTCACTTAAATAGTATTAACAATCAAAGCTTTACTATTTTAGATGGCCCCCCAGGAATAGGATGTCCAGTAATTGCATCCATTAATGATGTGGATATGGTACTTATAGTAACGGAACCTTCTTTATCGGGAATTAGTGATATGAAAAGAATTTTAAGAACTTGTGAAAAATTCAATGTAAAGATAGCTGTCTGTATTAACAAATATGATATGAATATGAAGATGAGTGAAGAAATAGAGGCATTCTGCAATGAAAATAATATAAACTTTACTGGAAGAATACCTTATGATTCAAATGTGGTCAGCTTTACGAATAAAGGAATAAGTATAGTAGACACTGAATCCCCTGCATCAGAAAATATAAAAAAGGTATATAAAAATATGATGGAGATTTTTATGCAAAAATAAAATATTATAAATGAAAGAAGGTTATTTATATGGGAGATAATTGCACAGAAAACTGTAGTACATGCGTTAGTGAATGTGATGAAAGAAAAAAAGACTATTCAGATTTTAGAGAAAATCCTCATCCAATGAGCAATATTAAAAAAGTAATTGGTATTGTAAGTGGTAAAGGGGGAGTAGGAAAATCTCTTGTCACTTCTATGATGGCTGTTACTATGCAAAGAAGAGGATATAATGTTGGGATTATAGACGCAGATATTACAGGGCCATCCATACCTAAATCTTTTGGAATCAGAGAAAAAGCACAAGCAACTGAATATGGATATTTGCCAGTAAAAAGTAAAAGTGGAATTGGAATTATGTCTATTAATCTTCTTCTTGACAACGATACTGATCCTGTAGTTTGGAGAGGGCCGATAATTGCAAATACAGTCAAGCAATTTTGGAAAGATGTAGATTATATGTTTATAGATATGCCACCTGGGACAGGAGATGTACCACTTACAGTTTTCCAATCTATTAAAATAGATGGGATAATAATAGTAACATCACCTCAAGAACTTGTATCTATGATAGTATCAAAAGCTTTAAAGATGGCAAGAATGATGGATGTACCAATTTTAGGAATTGTTGAAAATATGTCTTATTTTAAATGTTCAACTTGTGATGAAGAACATAAAATATTTGGAGAAAGTAAGCTTGAAGATATAGCTAATGAATATAATATAGATATTCTTGCAAAAATTCCTCTAAATCCTGGTTTATCCCCTGTTTGTGATAAAGGTTTAATAGAAATTTTTAAAGGAGATTGGCTTGAAAACGCAGCTGACATATTAAATAGAAAGGTGGATTCTATATGAAGATAGCGGTAGCTAGTGATTTTGGAGAGGTGACTAGTCATTTTGGTCACTGTAGAGAATTTGAGATATTTAATGTTAAAGAAAACACTATAGTAGAATTTGAAATAATTTCAAATCCTGGACACAAACCAGGATTTCTTCCAAATTTCTTAAATGACATAGGAGTCAATGTTATAATATCAGGTGGAATGGGGCAAGGAGCAATAGAGATATTCAATGAAAAAGATATAAAAGTAATAACTGGGGCTCAAGGAAAATCAAAAGAGGCTGCCAGTATGTATATTAGTGGAAATCTTATTTCTAATGGGGCAGTATGTAATGAACACATGAACCATGGAAATTGCTAGTCTTTTTTTCAAAAATAAATACAATTAATTTATGATAACCTAGATTATTTAACATCTACAGACATGTAAATGTATAAAATAATCTAGGTTTTTTTATAGTTTACATATTTTATTTAAAAAACGAGTTATAATAACAATTGAAAAGTAAAAATTTTACAATTTAAATATTTTTTTGAAATTTTATTAATAAAATAAAAATCTACCATTAAGTGAAAGGGTGAGGAAATGCTTAAACATGATTTTTTAAACCTTGTAGATTCATATATAGATATATGGGATGAACTAGAAGAACCAATGTTTATAAAAAAGAAGTTTTCTCATTTAACGCAAACTATAAAATATTTCAAGATAAAATCCCAGATGAAAAGGACATTCTCCTCTATTAATATAAAATACAAACATCTAAAACAATCCAAAGAAAACTTATCTTTCTCGAAGGAATCAGAGGAAGAAATGTGGGTTTTAAGAGCTTGCTGCATGAATAATAAAGAGTTATCCCATCTGATAGAATTATGGCTTGAATTAGATATAAAAAATATGGAAAATAATATTCAGGGAGATTACATTGGATGTACAGAAGAATTTATAAAAAGAGTAAAGGAGACTTGGCCAAACATGGAGGAAAGTCAAGTTTTTCAAGCACTTAGAAATGTATGGATAATGATAGCCCTAAAGATAATGTTTTCAAATAACCCAAATGATTTAGTTCTTACTAATTCCATATTTGCATATAGTATGCTTTATCCTCTGACAGATAATTTGCTTGATAATCCAAATATATTGCAAGTGGAAAAGTTGGATTTTTCAAAACGATTGGAAAAAAGGCTTAAAGGAAATATATTAAGTCCGAAAAACACTGAAGAAAAAGATATCTTTGATATGATTTCACTTATTGAGCAAGAATACTGTAGAAAATCTTATCCCAAAGTTTATGAAAGCCTTTTACTTATACATGAGGCTCAAACAAATAATATTAAAAATCAGTATATGAACCCTGAAAAAAATGATATAAAAAAATCTACATTTGAAAAAGGGGCAGCATCAGTAGTTGCAGATGGATATCTTGTTATGGGGGATTTAACTCAAACTCAGATGGATTTTCTTACAGGATATGGGATAGTACTTCAGCTTGCTGATGATCTTCAAGATATTGAAGAGGATGAAGCTGTAAACCATACTACTATTGCAAACTCTTGTCCAAATAAAGAACTTCAAGAATACATATTAAATCTCCTCAAGCTAAGTGAAAAAATTTTGGATAAAATAGATTTTAATGAAGACTATGTGAATAAAGAAATGAAAATAATTTTGTTAAGGAGCATGGAAACACTTATAAGTGATGCAGTATTAAAAAACAAAAAAAGATTAGATACTTATTTTTATAAAAGAATCAGCAAGGCTAGTCCAATTGGTCTTGAAAAATATCTAAAACTAAAAAATTACAGTATTGGAGAAATAGAAAATATAAAACCAAAATTAATGCCATAACATTTGACTTTTATGAAGCAACTATATTAAGTCAAATATATGGCATTATGAGTTTTATTTTTATGCAGTTTGTTTAAAAGAGCCCTTAAAGATATGAAAGTCCAGATTTGCGAATATAAGGCCTATAAGAATTATAAGTCCTCCAATCCACTGAGAAGCGCTTAGACTTTCACCAAGAATGATTTTAGCTGTTATAAGACCGGTGATAGGAACTAGTAAAGAGATAGGAGCTATTTTTGATGCAGGGTATTTACCCAGCAAAAGACTCCAAGTTCCATATCCAAATATAGTTGCTCCTACGGCAAGGTAAAAAATTGAAAATATTGACATAGGACTTAGGTTAAAAATAGTTGTAAATATCATTTGCGGAGTATCTAGCATAAAAGCGAATATAAAAAGTGGTATAGGAGGGACTAAGCTAGTCCAAACTACAACTCCAAGCATATCTATTTGTTGCCCCTTAGAAGCGGCTTCGTTTGAAGCGAATTTTAGTATTATATTTGAAAGTGCCCAAAATGACGCAGCAGCTAGTGTAAGCATTAGAGCTGGAAGTGGTATTTCAGTGATACTTGAATTACTTCCGCTTCTTCCTATAAAGAAAAGTCCAAAGGATGCAATGATTAGCCCTATAAATTGTTTTTGTCTAATTGGCTCTTTTAAAAATAAGAAAGCTAAAAGTGGAGTTATAAATGCAGCGGATTGAAGTATTATTGAAGCAAGTCCTGCAGGCATACCTATCTGGAGTGCATAAAAAAGGCAAGCAAACTGACCTACTCCAACCGACAAGCCGTATCCGATACCATATTTCAAATCTATATTAGGTTTTTTGACAAATAAAAGGGCAGGTAGGACAAATGTATATCTAAGAGCGGCTAAAAGCATTGAAGGGACACCATCAAGCCCTAGCTTAATCACTGTGAAATTAGCGCCCCATATAACTACTACAAGTAAAGCTAATAAAATATCTTTTCTTTTCATTATGAAATCCCCCTGAATATAGTTAATAGAGATATAATACTCCTGTTAGCATAATTCTACAAGTGATAAAATGATATGATTAAATCATAAAGAAAAAAATATAACTACGCCAAGTACTGTATACTATATTAATGACTTTAGATTAAAAAATTTAGGAGATGATATATTGAAATTACTACTTTGTGAAATACCTTGGATGAAAAAATATAATGGATATGACGAAAATGATATACCTTTTGCAGGAGATAAGGCATTAGATGAAGAGGATTATAGTAATGAGTATTTCACATTTCAAGACAATAATGGAAGCTGTTATGGATTATGTGATATAGATGAAATAAAAATAGATACATACTATAAAGGTGTTAGAAAAAACAGCGAGTATGTTCAAAATGCTGTAGTGATTTGGATATCTTACGATAAAAAAGGAGTTAAAAGAGTAGTAGGGTGGTACGAAAATGCAACAATATATAGAAAAAAACAAATAAGAAGTATCTTTACAGATTTAACTGGATCTAATGATATAAAGTACAATATTATTTCTAAATCAATGGACAGTAAACTCATTCCAGAAGATAAAAGAACTTTTTCTTTCGATGAATATGAAAATCAAAGCAATTTTAAAAATATACAGCTAATAGATACTTCAGCAGAAATGCCTTCATATGTTGATGACCTTATTGACTTTATAAACAATTATGATTTTGGAACTGAAAACCTAGTACTTACAGATGAGCTTTTATACAAAGAGATTAATGAATCTGAAAAGTCAAAATCTCCTAAAGAACTTTACGAAAAAGGAGCCTCTTATTTCGAAAAAGAGGAATATCTAAATGCCTTTAGATATTTTAATGAAGCAAATAAAAAAAGTGAAAATCTTGCTACTCTTTTTGCCATGGGAAGTTCTCTATATTATTTGTATGCATTTGACAAAGCAATAGAAATATATAAAAAAATGGTTGAATTAGAAGGAGAGAAAATTCACTCTATAGAAAAGCTGATGTGTTCTTACGACCATATAGGTGATATTGAAAACACTATATTTTACTGTAAAAAATTAATAGAGCTTCTTGACAATGAAGATGAATTTGTAAGTGAAAAGATAGATGGCTATGCTATTTTATTTGATATTTATATTCACCTTGAAAGAAAAAACGAAGCTAGAAATACTATTAAAAAAATGGAAGAATATAGTAATAAAAATATAGATAATGCAGAAGAATATCTTAAAAATATGAGAGAAATTTTAAGTTGATTTTCATAATAATATAACATTTAAGATTGATAAAAAGGTTTATATTATTAAAATTGAATTTTACCTTGACATCAATTTTACTCCCGTGTAGAATGTTTAAATAACAATTTAAGAAAATGGCCTTTAGGTCGTTTCCGTATAATCTTGGAGATATGGTCCATAAGTTTCTACCAGACTACCGTAAACAGTCTGACTACGGGATTTTATTCGAATAACTTAATTTATAGTTATATAGGAATTATCTTAATATTCCTATCGCTAACTATTAATTAGCTTCGTTTAATTCCAAGCCCGTAGATTTTAATCTACGGGCTTTTTAATGTAAAAAAGGAGGATCAGCTTTGGAACTGCTAAAAAAAAGAATAATTGAGGATGGAAGAGTACTTGAAGGTGAAGTACTCAAGGTTGATAATTTTTTAAATCATCAGCTTGATATCTCTCTTTTAAATGAAATTGGGAAAGAGTTCAAAGAAATATTCAAAGATTTAAAAATCACGAAAATACTTACTGCTGAAGTATCCGGGATTGCCATAGCGGCTATAGCCGCACAGTATTTTAATGTACCAGTGGTATTTGCAAAAAAAACTGAATCAAAAAATCTAGACAAAGAGACATTTGAGGGCAGTGTATATTCTTATACTAAGGAAAAGCATTACAAAATAAGGGTTTCTAAAAGATACATAAGCAGTGAAGACAAAATATTAATTATAGACGATTTTTTAGCTCATGGGGAAGCTATACTTGGCCTTAAAGAAATAGTAGATGAAGCACAAGCAGAGCTTATGGGTGTAGGAGTAGTGATAGAAAAAGGATTTCAAAAAGGTGGAGACAAATTAAGACAGATGAATTTAAATGTTCATTCTTTAGCAAGTATTAAAGAAATGGTAGATGGGAAAATAATTTTTGAATAATATGATATTAATAAGGAGAAAACTAAATGCAAAGCACACACTATCCATGGTTTAAAAGAGAAGATTTTGATGGCTTTTTTGCACTTTTTCAAAATAATTTGGCGAACTTTGTTCTTATAGCAGTATCTATGATAGCTATGGGATTTCCAGCATCTATAGTTTACGGAAAAGTAATCCCAGGAGTAGCAGTTTCAGTTCTTTTTGGAAATCTATATTATGCTCATATGGCAAATAAGCTGGCTCAAAAGGAAAAAAGGTCAGATGTAACTGCACTTGCTTATGGGGTTAGCACACCTGTTATGTTTATTTATCTATTTGGAGTTTTAAAGCCGGCACTTGATCTTACAGGAAATCCTGATATAGCATGGAAGATTGGTCTAGCAGCCTGTTTTCTTGGTGGAACAATAGAGATCCTTGGAAGTATAATAGGAACATGGGTTCATAAAAAACTTCCTAGAGCTGCTATGCTTGGTGCTCTTGCAGGAGTTGCCTTTGCATTTATTGGAGGAGAACTACTATTTAAAACCTATGAAATGCCTGTAGTTGGTATGCTTGTACTTGCTATAGTACTTATGGGTCTTGTAGCTAAGAAATCAATGCCTTTTAGAATTCCAGCTTCACTATTTGCAATAGTGATTGGAACATTTATGGCTTATACTGTAGGTGGTACTGATGTATCACAAATTAAAGAAGGTTTTTCGGTTGTAGGATTTTATCTTCCGCTTCCATCTTTTGCAGTATTTCATGGAATTACATATCTGACGTCAAATATGATAGGTTTATTTGCAATACTTCTTCCAATATCTATTTATAACTTTGTAGAAACTATGAATAACGTAGAAGCTATGGCAGCAGCAGGAGACAAATATAGCGTAGGAGAGGCGCAACTTGCTGATGGCATAGGAACTATAATTGGAACAATCTTTGGAGGAGTGTTTCCAACTACTGTTTATATAGCTTCTATTGGTTCAAAGTGGATGAATGCAGGTAGAGGATACTCTATATTAAATGGAGGAGTATTTTTATTAGCTTCAACTTTTGGAGTTATTGCCGCTATTTCAAAAATAATACCAGTTGCAGTAATATCGCCAATACTTGTTTTTGTTGGAATATCTATGGTATCGCAGGCATTTTCTTCAGTAGAAAAAAAGCATTTTCCAGCAGTAGCTCTTGCCATGTTTCCATACTTTGCTAATTATATAATGACAAGATTTAATAATTCAGCTCCAGAAGCTGTTGCAAATCTTTCAAGTGGAATAGTACCTTTAGGTCAGGGTGCTATGTTTACTGGACTCGTTTGGGGAGCTATCCTTGTATTTATAATTGATAATGAATATGACAAAGCTGCATATGCATCTATGGTAGGTGTAGTGCTAAGCGCAGTAGGATTTATGCACGCTCCTAAACTCCAGCTTTTTTATGACTATCAATATGCACTTGGATATGCAATAGTGGCAGGGGTATTTATTGCATTTCATTTATATGAAAAGCCTGCTATGGAAAAAGAAAAAGAAATTATTTCTAACTATAATGAAAATATAAAAGCTGTATAGACTGATATTGCTTATATAAAAACTAAAATATAAGGCTCATAAAATCCTATTTATGTAAAAAATAAATAGGATTTTAACTTTTTTGTAATTTTTTTTTAATTTCTTCACAAAATGTTCATAAAGATTTATTAAGATTAAAAAGTCGAAAATAATATAAATCAAATTAATTAATGGCATTTTGTTAGACGTGAATTGTCTTTAGGAGGACTTAAATGAAAAAAAATACTATATTAGCAAGTGTTGTAGCGTTAGGAATGATTTTTTCTGTTCCAGTGACATCATATGCAAATACATATAATAAAGCAGAAGCAAAATCAACTCTAGTATCAGTAAGAGCACAGGCAAGTGAAGATTCAACATTAGTATCAAAAGCAGTGCAAGGGCAAGAACTCTTTGTATTGGAAGAGCAAGGCAACTGGGTAAAGGTAAAGACTCAGCTTGGAATGGAAGGATACGTAAATAAAAACGATATAAATATCAAAAGAACCTATGAGGGCATAATAACAAATCAAGGGGTTAATCTTAGATCACAGCCAAATGCTCAAAGTAAAGCTCTTGGTATAGTAAACAACTCTGATAAGGTTTTAGTACTAGAAGAAGATGGCGAATGGTCAAAAGTATTATTTAAAGGCACAACAGGATATGTTTTTTCAAAGTATATAGTAACTGAAGAGGAATTTAAATCAGGAGTATCAAGATCTGCTCAAAGGGACTCAGAAAAGTTGTTAAGCATGGCAAATTCACTTCTTGGAACTCCATATAGATACGGATCTAATGGACCAAGCAGTTTTGACTGTTCAAGCTTTATTCAATATACATATAGAAATGCCCTTGGAGTTACACTTCCTCGAGTATCAAGAGATCAAGCTAGAGCAGGGGAAACTGTTTCAAAAAATGACCTTCAGCCTGGAGATATAGTTGCATTTAATACCTTTGGAGCTCCAGGTAGCATAACTCATGTTGGAATATACCTTTCTGATGGAAACTTCATTCATGCTTCATCATCGGGCAGAGGTGTAAGAGTAGATAGTTTGAGTCAAGGATACTACTCAAGTAGATACATTACAGCATCAAGAATTTTAAAATAGATAACTTATATAAAGATTCAATATTTTAAGTATTACATATGAGTTTCATAAATGCCTATTAAAAACCTGTTTGGATTTCAAACGGGTTTTTTTGGTATAAATAAAGTATATTGTTATATTAAAAAATTAATGTTATAAAATGTAATTATACAAACATAATAAAGCAACAAGATGGAGGTAAGTAAATTGAGTGAAAAGATATTAATAATAGATGATGAAAAAATGATAACTGACGTTGTAAGCAAATATCTTGAAAAAGAAGGATTTGAAGCTTTTAAGGAAAATGATGGACAAAAAGGACTAGATGCTTTTTATAATATAATGCCTGATTTAGTTATATTAGACAGAATGCTTCCTGAAATGTCTGGTGAAGAAATATGCAAGGAGATAAGACGAAGCTCTAGAATCCCTATAATAATGCTCACGGCAAAGGTAGAGGAGTCAGAACTTTTAGAAGGCCTTGATATGGGTGCTGATGATTATATGACAAAACCTTTTAGTGCTAAGGAGCTAATAGCTAGAGTAAGAGCGATACTTAGAAGAGTGAAGATGGATCCAGTTCCCCTTTTTAATGTAATGGAGTTTAATAATCAGGACCTTGTAGTTGATATGATTAGCAACGAGGTAAAGAAAAATGGACGTATTATTAAGCTTACGCCAAGCGAATACAAAATATTGCTCTCGATGATAAAATATCCAAACAAGACATTTTCAAGAGAAGAACTTATTTTCATTGCCCTTGGAAGTGAATTTGATGGATATGATAGAATAATAGATACCCACGTAAAAAAACTTAGAAATAAAATCGAAACTGATCCAAAGAATCCTCATTACATTAAAACTGTTCATGGAGTTGGATATAAATTTACGGGAGGAAGCGATGAAGGTTAAGTTAAGGAGTGCCTTGTCTACAACTCATGGAATTACTGCATTTGTAACAGTTATTTCCATCCTTATTTTACTGAATCGTATAGTGGATAGTCAGTTTATTGAATACGTAAAACAAACCCAAAATATAAAATTAGAAAATATAATAACTGATATAAGTCATCAATATCATGATGATTGGAGAGAGTTTAGGATAAGACAAACCGGAGATAGAGCTCTTGAAGATGGTTTTGTAATATCGGTTGAAAACTCTCAGGGGGATATTATTTTTGATATTGCAAAAGAGAGAGAATCTAGCCCAGAAGAACTGTTATCAGATATTTCTAAAAGTATGAAAAATCATTATAAAAACTGGGTAGGTAAAATCACTACTCACGAGAGAAGGCTTATTCATGAAAATAGACAAATAGGGACTCTTTTTATTTCTTACTATACTCCTTTTTATTTTACATCAGAGGACTCAAAATTTATTAATTCCATACATGAGGTTATTACCATATCAATTTTCCTATCAATATTTTTTGCCCTAATTTTAGGACTTTTAATATCGAGAAGCATTTCAATTCCTATTTTAAAAACAACCAAGGCCACAAGAGAAATATCAAAAGGTAACTATGATGAACATATAAGTGAAACATTTAAAATAATAGAAATAAACGAATTGGCTCTTTGGATAAATAAACTAGCCAAGGATCTTAAAGAACATGAATTGACAAGAAAAAGGATAGTCTCAGATGTCTCTCATGAGCTGAGGACTCCTTTAGCTGCCATTCAGATTAATCTCGAGGGGATAGTTGACGGTGTGCTTGAACCAGATGAGGAGAGACTTGAAGGCATCTATAAAGAAATTTTAAGAGTTAATCGTTTAGTAGGGGAGCTTACAAAACTAGCTAGATATGAAAATGGAAATATGGAATTAAATAGGAGGGTTTTTAATCTTAAAGAAACTTTAGATTCAATCGTATACACATTAGAACCTCAAGCCAATATAAAAGATATTAAGATTATAGTCAATAAAACAAATGTAGAGTATTACGGAGATGAGGACAAAATCAAACAAGCTATTATAAATTTGATTTCAAACTCTATAAAATACAGTAATGAAAATGGCAGAATATATATTTATTTAGATTTTAAAAAGGGTAATACTATACTTGAAATTAAAGATTATGGAATAGGTATTCCTAAAGAAAATCTAAAATATATCTTTGAGAGATTTTATAGAGCTGATAAATCGAGAGATAAATCAACGGGTGGCTTTGGGATAGGACTCACGATTACCAAGGAAATAGTTGAGGCTCATAGCGGCACTATACAAATAGAAAGTAAAGTAGGTAAAGGAACAGATGTAATGATATCACTACCTGGTGGTAAGATTATAAGGTGATTTTTTATACTTGGATTATTTTATCTTCAAAAAAACTATTTAAAAGTAAAAAATAGTTTTTTTGAAGATTTTTTTGACTAAAAAAGTAGTGGCAGTATATTTATTACAGGTTCTTCATATGGATGAATTTCTTTAATGGCTTTTAAAGCTTCTTCAGCTTGTTCTGTTTGGCATCTGAATTCAATCTTTAGCTCTTTTTCTTTAGATATAGAGCCGACTTTTCCTTCAAACGGTTCAGCTCCGTCAAGTGGTCTCCAGTAACCTGTGACTTCAGTAACTGCCATTACACTATCGTAGTTTCCAATTACGCATAGATTAGACTCTCTTAATTTATTCTGGAGAGATTCTAAGTATTCTTCTGGAATATATATTTCTAATTTCACTTCTTTAAAATCCATAATCTCATCTCCTTTACTAAATATCTATACCAAATCTTTTAGGTATAAAACAATAAATTTGTAGCGATACAATTCTTGGAATCTCTAAAATTGTATTGCTATTTTTCTCTAAATATTATAATATTTGTATCAAATGACTAGAATTTCAAAATATTAAAAAAGCAAAGGGGATGTTTTAAATTGGAAAAGGCAATTAGAAAAAATGAGATGAAATCTGCTTGGCAAACAAAGGACTTGGTCATATCATCACTACTTATAGCACTTGTATTTGTATCAACCAAATTTATAAATATAAGACTACCTATATCAATTAACGGAGGACTTATACATCTAGGAAACGTAATGCTATTTATTAGTGCCATTGTTTTTGGTAAAAACAAAGGAGCTATTGCAGGAGCTTTTGGAATGGGACTTTTTGACATTTTATCTGGGTGGATGCTTTGGGCGCCATTTACATTTGTGATTAGAGGAGTAATGGGATACATAATTGGACATATAGCGTCTAAAAAAAGTGGAAAAAGTACTATTTATAATTCAATTGGTATTTTAGTAGCGAGCATATGGATGATATTTGGGTATTATATTACAGAGGTAATACTTTATGGAAACCTTTTGACTCCTATGACATCAATACCGGGTAATATTACGCAGCTTGCTATAGGAGCTATAATCAGTATTCCGGCTTCAGCGGCACTGATTAAAGCAGGTATTACAAACCATAATTAAAGGAGGATGAATATGATAGTAATGAGTGCAGGACCGACTACAGTAAGCAGAGAAAAACTGGATTATATGATGAAAAATTCAACAAATACAGACATAGATAAAAACTACATAACTATTCATAGAGAAACTGAAGCCTTGATTTCAAAACTTGTTAATACTAATGCAAAGAGCTTTGTAATGCTAGGAGAGGCGATTCTTGGCCTTGAAGCCGCCTGTAGTTCGCTAATAGAAGAAGGGGACAGAGTTCTTGTAATTCACAATGGGTTTTTTGGATATGGATTTAAATACTTTATTGAGATGTATGGCGGTATACCTGTAATGCTAGAAATGGATTACACAAAAGGCCTCAATAAAGACATTTTGGATGAATATCTAAAAAAAGATAGTGATTTTAAATTTGCAACTTTGGTTCATTGTGAAACTCCATCAGGAATAATGAATCCAATAGATGAAATATGCTCTTTATTACAGGATTATGGAGTGCTTAGCATAGTAGATGCTGTTTCTTCAATAGGGGGAGAATTTATTGATTTTGATAAGTTTAAAATCGATGTATTAATCGGAGGATCTCAAAAGTGTTTGTCTGTACCATCTGGGTTAACATTAATCACAATCAGCGAAACGGCAGAGTCTATAGTTTTAAATAGGAAAACTCCTATAAAGTCTTATTATTGTAATTTTAAAAACCATCTGGAAAAATCAGGCTCTAGAGAATTTCCATATACCATGAACGACTCTCTGATATATGGCTTAAATATTTCTCTGAAAAATATACTGGATACTGACTATGTAAGTATTCACAAAGAGTTTGGTGAAAGAGTGAGAAATGCTTTTATAAAATCAGGTTTAAAACTATATCCTAAGAGTCATTTTTCAAACACGGTAACTACGGTACTACTGCCTGACAATATAACTGATGTAGAAATTGTTGATAGGATGGTTCAAAAAGGAGTATTTATATCACCTGGAGTAGGACATCTAGAGGGAAAGACCATTAGAATAGGGCATATGGGAGATAACCTAGATGAAAATATGATTATTGAAACTCTTAAGGCATTAGACGAAGTATTTTTAGAAAAAAACATTGTACTTGAATGTTCATTGACTGAATCATTTATGAAATATAATGTTTTTTTCTAATTGATTTATATTATCTTCTTAGGGTAAATAGAGTCATGTAAGCTTTATCAATATTAATGACTTTGATTATGATAGGGAAGGTGAAAAAATGAAACGTTTTAATGAGGAAAAATATAAAGAGGATATGATAAAGGACATTATATCTATTGTCGACATACCAAGTGTATATACTGAAGATGACTCTCCATATCCTTTTGGAAAACCTATTCAAGAAGCTTTAGAGAAAACAATAGAGCTTTCTAAAAAACTGGGATTTAAAACAACAATTGATCCAGAAGGATATTATGGTTATGCAGAAATTGGAGAAGGGGAAGAGCTTGTAGGAATCCTTGGACATCTTGATGTAGTGACAGCAGAAGACCTTGAAAACTGGACATATAACCCATTTGAAGCAAAATATGTAGATGGGAAGATTTATGGTAGAGGCGTACAAGACGATAAAGGTCCTACTATAGCTACTATGTATGCAGCAAAACAGCTTCTAGATGAGGGATACAAATTCAATAAAAGGCTTAGATTTATATTTGGAACCGATGAAGAGAATCTTTGGAGAGGTATACAAAAATATATGGAAAAAGAAGAAAAGCCAAGTTTTGGATTTACTCCAGACTCAGTTTTTCCTATGATACATGCGGAAAAAGGCCTTCTTCAGCTAGTACTTACTGGAGATGGACGAAATGATCTTAAAATTCAAGCTGGAAATAGTTTTAATGCTTTGGCAGACAAAGCAACAATAGAGATGGAAAATCTAGATGAAGTAGAGCATATTTTAAAAAAGCTAGGATTTGAGTATAAATGTGAGGGGAATAAACTGACTGTAATTGGAAAGAGTGCTCACTCAGCCAAACCAGAAGCTGGAATCAATGCTATAAATAGACTTGCGGTTGCCCTTAAAAAGGCAGGATTCAAGATACCTGCGGCTGAGTTTATAAGTGATGTTTTGGGAACTAGCCATTATGGGGAAAATATAGTAGGAGAGTGGAAGGATTTTTCTGGGAAGCTGACTATAAATGTTGGAATGCTTACCATAAATGAAGAGAAAAGTGAGATATCCCTTGATATAAGAATTCCTGTTAGCTTTGAGAAAGAAGAGTTTGTAGAAAATCTAAGCAAATTTTTAGATAAATATAAGTTAACTTCTTCTGAAAGAGATTTTCTTGGAGCAATACATGTGCCATTAGATCATGTTTTAGTTAAGACTTTAGGAGATGTATTTAATGAAGTTACTGGACTTGATAGTACTCCTCTGACATCAGGTGGAGCCACTTATGCTAGAGCCATGCCAAACTGCGTAGCCTTTGGTGCTGTACTTCCAGGAAAGCCAAAAACCGAACATCAAGCTAACGAATATATAGATATTGAAGATTTTATGACTGCTACAACTATATATCTAAATGCTATTGCCAAGCTAGTTGAATAAAAGGCTTTAAAAACTATTTAGATAAATACTCTGTATAAATAAATTGCATTCAAAAAATAAAAGTAGGGGATTGGATGATATAGCGCATCATTAATCCTCTACTTTTATTTTAAAATTGAATAATTTTATAATTTCATAACCCATCTAAGCTTTTGTCTTGAGATAGCAAATTGATTATTCATCTAAATAAAAATGTTTTTCCCCATCTTTTTGCCATCCAAGTATACAATCCATATTGACATTTTCTGCTGCCTTAAATATTGATTTGTCAACATTGTTGAAATTCTTCTTTAAATCAGCAATGAGATGTTTCATTTCATGCCTTTTAGAACCTGTCTTTTTAGCTGCTACCATGCAAGCACAATTTAGTGGCCAGATTCCGCTGTTTCTTATAAATCTCTCTATATATATTTCTTCAATGTGATATAGTGGTCTTATAAGCTCTAGTCCTTCAAAATTAGAAGATTTTAGTTTAGGAAGCATGGTTTTAAAATTTCCAGTGTATAGTAGATTTAGCATAGTAGTTTCTATTACGTCATTAAAATGATGTCCTAGGGCAAGCTTATTGCACCCTAGTTCTTCAGCCTTGTTATAGAGTGCTCCTCTTCTCATCTTTGCACACATATAGCAAGGGTAGTCCTGGGCTATTTTATCTGCCACCTTAAATATATCTGTATCAAATACGTGAATTGGGATTTCAAGATATGCAAAATTATCCATCATAAGTTCTCTGATGCTATCATGATAGCCAGGGTCCATAGCTATAAATTCTAGTTCAAAGTTGACCTTACTGTGTTTTTTAAGTTCCTGAAAAAGCTTAGCCATAACTATGCTATCTTTTCCACCAGAGATTGCAACAGCAATCTTATCTCCTTCTTCAACAAGACTATAGTCATTTAAAGCTTTTATAAATTTAGACCATATGCCTTTCCTATATGTTTTTATAAGACTTCTTTCGATTTCATGTAAAGGCTTACGCTCATTAAATGGTACTAAAATATCGCAACCCTTTCCTGATAATTCACTCATTTTTTCACCTCACAATTTAACTGCAATATTATAACATTTATTTTAGGCATTGTCTAAACTCTATAGAGATTTATTATAGATATTTAAATGCTTGAAAATTTGTTAGAATATATATAAGACTAATAAGAAGGAGGAAAAAATGATTAAGGTTTATATTAATGATGTTTTAAAAACTGCTCTTCCAAGTATAGTACTTGGATGTATAAAGGCTAAGGTTACTGTAAAAGAAAGTTCTTTAAATCTTTGGGATAATATCGAAAAAGAAATTATATCCATAGAAAATAATTATGATTTAAGTGAAGTACTTGAAATCCATGAAATAAAAAAATCAAGAGAAGCATACAAAAAACTAGGAAAAGATCCAAGCAGGTATAGACTGTCTTCGGAATCTCTTTTTAGAAGGATTACAAAAGGAAATGGACTATACAAGGTAAATAATATAGTTGAAATAAATAACTTAATATCTCTTTCTTCAAGGCTACCAGTAGGAACATTTGACATAGAAAATATAGATAATGAAATATATTTTACAAAGGGGAAAGAAGGAGAATATTATGATGGAATAGGAAGAGGGCCTGTAAACCTGTTTAATCTGCCTGTATTTGAGGATAGTCAGGGAAAATTTGGAAGTACTACATCTGACTCCACAAGAGCTATGATAAAGGAAACCACAAGTGAAATTTTTATGGTTATAATTTCATTTGAAGGAGAAAATAATATGGATGGACATTTAGAGCATGCAAAAAATTTACTGAGAGAATTTGCAGATGGAAAAGATATAGAAACAAAAATAGTAAGAGGATAAGGTTATAATTATTAGGGCAACATACTATGAATAAAATGGAGATCTTATAAAAAGGGGATATATATGAAAAAAAGGTGCTTTTGGGTAAGTGATGATCCTATTTATATAAAATATCATGATGAAGAGTGGGGCATTCCAGTCCATGATGATTACAAGCATTTTGAGTTTATTGTACTTGAATCCGCACAAGCAGGGCTAAGCTGGATTACTATACTTAAAAAAAGAGAAAACTATAAAAAAGCATATGAAAACTTTGATTTTAAAAAGGTAGCACTTTATGACAGTCAAAAGATAGATATGCTACTTAAAGATGAAGGGATAGTTAGAAATAGAAAAAAAATAGAGGCCTCAATAAATAATGCAAAGGCTTTTATAAAGATAAGGGAAGAATTTGGAACCTTTGATAAATACATCTGGAGTTTTTCAAATGGAGAAGTTGTAAAAAGCAATTTCAAATCATATCATGAAATACCTACAAAGACAAAACTTTCTGATGATATTTCAAAGGACCTTAAAAAAAGGGGATTCAAGTTTATTGGAACCACTATTATTTATTCATATTTGCAGGCTGTAGGGATTGTGGAAGATCATGAAGCAGATTGCTTTAAAAAAGTATAAAAACACTAAAAAACTCCTCTTTAAGCCTTAGGATACCCTATAAAAGCCTAAGAGGAGTTTGCTTTCAATTAATCTGTTTTATTGTAGTGGAGCATCAACTGGAATATGACCAGATAATGTGTCTGTGATTTCTCCATCTACTAGAATTTGAACATAATCTACGTTATCAAGCTGAGTGAAAGTTTTTACTATAGAGTTTACAAGCACTGATTCTGCTTCATGTCCATATTGAGCACTTTTTATCTCAGCTGAGAAATCTATAAATGCTGTTTTATTTTGAATATACATATTATTTATAGTAGTACCCTCAGGTATTATTTTTGTAAGCTCAGAGCTATTTGGCTGCTTCAAAAGTCTTTCACCTAGTTCCATAAGATTAAGCTCAGGGCCATCAAACTTTTGAATTTCTTTATCAAGTACGAAGCTAGTAGGGGTGATTCTCATAAAATATACAGATAGAGCAAGTTCATCTTGAGGTTTTTGTGGAATCTGAGGAACTTGTGGTTCTGAAATCCTTGTAGTTATAGAAATATGTCTATTTGGATCATCCCACTCTACTGTAGCTCCAAGACTTTCTGCTACAAATCTAAGGGGAACTATGGTTCTGCTGTTTTGAATTCTAGCTGGAACATCAAGACGGACCATCCTTGAATTTACTAGAGCAATTTGATTGTCTATTGCAAGCTCAATTTTAGTATCACCAAGGGTGCCTAGGACTGTTCTTCTATCTCCGTCCCATTTTACATCCGCCCCTAAAGCTCCAAATATATGTGCTATAGGTACTAATGTTCTTCCATTTTCGATTGAAGGAGCAACATCAGTAGGTACTATAGAGCCATTAAGGCTTATCGTAATCGGTGGAAGGGCATGAGAATAAGATGGAATCATTATAGAAAAAATAAGTATAGCTATTATTAATTTTATATTTTTCATAAAATTATACCTCCATTTCGTTTTATAAAAATTATAACAGTCTATAAAATATAAAAAAAGTATATAATAGTTACAGATAAAGATTATATAAAATTTTAAATACTTCATGTAAAACTAAATATGATTAAAACAAGGTTGAAACATTTAGGAGGGATTTTTGTGGCAAAGGTGTTTTTTAAAAGAATTACAAACAAAGATTATAAGGATTTGAGCGATGGAGCAAGGATTCTTTTAGAAAAGCTTGTTGAAGAAATAGATTTCAAATTTGAAAAGCATGTTCCCATCAAGGTTCATTTTGGAGAAAAGGGAAATAAGACTTTTATTCCTCCTGATTGCTATATGGGTATTATTGATTATCTTTCAGAAAAAAATATTAAATCCTCTTATATAGAAACCAATGTGCTCTATAGAGGAAGTAGAACTACTGCTGAAAGTCACATAAAGCTTGCAAAAGAGCATGGATTTACTCAACTTCCTATAATAATTGCAGATGGAGAATATGGAAATGAATATATAGAGGTTCCAATTAATAAAACATACTTTGATAGCTGTAAAATAGGAAAAGCTTTTGGAGACTATAGTCAGTATCTAGTGTGCGCGCACTTTAAAGGTCATGGGTCAGCCGGATTTGGTGGGGCTATGAAGCAGCTTTCAATGGGATTTGGATCAAGGGGAGGCAAGCTTGCTCAGCATTCAGGAATCAAACCAGAAGTAATTGCAAAAAAATGTATAGAATGTGAGCTTTGTATAAAAAAATGTGATGTTGATGCAATCGAAATGAAAGAAAAAGCCTATATACATCATGATAAGTGTGTAGGATGTGCAGGATGTATAGCAGTTTGTCCTGTAGGAGCTATAGTTAATGATTGGAGTGAAGAAGCTTTTAAGAAAAAAGTAACAGAGTATGCATATGGAGCGCAAAAAGATAAAGAGATTATTTATATTAATTTTCTTATGAATATTACAAAAGAGTGTGACTGCGTTGGACAACCAATGGATGAGGTTGCCAAGGATATCGGAGTATTTATATCAAATGATCCAGTGTCCATTGATACAGCCTGTCTTGATATACTCCAAAGAGAACAGGGAGAAAAGCTCTTTGAAGATGGTAGAGAATCAATAGAACACGCCGTAGAAATAGGATTTGGAGAAAAAGATTATGAACTTATAGAAATTTTTTAAAGAAGGTGAATAGATGAATCAAATTACCCGAAAAAAGGTCAAATCTTTAATCCCCATAAGAAAAATGGATGGTCATAAAGGGGATTTTGGAAAAGTATTGATTTTTGCAGGAAGCAAAAGATATACAGGGGCTGCATATCTATGTACTCAAGGGGCAGTGAAAAGTGGAAGCGGACTTGTAACCCTAGCTACAGACAAAGAAATCGTTGATATTATGCAAATTAAATTAAATGAGGCTATGATATTAGACAACGACTCAAATGAAATAAAGTCTCTAATAGAAGAGGCTGATTCTATAGCAATAGGTCCAGGTATGGGAAATAATCAAGATACATTTAAAGCAGTTTCTTACCTTATAGGAAATTCAAGTTGTCCGATTATTCTTGATGCAGATGCGGTAACAGTGCTTGAGGGAAATTTGGATATATTAAAAGGAAAAACAAATATAATTTTGACACCACATGTTGGAGAGTTTTCAAAGATAATTAAAGTTTCCCAAGAAATAATTATTAAAAATAAAATTGAAATAGCTCGTAAATTTGCTGAAGAATTTGGAGTTACTTTGATTTTAAAAGGGTATAACACTGTAGTTGCAGATAAAGAAAGCCTTTATATCAATACGACTGGAAGTTCTAAAATGGCTTCTGGTGGTATGGGAGATGTTCTTACAGGAATTATAGCTTCTTTTGCAGGACAGGGGCTAAGCCCTTTAGAAGCTTCTCTAACTTCAGTTTATATACATGGATATGCTGGGGATATTTTAGGGGAAGATTCATATAATGTGATTGCTACAGAAGTACTTGAAAATCTTGGAAAAACTATTGATAGGGTTTATAAGAGTGAATAAATAAAACTTCCTATGATACGTCTAAGCTAAGCCTTATCATAGGAAGTTTTACTATATTAAAAAATTTATCATAAGGGTTGCAAGCCCAAGAAAAAAGAAAAAACCAAGTACATCAGTTACTGTAGTTACAAATACTCCAGATGCTAGCGCTGGATCTACATTTATTTTTTTTAAAATCAATGGGACAAAATATCCTGCAATTGTAGCTATTACTAGATTTAAAAACATAGCTATTCCAATTACTAGTCCAAACACAGGGTTACCTACCCACAAAAGCCCAAGCGTTGCAACAATAATCCCAAGACAGGTTCCATTTACAAGACCTACAAGAATTTCTTTTTTCAATACTTCTTTTTCATTTTCAAAATTAAGTTCACCCAGTGCGATTCCTCTTATTATCATAGTAAGAGTTTGAGTTCCTGCATTGCCACCCATACCTGCTACAATAGGCATAAAAGTCGCTAGAGCAACTATTTTTTCGATAGTATTTTCAAATAAGCTTACAGTGGCAGCTGCAAGGATAGCAGTTCCTAAATTTACTATAAGCCAAGGAAGCCTGCTTTTTATAGAAGATTTTACAGAGCCTGAAATTTTTTCACTTTCATCCAGACCTGCTAGACGATAAAGGTCTTCTGTATGTTCGTCTTTTAAGATTTCAACTATATCATCTATTGTTATTATTCCCAGCATTACGCCAAAGTCGTCTGTTACAGGAACTGCCATAAATCCATACTTGTCAAATATATTTCCAACATCCTCCTGATCCATCTGTACAGGTACTGTAATCACTTTTTCAATCATTATATCTTTTACTATGGTTTGAGCGTCGGAAATCACTATATCTCTTAGAGGAACAACTCCCTTTAAAACATCGTAATCATCAAGTACATAAATATAGTAAGGAGTCTCTGAATCAGGGGCATTATCTCTTAGAAATTTAATTACTTCATCAACTGTCATATTGTCTTTAACAGATAAAAACTCTGTAGCCATTATTCCGCCTGCAGAATCAGGGTCGTACTCCAAAAGCTCTTTGACCTCTTTTGCATCTTCTTTATCCATTTTCAAGATAATGGATTCTTTTTCGTCCTCATCTATATTTCTAAGCAAATCTACAAGCTCATCAGAAGACATTTCCGATATAATATTATTTTTTCGATTTTGCGAAAACAAAGAGAGCAGTCCATATTTTTCATCGTCTTCTGCTTCATCTATCAATAAAGCTATATAATCGTCAGGAAGCTTTTCTAAAACCTCAACAGCCTCGCCATGATATGAACTAAGGGCTTCAAGAAAGTCTACAGGATGGATATCATCAAGCTTTTCTAATATAGCCTCTGCATTATTTTTTAATATAAAATCAATAATTTCTATCTCGTTTTCCATAAATCACATCCTAAAAAGTTTTTAAGTTATAAACAACTAGTCTTTAATTGTATTTGTTAGGGTTCCTATACTTTTGATTTCACACTCGATTTTATCTCCATCTTTTAGCCAGACTCTAGGATTTAGACCCATACCAACTCCTGAAGGCGTGCCTGTTGCTATTATATCTCCTGGCATAAGAGTCATACCTTTAGAAAGATCGCTTACAACCGTAGGAATATCAAATATAAACTCCTTTGTATTTGATGTCTGCCTAATCTCATTATTAACTCTTGTAATTATATCAAGGTGAACAGGAAATGGTATTTCATCTTTTGATACAATCCACGGACCAAGAGCAGTTAAGTAATCAAGGCTTTTTCCTCTAAACCACTGACCGTTATTTTTCTGAAGATCTCTAGCTGAAAAATCATTAAGTATGGTATAACCAAATATATAGTCTTCTACTTTATCTTGGGATATATCTTTTCCTTTTTTTTCAATGATTACAGCAAGCTCATTTTCATAATCAAGCTTAGTGGTTATATTACTGTGTGATGGAATATCCTCAAAAGGTCCAGTCGTAAAAGTAGCTCTCTTTGAAAAGTATATAGGATATTTTGGTGGCTCGCTACTAGTTCCAAGTACTTTTGAAGTTTCCTCTAAATGATCCTTGTAATTAAGACCTAGGCATAGTACATCTCCTCTAGGGATAGGAATAGGAGAGCATAAAGTAACATCTGAAAAATCAATTCCTAAACTTTCAACCAAATTTCTATTTTTTAAAGCTTCATTAATAAGCCCTATTTTATTTTCCAAAGAAGAATCTATAAATTCTAAAAGGTTTTTAAAATTAGAACCAATAAGAGCGTTTAAACTAAAAACTTTATTCAATTTCTTTTCATATATTCCAAAATCTTGGTTATTAGAGACTTTATAAGTTACAAATTTCATTTTATACCTCCCTATATTTAAGATGTTAAGTAAGAAATACAGCTTTATATAAAGTACTATAAGCATGTAGTTATATTATTAAGTACATTATATACCTGTCCAAAGATTAAACCAATTATTAAATTCTAATATATATTCAATGTGTAATCTTTTAGCTCATTATTCTCATAAATCATTTTAGAAGAAAAGAAACTATATTCATTCATCCATTTCATAAAAAGCTTGTCACCTTCCAATAGATTCAACTCGAACACTTCTTCCTTGCTTATCCATTTGAGATTTCCTTCTGGAGATTCGATTAAATCTCCACTAAATTCAGTGCACTTGAATAAAAACATATACCAGTCCCCTGAATCCATGAAATTTGGAAAAGTAAGAACACCTTTTAATATGGGGTTTATTATGGTAAGTCCACTTTCTTCTTTTACCTCTCGAATTATACATTCTTCTGGAGTTTCGCCAGATTCTATCTTTCCGCCAAGGCCCATCCAATTGCCTTCATGTATATCATTTTTCTTTTTGTTTCTATGTAACATTAGAATTTTATTATCTTTTTCTATGTAGCAGTGAGTGGATAGTATCATAAGACTTATTCTCCTTTAAAATTTAAGTATCTAGTAATTAATATAGATATTAGTTTTTTAAATTATAACTCATTATTTCATGTTAATATATAGAGGTATTAATTAATTAAACGACATTAAAAAATAGGAGTGAAAAATATGTTTAATATTGGTTTGATAGAAATAGTCATGGCGATTGCTCTAACGGCTGCAATCCACTTTTTTTTAAAGGAAATCAAAAGAGAAGATTACCTTGGAAAACTGATTTTTAAAATTCCAAGAGATAAAAAGACAAATGCCCTAGTTTTTTTCTGGGTAATGATGGGATTTTTTTGGATATATCTATCTCTAAATAGTTTTTTAAGCAGTGGTGGTAATTATTATACAAGTCCTGTAATTATGATAACCACACCTATATTATGGCTGTTAATTTCAATGCTCAATGTGTATAGAACTCTCAACTCAAAAGAGATAAGAGAAAAAGGAATGACTACAGTTGATGGGTTTTTATACTGGGAAAATATAGTGCAGTATAGATGGATTAAATCATCTGGAATGAATGGGGCTGTACTTGAAGTTTTCTATACCCCAAGAAAAAGGATATTTCCCAATAGAAAAATCCGAAAATTAATAACAATGAATGAAGAAAATATACCACAGATAGAAAAAAAATTAAAAAAGTTTTAAAAACTACTTGACAAAAAAATAAGGAAGTTTTAAAATTAAATCAAAATTAGCACTCATTAAAAGGGAGTGCTAATAAAAAATATGAAGGAGGAATCAGTATGTTAGGATTAACGCCTTTTGGAAGAAATCAGATTCAAAAAAGAGAAGATGACTTTTTAGATTTTTACAACATGTTTGATGACTTTTTCAATGATCGTTTTCCTGAAAGAAGAACAACAAGAAAAGACTCTTTCAAAATGGACATAAAAGAAAAAGAGACCGAATATCTAGTGGAAGCCGAATTGCCTGGAGTTAAAAAAGAGCAAATATCTATCGACTACAATGATGACAGGTTAATAATCTCTGTGAAGCAGCAAGATGAAATAAATGAAGAAAAAGAAAATTATATCCACAGAGAACGAAGATTATCTTCCATGCAAAGATTAGTTTATTTAAAAAATATGGATGTAGAAAAAATAAAAGCCAAACTTGAAGAGGGTGTTTTAAAGATAACTGTACCAAAGAAAGAAGAAGATAAAGGGAAATATGAAATTGTCATAGAATAAGTCATAAAGCTTCAGATTTTATCTGAGGCTTTAATTTTATTGTCCTTACAATAAAGTTATTATTTTTAGGATAAGGGTATTTTATAAAAGATAAGGAGGTGGGCTTTTGAAATACAAAAATTACTATGAAATACTTGGTTTGTCCAAGGATGTTTCCCAAGAGGAAATTAAAAAAACATATAAAAAACTTGCTAAAAAGTATCATCCAGATAGAAATCAAAATGATAAAACATCAGAAGAAAAATTCAAAGAAATTAATGAAGCCTATGAAGTACTCGGAGATCCAGAAAAAAGAAAAAAGTATGATGCTTTAGGCTCTAATATGAATTTTAATAATAATTATGATTTTAATCCCTCGGATTTTGGGTTTGAATTTAGAAGTAATTCTCAAGGAAATTACTCGGATTTTGGTAGTGGTGATTTTAGTGATTTTTTTAATATGTTTTTTGGAGGACGAGGATTTGATAATATTTGGGGAGATTTTGGAAGCGGGAACTCTAGCTATGGAGATTTCAGACAAAGTTCATCTCGAAATGATGATATAGAATCAGAACTTGAAATAGAGATTTTGGAAGGCTTAAAAGGATCTGAGAAAAGGGTGAAATTAAGTACAGAAGAGGGAGAAAAAACAATAAATATAAAAATACCAAAAGGTGTGAAAAGTGGATCTAAAATCAAACTAAAAGGCCAAGGAAGATTAAATCCCTATTCTGGAGGAAGAGGAAATCTTTATATTACACTGAAGCTAAAAAATAACAGTAAGTTTTCTATAGAGGGATTAAATTTATACAAGGAAATAAAGGTTACACCTTGGGAAGCTGCACTTGGTAAAGAAATATCGGTAAAAACATTAGATGAGACTGTTAAGGTCAAGCTGCCTGCTGGAATTCAAAGCAAAGGGAAACTAAAACTAAGAGGTAAAGGCTATGTTGATAAAAATGGTAACAGAGGTGATTTATACTTAACAATTTTAATTGTAAATCCAGAGAGTCTTTCACAAAGCGAAAAGGAATTATACGAAAAACTTTCCAAGATATCAGACTACAAGCCAGAAAGATAACATAGATAAATAAAAAAGGATAAATAAAAAAGTATATTAAATTAATAAATATTTAATTTTAGAGAGGTGATGATTTTGAATATAGATAAGTTTACTCAAAAATCTCAAGAGGTTATTTCAAGCTCTCAAGAAATGGCACTCAAATTAGGGAATCAACAAATAGAGATAGAGCATCTACATTATTGCCTTATAGTACAAGAGAATGGTTTAATTGGTAAACTTCTTCAGTATATGAATAAAGATAAAATTAAAATAGAGAAAGAGCTATATGATCATTTAGATAAGCTCCCAAAAGTTTCAGGTCAAGAGGTATCAAACGTATATATAAGCAGAAATGCAAATCAAGTCTTAATGATGGCAAAGGATGAGGCAGAAAAGTTTAAAGATGATTATATAGGGGTTGAACATATATATCTTTCTCTACTCGAGCAAAGAGGCACATTTTCAAAAAAAATATTTGAAAAATATGGAATTACTAGAGAAGCTTTTTTAGAAGCTTTGATGAAGATAAGAAGTAATCAAAGAATAACGAATCAAAATCCAGAGGAGACATACGAAGTATTAGAAAAATATGGTAGAGATTTAGTTGAGATGGCAAGGAAAGGAAAGCTAGATCCTGTAATAGGGAGAGACAATGAAATCAGAAGGGCCATTAGAATATTATCAAGAAGAACAAAAAATAATCCAGTTCTTATTGGTGAGCCTGGGGTTGGAAAGACGGCAGTTGTAGAAGGATTAGCCCAAAGAATTTTAAAAGGGGATGTCCCAGAAGGCCTAAAAAATAAAACCATATTTGCTCTTGATATGGGTTCATTAATAGCTGGAGCAAAATTTAGGGGAGAGTTTGAAGAAAGATTGAAAGCTGTCTTAAACGAAATCAATAAATCTGAAGGTAAAATAATATTATTTATTGACGAGCTACACAATATAGTTGGCGCAGGAAAAGCTGAAGGGGCAATGGATGCAGGTAATCTGCTTAAACCAATGTTAGCAAGAGGAGAACTTCACTGTATTGGAGCTACAACCCTTGACGAGTACAGAAAATATATAGAAAAGGATGCAGCACTAGAAAGAAGGTTTCAACCAGTTCTTGTGGATCAACCAACTGTTGAGGATACTATCTCAATATTAAGAGGAATAAAGGAAAAGTTTGAAATACATCATGGAGTTAGAATTGCAGATAATGCAATAGTTGCATGTGCAGTTCTCTCAAATAAATATATAAGTGATAGATTTTTGCCAGATAAGGCAATAGACCTTATGGATGAAGCTGCTTCAATGATAAGGACGGAAATCGATAGTATGCCTTCTGAACTTGATGAAATAAGTAGAAGAATAATGCAGCTAGAAATAGAGCAAGAAGCTTTGAAAAAAGAAGATGATTTTAATTCAAGGGAAAGGCTGAAGAATCTTCAGGAAGAACTTTCAAGCCTTAAAGAAAAATACAGTGAAATGAATACCCAGTGGATTATTGAAAAAGAGAATATATCTAAAATAAAAAGACTTCAACAGGAAATGGATGATGTAAAAAGAAAAATAGAAGAAGCAGAAAGAAAGTATGATTTGGAAGAACTTGCAAGACTTAAGTATGGCAAACTTCCTGAGATTGAGAAAATGCTCGAAAAAGAAAGAGAAAATCAAAAAAACAAAGATAGAAATAATCTTTTATCAGAAGAAGTTACAGAAGATGAAATAGCAGAAATAATTTCTAAATGGACAAACATACCAGTATCAAAACTTATGGAGAGTGAAAGAGAGAAACTTCTTAATCTGGAAAACATACTAAAAGAAAGGGTGATTGGTCAAAATGAAGCCGTAAACGCTGTATCAGATGCTGTTCTAAGAGCAAGGTCTGGGTTGAAAGATCCTAAAAAACCTATAGGCTCTTTTATTTTCCTAGGGCCAACTGGAGTAGGAAAGACAGAGCTTGCAAAAGCATTAGCAAATGCGCTATTTGACTCAGAAGAGAATATCATAAGAATAGATATGAGTGAATACCAGGAAAAACACACTGTAGCTAGGCTTATTGGAGCTCCTCCAGGATATGTAGGATATGAAGAAGGAGGACAACTTACAGAAGCTGTTCGAAGAAAACCTTATAGTGTAATATTATTTGATGAGATAGAAAAAGCTCATCCAGAAGTATTTAACACACTTCTTCAACTTCTAGATGATGGAAGACTTACAGATTCTCAAGGCAGAACTGTGAACTTTAAAAATACAGTAGTTATTATGACTTCAAATATAGGAAGCCAGTATTTATTAGAAGGGATAGATCTTGAAGGCAATATTACAGAATATGCAAAAAATAGAGTTATGGAAACTTTAAAAAGCTCATTTAAGCCTGAATTTTTAAATAGAATTGATGATATCATAATATTTAAGCCATTAGGGAAAAATGAGATATTAAAGATTGTAGATCTTGCCCTTGAAGATATTCAAAAAAGAATCTATGATAAAGATATTAAACTTCAATTAACTGAAGAAGCTAAAAATAAAATAGTTGAAGAAGGATATTCTCAGGTTTATGGTGCTAGACCAGTTAAAAGATATCTTCAAAAACACATAGAAACACAGCTTGCTAGGATGATAATAAAAGGAGAATTATCTGAAGGTAAAACTGCTCAAATAACATCTACAGAGCAGGGGTTATTGATTAAAACGATTTAATATAATATAAAACCCTAGATTATTCAATAAATTAAGTAAATTAATTATGAATAATCTAGGGTTTATTGTTATTTGGTTTTAAACATCAGTCTATTTTTTTAAGGACAAGAAAAGTTCTACTAGGAGAATATATGGATATTCCAGTGCTTTTATTAAACTCATGGAGTTGTTTTGGGGAATATATTACTTTTCTACTTATTCGTTCATGGCCGCCATAAATCTCTGCATCTGAATCAAACACAACTTTATAATCAGATGCCTCATGAGTTGGAAATCTAAAATCTTCAAAAGAGTCCGTTGGATGAAAATTAAATAAAAAAATCAAATCATTTTTTTTGTATATTATAATTTTTTTAGTATCATCAAGCCATAAGTCTTTTACCTCAGATGTTTCTAAGATATGATTTATTTTAGTAAAATAAATCATATCTTTATCAAACTTTTTTAGATAATTATATTTTAAATCTAGATTATCACCAAGGCTCCACTGCCTTTTGCAATACTTGAAGCTCCAATTGTTTCCCTCTCTAGGAAAATCAATCCATTCTGGATGCCCAAATTCATTACCCATAAAATTAAGATACCCTTCACCAGAGAGTGTGATTGTAATGAATCGTATCATTTTATGAAGTGCCATTGCTCTATCAATAATCGGATTTTTATCTGATTTTTCCATATGCCAGTAGATTTCTTGGTCGGCTAGTCTAAAAAACAGAGTTTTATCCCCTACAAGTGCTTGATCATGAGACTCTACATAGGTGATTCGCTTTTCCTTAGGTCTTAGTGAAGTAAGCTCATACCAAATATCATACATACTCCAGTTTTCATCTTTTTTGTCTAATAATTTGATCCAAAAGTCAGGAACTCCCATAGAAAGTCTATAATCAAAGCCAATACCTCCACATTCTATAGGAAGTGCCATACCAGGCATTCCGCTCATATCTTCAGATATAGAGATTGCATCTTTTCTGATTTCTTTAATAAGTTCATTTGCATATTGAAGATAATTAATTGCATCCATATCAACTGTATCATTGAAATATTTTTCATAATTATCAAAGTTTACTCCAAGACCATGATGATCATATATCATTGATGTAACGCCATCGAATCTAAATCCATCAAAATGATATTCGTCCATCCAAAATTTTATGTTTGAAAGAAGAAAATGAATAACTTCTGGTTTAGAGTAATCAAATAGTTTGGAATCCCAAGCTGGATGAATTCCTTTTAAACCCTCATGAAAAAACTGAGTAGTAGTTCCGTCAAATTCGTCAATGCCCTCAGCAATATTTTTTACTGCATGGGAATGAACTATATCCATAATAATGTTTAGCCCCATAGAGTGTGCAGTGTTTACCAGCTCTTTAAGTTCAGTTGGATTTCCAAACCATGAAGAGACAGCAAAAAAATTAGATACATGATATCCAAATGATCCATAGTATGGATGTTGCATGATTGCCATCAGCTGCACTGTATTATATCCGGCATCCTTTATTCTAGGTAGAATGTTTTTCTCGAATTCCTTAAATGTCCCGTAATCTTCTTTCTCTTGAGCCATTCCTATATGGGATTCGTATATTAAAAGTGGCTCATTCTTAACTTTAAAGTCTTGGTCTGACCAATTAAACTCATCTTTTTCTTTCCATATTTGACCACTAAAGTCATGAGATATTGGATTTTGAATCGTCCGCTTAATATAAAGTGGTATTCTATGAAGAGTTTTCCCCATTGAATTTATTTTCACTTTCACTCTACAGCCGTGGTAAAGTGAATCCTTGCCAGGGATAAATATTTCCCATACCCCATTTTCTTTTTTGGAAAGGGGATGAGAATCTAGGTTCCAATCATTAAAATCTCCAATAAGAGTTAGCTCATTTGCATTTGGTGCCCATTCTCTATAAATCCATCCATTTTCAACTTCATGAAAGCCAAAATAAAGGTGACCATTTGCAAAATCCTTAAAAGAGTCATGATTTTCCAATAATTTTTTCTTGTTTTTTTCATATTCTTCCATTCTTATATTAAGTTCATTTTTAAATGGTTTAAGCCAAGGATCTATTTCTAATATCTTAAGTTTGCGGAGTTGTTTTTTCAAAATTAAAGCCTCCAATCAAGGGGTATATTTTGAATATTTTTAGAATATCAGATTAATGATTATTTAGTGAAAAATCCAAGGCCTACACATCCAGGGCCACCATGAGTTCCAACTGTTATACCAAGATCTATAATTTTAGATTCTTTTATATCAATTGTTTCATGAGCCGATTTAGAAAAATTTTCAGCCTTTTCAAAGGCATCAGAATGACCAAAATACACAGGCTTTGATGTATCTATATTCATATCTAGAGCTTTTTTTATAATCCAATCTAGAGCCTTACTATAACCACGAGATTTATGAATTGCATTGATTTTTCCATGCTTTATTTCGACTATTGGTTTTAGATTTAGCATGGTTCCTATAGTAGCACCTACAGAAGATAATCTCCCTCCTTTTTTTAAGTAAGTGAGATTTTCAATTGCAGCATAAACAACTACTTTCTTCTTTAGTTCTTCTAGAGCTATTATTGTTGAATCTATATCATTACCGTTATCTCTTAATCTTATAGCCTCATATACGAGTGATGCGAGACCAAACGTAGTAGTTTCTGAGTCTATTAGATGTATTTTATCGTCTCCGAGAGTAGATTTTGCTATAGTTGCAGATTGATAGGTACCACTAAGCTCACTTGATATAAATATTCCCAAAACATCATTACCTTCATCTAGTATTTTTTTAAATACATTTTCAAATGCTAAAGGGGTAACCTGACTTGTCTTAGGTAAAGAATCAGAGCTTCTCATTAATTCATAGAACTCTTTTTTTGAAATATCAATTCCATCAGCGTATTCTTTTTCTCCAAATATAACCGTTAGTGGGACTATTTCTATATCAAGCTCTTTTTTTAGCTCCATTGATATATCGCATGTACTATCTGTCACAATTTTAATTCCCATTCAATCATCTCCCTTTATAAATAGTTATCAATTTAATTTTCGAATCGTAAGTTTTATAAATCTTGAACTATTATTTCAATAATAAAAAAATTTTCAAATAGTTCATTCTTGACTAATTATAACATAATTACATCATAGATAATTTACATATCTATTAATTGAAACTAGAAATAAAATTAAAAACACCTTCCCAATAACATACATAAATTAAATATATCCCAAATAAACAATTAATTAAATGTAAAAATAATAAAATAGGGCTAAAGAATGATATACTTTTCTTATAAATAATGAGGTAAGGATAATTTTTATAAGGAGGATGAATGAATGAGGTTTAGCCAGCCTATTTCGGAGATAATCAAGAAAAGAAAATCCACTAGAACATTTTTGACTCAGAAAATAAGTGGAAGCGATTTAAAGAAAATAGAAAACTATATAAGAGAAGACAAGAATCTTATTGGACCGTTTGGTACAAAAATAAAATTTAAGGTAATCTCTACTTTAGAAAATAAAACGACTGAAAACGGTAAAATAGGTACATATGGAGTGATAAAAAATGCCAAGGCTTATATTGTAGGAATTTCTATAAATGATTCAAGGGAGCTTGTAGAATATGGATATGTATTTCAAAAATTAATTCTTTATCTTACAAGTCTTGGAATAGGAACGTGCTGGCTTGGAGGCACATTTACTAGAGATAAGCTAGACAAGTCAATTACTCTTAATGACAAAGAAATAATTCCATGTATTACTCCAATAGGATACCCCCTGGAAAAAAGATCTTTACTTGAAAGAGCTATGAGGATTGCTGTAAAGGCTGACAATAGAAAAGATTGGGATGAGATATTTTTTGATGAGCAATTAAATCCAATTGATAAGTCTAGAAAAGAGATTCTGAGGACACCTTTAGAAATGGTGAGACTTGGGCCATCAGCTTCAAATAAGCAACCATGGGTAATTATAGTATCTAAAGACTTAAATCATTATGATTTTTATCTCGAAAAAACAGAAAACTATCCAGGTAATAAAATGGGATTTGAGATGCAGAAAATAGACATTGGCATTGCAATGTGTCATTTTGAACTCACATCAAATGAAATGGGAATAAAAGGGATATGGAAAGACAAGCCTTTTAAAGAAATATCAAAAAAAGGTATAGAGTTTATTGCATCTTTTGAGTTAATTAATTCTTAGCAATCTTTCAAATAAAGCATTATTTATAAAAGTTATTACTGCTGCCAAGAATAGAGCTTTCTTGACAGCGGTAATATAAATTTTTTTATTCTGTAGTTTCATCATCTGAATCAGATGGATTTTCGCCAGGTATATTTTCATTATCGTCTAAATCTATGATATCTATTTCTCCAGTTTCCAAGTCATAATCCACATCAACTTTAAGAATATCACTTATAAATTTTAAAGGTACAAAAGTCCTGTTGTTTATAGATTGTGCTGATATTTCAAGCTCTCTTTCTTCTCCATTGACTAAAACAATATTGCTCCCTAGTGTTAGTATGATTACAGTGTCGTCTTTTGATATTGTAACGGTGCTTGTTTTACTATCCCAAACCACATCAGCACCTAAACTTTCTGTAATTGCACGAACAGGAATTAATGTTCTTCCTTCTTTGATGACAGGAGGAATTTCAAACTTAATATTCATACCATTTACGAATATCCTCTCTTCGAGCTTCCTCTCTTTTAAGTCTGATTTATTTTTTTTAAATTCTTCAATTAATAATTTTTTTTGAATTCGTCTAGCTTCTTGAATTTCTTTTTTACTAAGAACCTTTATAGCTGTTTCTTCTTTTGTTGATTTTTCGGATGATTCAATTTCAGTAGATATGTAGTCTTCAGAATTATCTTTTTGATTTAACTTGTCTTCTTGAGAATTAAGTTTTTTTTGAATTCCTGGAGCATTATTTTTATTACCTTTGGAATTTCCTTGATTATCCAGAGATGCAAAGGATATAGTTGTGGTTAAAACACTTACTAAAATAGTAAAAGCTAATATTTTTCTCATAATAACCTCCTAATTAATAGTAAAAATTATTTACTTATATTTTCATAATAGGACTAAACTAAGGATAAGTCAATAAAAAAATATTTTTTAACTAATAAAAGTTTGGATTATATGAACATTCTATATTACACTTTATAATATAGAATATTTATTAAAATTCACGGGAAAGGAGATTGATTATGCTATTAAAAGATTTTATTGCTGAAAAATTTAATATTAAAGCTAAAAGTGATGAGGAGGGAGTTTATAATTTCATCTTTAGAGAAAAAAAAGATAAAATATCAATTGGAGTAAATCTTAAACTACTGGAGGAGAATGAAAATCTTCTGATAATGGAATGTGATGACAATAACTTTATGTCTCTAAAAAATAAGTTTTATGGAAGAGAAGTATTTGTCATAGATGGAACAAAGATAAATGGAGCCGAGTTTATAGATGATGAATATGAAGATATGGAAGGGGAAGCAGTTAAGGAGCATGCCCTAATTCTCTATTCAGACAGTTGGATTAAAAGGTATTTAAGAATAGACTTTTACCCTTCACTTAAGGTTTCATTAGAAATAGATTATGATAAATATGAGACAGACGAAAACGGAGTTATAATTTGGGAATAAAGTAATTAAATTTCATACAAAAAATTCTTTGATGAATATAAACTAGGTAATGGGATATATATCTTACAAGAATTATAAAACCTTTATTAAAAGAGGAGATGGTATTTTATGAAACCACTTATAGGACTAACAACTAATTTTATCATTTCCAATGAAAGTGCAACAAAAGGCCAAGAAAGATATTTTCTAGTAAGCGAAAATGTAAAAATGGTTGAAGAAGCTGGAGGAAGTTGCGTACTTTTTCCTCATACTCATGACACAGAAACCTTTGAAAGATATCTAGACCTTGTAGATGGAATCATACTTACTGGAGGAATAGATATAAACCCTATGTTTTATGGGGAAGAGCCCCTTGAAAAGCTTGGATATTTTAATACAAAAAAAGACTTCTTTGACGTAGAGCTTACAAAAAAAGCAATCCAAAGAGGTATTCCAGTACTTGGTATAGATCGAGGATTACAAGTACTAAATGTTGCTATGGGAGGAAGTCTCTACCAAGATATTTCTTATATGGGAGGAAACCCAATAAAGCACTTTCAATCATCAATACTAAGTGAAAAGTCCCACTCTGTTGTAATAGAACAAAACTCATATCTTTTCGAAATATTTGATCAAGACAGAATATTTGTAAATAGCTTTCATCATCAGGCAATCAAAGAGCTTGGAAAAGATTTAGTTGTCACAGCTAAGGCTTCAGATGGAGTTATAGAAGGGATTGAGTATGCTGGAAGCTCATTTGCTATGGGAGTCCAGTGGCAGCCAGAGTTTATGGGAAGTGAATATGAAGAACAGAAAAAAATATTTGATTTTTTTATAGAAAGGTGCAAATAATATAAATAAATTAGAGAGAGGGTGATTTTAGCCCTCTTTGATTATTTGTAAATAATTAAAAAGGGGCTGATATCAATAAAAACACTATTTGACAAAACCAAAATCAAAAATATGAATCTCAAAAATAGAATTATAAGGTCTGCAACATGGGAGCAACTTGCAGATGAAGATGGGATGCCGACAAAAGAGCTACTCAATATATATGAAGACTTATCAAGCAAGGATGTGGGCACTATAATTACGGGGTATGCCTATGTAGTGAAAGATGAGCAGCCCAATCCAGGGATGATGGGGATATACGATGACAAATTTATAGAAGCATACAAACCTCTTACTGAACTAGTTCATAAAAATAACTGCAATATAATAATGCAAATAGTGTATGGTGGCTCTAGTACTAGATTTAATACAAAGAGTAGAACTATATGGGGTCCTTCAGAAGTTGAAAACCCTTCCTCAAAAATTACTCCTAAGGAAATATCAAAAAACGAAATTAAGCTGTTGATAAATGCTTTCGCAGATTCATCCCTTAGAGCTAAAAAATCTGGATTTGATGGTGTACAGCTTCATGGAGCACATGGATATCTCTATAGTCAGTTCTTATCTCCATTTTTTAATAAGCGTGAAGATGAATATGGAGGAAGTATTGAAAATAGAGCTAGAATAATTTTTGAAACTCTAGAAGCTATTAAAGATAAGGTTGGAGAAGATTTTCCGGTTTTTATAAAAATCAACTCTAGAGACTACTTTGAAGGCGGATTAGATTATGAAGACTGTCTTTGGGTTTGCAAAGAACTCTCATTACTTGGAATAGATGGTATTGAGATTAGCGGTGGCGGAGTTGATAAGACGAGAGATTCAGAAGCTTATTATTTAAAAGAGGCTATAGAAATTGCTAAAAGTATCAGTGTTCCTGTGATTTTAGTGGGAGGAAATAGAACCCCTTCTGATATGGAAAAAATTTTAAACAATACAAAGATAAGTTATCTCTCAATGTCAAAACCATTTCTTAGGGAGTATGATTTAGTAAGTAGATGGAAATCAGGAAATCTTGAAAAATCTAAATGCATAACATGTAATCAGTGCTTTAAAACAGAAGGACATAGATATTGTATTTTCGCAAAATGATAAATTTAAATATATATTAAAAAATAAAAATCTTGACAAGTTAATTTTTAAATGATAAATTTATTTCAAAATTAAATATTATCTTCAGGGCAGGGTGAAATTCCCGACCGGCGGTGATAGTCCGCGAGCCACATTGTGGTTGACTTGGTGTAACTCCAAGACCGACAGTAAAGTCTGGATGGAAGAAGAAAAATATCTTATATCAAAATTGATAAAGCTATTTTAAAGCTCTGAATTCTAATTAAACGAATTCAGAGCTTTTGTTGTAAATATGGCAAAATTCTTTAGCATCTCAGTAATTTTTGACTGCTAATATGAATTATGTTTATAGAATTTACTATCAAATCCGCCTTCTGAAGAATACTCAGACAGGCGGTTTTTGTGTTTAAGGGGGTTATAGCTATCGATCAGATATATATGAAAAGAGCAATAGAGCTTGCAAAAAAAGGTGAAGGCTATGTAAATCCAAATCCATTAGTAGGTGCAGTTATAGTTAAAGATGGCAAAATTATTGGAGAAGGGTTTCATAGAGGATACGGGAAAAATCATGCTGAAGTAGATGCATTTGAAAGTCTTATTGAAAGTCCAATAGGAGCTACAATATATGTAAATCTTGAACCTTGCTCTCACTTTGGTAAGACACCTCCTTGTGCAAATAGGATTGTGGCGGAAGGAATCAAAAGAGTTGTGATAGCTATGAAAGACCCCAATCCACTTGTCAGCGGAAATGGCATAAAAATTTTAAAGGAAAATAATATTGATGTTACTGTAGGGGTTTTGGAAGAAGAAGCAACAAAACTAAACGAAATATTCATAAAGTATATTACTACAGGGATACCTTTTTTTATAGTAAAAACAGCTATGACATTAGATGGTAAAATAGCAAGCTATACGGGTGATTCAAAATGGATTACAGGAGAGCTAGCAAGAGAAAAAGTGCATAAAATTAGACATAGAATGTCTGGAATAATGGTAGGAATAGGAACGGTTTTAAAAGATAATCCAAGTCTTACAACAAGACTTAATATGAAAGATACTATGGATCCTCATAGGATAATAGTGGATACATCTTGTAGGATTCCTCTTGATTCTAAGGTGTTAAATCTAGATTCAAAATCAAAAACAATTATAGTGACAACTGAAAATGCAAGTGATGGAAAGATTAAAAGAATAAAGGACAAAGGAGCCGAAGTAATAATACTTCCTAAAGTAAATGGCAAGGTTGATTTAAAAGCTCTTGCAATAAAATTAGGGGAGATGAAAATAGATAGCGTACTTATAGAAGGGGGTTCGTCTCTTAACTATTCTGCATTTGATGCACAAATTGTTGATAAGGTTATGGCTTTTATTGCTCCAAAGATTATAGGTGGTGTTGAAGCAAAAACACCTGTTGGAGGAGATGGGATAAAGCTGATAAAAGATTCTATAAATATATCTTGTTTAGAAGCCACAAAAATAGGTGACGATATTTTAATAGAAGGATATGTTAGAAAGGATTAGCTTATGTTTACAGGACTAATAGAAGAAGTTGGACAAATCAAAGATATTAAAAAAGGTAAAAAGTCATCTAAGCTTACAATTGAAGCATATAGAGTTCTTGAAGATGTAAAACTAGGGGATAGCATAAGTACTAACGGAGTTTGCCTTACCGTTGTGGATTTTTTATCCAATAGCTTTACTGTAGATGTAATGCCTGAGACCTTTATAAGAAGCAATCTGAAAGACCTAAGTAAAGGGAAAAAAGTAAACCTTGAAAGAGCTTTAAGATTAGGTGATAGGCTAGGTGGACATTTAGTATCAGGACATATAGATGGAACTGGAAGCATAACAGATATAAAAAAAGATGAAAATGCTACTGTCATAACTATAAAAGCAAGTCCTTCTATAATGAAATATATTATAGAAAAAGGATCGATTGCAATAGATGGTATAAGTCTTACAGTTGCATATGTAGATTTAGAGAAGTTTAAAGTTTCTATAATACCTCACACCAAAGATGAGACCACATTGACTGATATGAAGGTTGGTGAAACTGTTAATCTTGAATGTGATATGTTTGGAAAATACGTAGAAAGATTAACTATGTTTAACAGTAAACACACAGATTCTAGTAGATTGGATATGGAATTTCTCAAAGAAAATGGTTTTTTATAGATAAAGAAAGTGAGGAAAAATATGAAGTTCAACAGTATTGAAGAAGCATTGGAAGATATAAAAAAAGGTAAAATGATAGTTGTCGTAGATGATGAAGATAGAGAAAATGAAGGAGATTTACTTATGGCGGCAGATGCCGTAACCCCTGAGGCTGTAAATTTTATGGCTTAATATGGCAGGGGATTAATATGCGTACCTATGACCAAAGATAGATTAAATAGGCTTCAGATATTTCCAATGGTAAATCAAAACACAGACCCAAAGGAGACTGCATTCACAATTTCAGTAGATGCTATAAATACTAAAACTGGTATTTCTGCTGAAGAGAGATTTATAACAATAAAAAAGCTTGTAGATGAAAATGCATCCCATTCAGATTTTACAAAACCTGGTCATATATTTCCCCTTTGTGCAAAGGATGGAGGGGTACTTGTTAGAGCGGGACATACAGAAGCAGCCGTGGATTTGGCTCAAATGGCTGGCTTTAGCAGTGCTGGAGTGATTTGTGAAATTATGAATGATGATGGCTCTATGGCTAGAGTACCGGATCTTATGGAGTATGTTAGATTGCACGATTTGAAAATAATAACTATAGCTGATTTGATAGCTTATAGAAGAAAAAATGAAGTTCTAGTTGAAAAAGTATCACAATGCAAACTCCCAACGAAATACGGAGATTTCCAGATGGTAGGATATACAAATAAGCTAAATGGAGAGCATCATGTAGCGCTAGTGAAAGGAGATATCGTGTCAGATGAGCCGATTTTAGTTCGCGTTCACTCTGAATGTCTTACAGGAGACGCCTTTGGCTCTTTAAGATGTGACTGTGGTGATCAATTAGCTCATGCTTTAAAGGAAATAGAGGGAGAAAAAAGAGGCATACTTCTTTATATGAGGCAAGAAGGTAGAGGTATAGGCCTTTTAAATAAAATTAAAGCTTACCATCTTCAAGACCAAGGCATGGATACTGTAGAGGCGAATTTAGAACTAGGTTTCCCAGAAGATATGAGAGACTATGGTATAGGAATTCAAATCCTTTATGATCTTGGAGTGAGAAAAATCAAGCTTATGACAAATAACCCAAAAAAAATAGCTAGCTTATCGGGGTATGGTATAGAAGTTATTGAAAGAGTTTCCATACAAACTAATCATAATGAAAGAAATGAATTTTACTTAAAAACAAAAAAAGATAAGATGGGTCACTTATTAAAATTTGAGGAGGAAAAATAATGAAAACTTATGAAGGTAAATTAATAGCACAAGGTCAAAAAATAGGAATTATTGTGGGAAGGTTCAATGAGTTTATAGGTGGGAAGCTTTTATCGGGTGCAGTAGATGGACTTTTAAGACATGGAGTAGAAGAAGAAAATATTGAGATAGCATGGGTACCAGGTGCATTTGAAATACCACTGATAGCAAAAAAAATGGCTAAAAGTCAAAAATACGATGCTATAATATGCTTAGGAGCAGTCATAAAGGGAGCAACGCCACATTTTGATTATGTTTCAAGTGAGGTGACAAAAGGTGTTGCAAGTGTATCACTGGAATCAGACATACCAGTTATATTTGGTGTTCTTACTACAGATACAATAGAGCAGGCAATAGAAAGAGCTGGTACAAAAGCTGGCAACAAAGGCTTTGAAGCCGCAGCAACAGCTATAGAAATGTCTAATCTAATAAAACAATTATAAAACAATATAAAAATAAAGGGTATATTTTTTAATATACCCTTTTAAAATATGCCATATTTTTTTCTGAAATATAATAAAACCCAGCAGAATTCGCTGGGTTTTTAAGTTCTTTTTGGTTGCGGGGATAGGACTTGAACCTATGACCTTCGGGTTATGAGCCCGACGAGCTACCAACTGCTCCACCCCGCGATATTAAATGTGAATATATCTCTTACTAAAGTTAGTATACTACATAGATGTTCATAAAACAAGGAGTTCATTAAAATTAAATTAAAAGAATAAAAAATTCAGTTATATATTATTTTTTTGAGTATAATATATATTAGATAATTAAAAGGGGGATTTTTTATGTGGACAAGAAAGGAACTAAAAACTAAAGCCAAAGAGTTTCTTAATAAATATTATTGGAAGGCTTTTGCAGTGGCCCTTGTAATTGCTCTTGCAGGGGGAAATGAAAATATAGTTTTCAATTCAGGTGGAAGAGGCTCTTCAAGCGAAGGTTCAGGGGTACGTTTTGAGGGAAGAGAAGTAGTAATAAATAATTCTGACTCGTTTTTAGGAAGAGTATTTGATACCATAGGAATACCTGGAATTATTGCAATCTCATTAATAGTTGCTATTATGATAATAATTCTATTTCTTAGTTTGAGAGTATTTATAGGAATCCCTCTTGAAATAGGAGGAAGAAAATTTTTTCTTGATGGAACTGAAAAAGAACCTAGGGTAGGGGATTTATCTTGGGTATTTAGGTCAAATTCATATCCGAACATAGTAATAACTATGGTTTTAAGAGGAGTATATACTCTTTTATGGACTTTACTACTTATAATTCCAGGCATTGTAAAACATTACTCATATAAAATGGTACCATATATTTTAGTTGAAGATCCAGATGTTGATTCTTCGGAAGCTATAAAAAAGAGCATGAGTATGACACAAGGGCATAAAATGGATATGTTTGTTTTAGATTTGTCTTTTTTAGGATGGTATATTTTGGGAGCCCTAATGTTTGGGATTGGGGTATTTTTAGTTCACCCTTATTATGAAGCAACATATGCACAGCTTTATAAAACCTTGAACCATGAATCATATGCACCAAAGGTAAATCTAGCGAAGGAGTAGCTGTATGAGAAGATTTAACACATGGTTAATAGCCATAATAGCTATAGGGGGAATATTTTACCTTTCGTCAATACCTGGACTAAGAGTTTTGCCTGTGCTTAGACAATTGAATGTTATATTAAGAGGATTTGACAGTTATTTTGTAAGTTTTGCTCAATTTCTTTCTAGGCATATTCCTGTGGATATGGGGGAGCTTGGACCATTTAGGACTGTAAGTGATGATTTTTATGTATATGCTAGAGAAAATCCTGCAATAATAGAGTTTATACTTAGAAAAATAGCCCATGTTGTTGTTTTCTTTTTTCTTACCATAATAATATATTATCTGATAAATCAGTATACAAAAAAACATTATACATCTGTGATATGGGCTTTTGTAATCACTTTTTCCTTTGCTGCACTTGACGAATATAGACAGTCTTTTGTAGATGGTAGAGTTAGCAGTATTATAGATGTATTTATTAATTTAATTGGTATTTTACTAGCTATTTTCCTAATTACATTTGCTATATTTATAACTAAAAAGAAACCTAAAATTTGAAATAATCTAGTTGAGATGCTATAATCTCAATTAGATGAATAAAAACTAAATATTTTAGATTTGTGGTGCCCTATAGGGTTAAAAGGGAAAGCGATGAAAGTTCGCTACAGCCCCCGCTACTGTAATTGGTGATGAAATCCAAATAACCATTGGGAAACCGAGAAGGTTGGATAGTAAGTTGAGCCATTAGTCAGGAAACCTGCCATAAATCTTCAATCAAAATCTTCGGAGGGAGGATGAGAATACATATTTTATTTTCACACCTTAGGTGTGTTTTTTATTGCAAAAAAAATATAGTAAGGAGACTAAATATGAGAAAAAATTTGTTACTAAGCTTTATATTTTTGTTTTCAGTAGTATTTTTGTCAGGGTGTCAAAATGTTAATTCGGAAAATAGTGAAATAAGGGAAATAGAATCTGGATATCCAATGACTATAGTAGATTCATATGGTAGAGCAGTTGAACTTGAAACTGAACCTCAAAGAGTCATATCTATTGCACCTAGCATAACAGAGATAATATATTCAATTGATGCACAGGAAAAACTTGTTGGAAGGACAGATTTCTGTGACTATCCAGAAGATGTAATCGAAATAGAATCAATCGGAAGTCTAACTGATCCTAGTATAGAAAAGATAATGGAAATAAATCCAGATATTGTAATTGCTTCTACACATTTTAAGGAAGATGTTTTAAAGAAAATGGAAGAGCTTGGAATAAAAGTATTGATTTTATATGGACCAGAAAGCTTTGAGGGAGTATATGAAACTGTAGAAAAAGTTGGGGCTATATTAAATAAAGAAGAAAATGCCAAAACTGTTGTAAATCAAATGAAGGAAAAAGTCGAGTATGTAACTAGTAGAGTTCAGGGAAGAGAAAAACCATCTGTATATTATGTTGTTGGATATGGAGAGTTTGGAGATTACACTGCAACAGGGGAAACCTTTATTTCCAAAATGATTGAGATGGCAGGAGGGTCAAATGCAGCGGATGATGCCCAAGGATGGAAATATAGTATAGAGAAAGTGTTGGAAAAAGATCCTGATATTCTTATATGTTCTAAGTATTTTGATACAAAGACTGGTATTGAAAATGCAAATGGTTATTCTCAGCTAACAGCTGTAAAAGAAGGAAGATTATTTGAAATAGATAATAACAAATTAGATAGACAAGGAACTAGACTGGCTGATGGACTTGAAGAACTGGCAAAACTAATTCATCCAGATGCATTTTAAAAATATTGAACATTTGAGAAGTGAGTGAAACTATGACATATCTTGAAAATAAAAACCGATATAGATTATTACTTATACTATCCTTTATAGCGCTATTTTTAGTAATAATAATATCTAGTATGGTGGGAGTTGCAGATATAACTTTTGTAGATGGAGCAAAAATCATACTAAATAGAATAATTTTATTGGATAGACTAATATCATTAGATGGAATAAAACATAATTATATAACCATAGTGTGGGATATAAGATTTCCTCGTATTTTACTGTCTGCTCTTATAGGATGCGGATTATCTGTATCTGGAGCGGCATTTCAAGGTATGTTTAAAAATCCGATGGCGGATCCATATGTGCTAGGGGTATCCTCAGGAGCTGCCTTAGGAGCTACAATTGGTATAGTTTTAGGGTTTCAAAGCAGTTTGTTAGGACTTGGATCAATCACCATTATGGCTTTTATAGGAGCTATAACTACTATGATAATCGTATATCATATAGCAAAAATTGGGGGAAAGGTACCTGTAATAACCCTTCTTTTAGCAGGAATATCAATAAGCTATCTTCTTTCCTCAGTAATATCAATTATGATGATATTTAATAAATCTCAACTGGATAAGATAGTATTTTGGATAATGGGAAGTGTTTCCGCAGCAAGCTGGACACATGTCAAAATACTTGCTCCAATTACATTAATAGTAACTTTTTTTGTAATATTTTTTGCCAAAGACTTAAATATTATGCTTATGGGAGAGGACACTGCAAGTTCACTAGGCATAGAAGTAGAGAAGGTAAAAAAAATTCTTCTTTTACTTTGCTCTATTGTTGTTGCAGCAACTGTATCAGTAGGTGGGATTATTGGTTTTGTAGGACTTATTGTTCCCCATACTGTAAGGATGGTAGTGGGACCCGATTATAAACACCTCGTTCCATTTTCAGCTGTTTTAGGAGCAATTTTTATGATAATTTCAGATACATTAGCTAGAACATTAATGTCTCCAGCGGAAATACCAGTTGGTGCAATTACATCCCTTTTTGGAGCACCATATTTTATCTATCTTTTAATTAAGAGTAAAAAGAAGGTGACAAATTGAAAAAAAATATAAATGATTCAATAGTGATTAAGAAACTGAAATTTTCATATGGTGACAATATAGTATTGAATGATATTGGAATATCTCTGGAAAAAGGTAAATTCTACAGCGTCATAGGGCCAAATGGTTCAGGCAAGACAACTTTAGCTAAATATATTGCCAAATTAGTTGATGTTCAAGGTGAAAAAGTGTTTGTTGAAGGAGAGGATATAAAAAAAATGAGTGCAAAGGTTATTGCAAAAAAAATATCTTGTGTTCCTCAAAATACTTCAATAGACTATGATTTTTCAGTTATGGATATAGTTTTAATGGGAAGAGCACCTTATATGGGAAGATTTCAATCTGAAAGTGAATCAGACATTAAAATAGCTAAAAGAGCTATGGATATAACCAAAGTTTGGCACCTTAGAGACAAAAAGATAAATCAAATAAGCGGTGGAGAACGGCAACGTGTTATTATTGCAAGAACTATAACCCAAGATACTGACTTAATGATATTAGATGAGCCTATATCAAATATAGATATTCAGCATCAAATTGGGCTATTAGATACTATAAAGAATTTAAATAAGGAAAAAAATCTAACAGTAATAGCGATACTTCATGATCTTAATCTTGCTGCACAATATAGCGATGAAATAATATTAATGAACGAAGGGGAAATTATTTCTTTTGGCAGAGCAGAAGCTGTCTTAACAAAGAAAAATATAAAAAACGTTTACAATCTTGATGTTAATCTAATTGAAAATCCTATGACTGGAAAACCCTATATAATACCTATATATAATCAATTTAGTTAGATAGCTCACTATTTAAAAATTAGACTTAGCCTAGATGAAATGGTATTATAAATTTCATCTAGGCTAAATCTTTTTAAAAAGGAGACCTTCTATGAAAATTAATATTGAAGATATTTTTGACAGCAAAAAATTTGATAAGTTGTTTTTTTATGATAAAGAAGATCTAGGAGTGATGTGCCTTAGTGATGAAACAAGATTTAAGATATGGGCTCCAACAGCAGATCAGGTAATCTTAAAACTATATAAAAACCCACTAGATAAAGATTGCTTTAAAAAAATAAAAATGACAAAAGAAGATAAAGGAGTATGGTCTTCTAGACTAAAAGGATATAGTCATGGGATTTACTACACCTATGAAATTAATATTGGAAAATCAAGAAATGAAGTAGTAGATTCTTATGCAAAAGCGGTTGGTGTAAATGGGAAAAAAGGAATGATTATAGATTTGCAAAGTACTAACCCTAAGGGATGGCTGAATCACAAAAAGCCACCTTTTAAAAACATGACTGATGCAATAATATATGAAGCACATATTAGAGATATATCTATAAATAATTCATCTGGAATAAAAAACAAAGGGAAATTTTTAGGACTCTCAGAGCTAAATACTAAAAATAACGAAGGGGAGTCTACTGGAGCAGAACACCTAAAAGAGTTAGGAATAACTCATATTCATCTCCTTCCTGTATTTGATTTTTTGAGTATAGATGAAGAAAATTTGGATATTCCTCAATATAACTGGGGTTATGATCCCTTAAACTATAATTCTCTTGAAGGATCCTATTCTACAAATCCATATGATGGAGCTCTTAGAATAAAAGAATTTAAAGAAATGATAAAAACTTTACATGAAAATGGGATAAGGGTAGTTATGGATGTTGTTTATAATCATACAGGAAATACAAAGGACTCATATTTAAATTTAACAGTTCCAGATTATTATTATAGATTAGATGAAGATGGAAATTTTATAGATGAATCAGGATGCGGCAATTCTACTGCATCTGAAAGGTCTATGGTGAGAAAGTTTATTGTAGATTCTGTTGTTTATTTTGCAAGAGAATACAGTATTGATGGTTTTCGTTTTGACCTAATGGGGATACATGATATAAAGACAATGAAAGAAGTGAGGAAAAGACTGGATGAAATAGACTTTTCTATACTTGTATACGGAGAGGGGTGGGCGGCTAGCGAACTTTCTTTAGGACCTGAAAGGATGGCTGTAAAGGAAAACACATATAAACTTGATAAAATAGCAGCCTTTAATGATGACACAAGAGATGCAATAAAAGGTAGTTATAATGATGAAAGAGAAAAGGGTTTTGCAAGTGGAAAAAATAACTTAGAGGAAACTGTGAAATTTGGGATTGTAGGTGCTACCTTCCATAAACAAGTAGATTATTCTAAAATACTTTATTCCTCAAGACCTTGGGCAAACTCTCCAGCTCAGTGCATCAACTATGTAGCTTGCCATGATAACCATACTCTTTGGGATAAAATCAATCTTACAAACTGTGATGAAAGTGAATCAGAAAAAATAAAAATAAATAAACTCTGTGATGCTATAGTGCTCACGTCTCAAGGGATACCGTTTATACACAGTGGATCAGAATTATTAAGAACAAAGAATTTTGTAGAAAACAGCTATAAATCTCCAGACTCAGTCAATGAAATCGATTGGAGCAGAAAAACAAAATATAAAGAGGTGTTTGAGTATTATAAGGGGTTAATCGAAATTAGAAAAAAACACCCAGCATTTAGGATGACTGATTATAAGATGTTAAATAATAATCTGGAATTTCTTGATATGCCAAGCAAAAATATGGTTGGTTATATTTTGAAAAATAATGCAAACAAAGATATAAAAAAATATATTGCTATAATATTTAATGCATTAAAAAGCTCGAAAACAGTTAAATTACCTTATTCTGGATGGGAGATATATACAGATGAGCATAAAGCTTCAGCTTTTCCAATTGGAATAGTTGAAGGAAACACAGTGAGTGTTTCTCCAAGAAGTGCATTAATACTTATGAAAGATTAATTATGGCAATAGTAGAGGATAATAAGAATTGCACATGAAAAATTGGGTATAATTATCTAATATAAATTCTGGAAGATTTACTATATTTCAACTATTTATTAAGGAGATACTCTTATGAACAGTCAAAATAATTATTCGAATAAATATCTCAAAATATTTGTAAATATAATATTTCTTATTATTATGGTTTTAATTATATTTTTTATAGTTCCTAGGGCTTTGATTTTTTTTATGCCCTTCCTAATTGGATGGATAATTTCTATAATAGCTAATCCTCTTGTGAAATTTCTAGAAACCAAGGTGAATATTGTTAGAAAATTAAGCTCTGCTATAATAATAATCAGTGTATTAACTTTAATTATATTTAGTATATATTTTGCTTTCTCTAAGATTTATTCGGAGAGTGTAGAGTTTGTTTCAAATCTTCCTCAAATATATGAAAATCTTGAATCGGATATATTAAAAGTTCAGCAGAATCTTATAAGATTCTACGAAATACTTCCGCCACCTTTAAAGGATAACCTAATATTAGTAACAGAAAACCTAAGTGAATATATTGGAGAATTTATCCAAAACATGGGGATTCCAACTGTTGTAGCCGCAGGTAATATTGCCAAAAATCTTCCAAGTACTCTCCTTAATATAATAATTACTATACTAGCGGCATATTTTTTTATAGTGGATAGAGATAGACTAAATTCATTTATAAATGATATAACTCCAAATTATATACTTCATAGATACTACTTTATTTCTAAAAATCTAAAAGTGGTTTTAGGTGGATATTTTAAAGCACAGTTCCAATTAATGATAATAGTAGTTTTTATAGTTCTCATAGGTTTTTTGGTTTTAAGAGTAAATTATATTTTTATCTTAACAATACTCATTGCAGTACTTGATTTCTTGCCTTTATTTGGTTCAGGAATAATACTTATACCCTGGGCATTATTTAAGGCTTTGACATCGGATTATTTTACGGCTTTTGGACTTTTAATTATATATACAACTGTTCAGGTAACTAGACAAGTAATCCAGCCAAAGCTTATTGGAGATTCAATTGGATTAGATCCTCTTGTTACCCTTGTTCTTATGTATACCGGATTCAAATTTAGAGGTTTTTTAGGTATGCTCATTGCAATACCATTAGGTCTTATACTTTTCAATCTATATAGAGAAGGTGTATTTGATAAGGCTATTTCAGTTACTAAAGAGATGATAGAAGATATCAATAATTACAGACGCCTTTAGTAGATTAAAGAGATATAAAGGTTTATAATACAGGTATAGATTGTCAAATAGCTGGGAGACTGAACTTAGTAATGAAAAGATATATAAAAGTTATTTTTGCCGTTTTATTTTTTTTAATTATATTTTCTCAAATTTCCCTTGCTCAGGAAAGACCCTATATTATTTTGGGAGATAGAGAATATTTACCAAAATATCAGGATTATGCAAGAGGAATTGGAGAAATATATGGATATAACCCTGAGTTTTCATATCCTTTGGCTCAGTTTTCAGCCTATAGCTCTTCACAAAGCTATAGAAATCCAGTAGAGCTTAGAGAAGCAGAGCTAGTAGACTCTTCAAACAGATACTTTGGAGAAATATTATATAAAAATAATTTTGATGACATACAGTTAGTTCATCAGTATCAAACAGAAAGATTTGATATCGATGAGTTTTTGAAAAGCTATGGAGGGTTATGGAGATTTATAAGAAAAGGAAGTAGTGGCAGTATAGGCATTGATTCTCCTAAAATAAAAAACTTAGCAAAGGCTTCTACACAGGCAATAGTAGGATATAAATGGGTGAATGTAAATGGTGATACTGTAAGAGTAATCTCTATTACATTTAGAGGGACAGAAGGACTTAACAAACCAGAAGAAGTCCATGAGGACTGGCTCATAAATGCCATATCTGCAAAAGATAGCATGCATAAAGAGCTAGAAGATGTCAAGGTTCATAGAGGATATCTGGCATGTGTACAGGCTTTTCAAGAACTGGAAGAAAGTATATATCTAGGTAGTAAAACCTTAAGAGAAATTATAGATGAAGCAAAATACTCAAAAGATATTTTTATTTTAAATGGCCATAGCTCTGGTGGTGCAATGGCAGCAATTTATGGAGCTATGCTCGTTGATGAAAAAATAAACAATGTCCCAAGGGAAAACATAGCCGTATATAGCTTTGGAGCTCCCCCTTTTACAGATCAGACCTTTGAAAAAAGATATTTTTCTTCAGACAATATTACTAATATGTTGACTTTTCATAGAATTGTGGAAAGATATGATATAGTACCCTATAGTAATAGAGGGGTAAGGGCTTTTGATTATATTAGAGATGTTGTCGCAGGTTTCATATCTGAAAACAAATATTTAAATAAATCCAGACTACTTGCTTTTATTTTTAGGACCAATAATCCAGAGTTCAGGCAGATAGGTAACGAGCGAGTATATGATCAAGGAGTATTTATTGAAGAAGATAGTGATGTGGATTCTAAAAGATCTGCAATGGATAGAATATACTTTTTTATTGAAGAGGTAACAAGAAGAAAGCTAAAGCATCATACCATGTCGTGGTATATTTCTGTACTAAATCACGAGGCTATAAATCATCCACGGGGTGATTTGACACCTCCAAGGGTATATAGGGAGATTAAAAACTCAGAAATCACCCTTTTTTCTGATGAAGAAGTAAAGATATATTATTCCTTGGGAGATGGATATCCTAGTATAAGACCTTATGAATATGAAGGAGGATACAGAATAGTAAGTCCTCAAGGGAGTAGATTGACATATTTTGCAATTGACAAAAGTGGGAATATGAGTAAAGTGAGAAGTATAGATATTAGAAGAAATGATACTATAAATATTAGTGAGTAATTAATTATTTTTTGGAGGATTGACTATGGGGATTTTGATTATAAATATGTTGATGATAATAGCTTTAAGGATTTGTGATGTGTCCTTAGCCACTGTAAGAACTATACTTCTTACTAAAGGAATGTCTAAGGTTGCAGCAATGATTGGTTTTGTAGAGGTAATAGTATATATTAAAGTTCTAGGAAATGTTGTAAGCCAGCTAGACAACTGGTGGTATCTTATTGCTTATGCTATAGGTTTTTCTCTGGGAAACTTAATTGGATCTAGAGTTGAGAGACTTTTAGCATTTGGAGATGTCCAGATGAGACTTATAATTAATGATGAATCTAGATATATAATTGATGAGCTAAGAGCAAAAGGTTTTGGAATAACTATTTTCAGAGGAGAAGGTAAGGATGGAGAGAGATTAATGGTGCTTATCACTCTGAAGAGAAAGAGAGTTAACGAAGTATACGACTATCTACAGAAAAAAGAAATAAAAGCCTTCATTTCAGTAAATGATATAACTTCTCATTCTGGAGGGTACATGTCAACATCAATGATGAATCCGAATAACCGTGTGTAAAAAACCTTATATCTAAAATCATAATTAAAAAGAACCTTATCCATATTTTGTAAATTATGAGTAAGGTTCTTTCTTAACTTAGTATAAAGCTTTTATTGAATAGCTTCTAGTATCTTATTTAGATTCTCATTCATTTTTGAAATATATCCCATTCCAGACTGGATTTCTTCTTCTGTCATACCTTCTATTGTATAAAGCACATCAGTTTTTGCTCCGGTTTCACTGGCTATAGTCTGAGCAACCTTTTCATTTGCTAGCTCTTCAAAAAATATAACTTCTATATTTTTTTCCCTTACCAGCTCTATTATATTAGAAAGAACTCTAAGGCTAGGTTCCTGTTCAGCTGACATTCCAGATATTGAATAAAACTCTATTCCATAAGTATCTGAAATATATCCGTATGAGTTGTGAGATACTACAATAGGTTTTTTATTTTCTATATCTTTAAGAGCCGAATACTTTCTGTCAAGTTCATCTAGTTCATCTTTAAGTTCTTCGAAATTAGCTTTATAGTAATTTTCATTAGATGGAGCTATGCTTATGAGTGCATCAAGAAGTGCAGAGCTCATATCTATTGCTCTATTTGGGTCAAGCCAAACATGAGGGTCCATTAGACCGTGCTCATGATTATCTTCTCCATCGTGGTCGTGATTATGGTCGTGCCCATGACTATGATGATCATCTCCAAAAGGTAGAGGTCTGGCATATTCTCCTAGAGATATTACATTTCCTTGAGCAATGCTTCTTAAGTCATTTTCCCATGGTTCAAATTCTAGTCCGTTTAAAAATATTAAGTCTGCATTTTCCATATCAGCAAGCCCTCTAGCACTTATTTCAAAATGATGAGGATCTGCACCTGCTGGAATAATAAGCTCAAGGTCTATTCTTTCTCCGCCAATCCTTTGAGCAAAATCCCAAATAGGATAAAATGATGCATATACCTTTGGAACTTCATAATCAGATACTTCTTCAATGCTTTGGGGAGTATCTTCTACTTCAGTTTGATTATTTGTGCATCCGCCTATTATAAGAATAGAAAATGCAATGACAAATGTAAAATAAATAATTTTTTTCATATATTAACCTCCATTTTCGTAAATGCAATTTATTTGCAATAAGACTTTTTAACAGTATATCATTTATTTTTTCATTTATAAATAAAAAATATGAATTATTCTTCAAAAATAATGGTATTTAAATATTAAGAAGAAAAACTACTTTTGTAATAATTTTTTCGAGATTTCAACAAAATGAGTTTGAAAATCAGTACATAGGATAAGTATATAAAAACGAATATAATAAAATTATAAAAAAAATTTACCTTTTTCTTCCTTTAAATATTTACTTATAAATTTTAACAAGTATTGTTGGTAAGGGGGTAATGAAATGAATAAAAAAAACTACTTTAATATGTTAGATATAAATCCTTTACCATACAAAACAAAATTAGTTAAAGGATTAAAGGATGAATTTATATATCAATATGCAATTTTAAATGCAATTTTAGAAAATTCTCCTTTAGCAGTTTGGGCAGTAGATATGAATGACAATATAATATTTGTAAATTCAAAGATACTAAATGAACTAGAAGTAAGCTCTGTAGATGAGATTAGAGAAGATATCTTAGAGGAAATGACTAAATCAAAAGATTTTGTAGTAAGAAGTGACGAAATACTTCACTATTCCAAGAATTTTTTAATTGGAAAGGAAGAAATAAATTTAGATATTTTTAAGGTAAGACTTTCGGCACCAGATGAAAGATTAATTGGAATGCTAGGAATTGCAGTTTATTCAAAAGAAGATAAAGTAATGAAAGAAAAAATTGAATATCTAAGCCTTCATGATTCTCTTACTGGGCTTTACAACAGAGGTTATTTTGAAATGATGATAAAAGATCTTAATAAAAAGGAAAATCTTCCGATTAGTCTTCTAGTTGGGGATGTAAATGGTTTAAAGCTTACAAATGATGCTTTTGGCCATGAAGAAGGGGATAGGATACTCAAAGCTATAGCAAGAGTATTAAAAAACTCATCAAGAGATGATGATATAGTGGCTAGGCTTGGAGGAGATGAATTTGCCATAATTTTGCCAAAGACAAATGAAAAAGAAAGAGACATCGTAGAAAACAGAATAAAAGCAAAAATAAAAGCCTTAAAAAATTTCAAAGTAAAGCCAAGTATTTCTTTTGGAGGAATTACAAAAGATGTTCTTGCAGGAAACCTGATGAAAGAATTTTCAAAAGCTGAAGATAAAATGTATAAAGCAAAGTTACTTGAGGGAATCAAGCTCAAAGATACCATACTTGAGACATTGCAGGAATCCCTTGCGATAGCACACCAAGATAATAAAATTAAAGAATTTGTAGATATGAAACAGTTGATAAAAAAAATAGGAGCGAAATTAAAACTAAATGAAGAACAGATAAACTCTCTTATTTTATTAAGTGATTATAAGGATATAGGAAAACTCTCTATTCCTGAATCACTCCTTGAAAAAAAAGATACCCTTACTGAAGAAGACTGGAAAATATTAAAAAAACATCCAGAAGTAGGATATAGGATAGCGATAGCGACAAAAGGACTGTCATATATAGCTGAAGATATATTATATCATCATGAACACTATGATGGGAATGGATATCCTAGGGGTTTAAAGGGAGAAGAAATACCTTTAAACTCAAGAGTGATGGCCCTTATAGATGGATTTTACGCAATGATTAGTGAACGTCCCTACAGAAAAAAAATGACTTTTGATGAAGCTTTAGAAACTATTAGAAAAGAAAAAGGGAAAAAATATGACCCTAAAATTGTAGAGATATTTGAAGAGGTGGAGCAACAAATAGTTCAAAAAAAATCTTTGGGTTAGAAATATGAAATCTCCCCTAGGATTATATATTAAAGGTTGGGAATTACGATGTTTTTTGGTATAATGTAATTTGTCAAATATATAGTTAAGGTGGGATGTGCATTTGGAAAGTGAAAAAAGAAAAGCCATACTAAGGATAGCCGCTATGGTTGTTGTATTTATAGCTCTTGTTGCAGGTGCTATTTTTATAAATAGCTGGTGGATTAAAGCACCTTTTATTGTATTAGCAGCAGCTTTAGGTGCATTCTTAATAAGAATTTTTGTTTCATTAAAAAGAAAAAAGTATTATTTTGAAGGCAAGGTCTTGTCTATAACTCCTCCAAAGGGCAAGTTTGGAAAGTACGCTATTATAATGAAAAACGGAAAAATTTCAAAAAAACTATTCTCTCTTAGAAAGCTTTCTATGAAAACAGGAAATTATTATGGAGTTTATTTTGAAGAAAAGTCAAATGAAATAATCCAGTTTCAGCCAGTAAGAGTTCAGGTAATGAGACCTCAAAAAGGTCAAGGTGGGCCTAAATTAAGATAGCTATAATAACAAATAAAAAAACAAAGCTCGATTAATATTATGAGCTTTGTTTTTTATTTTAGCTTTATTCTATTGAGTGAAGTTTTTCAAGTACATCTTTTTCAAATTCTTTTAGTTTTTCTTGGGCAAGTTCTAAAGTATTTGCCTTCGAATATACATAAAGCTTTATTTTTGGCTCAGTCCCAGAAGGTCTTAAAGCATACCAGCATCCATCGTCAAATAAAAACTTTAATGCATCTGTTTTTTCGATATCGATTTTAGACTCTTTCCCGCTGGAAATATCAGTTGATATTTGAATCTCATAATCTATTTTTTTCATAAGATTAGAGCTTCCAATATTATTTGGATATTTTTCACGGTACTGCTCCATCATTCTTTTTATTCTCTTTTGTCCTTCTATTCCTTCAAGTACTAAAGAAATAGTGTTTTCTTGATAATAACCGTATTTTTCAAAAAGATCATTCAACACATCAATTAGTGTCTTGTTTTGAGCTTTATAAAATGCTGCGGCTTCTGCAAGCATAAGGGATGCTGATACTGCGTCTTTGTCTCTTACGAATGTTCCAATTGCATAACCTATACTTTCTTCATATCCCATAATGAAGTTTTTTTCTTTGGTTTTGTCATACTCATTAGGAAGGGCGCATATATTTTTAAAGCCTGTAAGAACATTTATCATTTCTACACCGTAGTCTTTTGCAATAGCTGTTCCCATGTCGCCTGTAACTATTGATTTTACAATAACTGGGTTTTCCGGAATTCTATTTTTTTCTTTTAAAGATGACAATATATAATTTATAAGGATTACTCCAGTTTGATTACCATTAAGAGGAGTTATTTTTCCGTTATGTCTTATCTGGACAGCAAGCCTATCGCAGTCTGGATCTGTTGCAATCAAAAGCTCTCCATCTACCTCGTCGGCTAGTTTTTCAGCATACTCAAATGCCTTTAAATCTTCAGGGTTTGGGTATTCTATAGTAGGGAATGTTCCATCTGGTTGTTCCTGTTCTTTGACTACAAATACATTTTCATATCCCATCTCAGAAAGAACTCTTCTTACAGGAATATTTCCAGCGCCATTAAGAGGTGTATATATTATTTTGATAGATTTATCAAGTTCTTTATCTCTTATAGAAACTCCCTTTACTTCATTAATATAGCTATCATCAACTTCTTTTCCTATATATTCAAGCAAGCCTTTTTTAAGAGCTTCATTTTCACCCATAATAGAAACTTCTGAAAAAGACTCAATTTTTGATATTTCTTCCAAAATCATATTTGCTATATCGGATTTAATTTGAGAGCCTTCCTGCCAATATGCTTTATAGCCATTATAATCTTTTGGATTATGGCTTGCTGTTATATTAACTCCAGCGCTGCAGTTATAGTATCTTACAGCGTAAGAAAGTTCAGGAGTTGGTCTTAAAGATTCAAAAAGATAGGCTTTAATTCCGTTTGCCGCCATTACAAGGGCCGTTTGTTTAGCAAATTCAGGAGAAAATAATCTACAGTCATAAGCGATTGCTATTCCTCTTTTTGCAAAGTCCTCTCCATGCTTATTTATTACGTTAGCAAAAGCCTGGGTAGCTCTAGCTATTACATACTCATTCATTCTATTTGTTCCTGCACCAATTTTTCCTCTAAGTCCAGCAGTACCAAACTCCAAATCCTGATAAAATCTATCTTCAATCTCAGATTTATTATCCTTTATCTCTTCTAACTCTTTTTTTGTTTTTTCGTCAATAAAAGAATCATTGACCCATTTTTCATAGTTTTTCATATAAAGTTCCATAAATTTAATCCCTCCTAAATTTAGCTGTTTAGAATAATATTACCCTATTTTAATATAAAAATGAACTAAAAATCTAGTTATGCTCGAAAGCCTTGTAGAGTATTTCTTTTCTTTAATTCCTTGTCTATTGAATTAAGAGTTCTTCTTTTGTCTCCAGTCCATAAAGGTTCATGTAGTAATTCCCTAGGACCATCTCCAGTTAATCTGTGTATTACCACTTCATTTGGTATGATTTCAAGGAGATCACACACCAATTTGACATATTCATCTTGAGATAAGAGAGGAAATGGATTTTCAAGATAATATTTATAAAGGTCTGTATTTTTTAATATATGAAGCATATGTATCTTTATACCCCAAATATTTTTTTTAGTCATCTGTCTTATAGTATTTTCAAAATCCAATTTAGTTTCTCCTGGAAGACTAAGAATTACATGACCAACAGTTCTAATTTGAGCATTATTTAGTAAATCTACTGCATTATCAAAATCTTTAGAAGAATATCCTCTTCTTATAAACTCACCTGTAGAGTCATTTGAAGTCTGTAGTCCAAGCTCTACCCAAAGAAATGTCTTTTTATTAAGGGTAGATAGATAATCAACTATTTCCTTGGATATGCAGTCTGGGCGCGTCGCAATGGCTAGACCAACAACGTTTTCAAACTCTAAGGCTTTTTCATATCTTTCTCTCAACCTCTCTATATCATCATAGGTATTTGAGAAATTTTGAAAATATGCTATATATTTACCATTAGGCCATTTGTTTTTAAGAAGGTTTATTTGCTCTTTCATTTGCTCATGAATATGGGTGCTTGAAAAACCAGCAAAATCTCCTGAGCCTCTTTCGCTACAAAATATACACCCCTTAGTATCTTTAGTGCCATCTCTGGTGGGGCAAGTAAAACCTCCATCGATAGAAAGCTTTATTATCTTTTCCCCAAATATTTTTTTTAATTCATAGTTCAAGCTATGGTATCTTTTATCATTCCACATAATAAAAACCTTTCTTTTTCAATCAAATTAATTTTAATACATTATATCAGAAAAAAAGACCATATTTAAAAGGTTTAATGGTATAAAAAAACACAAAATATTGTTATAATATAAATTAAGATGACAGAATATTTAGAAAAGAGGTGGACTATGTATAAGGCAGGAATACTGACAGCTAGTGACAAAGGCTCTAAAGGTGAAAGACAGGATGAAAGTGGAAAAGTAATCGAAGAGATACTTTTAAAATCGGGATTCGATGTTACCGTAAAGGTTATAGTTCCCGATGAAAAGGAGCAAATAAAAGAAGCTCTCTACAATATGATAAATAATAAAGTCAACCTTATAATCACAACTGGAGGTACTGGGTTTTCTAAAAGAGATGTGACTCCAGAAGCTACTGAAGAGATTATTGAAAGAAAGACTCCAGGAATTTCGGAAGCAATAAGATATAATAGTCTAAATATAACTAAAAGAGCTATGCTATCACGAGCTACATCGGGAATCAAAGATGATAGCTTGATTATAAATATGCCTGGAAGTCCTAAAGCAGTTCGTGAAAGTCTTGAATTTGTAATAGATACGCTTTATCACGGCTTAGATATTCTTTTGGGTAAAAGCTCAGAATGTGCAAGGAAATAATTATCCATATATTAAAATATATAAATATGATATTTCCAATTGTATGTTTATGAATATTGTTTTAAAATGAAAGAAATATTAATATTCTATAATATCGGAAAATTTACAAATATTAGAATTTTTAAATTTATTGGCTTGCTAGGGGGCATTAAAATGGATTTTTTTAACACTTTGACGTATAAAGAGGTTTTAGAGCTTATTGAAAAGAAATATAGTGATATATGTATTGAATCTGAAGATATCAATATTTTAGATTCATTAGGAAGAGTACTTTCCGAAGATATAATCTCTCCAGAGGATTTGCCACATTTTAACAGATCTACAGTAGATGGATATAGCGTGATTTCAAATGATACCTTTGGGGCATCAGAGGCTATACCATCCATTCATAAAATAGTAGAAAAAATTGAAATGGGGAAAAAATCCAAAATGAGCTTATCATCTGGGGAGGCAGCTTATATTCCTACAGGTGCAATGGTCCCTAAAAATTCTGATGCTGTAGTAATGATTGAGCACTCAGAGCTGTTATCTGAAGATGAAGTAGCTTTATATAAAGGGGTTGCTCATCTAGAAAATATAATTAAAGCTGGGGATGATATCTCAAAAGGAGCTAAAATAATACAAAAAGGAAAAAAAATAAGACCACAGGAAATAGCAATTCTTGCATCTGTTGGAATAGATAAAGTGAAGGTTAGAAAAAAAATAAAATGCACTATAATCTCTACAGGGGATGAGCTTATAGATATAAATGAAAAAATAGAAGAAGGAAAGATAAGAGATATAAATACCTATGCCATAGAGGCTATGCTAAAAGACTGTGGCTGTGAAGTAATGTCCAAAGTAGTTTTAAAAGACACCAAATCTCTCTTTGAAAAGACCCTTAAAGAGGCTATAAGTAAAAGTGATTTGGTGTTAATATCTGGAGGTAGCTCAGTAGGAGACAGAGATCATACATACGATGTAATCAAATCTATGGGGGAAGTATTTGTTCATGGGATTTCAATAAAACCTGGGAAACCTACTATACTAGGAGTATCTGAAAAAACCGCAATAGTAGGATTGCCGGGACACCCTGGAGCAGCTATAAGCGTATTTGAAGTAGTAGTAAAAGCCATAATTAACAAATTAGAAAAATGTAGTGCAAAAAAACGTGTAGGAGTTTACAAAATTTCTACAAATGTCCACTCAGCTCCTGGAAAGCATACCATACAGCTTGTAAAAATCGAAAAAGAAAGGGCAATTCCCATATTGGGGAAATCTTCTATGATAAGCTGTCTTTCTGAAGCAGATGGATATATAGAAATTCCTATGGATAGCGAAGGATTGTACAAAGAACAAGAAGTGAATGTCAACTTTTTTTAAGGAGGACAAAATGACAAAAAATCAGAGAAATATCTATATAGGAAACTCAGACCCTTCTATAGCACTTGAAACTTATAAATCCATACTAAAACTACTACCCTCTTCTGAAAAGGTAGATATCAAAGAAGCACTAGATAGGATAAGTTTTTGCCCTATATATAGCAAAAAATCTTCCCCGTATTACCATGCAGCGGCAATGGACGGAATAGCCTTAAACCATAAAATTACAAAAGGGGCTTCTGAAGTAAACCCTATAGTTTTGAAAAAATCAGTAGACTTTGACTATGTAAATACTGGAAATCCTATCAAAGCCCCTTATGATAGCGTGATTATGATAGAAGACGTAATAGAGTCAGACGATGAACATATATCTATAATCTCACCCTCTAAGCCTTTCGATCACATTAGGCCAGTTGGGGAAGATATAGTTGCAAATGAAATGATAATTCCATCTGCTAAACGCATAAATCCATTTGATATGGCATCTATGATTCAGGGAGGAGTCCAAGAAATAGAAGTAGTAAAAAAACCTAAAATCTCAATAATACCAACAGGTAAGGAAATAATATCAAATCCACAGGAAATAGGAAAAGGAAAAATAATGGACTCAAATTCCATACTTTTTTCGGCATTAATTACAAAACTTGGGGGAAACCCTCTAATTAAAAATATAATAAGAGATGATTTGCAAGAATTGAAAAATACGATAATAGAAGCTTCTCAAAGTTCAGATATTGTAATTGTAAATGCAGGCTCATCTGCTGGAACTGAAGATTATACTTTAAAGGCAATTGAGTCAGTAGGGGAGGTACATTGTCATGGCGTAGCTCTAAAACCTGGCAAACCCACTATACTAGGAATAATAAATCAAAAACCAGTAATTGGAATACCTGGATACCCAGTCTCTGCATTTGTAGCCTTCGATGAATTTGTAAGACCTCTATTAGAAAGTTTGCTAAATATAGAGTCTCAAAAAATAAAATACATAGAAGGAATACTAAGCAAGAGGATCACTTCATCACTAAAGCATAAAGAAATTGTAAGAGTTCAGGTGGGTAGAGTAGATGACAAGACCATAGTTACCCCTTTACAAAGGGGAGCTGGAATCACAATGAGCCTTGTAAAAGCAGATGGGATTATTGAAGTTCCAAGAAATGTAGAAGGAATAGAAAAAGGCCAAGTTGTCAAGGTAAGGCTTTTGAAGGATTTGGGGGATATAGACAGAAAAATAGTATCAATAGGAAGTCATGACTTGATAATGGATATTTTATCTGACATGATTCCACTTTCCTCAAATAATTCAGGAAGTCTTGGCGGCATATTGTCCCTAAAAACAAATGAATGTCATATAGCGCCAAGTCATCTTTTAGATGAAGAGACAGGTTTATACAACATAAGCTACCTAAATAAATATCTAGGAGAGGACTGGGCAGTTTTAAAATCCATAAAAAGACTTCAAGGCCTTATAGTAAAAAAAGGAAACCCTAAAAATATAACCGAAATAAAAGATTTGACAAGGGAGGATATAAAGTTTGTAAATAGGCAAAGAGGCGCTGGTACTAGAGTACTCCTGGATTATAAACTAAAGGATTTGAATATAAATAAAAGCTCTATATATGGATATGAAAGAGAACTTACAACTCATATGGCGGTAGCAGCAGAGGTGTTGGAAGATGGAGCAGATGTTGCTATGGGAGTATATTCTGCGGCGAAGGCCATGGATCTTGACTTTATAGAAATTGGATATGAAGAGTATGACTTTGTAATGAAAAAATATTTTATTGAGGATTATAGATTCAGTGAGATACTAAAGGCTATATCCTCCAAAGATTTTAAAGAAAAGCTAGAAAAGCTTGGTGGATATAAAGTTGATGAACCGAAGATAATAAGGTCAGGTGATTACGATGATTGACCAGTACAATAGAGATATAAGCTATTTGAGAATATCTGTAACAGATCTTTGTAATTTGAGGTGCAGATACTGCATATCCGATAATTTTGAGAAAAAAAGTCATGCCGAAATATTAAGACTTGAAGAAATAGAAAATATCTGTAAAGTCGCAGCAGAAAATGGAATCACCAAGATACGACTAACAGGCGGAGAGCCTCTTTTAAGAAAAGGAATAATTAATCTTGTAGAAAAAATAAAAAACATAGACAAAATAAAAGAGATAGCTATCACGACAAATGCAGTATTGCTTGAAAGTATGGCAAAAGATCTTAAATCTGCTGGGGCAGATAGACTGAATATAAGTCTTGATTCCATGGAGGAAAAGACATTTTCTATGATTACAAGAGGTGCTAAACTCATTGACGTCCAACGAGGAATAGAAAGCGCGATTTCTGCTGGATTTGAAGGAATAAAAATAAATACAGTTCTTCTAAAAGGTATTAATGACAACGAGATTCCAGAATTTGTAGGACTTAGTAAATATGGATTTGAAGTTAGATTTATTGAACTAATGCCTATAGGAAATACAGCTAGCTATGCGAAGAAACATTTTATGTCTGCACAGGAAGTTTTAAACCTTTGCCCATCTCTTATAGAGGAAGAAAGCTATGATTATTCTTCTCCTGCAAAATACTATAAGATACCTGGTCATAAATATAAAGTAGGTCTTATAAGACCTATCTCATGTAATTTCTGTGAAGCCTGTAATAGAATTCGTCTTACAGCTGATGGAAAATTAAAGCCCTGTCTTCACTCCAATCAAGAAATTGATGTAAAGGGAGTTTCCAACGATATGAAGGCTATCGATAAAAAGATGAAATCTGCAATAATATCAAAACCTAAGAAACATAACCTTGAAAACATGGAGTATATAATAAGAGGAATGTCTAAGATAGGAGGATGATACATGCTCACCCATATTAAAGAAAATGTTGGTGCTGTGATGGTTGATGTTGGAGAGAAAAAAGAGACCACAAGAGAGGCAATTGCTGAGGCAGAAATATTCGTAGGAAAAGAGATAATAAAAGCAATAAAAGAGTATAAGGTTAAAAAAGGGGATGTAATCGCTGTAGCCCAGGTTGCTGGTATAATGGCTAGCAAAAAGACATGGGATTTGATTCCGATGTGCCACAACATAAATCTTAGCGGATGCGAAATAGATTTTGAAACAAAAGATGAATCCATAAAGATTTACTCTATAGTAAGATGTCAAGGAAAAACTGGAGTAGAGATGGAAGCCCTTACTTCTGTATCGATAGCAGCACTTACAATATATGACATGGTAAAATCCATATCTAAAGATATGGAAATAAAATATATTAGGCTCAATGAAAAAAAGGGTGGAAAAAGCGGTCACTATCAAAGAGGGGAGTTATAATATGGCTAAAGTAATTGCAATAAACATAAGTGAAAAAAAAGGAACTATCAAAAAGCCAGTTTCAAAAGGACTCTTTATAGAAAATCATGGGCTTGAGGGAGATGCTCATGCCGGTCCAGGACACAGGCAGATTAGTCTTTTAGGACAAGAAAGCATAGAGAAAATGAAATCAAAGGGACTTGAAGGCTTATGCACAGGAAAATTTGCTGAAAACCTCACCACTGAAGGTATAATACTATATGAGATTCCTGTAGGTACAAAAATAGAAATAGGAGAAACAATACAAGAAGTCACTCAAATTGGAAAAGAATGTCATGGAGGATGTGAAATAAAAAGATTAACTGGGGAATGTGTAATGCCCAAAGAAGGAATTTTCACCAAAGTATTAAAAACTGGAATAATAAGACCAGGTGATGAAATTAAGATTATTTAAATGTCATTAAAATAATGATGTCAAAATAAAAAAGGCATCATTATTTTTTTATGAACTTAAAATGAATTACACTAAAACTTATTATTGTCAAGCATTCATTTAATTCCTTCTTTTTCTATGATATAATAACAAGGTTAATGAAATTTTGGGAGGAATAGTAATGAATAATATATACGATGGATTACTGGAAATACTTGATGAAAAAGATATAAGAAAAGATGAGATTATGAGATGCCATACATCTTTTAAAATAGGTGGTACAGCAGATTTTGTAGTAACTCCAAGAACAGAAAAAGATATAAAAAAAATAGTTGTGTTTGCCAAAGAAATGAATATACCTTTATTTATAATGGGAAATGGAAGCAATCTTCTAGTAAGAGATAAGGGAATTAGAGGAATCGTAATGAAAATATCAGATAATTTCTCTGAGTTTTCTATAGAAGGAAATCTAGTAACAGCACAAAGTGGAATACTTATGTCTACTATATCAAAGCATATACTAAAAGCTTCATTAAAAGGGTTTGAGTTTGGCTCAGGAATTCCAGGAACTATTGGAGGAGCTGTAACTATGAATGCTGGGGCGTATGATGGAGAAATAAAAGATGTAATCACTTCAGTTAGGGTTATGGATCTTGATGGAAACATCTTTGACTTCACCAATGAAGAGATGAATTTTGGATATAGAAAAAGTCTAGTTACAGAAAAAAAACTTATAGTTATATCAGTTACCATGAATCTACCAAAGGGTAATTATAGTGAAATCAAAGCAAAGATAGATGACTTTACTGAAAGAAGAACTACTAAGCAACCCCTAAAAGCTCTAAGTGCAGGCTCAACCTTTAAAAGACCAGAAGGAAACTTTGCAGGAAAGCTGATTCAAGAGGCAGGTCTCAAGGGTATAATAATGAAAGAAGCTGCAGTATCAGACCTTCACAGCGGTTTCGTAATAAACCTTGGGAAAGCAAGCTGCGAAAACATACTTGAATTAATTGAATTTATTAAGGCTACAGTTTATTCAAAGTTTCAAGTAATGCTTGAAGAAGAGGTGAAAATAGTAGGAGAGGAATAACATGAAAATATTTGCAGATTATCATACTCATACAATATATAGCGATGGAAAAGGAACAATAGAAGAAAATGTAAAGGCTGCAATAGCAAAGAATCTAGAAATCATAGGAATATCTGATCATGGATACAAACATATGGGTTTTGGAGTAAAACACCATTTGTTTGAAAAAATGAGATATGAAGTTGATTTGCTTTCTGAAAAATATCCTCAGATTAAGATTATGCTGGGTGTAGAATGTAATATTTTAGATGATAGAGGAAATATAGATATAGATGACAAAATCTTGAAATATTTTGATTATCTTATGGCGGGCTATCACTTTGGCTCGGCTCCCACCAAATGGGTAAGAGGTATAAGAAATCACTTTAATAACTATGTTAGAACCTTCAATAAATTTGAAAAAGACTACAATACAAGGGCACTTGTTAACGCCATGAAAAACAACGATATATTCATATTGACGCACCCAGGAGATAAGGGTGAAGTGGATATTATGGAGGTAGCAGAAGCTTCCATAGAAACAAATACCTTGCTTGAGATTAATGCTCACCATAAAAATTTAACAATTGACCAGCTTCTAAAAATCAAGACTCTGGATGTCAAGTATGTACTTGGTTCAGACTCCCATACTCCTGAAAATGTAGGAAATTTTGATTTGGCAATCCAAAGAGCATTAGAGGCAGAAATCGACTTTTCGAGGATATACAATGCAAGGAGATGATAAATCTTGAAAATAGTAATAGTTACAGGCTTATCAGGTTCGGGAAAAAGTGAGGCTATGAAAGTGATGGAAGATATGGATTTTTATTGTGTAGACAATCTTCCACCAGCACTTATTCCAAAATTTGTAGAGGTATGCTCTCAGTCCCAAGGAATGATAGAAAAAGTAGCTTTAGGGATAGATATAAGGGGCTACCAGTTTTTCAAGGATCTTGATATCAGTTTGAAATACATGGAAAAGCAGGAATACAAGTTTGATATACTATTTCTTGAAGCAGATAGTAATGTTCTTGTAAGAAGATATAAGATGACAAGAAGAAAACATCCACTATCTTCTGAGGACAATATACTTCCAGGTATCGAAAAAGAAAAAGATATGCTAAAACTTTTAAGAAAAGAAGCAAACCATATAATAGACACGACAAATATGAGCCCAAGGGAGCTAAAAGATGAGGTTATCAATCTATACAACGAAGGCAATGGAAAAAGCAATCTAATAATTTCAGTGATGTCCTTTGGATTCAAGCATGGGATTCCCTTAGATGCTGATCTTGTTTTTGATGTGAGATTTATGCCAAACCCATATTATATACCTGAGCTTAAAGAAAAAACCGGAGACAATCTAGAAGTCAGGGACTATGTCATGAACTCCAATGAAAGTCAAGAATTTAAAGAAAAATTAGAAGATATGATTGATTTTTTAGTGCCTAATTATATCAAAGAAGGAAAAAACCATATAGTTATAGCTATAGGGTGTACAGGGGGAAGGCATAGATCAGTTACTATTACTAATCTTCTCTATGAATATCTGAAATCTAAAGGCTATAGAGTATTAAAAAAACATAGAGATTATACTCTAAAATAAAAATCATAAAAAAGTTTTTTAGGTGAAAAATAAGTAGATAAATGGGTGGTTATAGTGAAAGTTAATATATCAATAATAGGGGGAGGAAACGGGCAATCAAATCTCCTTAGGGGACTTAAAAAATATGATGTAGATCTCACTGCTATTGTCACGATGGCAGATGATGGTGGTGGCTCTGGAGTACTGAGAACTGAAACTGGCATGCTTCCTCCTGGAGACATAAGAAACTGCATAGTTGCTCTTTCTGAAGCAGAGCCAGCTATGGAAGTACTTATGCAACATAGATTTAAAGAAGGCAGGTTAAAAGACCAAAGTTTTGGAAATCTGTTTCTTGCGGCTTTAAATGAGATTCACGGAGATTTTGAAATAGCCATCTCAAAGATTTGTGAGATTCTAGCTGTAAAGGGAAGAGTTTTGCCAGTAACTTTAGATGATGTTCGTCTTGAAGCTCTTCTTGAAAATGGAGATAAAGCAGAAGGCGAATGCAATATTTCCAAAATATGTATAGAAAAAAATACTAAAATAAAGGAAATTAATCTTATTCCTAAAAATGTAAAGCCTTTTAAAGAAGTACTTGAGCAACTTGAAAAATCTCAAATAATAATCATGGGACCAGGGAGTCTTTATACAAGCATAATCCCAAATATATTGACTCAGGGGATTGCAAAATGCATTTCTGAGACTTCATCTCCTAAGGTTTATGTAGCGAATATAATGTCTGAACATGGAGAAACAGATGGAATGAATATAGTTGACCATGTAAAGGCTATATATAAACATTCTGCTCAAGATATTTTAAATTATGTAATAGTAAATAAAGAAAAAATTCCAGGTTCTATTTTAAAAAGATATAAAGAACAGGGACAATATCCATTATATATTGATAAGGCTCAAAAAAATGAGCTAAATGCAATGGGAATCAAGGTGATTGAGTCTGACCTAGTAAAAATAAAAAATGGATATATTATTCATGATAGTGATAAAATAGCTGCTACGATATTTAATATAGAGGATATATTTACTACTAAAATATATAAAATTTCTAAAAATAAATAAAAACTTGTAAAAACTAAAGGGTTTTATTTTTATTTATAGAATGATATAGTATTAAACAAAAATTAAGGAGCTCAATATAGTTTTTTAGTTAGTTCCTACAATTTCATAAGGAGTGAGGGGCAGCATGAGAGAAGAAATCAGTTCCGGTGGAGTAGTCGTTTTTGGAAACGCCATCCTTCTCCTCAAAAAATATAATGGCGACTGGGTATTACCAAAAGGGAAAGTTGAAAAAGGTGAAATGAAAGACGAAGCAGCCCTAAGAGAAGTAATGGAAGAGAGTGGAATTAAAGCTGAGATTATAAGATATCTTGGTGAAATCCATTATACTTACAAGGAAAACTGGGATGACAATAGAAGAGTCCACAAAACAGTTTTTTGGTATCTTATGAGCTCAAGGACTATGGAAACGGTGCCTCAAAGAGAAGAAGGCTTTATAGAAGCCAAATTCATTCATATAGATAGGGTACTTGATATAGCGAAATACGATGATGAGAAGGAAATAATAAAGGTAGCATTACAAGAAGTAAAAAAGAAACTGTAGATAATAAAAAGGTGATTAAATTGTCATTTTCTATGGAAGTTAAAAATGAATTGTCGAGAATAATAGCTGATGAAGAGCACGTGAAAATTGCTGAGCTGGCGGCACTTGTAAGGATGAGCGGAAGCCTTAAGCTTATGGGCTTTAACAAGCTCTCCTTTAAAGTGGTTACGGAAAATCCTGCCATAGCAAGAAAAGTTTTCAGCCTATTAAAAAGCTGTTTTGGAATTCACGTGGATATTGAAGTAAGAAAAAACAAAAATTTAAAAAAGAATAATACTTATTCTCTTCTTGTACCTTACGAACAAGGGGCTAACGATATTCTCGAAAAAGTCGGAATTATTGAAAAACAAGGAGAAAACGTATATATAAGGAGTGATATACCAGATCTTATAGTAAAGGATGAAGACAGCAAAAGAGCTTATATAAGAGGGGCTTTTTTAGGTGGAGGGTCTGTATCCGATCCCGAAAAAACTTATCATGTAGAGCTTGTAACCCTTGACGAAGAGCTGAGCGTATATCTTATGAATCTATTAAATACTTATGATTTTAATGCTAAAATCATTCCTAGAAAAAATACATATGTTATATACCTAAAAGAGAGCAATCACATATCAGATTTTTTTAATATAATGGGAGCTCATAATGCACTCTTTCAGCTCGAAGATATAAAAATAAAAAAGCAAATGAGAAATGATGTAAATAGGATAGTCAATTGCGAAACTGCAAATCTGACTAAAACTGTAAACGCTGCAATGAGACAAGTGGAAAGTATTAAATATATAATGCAAACAGTAGGCCTTGAATATCTGCCTGATAATTTAAGGGAAATTGCGGAGCTTAGAATAGAGTATGATGATTTAAGTCTCAAAGAGTTAGGAGAAATGCTGGAATCACCTCTTGGTAAATCAGGAGTTAATCATAGACTAAAAAAAATAGAAGAAATAGCTGATAAGCTTAGAGAAGGGAGAAGAGATTAATGATAAAAAAAGAAGTAGTAATCAAAAATAAAATAGGTCTTCATGCAAGACCAGCAGCACTTTTTGTTCAAACTGCAAATAAATTTATATCTGAAATAATGGTAAAAAAAGGTAATAGCACAATAAATGCGAAGTCAATTATGGGTATTATGGCTCTAGGTGTTTCTCATGGAGAAACAATAGAAATAATAGTGGATGGGCCAGATGAGGAAAACGCTATCCAAGAACTCGAGTATTTGGTTGACAATAAATTATTAGATAAGTAAAAAGTGCTGTACGCCATAGAAATACAACATTAAATATTATTGACACAAATACAGAAAAAAAATATAATGGTAATACTGATGTATAAAGTACGTAAAATATATTATTTATTTTTTACATCAAATTAAATAAAGAAGGAGTGTGTATTTATGGCGACTAAGGATCAAAAAGCCAAAGGAGGAGTTTTCCAAAAATTTCTTGATTTTGTAGAAGTAGCAGGAAATAAACTACCTCATCCAGTAACTCTATTTTTTATCCTAGCAATTGCAGTTATACTTATTTCATACATATGTGAAATGCTAGGCGTGTCAGTTACTTATGAAGTAACTCAAAAGGCAGAGGATGGAACAATCGCTACAGTTGAGCAAACTGTTGCAGCTGTAAGCTTACTTTCTGCTGACGGAATAAGGTATATATTCTCTACAATGGTAACCAACTTTACAGGATTTGCACCACTTGGTACAGTTCTTGTAGCAATGCTAGGAGTTGGAGTTGCAGAAGGAACAGGACTTATAGACGCTGCTCTTAAGAAAGCAGTATTAAGTACACCAAGAAAACTTATCACAGTTATGGTTGTATTTTTAGGAATCATGTCAAACATAGCATCAGATGCTGGATACGTTGTACTAGTACCACTTGGTGCTGTAATCTTCTTAAGTTTTGGAAGACATCCACTAGCAGGACTTGCTGCGGCGTTTGCAGGGGTATCTGGAGGATTCAGTGCAAACCTATTAATCGGTACACTAGATCCATTACTTGGAGGTATTTCTACAGAGGCTGCAAATATCATGGCTCCAGGATACACTGTACAACCTACAGCTAACTGGTACTTCATGATTGCATCTACATTTATAATTGCAGCACTTGGAACTATAGTTACAGAAAGAATTGTAGAGCCAAGACTTGGAGAATACAAAGGTAAGCAAGTTGATACAAACATCAAAGATATCACACCTGCTGAAAAAAAAGGTCTTACAGCAGCACTTGTATCTATGCTTGTATTTATAGGAATTATGCTTGCTCTTTTAGTTCCAGAAGGCGCTATACTTAGAAACCCAGAAACAGGAGAAATCCTAAGAGGATCTGCATTTATGGCTGGACTTGTTCCAATCATAGCTATGTTCTTTTTAATTCCTGGAGTATTCTACGGAATATTTGCAAAGACTGTAAAGAATGATAAAGACGTTGCTAGATTTATGGGTAAAGCAATGAGCTCAATGGGTGGATACCTAGTGCTTGCTTTTGCTGCTTCTCAGTTTATAGCATACTTCACTTATTCAAAGCTTGGAACTATACTTGCAGTAACTGGAGCGGACTTCCTAGAGGCTATAGGCCTAAGCGGAGTACCTCTTATGGTTGGTTTCATCATTGTAGCAGCTTTTATCAACCTATTTATGGGATCAGCTTCTGCAAAATGGGCAATCATGGCTCCAATATTCATACCTATGTTTATGAGACTGGGTTACTCTCCAGAGCTTACTCAGCTTGCATACAGAATAGGGGATTCAACTACAAACATCATATCACCTCTTATGAGTTACTTCGCAGTAATAGTTGCATTTGCAGAGCAGTATGATGAGGAAACTGGTATAGGAACATTAATATCTATGATGCTTCCATACTCGCTTTTATTCCTTGCTGGTTGGACAGTTCTTATGATAATCTGGTTCGTAGCTGGACTTCCAATAGGACCTGATGCACCAATATATTTCTCACTTTAATTTTTAGAGTGTAAATAAAAGACTTTAAAACCGTGATTTAGAGATATCTCTATTTCACGGTTTTTCTTTTTTAAAAATATTTTAAAAATACTGTTGACATAGGCAAAGCTCATGCTATATAATCCTTAATATAAATCAACCGAATAATTATACTCTTATCAAGAGCGGCGGAGGGACTGGCCCTGTGAAGCCCGGCAACCGGTTATATTTTTTAAATATAGCTATGGTGCCAATTCCATGGATGAAATATATCCAAAGATGAGAAGCGAACCTGATTTTTAATGTGCGCCTCTTCCTTTGGAAGAGGCTTTTTTAATTGAATATGATGCTCATATCCAGAGAGGTGGAGGGAACGGCCCTATGAAACCCAGCAACCAGCCATTAAGGCATTGGTGCTAATTCCGTCAGTAAATAACTGGAAGATGTGAGAAAGAGATTAATCTCCTTTCACGTCTTTTGGAAAGGAGATTTTTTGTTTTAAAAATAAATTCATATGAAAGGATGTCAAAATTGATAAAAATAAAGAATTTGAAAAAGACCTACAAAAAAGAAAATATATACGTAAAAGCTATTGATGACGTATCTCTAGATATAGAGAGAGGAGACATATACGGGATAATAGGGCTTAGTGGAGCAGGAAAATCATCCCTTGTAAGATGTATCAACATGCTTGAAAGACCTGATAGCGGAGAAGTAATTGTAGGGAAGGTAAACATGGGAAATCTTTCAAAAAAAGAACTTAGGGATGTTAGAAAAAAGATTGGGATGATATTTCAAGGCTTTAATCTGCTAAACAGCAAAACAGTTTTTGAAAATATAGCATTTCCATTAAGGATTATGAAAGTATCTGAAGATGAGATTAAAGAAAAGGTATCAAAGCTTTTAAAGCTTGTGGATTTGACTGACAAAGCCCATGCATATCCATCAAATCTTAGTGGAGGACAAAAGCAAAGAGTAGGAATAGCAAGAGCCCTTGCAAATGACCCAGAGGTGCTGCTTTGTGATGAAGCTACATCAGCACTTGATCCTAAGACTACAAAACAGATTCTTGCACTACTTAAAGATATAAATAAAAATTTGGGACTGACGATAGTTGTAATCACCCATGAAATGGATGTAATAAAAGAAATATGCAATAAAGTTACTATACTTGAAAGTGGAAAAATCATAGATTCAGGAAACACTATAGATTTATTCTCAAGTCCTTCACAGGAAAAAACAAGACACTTTGTAGATGATGACAAATATTATCCAGTATCATCAGATTCTGGATATACCTTAAGACTAGGCTTTACAAAAGGTAGTGCAGGACAGCCAATTATATCTCAAATCATAAAAAAGTTTGGAGTGGATGTAAATATTGTATGGGGGAGCATTGAATATATTCAGGAAATCCCAATTGGAAAGCTCCTTATAAAATGTGATGCTCAGGCAAATATTATTGATGAAATAATAAGTTTTCTTGAAAAATCAAACGTAAGGGTGGAGGTGATTGAAAATGCTAGAAATACAAGAGCTAGTTAGACTTATGTTTCCTTCGATACTTCAGACTTTATATATGGTATTTGTATCCACACTTTTTACAATACTACTTGGAATGCCCCTTGGAATCATTTTAGTTACTACATCCAAAGGACATATAATGGAAAACAGCACTATCTATGAAGCGCTATCATATATAGTAAATATCGGAAGGTCACTTCCATTTGTAATTCTTATGATATTTATATTTCCATTTACCCGTTTGCTAGTTGGGACATCAATAGGAACAAACGCAGCAATAGTCCCACTGGTTGTAGCGGCAATACCATTTTTCGCAAGGGTAGTTGAAACCTCCCTTCTTGAAGTAGACTCAGGACTTATTGAAGCGGCACTATCAATGGGAGCAGGAGAGTATGAGATTATCACAAGAGTACTAATTCCTGAATCTTTGGCTTCACTTGTACTTGGAATTACAATAACAATAATAAATATACTGGGATATTCTGCTATGGCAGGAGCAGTAGGAGGAGGTGGGATAGGAGACTTGGCAATAAGATATGGTTACCATAGGTTTCAGACAAATGTAATGATAGGAACAGTTGTTTTATTAATACTTATGGTCCAAATCATACAGACTTTAGGAAACACATTATCAAAAAAGCTAAACACAAAATAGGAGGAGAATAAAATGACAAAGAAAAATATTTATTTAATCTTAACACTAATTATAGGTGCTCTTGTGCTTTCGGGATGCGGTCAGGCAGATGCAAAAAATGAAGGGGATTTAGTTACACTAAAAATAGGAGCAACTCCAGTACCACATGTTGAAATACTTGAGCATATAAAGCCTGAATTAGAAAAACAAGGAATAAAGCTAGAAATTGTTGAATTTACAGATTATGTAACTCCAAATCTTGCTCTTACAAGCAAAGATATAGATGCAAACTTCTTTCAGCATGTTCCTTACATGGAAACATTTGCAAGAGAAAGAAGCCTAGAGCTAGAAAATGCAGGAAATGTTCATGTAGAACCTCTTGGGCTTTATTCAAACAAATTCAAATCCTTAGAAGATATTACTGAAGGAGCTGAGATTGCTATACCAAATGACCCAACAAACGAAGGAAGAACACTTTTACTACTTCAGTCAAAGGGACTTATAAAGCTTAAAGATGGAGTTTCATTGGAGGCTACATCAGCAGATATAGTAGAAAACTCAAAAAATCTAAAGTTCAGACCTATAGAAGCAGCTCAGCTTCCAAGAACACTAGATGATGTTGATGCATCAGTAATAAATACAAACTATGCACTTGAAGCAGGACTGAACCCAGTAAAAGATGCAATAATAATAGAAGGTAGCGACTCTCCATATGCAAATATAATTACAATAAGACCAGAAGATAGAGACGATGAAAATATTAAAAAATTAGTAAATGCTCTTCAATCTGAAAGCGTAAGAAAATTTATCGAGGAAAAATACAAAGGCTCTGTAGTTCCAGCCTTTTAAAAAAATTCTATAAACTTATCAAACAAATATGAATATAGAAATAAAACTAAAGTATATAAATAAAGTAATATTAAAGAAAGATATAGAGTAATTAGCTAAATAAGGCTACATACTCTATATCTTTTTTTTGAACCAAAGCTTTAGGATTTACTGTCATTAATTATTTATACAGGCAGTAGTGAGATGGGATTATAAATGATAATATATAATAAGAAGAAAAAATATTAATTGAAGCTAAAATTTACTATAATCAATATTTTAATATATAGTTTATTTTAAAAATATCTTAGTTTTACTGATTAAAATACAGGATGGTGGTTAAAATAGAGAAAAAATTTGTGCATCTTCATCTTCATAGCCCCTATAGCTTGCTTGATGGATTTACAAAAATCGATAAACTAATAGAAAGAGCGAAAGAGTACTCTATGGATGCTGTGGCACTTACAGATCATGGAGTTATGTTTGGGATTATAGATTTTTATAAAAAAGCAAAAGCAGCTGGAATCAAGCCTGTGATAGGATGTGAGGTATATACGGCAGCAAGGACAAGGCATGACAAGGAAGGTCAGGACAAAAAATCAGGGCATCTAGTACTTCTTGCCGAAAATCGGGAAGGCTATATCAATCTTATAAAGCTAGTTTCTATGGGTTTTGTAGAAGGCTTTTACTATAAGCCAAGGATTGATTATGAAATACTAAAAAAACATTCAAAAGGTCTTATTGCACTATCTGCATGCCTTGCAGGTGAAGTCCAGCAGCACCTTATGAATGGACTTTATGAGGAAGGAAAAAAATCTGCCCTTAAGCTTGAAGAGATTTTTGGTAAAGGGAACTTTTTTCTTGAACTTCAGGACCACGGAATCAAAGAGCAAAAAAGAGTAAATATATTTTTAAGAAAGCTGTCTCAGGATACAGGAATTCCTCTAGTTGCAACAAATGATGTTCATTATGTAGACAAAGATGATGCAAAGACCCATGAAATACTTCTTTGTATACAGACAGGGACTACCCTTGCTGATGATAACAGGATGGAGTTTCAAACAAATGAATTTTATCTAAAATCAACAGATGAAATGTATGAGCTGTTTGAGGGAGACGAGCAGGCTCTATTAAACACCTGGGAAATAGCCCAAAGGTGCAATGTAGACTTTGAGTTCGATAAGATACATCTTCCAACCTATGATGTGCCAAGTGGATATACACCCTCCTCATACCTTAGGGAGCTTTGTGAAACAGGACTTAGAAATAGATATAAAGAAATTACTGAGGAAGTGAAGAATAGGCTTGAATTTGAAATAAACGTAATTGAGACTATGGGATATATAGAATATTTTCTTATAGTTTGGGACTTTATAGATTTTGCAAAAAAAGAAAACATCATGGTAGGGCCCGGCAGAGGATCGGCAGCAGGTTCTATTGTTGCCTATGTACTTGGGATTACTGATATTGACCCTATAGAATATTCTCTGCTATTTGAAAGATTCTTAAACCCAGAGAGAATATCCATGCCAGATATCGATATAGATTTTTGTTATGAAAAAAGAGAAAGAGTAATAGAATATGTAAGGAAAAAATATGGAGATGACCACGTATCCCAAATAATTACATTTGGTACCCTTGGAGCCAGAGCTTCTATTAGAGATGTGGGAAGAGTAATGGGGATTAGCTACAGTGACGTAGATAAAATAGCAAAGGAAATACCTTTTGCTCTTAATATGACAATTGATAGAGCCCTTGAGACCAATCCAAGCCTTAGGAAATTGTATGAAGAAGACAATAAGGCCAAGGAGCTTATAGATGTAGCTAGAAACGTAGAGGGACTTCCAAGGCATGCCTCAACCCATGCAGCAGGTGTAGTGATTTCAAAAGACCCTGTAGACACCTACGTTCCTCTTTATACTCATCAAAACTCAGTAACAACTCAGTTCCCTATGACAACCCTTGAAGAGCTTGGACTCCTCAAAATGGATTTTTTGGGTCTTAGGACACTTACAGTGATTCAAAAATCTATTGACCTTGTAAAGAAAAACAAGAATATAGATATTGATTTTTCCAATGAAAAATATGCTGACAAGAGAGTTTATGAGCTTTTGTCTTCAGGAGATACTCTAGGAATATTCCAACTTGAAAGCTCTGGTATGAGACAGTTTATGAAAGAGTTAAAGCCTGATTTTTTTGAAGATATTATTGCAGGAATATCCCTATATAGACCGGGACCTATGGAGTCCATCCCTAGATATGTAAAAAACAAAAATTCTCAAAACGCCATAACATACACCCATGAAAAACTAAGACCTATCCTTGAAGTAACTAGAGGGATACTTGTTTATCAAGAACAAGTAATGCAGGTGGTTAGAGAGCTTGCTGGATATTCATACGGCAGATCAGACCTTGTAAGAAGAGCCATGAGTAAGAAAAAAATGGATGTAATGGAAGAAGAAAGAAGAAACTTCGTGTACGGCAAGGATTTCGAAGATGGAACAATAGAAATTACAGGATGCATAAGAAACGGGATAGATGAAAAATCAGCAAACAAAATCTTTGACGAAATGATAGACTTTGCAAAGTATGCATTCAACAAAAGCCATGCAGCAGCTTATGCAGTCCTTGCATATCAGACAGCTTATTTAAAGGCATATTTCCCAGTAGAATTTATGGCGGCAATAATGACTAGTGTAATGGGAAATACAGACAAAGTGGTTGAATATATAAGAGAATGTGAAAGACTAAAAATCGAAGTCCTCAATCCAGATATAAACTCTAGCTACAGCGAGTTTGCAGTAGAGGGAAATAGCATAAGGTTTAGTCTTAGTGCTGTAAAAAATATTGGAGTAAATGTGGTAGAGAACATAGTAAATGAAAGAAATGAAAAAGGAAAATATAAGGATTTTCATGATATTGCAAAAAGGCTCAGTGGAAAAGACCTCAATAAAAGAGTGATTGAAAGCCTTATAAAATGCGGAGCCCTTGATTCTATATCCCCAAATAGAGCATCGATTATGGCAGGATATGAAAAAATCCTCGAAAGCATAAATACCTCAAAGAAAAACAACATAGATGGACAGGTATCACTCTTTGATACAGCCCTTAAAGATGAAATAAAGCTCCAGCTTCCAGATGTATCAGAATTTGGAGAAAAGGAAAAGCTAATGATGGAAAAGGAGGTACTTGGACTTTATCTAAGTGGACATCCTCTAAACGAATATAAAGATATACTAAAAAGGAAAACCAGCACAAACACAATGCAGCTTAGAGAGCTTCATGAAAACTTCGAAGCAAATCAAAACAAAGATGGCATGAGGGTGATTATTGGAGGGGTTGTTTCCAAGAAAAACATCAAAACCACAAGAAATAAAGATATGATGGCTTTCATCACTCTTGAAGATATGTACGGCAGTGTTGAAGTGATTGTGTTCCCAAAAATATTCCAAGCTGAATCAGATATTTTGACAGAAGATAGAGCCATTATAGTAAGTGGAAGACTATCACTAAAAGAAGATGAAGAACCCAAAATAATATCTGAAAAAATTGAGGAAATAAAGCCTTCAAACGATTCTTCTTTATATTTAAGGGTAAAAAATATAGATGACAAAGAACTAATATCACAGATAGATAATCTATTAAAAAGATATATAGGAACTAGTGATGTTTTTTACTATGATGAGACCAAGAAAAAGAAATTTGTACCAACAAAAAACATTAGCATTAATATCTGTGAGGACCTAATTGAAGACCTAAATGATCTTTTAGGAGAAAGTAATGTAAAAATAAAGTAAATCTTGTGAATGCTTTTGAAATTCTCTCCCTTATCTGCTATAATTATATAGTTGGTATGGTAAGGGAGAATCCCTGCCATATATTTTTTAATTGAGGCGGGATTGAAAAAATATCATAGGGACAAAATCGTCCCAGACTCTTTAGGAGGATATATCATATGAAAAGAATAGCAGTTCTAACGAGCGGTGGAGATGCGCCAGGAATGAACGCTGCTGTAAGGGCAGTAGTAAGATATGGAATATATCACGGAATTCAAGTTTATGGAGTAAAAAGAGGTTTCAAGGGTCTTATGGAAGGAGATCTTCATGAAATGACTATTTCCTCAGTAGGAGATATCATACACAGAGGAGGAACTATATTAAGATCTGCAAGATGCCCAGAGTTTATCGAAGAAGAAGGTCAACTCAAAGCCATAAATGTACTTGAAGTCTTTAAAATAGATGGACTTGTAATCATAGGAGGAGATGGTTCCTTTATGGGAGCAAAAGCCCTTAGTGACAAGGGTTTCCCAGCTATTGGAGTACCAGGAACTATAGACAATGACCTCGCATATACTGACTTTACCATAGGTTTTGATACAGCCTTAAATACTGCACTAGATGCAATCAGTAAGCTTAGAGACACTACATCATCCCATGAAAGAGTGACTCTAATTGAAGTAATGGGTAGAAACTGTGGTGATATTGCTCTTTACTCAGGGCTTGCAGGTGGAGCCGAAGCTATACTAATACCTGAGGTAAAATATGATATTGACGAAATTTGCAAAAAGCTCATAAGCTCAAACAACCGAGGGAAAACTCAGAGCATAATACTTGTTGCAGAAGGAGTGGGAACTGCAGCTGAAATAGGAGATATAATCCACGAAAAAACTGGGCTTGAAACAAGGTCTACAACCCTTGGACACATTCAAAGAGGTGGTAGCCCAACAGCAAAAGATAGACTCCTTGCAAGTCAAATGGGAGCAATGGCAGTAAAGATACTCATGGAAGGAAAATCATCAAGAGTAGTAGGAATACGTAAAAATGAAATATTTGATATGGAGATACATGAGGCACTTGATATGAAAAATGAATTTGATACAGAAATGTACGAACTTGCTCAAATATTATCTATTTAAAACCCTTAAAAAATAAATAAGGAGAGTGAAAATATGTTTTCAAAAAAAACCAAAATAGTATGTACGATAGGACCTGCAAGTGAAAAGAAGGAAGTACTTAAAGAACTGATTCAAAATGGACTTAATGTATGCAGATTAAACTTCTCACACGGTGATTATGAAGAGCACGGCGAAAGAATAAAAGTAATGAAAGAAGTTAGAGAAGAGTTAAACGCTCCTGTGGCAATACTCCTTGACACTAAAGGTCCAGAAATAAGAACAGGAAAATTTGCAGAGCCTGAAGTTAACCTAGTTGAAGGACAAGTTTTCACTATAACTATGAAAGATGTGCTTGGAACATCAGAGATGTGTACAGTGTCTTATAAAGACCTTATTCATGACGTAAAAGTTGGAGATAGAATCCTTATAGATGATGGACTTGTAGGACTTAAGATAAAAGAAATAAAAGATGAAGATATCATATGCGAAGTAGAAAATGCTGGAGTAGTTAAAAACCATAAAGGGGTTAACGTTCCAAACGTAAAAATTAATCTTCCTGCAATCACTGAAAAGGATAGAAACGATATAGAGTTTGGTATAGAAAATGGAATAGATTTCATTGCAGCATCTTTTGTAAGAAAAGCATCAGATGTACTTGAAATAAGAGAAATTCTAGAAGAGCATAACGCAACAAATATTCAAATAATATCCAAGATAGAAAACCAAGAAGGTGTAGACAATATAGAAGAGATACTTGAAGTATCTGATGGTCTTATGGTAGCAAGGGGAGACCTTGGAGTAGAGATACCTACAGAAGATATACCAATTGTTCAAAAAGACCTAATAAAAAGATGTAATATTATGGGTAAGCCAGTAATTACTGCAACTCAGATGCTTGACTCCATGATTAGAAACCCAAGACCAACAAGAGCTGAGGTTACAGATATCGCCAACGCTATATTTGATGGTACAGATGCAATAATGCTATCTGGAGAGACAGCAGCAGGAAAATATCCAGTAGAATCAGTAAAAACTATGGCATCTATAGCTAAAAGAGCTGAGGGACAGCTTGACTATATTTCAATCCTTAGAAACAAATCTGACCAAAGACAAATAAATATAACAAACGCTATAAGTCATGCTACATGTACTACAGCAGTTGATTTAAAGGCAAGTGCCATAATCACGGCTACAGCATCAGGACATACGGCTAGAATGGTATCAAGCTTTAGACCAAAAGCACCTATCATAGCATCTACTCATTCAGAAATGGTAATGAGACAGATGGGAATGGTATGGGGAGTATATCCACTTCTTACTAAAAAAGAGACATCTACAGATGATCTTATTGAAAGTTCAGTAGAAGCATCTCTTGAAAAGGGATATATAAAATCTGGGGACCTAGTAGTAATTACAGCAGGAGTACCTGTAGGAAAAGCAGGGACTACAAATCTGATTAAAGTCCACCTTGCTACAGATATGATAGCAAAAGGAATAGGAATAGGTACTACAAACGTATATGGCCGCGCTAAAGTAATCAAAACAGCAAACGATACTATTGAAGAAGGAGATATAGTAATCGCATCTAGTACAGATAAGGATATGATTGAAATGCTTCAGAAAGCATCTGCAATAGTTACAGAAGAAGGGGGACTTACAAGCCATGCCGCTATAGTTGGTGTGAGCCTTGGAAAACCAGTTATTGTAGCTGCTCATGGTGCTATGACGAACGTAGTAGATGGAGAAGTAGTTACAGTAGATGCCCTAAGAGGTATAGTATATAGAGGAAAAGTTGAAATGCTATAAAAACTTCACATTAACCTAAATAAAAGATTAATTTAGAGCTCATATCTATAGATGGATATGGGCTCTACTATTGTGTATAATATTTTTATGGATATATGAAAAATATTTTAAAATAAGGCAGGGGATTAAAATGTCTAAACTAGGATCTACAGGACTCAATATATATGAACTGGGCTTTGGAGGAATACCTATTCAAAGAATTTCAAAAGAAGAAAGTAAAATAGTGATACAAAATGCCAGAAAAAAAGGAATTAACTTCATAGATACAGCTGTAATGTATACAGTATCTGAAGAATACATAGGATATGCAATAAAAGAAAATACTGAGGATTTTGTAATTGCCACTAAGTCTATGGCTAGAACATACGAAGATATGAAAAAAGATATAGAGGCATCATTTACAAAACTCTGTAGAGATTACATAGACATATATCAGCTTCACAACCTAGGATTATCAGATTATGATAAAGTAATGGGAAATGATGGAGCTGTAAAGGCTCTACTTGAAGCAAAAAGAGAAGGAAAAATAAGACATATTGGGATTACTAGTCATAGCTCTGAAGTACTTGAAAAAGCCATTGATGAAAAAGTATTTGAAACAGTTCAGTTTCCATTCAATATAGTGGAAAATCAGGGTATAGAAATGTTTAAAAAAGCAAAATCAAAGGGAATAGGAACCATAGTGATGAAGCCGCTAGCTGGGGGAGCGATTGAAGATACAAGTCTTGCAATAAGATATATAATGTCTCATGATTTTATTGACGTAATAATTCCTGGGATGGCAGATGATAAAGAAATAGAGCAAAATATAAATGCAGTATCTGATAAAAATCCTCTTTCAGATGAAGAGATAAAACAAATAGATAAAATAAAAAAAGAAATGGGAGATAAATTTTGCAGAAGATGCGGCTACTGCATGCCTTGCACAGTTGGAATTAACATCCCTGCCCAGTTTATAGTTGAAGGATATCTAAAACGATATGACCTGAAAAAGTGGGCAGTAGATAGATATGAAAGTGCTCCTGTTAAAGCATCAGATTGCACAAATTGCAAAGCCTGTGAATCTAGGTGTCCATATGGTCTATCTATATCTTCAATGATGAAAAGGACCGCAGATGCCTTTGCAGGTGCCCAACGCTAGATTAAATATATATTTAAGGAGAAAAATATGCTAAAAATAGGAAAGACTTATGAAATAGATATAGTAGATTTGGGACACAAAGGAGAAGGGATAGGAAAATTTGAAGGATTTACAGTATTTGTAGAAGGTGGATTAAAGGGAGATAAGGTCATAGGCAAAGTAATAAAATCCAAAAAAAACTATGCAGTAGCTGACCTTGTTAAAGTACTTGAGCCATCCCCTCAAAGAGTAGAGCCAAGATGTCCACTAGCCCATACCTGCGGAGGATGTCAAATCATGCAGCTTGATTATGAAAATCAGCTAGAGATAAAAAGAAATACAGTTCTTGAAAACCTTACAAGAATAGGAAAACTAGAAAATCCAAAGGTAGAAGAAACTATAGGGATGAAAGACCCTTATTACTATAGAAACAAAGTACAGTTTCCAGTTGGGCTAGATAAAAACAATAGGCCGATTATGGGATTTTACAAAAAAATGAGTCACGATATAATCCCCCTAAAAACCTGCTACGTCCAAGACCCTATAAATGACACTATTTTAGATATAGTCAGGGAATATATAGTTAAATTCAATATCAAAGTTTATGATGAAAAGACTCACACAGGAAATCTAAGACATGTAGTTACAAAAATAGGGCACTATACAAAAGAAGTGATGGTAATACTTGTAACTAAGGAAAAGGAAATTCCTAAACTAAAATACTTAATTGATATGTTAGAAGAAAAGGTTCCTGGATTTAGAACCTTAGTCCAAAACATTAATCCTCAAAGAACAAATGTAATACTTGGAAGAGAAAACAAAACTATATACGGAGATGGGGTCATAGAAGATACTATAGAAGACCTAGTATTTGAGATATCCCCACTTTCATTTTATCAGGTCAACCCTCTTCAGACAGAAGTACTATATAGAAAAACTTTGGAATTTGCAGATATAAATAAAGAAGATACAGTATTTGATATATACTGCGGAATCGGAACTATCTCCCTCTTCCTAGCAAGAAGTGCAAAGCAAGTCTATGGAGTAGAGATAGTGCCGGATGCCATAGAAAATGCCAAGAAAAACGCAGCAAAAAACCATATAGGCAACGCGACTTTCTATGCAGGAAAAGCAGAAGACCTCATCCCAAAGCTATATAACCAAGGAATCACTGCAGATGTCGTAGTAGTAGATCCCCCACGAAAAGGATGCGAAGAAATAGTACTAAAAACAATAGCAGAAATGAAACCAAAGAAAGTAGTATACGTATCCTGCAACCCATCAACCCTAGCAAGAGATGTAGAAATACTAAAAGACTATGGATATGAGATGAAGGTAGCACAGCCGGTGGATATGTTCCCGCATACAACCCATGTGGAGACGGTTGTGTTAATAGAGCGGGTTTAAGGCAATTTTTATGTTCCCTCAGACTAATAAGTTTGAGGGGTTTTATTTAAGGGGGGTTAACTTTTACGCAGAAATATGGAGTTTTGCGTAAAGGTATAGGTTTTGCGTATTTTATGGTTCCACTTTGTTGACACTTTGAGATATATCGAAAATGCTAGATTTCAGAGAAAAAAGAACCGTATCATAAAAATAGATACGGTTCTTTACTTTTAGTATGCTCCTGATGAGTATGTTACTTCATAACTGTGACTATATACTTCGAATATTATACCAAATAGATCTTCTACATAACACATTCTGTATGGTTTTTCATTTGGATAGTATTCTCTAACTGGCATTCTTTGTTTACCACCATTTTCTACTATCTTTTTAACCATTCCTTCTACGTCTGGATCTTGGATACAGAAATGGAATACACCTGATTTCCAATACTCAAAATTATTTTCTGGTTTTTCACTATTAGGAAATTCAAATATTTCTACACCTATTCCATCCGAAGTTACCATATGAGCTATACGAAATGTTCCCCATCCTTCACCAAATACATCTATACACATTTGCCCTATAGCAGTATCATTCTCTTCTTTAACATCCGACGGTTCCATAACTACGTACCATCCCATAACATCTTTATAAAATTTTACAGCTTTATCTAAGTCTGTAACTGATAACCCTATGTGTGAAAATGCTCTTGGATATGTCATATAAATCTCTCCTATCTTTTCGTTATGTTATAATGCTTATATATTTAGTATCAATTAAACTAACACTATTATACATGGGGTTATTTATGGAAACAATAAGGCACTTTTTTGTTATATAGTTACGAAAAGGAAACTAATAAGAATATACAGGAGGTTGATATGGAAAAAATTAAAAATCAATATATATGCTCTTTAGGACTTACTATAGACTTAATAGGTGGAAAATGGAAGTTGATGATTCTTTGGTATTTAATTGAAGAGAGCAAAAGGTTTACTGAATTAAAAAAATCTATACCTGATATTTCACAAAAAGTACTTACTGAGCAGCTTAGAGAACTTGAGAGTAGTAAAATAATTTCAAGAAAAGTATATGCAACAGTTCCACCTACAGTGGAATATTCTATGACTAAATATGGTGAAAGTTTAATACCTATATTAAATGACTTATGTGAATGGAGCAAAAAATATGCTAGTGAAAATAATATAAAGATATAATGGCGAAGGATATTAACTGGGAAAGAAATTGCACTTGTGAATGAAGAAGAAATACTAATAATTGAAATTTAAAATAAGAATATATAAACACGGTTAAGATGTCCTCTATAAAGGATTTTTAAAGAAGGGGAAAGAACTATATTCCCATTTGTCACTCGACACAAGTGAAGTGTGTGGCAAGGCTTACAAGGGTAAAAGTTAATACAATGTTTTAAAGCGGATGGTACCGTAGATAAGACACAACAAGATCAATTCATATATTAATAAAGCGAAAAGAGGGTGTCCCAAACTACAAGATAGTAGTTAGAGACCCCTCTTTTGGGTTTTAGGAATCAGGATATTATCAAATTTAGCTGTAGCGATGTGAATCTACCTCTACAAAGTTCCTATAGTATTTATCTCATATCTTTTACTAGCTTCTGAATCTTTGTAGAAGCTTTTTCTATTGCTTTGTCACTACCTATATCATCAATCTCCGTGCCCTCAACGAGTAATTGATGAGTATGTTTTATGCCAAGGAATGTAAATACATCTTTCACATAAGTTACTCCGTGATTTACTCTAGATCCTAATAAAGGAACATTAATTGCAGTGAATGGAAAAATGGCCGCAGAGGATTGTATATATAGCAGTTTTCTTTCCTTATCTTTCATTAGACCTTTAACCCCTTGTGTAGATATAGAAATAGTCTGCTCGTTTAGTATGATACAATCAATAAATTGCTTAAGTTTATAAGGGAAAGAAAGTGTCCACATCGGGGCAGCAATGACGTAACGATCAGCAGATTTAAAGATATTACATAGTTCTTGCATTCTCTGTACATCTTTTTTTTCTCTATCATTTAATTCTTCAAATTTTTCTCCAGAAACTAATTGGGCACGAGAGACAAAATACCTATGATTTGGCTCAGGAATATATTCCTGATACAGATTAAGTTCTTGAACTGAATAATCATTATAGGCACTTAAAAATTGGTTGATAAATTTCCGTGCTGTCTGTTGGCTAGAGGATATTTCCTCAGGTTTTGAACTTGGGATAATATATAATAGTTTTTTCATGTTACAACCTCTCTCTTAGTTTTTAGAATACTAGCATAATCCATTGTTAATAGTCTCAAATATTCTTTAATATTTCTTCTGCTACTAACCTGCTAGATAGTAGCACTAAGGATATCCCTGCACCAGGATGAACGGAGCTTCCTACAAAATATAGATTCTTCACATTGGGTGATTTTATACTTGGTCTAAAGTAAAGTGATTGTGTGAGGGTAGGGCTCAAGCCAAATGCTGTTCCGTGGTATGCATTGAAACGTTTAAATAGATCGAGGGGGGTAAGATAATCCTCAAAAACAATATGCTCTTTAATATCCCCAAGGCCTTTTATTTTGCTGATCTGGTTCAGAATTTGTGACCGTAAAGTGTCTATTGTCTTGTGATCCCACTTTATTCGGTGAAAAGAAAGATTAGGAACACGTACTGTAATGCTAAGAGATTCCATATTAGCTGGTGCAACACTTTCATCTATACAGCTAGGACAATACATATATAGGACAGGATCGTTAGGCAGATACCCAGTAAAAGCTTCTTCAACACTTTCCTTGAAATGATCACCCATAAAAAGGTTGTGCACACCTAATTCAGGGTATTTCTTATTTAGACCTAAATAAAGGATAAAGGTAGAACATGAATATTTCATTTTATTAAGTTTTTCATCTGTATATTTGCCTCTAGCGTTTTCATCTTTAATAAGGTGCTGTATTGAATATGGAAAATCTGCATTACTTATGACAATGTCAGCCTTTTCAATAGTTGATTCTGTTCTAATACCTATGACCGTCTGATTGGAGAGTAATATTTCAGATACAGAACTATTTAATAAAATTATGCCGCCTAACTCATTCACTAATTTTTCAAGGGCTTTAATATAAGAGTACATACCCCCTTCTAGATACCAAAGACCATATAATTGACTTACACAGGGTAATATTGTATATATGTTTGGACCCTCAAAAGGGGAAATTCCTAACAAGAGTGACTGAAAGGATAACAGATCTCTTAACTTTTTATTTCTAATGTATTTTGAAATAAAGGAATAGCTAGTAGATAAAGGCTTTAATTTAAGCCCATTTATCAAGGAATAAAAATTAAAGAACTCTGAAGCGTGAGCATAAGATTTCTGTAGAAAGTGATTATTAGCAATAGTATATTTTTGATAGGTATCATTTAAAAATCTTAGATACCCTTTAGCATCAGCGGCGGAAAAAGAGTCTAAAGACTGAGAACACTTAGTTATATCAGAATAAAGATTGAGGGGGGCATCCTCATGATGATGTATCCGATACAAAGGGTCAACTTGCTTAAATGTAACATAATTCTTGTAATTTTTATTTGCCCATCGGAAAACCTCTTTAAACTCTTCGGGCAAAAGCAGAATAGAAGCGGTTAAATCAAAGGAAAAGCCTTGTTTTTGCAAGACATTAACTCTGCCTCCTATAGTGCTATTTTTTTCGTATATAGTTACGTCGTGACCTTTACTAAGCAATCTAATTGCTGTAGCGAGACCACCTACACCAGCTCCGATTATGATTATTTTTTTCTTCTTCAATCTACGTCTAACTCCCTCATCTTAGCTTTTAGTTATTATTTGCTATCCAAAATACATTATACTTTCCTACTCGATATAGATTATTTCATGGCTAATTATAAAAATCCCGAAAGGGGATTTTAGGGGCAAGTGCTATCTATTCTTTTGTTGACACTATCACCAGACATGTGAAGTGTAGCAAGGCTTACTAGGGTAAAAGTTAATAAATGTTTTAAAGGCAATGAGCGTATAGGACACAAAATGTGGCCTATACGCTCTGCTTTTAGAAAGATTTAATAATATATTCATAAAAGAAATGGGACGCTTAGTGTATAATGGTTATTAGTATCTACGCCGGTTGAGAATGGGTTTCGTAAAATAAACTAAAAAAGCTCAGGGGAGAAAACTGTGAGAGTGCTGCTAAAAACCTGATAGGTGGTCAAGAGAAACTAAGCAATCTTAATAATTATTCAATACCATGATTAGTTCACCTGTGTATCAATTATAAAATAAGAGTAGGTGAGTTGAGTGAAAACAACTGATTATATGAATGATGACCTTATTAAAACAGAATTACTATTTCCTAAGTTTTTTTCGAACCATGAAGAAAGAGACTGGGGAATACTGTTTTTTAATGAGAATAATAAATCATCACATGATAGTAATCACTGTGTTATATTTGCGTCAAATATAACAGACTTAATGTTAGAGGAGATTAAAGCTTTCTATCAAGAAAAACAAATTACCCCTCGTATTTATCATCCCTTTATTAACGGTTATTTACACAAAAATAAGAACATATTAATCAAACATGGATTTAAGATAGAAGTAAATCACGACGATCAATATATGATTTTAACTGATGAAAATCAAATTGATAGTTCTAATCAAATTAATATTAAATGTTTAAATTCATGGGACGAGCGAATTGTACATGATATATTGATACCTAACCAGAGTGAATATGAAATAGAACTTTTAATGAATGCCATGGAAAATAAATACTTTAAATTATTTGTAGGGTATAAAAATCATCAACCTGTAACGATGGCATCTTTACTATATTATTCAGAAACCAATTGTGTAAGATTAGACCATTGAACATTCTTCTTGAAGAGTACCGCGAATCCGGAATGAATGATACCGCCAGTCCGGAAACACGATACCGTTGTTGGTGATATTCCATACAAATCATGAATATGATGATTTTGATCCACTGTGTGCGTCAATGAGAGCCATCGTGGTAGTGGCGGAAGCCACTCGCATCACCAAATGATCTTTGAAAACTGGTTTTTAGAATAAATTTCAATCCAGTATTCGAAATTCAGTGAGCCAAATGCGAGAGGACGCCGGCAAAGCGCAGTTTGCTTTGCCTTTACAAGGCGGCCGGCTCGCATGGAGGCCCCGCCTTTTGGGGCCGTTACCCGCATCAAACCATCCTTGAATCAACTAGAAATGTTCTCCGCGGGCACAGACCTCCAAGGAAAATTGAAATCCATTTCGCGCCCTTAAACAACCCGGTTTTGACCTTTTTAAGGACACTTAACACAATGGTTACTCACTTGCCCGGGGATTCAGCCCGTACACCTCCCGCATGGATACATCTTTTGACGGGTTAATGCTTTCAATATTGATTTTGTATGCATCGTGTACGATGCGGTCAAGAATGGCATCCGCCAAAGGCGAATCATCACCACCTAACTGTTCATACCACCCTTCATGCCTGTACTGGGAACAAAAGATGGTGGAAGATTTCTTCCGTCTTCTGTGAAGCAGTTCAAAAATGTCTTTGGATTCGGAGGGAGATGGTTTCAGCAGCAACCATTCATCGATGATCAGGAGCACTGGGTTGGCATACTTCGCCATCACTTTTTTGTAATTTCCTTCATCCCGTGAATGCTCCAAATCAATAAGTAGGTCCGGAAGCCTTACATACTGTGTTTTAAAGTGCTGTTTACAGGCTTCCATGCCGAAGGCGCAGGCCATGTAAGTTTTACCGCTGCCGGTTGCACCTGTGATAAAGATATTGCGATGCTCAGGAATGTAATCACAGTACGCCAGTCTTTTGATCAGGTCTTTGTTAAGCCGACGCCCTGAAGTGTAGTCAATGCCCATGATACTGGCGTCCGCCTGGTCAAATTCTGCATTGCGAATCAGGCGATCCAGACGATTGTTTTTACGACGTGTGTATTCGATGTCCACCATAATCCCGAAACGTTCTTCGAAGGAGACTTCTTTCATGTTAGGATCCGCCATTTGTTGACGAAAGGCGTCCGACATGGCAGTTAACCGCATTTCAATGAGTTTATCAACAGTACTGTTATTGATCATTTTTCTGACCTCCATAGTAATTGGCCCCACGTGTGATGCCAAAGTTGTTTTTAGTGGATGTTTCCGCCTGCAGTTCAGCTTTTTCCTGAGTGCCCGTCACAAGGATGTTTTTAATACTCTTGTAACTGGGACTGGCGGTAAAGCTTAATGCTTTTTCGCAGGCAGCTTCTAAACGACGGTCCGAATACTTGTCGGCCAGTTTTAGAAGACCCATACAACTTTTGTAGGCTTGCTGTTCAATACGTTTGGAGGTGAGAATTACATCAATGGCCTGGTGGGTGTTCACACCGATTTTTTCAGCCCATTTTCTGAACCGGTCCCCGGTCCATTCCAGGTACTTCTGATGGTCAGGCGGCATGTGCTCTAAGATGGTACTGTACTGACCTTTTCGGCCATAAAGACGCTGGTGGGATGTAATACGGTTGTGATTGTAGAAAACTTCAATGACCCTGGCGGTTACCCTTACATCAACTTTTCGTTTAATGTATTCGTGTGGAACAGAGTATAGCATTCCATCCACGGATATGTGATAATTGAACTGAACAGTGGCCTGTTTCCACAGGGCAAGTTCGTAAGGGGTAGCAGGTAGGGGCGTCAGGAAAGGCAACTCTTCCGTATGGAAGAGACTCCACCTGCTTCCTTCCTTTTTTTGAAAATCTTTTAAGTTGAAAGCTTCAAGTTTCTCTCTGATGGCACCGTTTAATTCGGATAGTGAAAAGAACTGTTCTTTTCGAAGTGCAGCTGTAATCCAGGTGGAGATGTGGCCCACTGTCCCTTCCACATTGGCTTTGTCTTTTGGTTTACGGACCCTTGCGGGCATGACAGCGGTCCCGTAATGTTCGGCCATTTCATGGTATGTGGCATTGACTTTCTGGTTGTACCATCCTTTGTTGTGATCGACAGCTGTTTTACAGTTGTCAGGCACCAGTATTTTTGCCACACCGCCGAAGTATTCATACATGTGAACATGGGCTGTAATCCAGGCTTGTTGCTTTTCATTCACAAAGGCTTCCACATAAGCGTATTGACTGTAGGTCATGACACCAACAAAGAGATGGGCTTCAGTCACTTCACCTGTATCAGGATCAATGATCTGTGCAGGTGTACCGGCCCAATCAACTTCCACCTGTTCTCCAGGTTTACGCCGGATATGCATGGTGGCACGACGTTTTTGTTCATCCTGCTGAATGTAATGACAAAACTGGGAATACATAAGTGGTTCGTCACCATTTAAGCGGCATTCTTCCATGTATTCCGTCCACAGCAGTTTCTTGGTAACGCCGTTCTTGAGCAACTCTTTACGAATGTAGCTGAAGTCAGGTGGTCGCTTTGCTTTCGTCGTTTCCTTTGTAGAAACAGGGAACAACTTTTCAGCTAGCACACCATCTGTCTGGTCGTCATTAAGCGGCCAAGTGATGCCTAGTTCATCAGCTCGTTTAATGACTCGATTGACCGTTGTTTTTGAGGCACTGCAGCCGTAGGCGATGTTTCTTTGGCTCAGTCCCATGGCATACAACCTCAAAATTTCTCGATACCTGGTCATTTTGTATGACCTCCTCACAATATATTTGCATCGCTGGATGCATAAATATATTATACGTGAAGCGGTATCATTCTCCGGATTTGCGGTATCCTTACATCGGAATGACGGTATCATTACTCCGGACAGGTGGTACAATTTGCTCCGGAATACTCAACCATGTTCAAACAGCCATAAACCACCGTAATCAAGGTAATGGCTCTATGTAAATTCTTAGATAGTTTTGCTGTTATCTTTTAAGTAGATATTCATCATTTTATTTTGCTTATTTTTGTGATTTTAAAATTTTTGTTGACAATGAAAATCATTACTGCTAAAATCTAAACGGTAATGATTTTCATTTCATTATAAAAACTTTAATTACTAAGGAGGAACAAATAATGAACAAAACATTAAAATTAGTTTTCCTAGCGATAGTAGTAATGTCGCTCCTAATTACAGCTGGTTGCGGTAGTTTAAATGAAGAACCTACCACTGAACCAGAAGATAAAGGTTTTGTTAACCTTTATACAAGCCGTCACTATGATATTGACCGTGAGCTTTATGATATGTTTGAAGAGCAAACTGGAATCAAAGTTAATGTTGTAGAAGGTAAAGGCGATGAGCTAATGGAGCGTCTTGACCGTGAGGCTGAAGCAACAGAAGCTGATCTATTCATTACAGTCGATGCTGGTAACTTAGCACGATTAAAGGAAAGAGGGTTAACACAACCAATTAACAGTGATGTTATAGAAAGTAATATCCCAGAAAAATTACGTGATCTCGATAATGCTTGGGTTGGTTTAACAAAAAGAGCTCGTGTCATTGTTTATGCAAAAGATCGTGTAGATCCATCTGAGCTTTCTACATATGAAGCATTAACTGAGTCTGAATGGAAAAACCGTGTTTTAATTCGATCTTCAGAAAACATTTATAATCAATCTTTATTAGCTTCATTCATTCATTTAAAGGGTGAAGAAGCTTCTAAAGACTGGGCTGCTGGTATTGTAGCAAATATGGCAAGAGAACCACAAGGTGGAGACACTGACCAAGTAAAAGCTGTTGTTGCTGGAGAAGGTGATGTTGCGATTTCAAACACATACTATGTTGGTCGATTACTAAACTCTGAAAATCCTGAAGATGTTAAGGTTGGCCAGGCTGTTGGTATATTCTTCCCTAACCAGGACTCAACTGGTACACACATAAATATTAGTGGTGCTGCTTTAGTGAAGCATGCAAAAAATGTTGACAATGCTATTAAATTCCTTGAGTTCCTAACTGATGTAAAAGCACAAAAAGTATTTGCTGAAGGTAACAATGAATACCCAGCAAATCCAAACGCAGAAATCAGTGAAACATTAAAATCATGGGGAGAGTTTAAAGAACAAGATATCAATTTAACAATCGTTGGTGATAATAATGCAAAAGCAATTCAAACATTTAACGAAATAGGTTGGAAATAGTTTGATGTAAAAAACCGTCGTATCGCTATTGATAATGTGATGCGACGGTTTTAATTAAAAATTTTGGGTATACCCAATTTCATTATTGTTTTATACTTATTTAAGAAAATATTAAAAAATTAACTATAGATACGTTTAGTAACATGCTTCTATTTACTATATAAATATGATTGCTATAATCAACTAAGGATGTGAAAACTATAAAGATAATACAAAAAATAAAGCAACAGCTAGATATTTGGGCATTGCTTAGCTTTCTATTTATATCTATCATTTTACTACCCAATATGCTAATAGTAGTTGAGTTTTTTTCGGAGCCTAATGAAAACTGGTACCATATAAAAGAATATTTGCTATTTGATATTATTTTTAATACAGTTGTTATTATGGCTTTTACAGGATTAGCAACAACAATTATTGGAACTAGTTTAGCCTGGTTCATTACAGTTTATAAGTTTCCACTGCGTAACTTTTTAAAATGGGGATTAATTTTGCCACTAGCTATTCCACCATTTATTGGAGCCTATACGTATCATGGGATGATTAATTATACAGGTATTATTCAGTCAACATTACGAAATAACTTTGACATTACGGTGAATCAGAAATATTTTAATATTATGTCTACGGAAGGCACCATTTTTATCTTTACGATATTTCTTTTCCCCTATGTCTATGTGATTACGAAAAGTTTTTTTGAAAATCAATCTTCCTCAATAGTTGAAAATGCTAGATTGCTTGGCGCTAATTCTACAGAAATATTCTTTAGAGTAATCTTTCCTATATCGAGAGCTGCTATATTAGGTGGCGTTACTATCGTCATGTTAGAGGTTATTAATGATTACGGTGTTGTAAAATATTACGGTATTCAAACCTTTATCACGGCTATTTTCCAAACCTGGTTTGGAATGGGTGATCTTGATTCAGCATTTAAGCTTGCTAGTACTTTAATGGTTGTTGTTATTTTAATTCTTACCTTTGAAAAAGTTGTTAGAGGAAGAAAGCGATTTAGTTATTCAAATTCAAAAGTCAAACCTATTCAACCTAAGCAATTAACAGGTAAAAAAGCATGGTTGCTTTTTGGTTTTTGTTTTGGAATTTTTAGTTTTTCATTTATTATTCCCTTTATTCAGTTAATCTATTGGGTATTTATGACCTATGATAAGATATTGACCAATGAATTTTATACATTAGTAATGAATTCATTTATGGTGGCGTTTATTACATCAATCATTATTGTGATTGTAGGACTAATTATTGCAAACTATTCTAGAATTCACCAAGGCATCGTTTCAAAGATTATCTCTAGAATTACAGTTCTTGGTTATTCTATTCCAGGTGCAGTCATTGCTATCGGTGTAATTACAATTTTCCTAACCCTCGATGATAAAATCCGTTATCTATCAAACTTATTCGGTTCAGGTCCAATTATCGTTCTAAGAACAAGTCTTATTATGCTAGTATTTGCTTATGTTATTCGCTTTCTAGCTGTAGGTTATAATTCAATCGAAGCTGGGTTTGAAAAGACAGGGAATAGTTTTACCGAGGCTGCAAGAACCCTTGGCTCTTCAACAATTAGAGTTTTTTTTACGGTTGATATTCCACTAGTGAAAGGAGCAGTTATTGGTGGTTTCATTCTAGTTTTTGTAGATATTTTAAAAGAGCTACCACTTACAATGCTTTTGCAGCCTTTTAACTTCCATACATTAGCAACAAAAGCATTTGTATATGCGAATGACGAAATGGTAAATGAAGCAGCTTCAGCATCTATATTGATTATTTTAATTAGTGCGACCTGCATCTTTTTCTTTCACAAGATATTGGATAAGGAGGACCAAAGTTAATGTTTATTACTATTCAACGTTTGCAATTTCAATATAAAAATACAAAGGAACCTACAATTAAGGATTTTACTTTAGATATTAAGCGAGGAGAAATTGTTTCAATTCTCGGTAATAGTGGAAGTGGAAAAAGTACGATTTTGCGACTAATTGCAGGGTTAGAAATACCAAAATCAGGTTCGATTTCAATTAATGGAAAAATGATAGTCGATAACAACACTTTCACTCCACCAGAAAAAAGAAAAGTAGGAATGGTTTTTCAAGATTATGCCCTTTTCCCACATATGACTGTTGAAAATAATATTAATTTTGGCTTAAGAAGTATGACTCGTAAGGAAAAACAGTTGCGAATTGAGGAAATGCTTTCATTAGTAAACATGACTGAATATAAAAAAAGATATCCTTATGAATTAAGTGGTGGGCAACAACAGCGAGTTGCCTTAGCAAGAGCTCTTGCCCCTGCTCCTTCTCTCTTAATTTTTGATGAACCATTTAGTAATCTTGATGCCAACCTTAAAGTAAAAATTAGATGTGAATTACGTAACATTCTTAAAGATACTGGCATTACATCTATATTTGTTACACATGATCTAGATGACGCAAATGTGATTGCCGATCAGATAGTTTACATTGATAACGGAATGGTAGATCGCATTGTATCCCCGGATAGTAATTAAGCGGATCGCCTAATCGAGTTATTATATCATGCCTAAGGAGTTTTTAATCATAGAAACTCTGCTTTGATAACAGTAAAAATCTCCATCAACCTTGGTTTATTCAAAACCCATGGTGATGGAGATTTTCATATTTTTTTCTACTATTTTAAATAACCTTTTTAAGTAGCACCGTTACCCAAATAATGTCATTTTGTAAATCATTGTATTTAGCTAACTGACTTTTCATATACTGTTAAAAGAAATGGGTTTTATCTGTATATCTATCTTTAACTCGTCGGTTCTTTTCTTTAAGGTTTCCATATGTTCTTCTAAAACACTAGAAAGTGGAGTAGGATTAATAATCACAGGTTACGCATTTGTCTCTGAAGATGAACAACCTAATCCAAAAATCTTGGGTATTTCTGATGATCGATTCATCGAAGAGTATAAAAAACTAACAAGTGCAGTGCATAGAGAAGGTAGTAAGATAGCGTTGCAAATTGTCTATGAGGCTCACAAAATCATCATCCAAAATCGAAGAAAATGAAAATATTAGGGCCTACCATATGGGGTAGAAATTTAAAATTTTTTCATTCAAAAATCGGACATGGTGTGTCCAGTCTATAAGAAATCTAAGCAGACCTGTAGCAAAATACGGTCTGTTTTTAATATGTCCAAAAAACAAAACTACCGCAAACTGCCCCGTAACCAATCGAGGAGCAAAACGCCGGAGTTATCTATGAAGCCTATAAGAGGCAGAAATAGATGACTCCGGCGTTTTTTGTTTGCATGGATTTAGAGGACATGGCATGTCCATTTTCAAAAAATATTTCATGTTACATTTTTAGTAGATAAGCAATCATGCTATCTAAATAAAATCTCAATGTCCTAGTGCGCATACGGACGGCGGGATTTTCTCCTAGCATACTTAATTTTTTCAAAAACTTTTTTAAATAGCAAAAAAACTTAGCTATTTAACTTTTATTATTTAATCACAGAACAAAGGAAAGGGGGGAGGAAGCGGTGAGTGCTAATGAAAGAAGGATGAAAATTATAGAAGTACTTTGTATTAGAAGACAGGATACAATGTCCAACTTAGCAGCTGAATTTAAAGTCAGTATTGGAACTATTAGAAATGACATTAATGCTTTATCGCTTTCTTACCCCTTGGAAACTATTAGAGGTCGTTATTGCGGGGGAGTTAGAGTAATGAAAGGTTATCATTTAAATCGGAAATATCTCAAGCCTCAACAATATGAATTATTAGAAAGGTTAAGCAAAAAACTTTATGGTAATGACCTTGCCGTAATGCAAAGCATTTTTAAGGACTTTGTTCTTAATAAAAACACGGGATGACCCCGAATTTAGAGAGGATGGAAAAAGTGAACCAATTAGAACTAATTGATGAAAGAGAAGTGCTAGGTAAAGATTTCAAAGTTTATGGAACACCAGAAGAACCATTATTTCTAGCAAAAGATGTAGCAAAATGGATTGAGCATAGTAATCCAACTTCAATGTTGGCTGCAGTGGAAGAAGATGAAAAAGTAATAATAAAAACACCCACTAAGGATTGTTTAGAGGGTATGCAAGCAAACACTCAGTATACTTTTTTAACAGAAGACGGCCTTTACGAAGTATTGATGCAGTCAAGAAAACCGCAGGCTAAAAGATTTAAGAAAAAAATAAAAGAGATTCTCAAAGATATCAGAAACCATGGAGTATATGCAACTAATGATGCAATAGAAAAAATGCTAAATGATCCAGATACCATGATTAAAACGCTAGAGGTTCTAAAGGCAGAAAGAGAAAAAGTTGCACAGCTGACAGAGGTCGTGGAAGAACAAGACGAGAAGCTGAATTTTTTTAGAAATCTCCAAAGGCTTAATGAAATGCTAAGGGCTTCAGACATTGGAATGTACTACGGAATCACAGCCAAGGACTTCAACCGCATCATGCAGGATGCCAAGATCATTAAGAAGATAGATTCCAACATCAGTGGCAGAAGCACCTACTACGTGATGACCTCCAAGTACATTTCTACAAAATACTGTCAGGTGATTACGGAAACCTTAAAGGGTGGCCGCAGAATCAAAACCAATGTATGGCTGCCGGAGTCTTTGGAATTTATAGATGAAATCATGAATCAATATGGTTGCAGCTTTGAGATTTAGTATTCATGACCTGGAAGGGAGGTGATGTAAGTCATGTCAGAGATAAAGCTCTATGAGCACCAAGAAAAAGCATTAGAAGCAATAAAGGATAAGTCGAGAGCTGCCATATATCTTGACATGGGCTGATAGGCCTTGGGAAAACCTATATCGGCTCAGAGAAGATGAAACAGCTTAATGCACCATATAACCTACTCATTTGCCAGAAGTCCAAGATTAAAGACTGGGCGGAGCATTTTAAGACCTACTACGAATATGAAGTAATCATTTATAAAAAACAGCCTATAGAGGACATTCCAGCTAATAGCGTCATCATCATCAATTATGATTTAACCTGGCGAAGGCCTGAGCTAAGCAACCTTAGAGACTTTACCATGATTTTAGATGAATCTCAGTACATTAAAAATGAAAGATGCAACAGGGCCGAGTTTGTTCTAGGACTAAAACCATCAAATGTAATTTTACTTTCTGGAACCCCAACTGGTGGAAAATACGAAGAATTGTGGTCCCAGCTTAAACTCCTAGGGTGGAATATCTCAAAGAAGCTCTTTTACAAACAGTATACCATCACAGAAAAGATGGATGTAGGTGGTTTCGAGATAACAGTAGTTAAGGGATATAAAAATGTAGACCGCCTGAAGGAGAAACTTAAATCCCACGGTGCCATATTTATGAAGTCAGAGGAAGCCTTTAATCTTCCAGAGCAGATAGAAAATATCATAAAAGTAAAAAACACCACCCGCTATAGGAAGTTCAAGAAAGACCGGGTGATTACTGTTGGTGGAGAAACCTTGGTAGGCGATACGGCTTTAACAAAGCTACTATATCTAAGGCAGTTGGCATCCATCTATAACAATCACAAGCATCAGGTGTTAAAGGAGCTTCTAGAGTCAACAGAAGATAGAATTGTTATTTTCTATAACTTCAAAAGGGAGCTTCATCTTATAAAATCACTGGCCGAAGGGTTAGAAAAACCAATTTCCTACATTAACGGAGATGGTACTGACTTAAATAATTATGAAACCAAATCAAGCACCGTAACACTGGTCCAATATCAGGCAGGAGCAAGCGGAGTCAATCTTCAAAAAGCCAATAAAGTCATTTACTACAGTTTACCTCTCTCCAGTGAGTTATGGATGCAGAGTAAGAAAAGGATACACAGGATAGGTCAGAGTAGGGCTTGCTTTTACTATTATCTCATCACCGAGAAATCGGTAGAAGATAAAATTCTAAAGGTGCTACAGGAAAGGAGGGATTATACCTTGGAGTTATTTGAGAAGGAGGACACATAAATGACTGAAAAACAATTACAAAGTAAAGTAATTAAATTCCTAAAATCCCATCCCAACATATGGTTTTTCAAGGTCTGGGGAGGTGGATTTCAAAAGTCAGGGATACCGGACATTATCTGCTGCGTGAATGGTTATTTCATAGCCCTAGAGCTGAAATCTGATGCGGGAAAACCAACTGCTTTACAGCAAATGAACATTCGGCAGATTAACGCAGCGGGAGGAATTGGAGTGATCCTTTATCCAGCAGGATTTGAGAAGTTCAAAATGTTAGTAAGGGAGGTGAATTCGTGCAGTTTAGCCACAGCAGAGTCGAGTGTTTTGAAAAATGTAAATATCAGTTTTACCTTAGGTACAAAAGAGGATTAACTACTATTATTCCACCAGGTGAAGATAGTCCACTTATTGTAGGTTCCGCCATGCATATGGGACTGGAAAAGGGTGCTTGTTTTATGGAGGAATATTACTATAACCAATATCCACTAATAACAGATGCCCATATTAACGAGATGATTAAGCTAAAAACACTAGTGGAGAAAGCTCAGATGACACTAGATGAGTTAGTAGGAGATAGGAATGTTACCTTTGAATATGAGATAAACTTCCCGGAATTTAAAGGGTTTGTGGATTTAATTCTCCATAACAAAGACTTAACTATTGATGTATATGACTTTAAGTATTCCAACAACGTGGAGAATTACCTTCAGTCCAAGCAGCTACACCTCTATAAACATTTCTTAGAGGGTCTAGGGTTTAAAGTTTCAAAGATTGGATACATCTTCATTCCTAAAACTTTTATTAGGCAGAAGAAAACGGAAGACCTTTATCAATTTAGAAAGCGGCTAAGAGAAACTCTGTCAAGAATGGAAGTTAAAATCATTGAAGTAGAATACGACCCCCAAAAGGTAGAGGATTTCTTTAATAGCTGCAGGGAGATTGAGACTGTAACAAACTATGAAAAAACACCAAGCAAACTCTGCAATTGGTGCGAATTTCAAAAATATTGTGAGGAGGAGATTGACTATATGTTATTACCTAAAAATGAAAAACGACAACGCAAGATTGATTTAAACCCGGATAAGTGGGTCTATGGAGATTCCTATGTGGGAAAGTCATCCTTTATAGATTCTATGGAGGACCTACTTTTTATTAACACAGATGGGAACGTTGATAATACAACCTCTCCAGTCATTAGAATTACCGATGAAGTGACCTATGAAGGAAGGCTTAGAAAAGAAAAACAGGCATGGGAAGTATTTCTTGAGGTTATTACAGAGCTAGAGAAAAAAGACAATACCTTTAAGCGAGTGGCAGTGGATTTAGTTGAGGATTTATATGAGCACTGCAGATTATACACATATAGAAAGTTAGGGATAGACCACGAACAAGACGCTGGCTTTGGAAAAGGCTGGGACATGGTTAGAACAGAGTTTCTATCAGCCATGAAAAGACTTAAAAATCTTGGATATCAATTAATCTTTATCTCCAAGGAATTAAGCACTGAGATTACCCTGAAAAATGGAAGTAAACTCACCACAATCAAACCCAACATTAATGATAAAGTGGCAAATGTTCTAACGGGAATTGTGGACCTTACAGCAAGAGCTTATATGGATGGGGAAGAGAGATACCTGCTTCTAGAAAAGCAAGAGAATGTCTTCGGAGGAGGTAGATTTAACTTCAAGGTGGAAAAGGTAAAGCTTGATAAGGATACATTTATTAAAGCGTTAAAAGAAGCTCAAGAAGGAATCAAAACCTATTCTAAAGGGGATGTGCCTGCAGTTGAAACGCCTGCACCAGAACCATCTGAACCATCTAATACCGAACCAACAGAAACAGAAACACCTGATTTCAAAACTGAAAAACCAGCCCGTAAGAGCAGACGCTCTTCAAAATAAAAATCTAAAGGAGGACAACTATTATGAGTAATGTATTTGCAAAGTTTGACAAGCAGTTTGATGTAAAGGGATTAAAAGAGGATTTAAAAAGTGTTAGCACTAACACTGCTGATTACAAGGAAGTACCATTTGGAACCTATGAAGTAGCTATTGAAAAACTGGAACTGGTGGAATCAAAGTCAGGGAAACCTATGGTGAGTTGCTGGATGAGAGTTTTAGAGGGAGAGTATAAAAATTCCATGCTTTTCATGAATCAAGTGATCCACGCTGCATTTGGACTTCATATGGCAAATGAGTTTTTACGTTCCCTAGGAACTGCTCTGGAAGTGACATTTGATAATTTCTCCCAGTACCACAACTTGCTTCTAAATCTTCATGAGGCAGTAGATGGGAATTTTGAGTATGCAGTGGAGTATGGGGAAACCAATAAGGGATTTAGTACCTTTAAGATTACTGATGTCTTCGAGGTTCAGTAGAATGTTACTGTTTTACGACGCAGAGGTTTTCCTGGCAGATTGGCTCTTCGTCATTTTAAATCCAGTAACCAAAGAAAAACACCTTTTCATAAACGATGCTAAGAAATTAGCGTCGTTTTATGAAAGGCATAAAGACCATATCTGGGTGGGCTATAACAACCGCCATTATGACCAGTACATCTTAAAGGGCATCCTTTGTGGTTTTAATCCCCATAGTATCTCCAAGTTTATTATAACAGAGAAAAAACAGGGATGGCAGTATAGTGTTGATTTACACTTAATATTGACCCCCAATTACGAATAAATTTGACCCCCTCTATAAAACTAGTATAACCTAGTCAATGACTTTAAAAAAGTATATGACTAGGAGGTT
>NZ_JAGGLI010000005.1 GCF_017874355.1 Acetoanaerobium pronyense
TTTTTCAAAAAATTGGTTATAATATAATCTCATTTTGGTAGTTATATTTTACAATATAACGGAGAAAAGGTGGCATTAATTTGCTGCCTTTTTTTATATTTTTTTAAGAATTAAAAAAAGCGACAAAGTCGCTTTTTAGAAAGGGGCTATTTCCCGACAGCCCCTTTTTAAGGGCTTTAATAGGTTGAAAACTCATAATATGGGTATAGCATAGGTATATAAAGCTAAGGATTCAAAAACTTATATCACCTTCAACCTAGATCAAATACTTATCAATATACTGACTTTCGATTAAGGGGAGATTAAATGCCAAAGGATACTTTTTACAATTTATCAAAAGAAAAAAAAGCTCAGATATATAAAATTGCTATAGAAGAATTTGCAGATTATAGCTACGAAAAAGTTAGTATAACTAGGATAGTGGAAAAAGCAGGAATAGCAAAAGGAAGTTTTTATCAGTATTTTGAAAATAAAAAAGACCTGTTTATGTACATAATAGATGAAATAGGAAAAGCGAAAATGGAATCTATGACATCACTTATTGAAAATATAGATAAAATGGATTTTTTTGAATTTCTAAGACAATTGTTTCGGAAAGGAATAGAATTTGGGAAGAGCAAGCCTGAACTTGCTAAGGTATTAGACAGAATAATGAACGAAATGCCTAAAGAGATTAAAGCGGAGATATACAAAGAAGGAGAAGTAAAAAGCCTTGAAATGTTTGAAAACTTACTTAAAGCAGCAATAGAAAAAAGGCAAATAAGAAGTGATATTGATGTAAGACTAGTTTCCTATATGATAACCCATTTGAGTATGTCAGTTTCTGAGTATCATTTTCAGGATATGCCTGTAAAGGAAGAAAATTTTGACAAGATTATAGACACCTCAGACAGCATGGTGGAAATACTTGAAAGAGGTTTGGGGTTTAATGTGTTTAAATAATGGACCATAGTTATTTTGATTTACAATAAATAGTAAAAAAGATATAATTGTCTATATGGTTTACATTTATTTTAGACAAAATAATGATTAGAAGGTATATTTATATAGTTTTCAGTATACTTAATATGAGCTATTTCATAATTTGAAAAATAATGTATTAAATGGAAGCGGGGATTTAATATGGATACTACAAAAGTCATGATAGTTGATGACCATGCTATTATACGGGAAATAATTGAAAATATATTAGGTGACTGTGAGGACATTTCTCTTGTCAAAAAAGCTGAAAATGGAAAAGAAAGTTTAGATTTTCTAATCCACAATCATGTTGACATAATACTTTTAGACATATTAATGCCTGGAATCAATGGACTTAAGGTTCTTGAAGAAGTGAAAAAAATGAAATCCCCACCAAAAGTCATAATGCTAACTGGATGTAAAGACAAGACAGTCGCACTGCAGGCCCTTAATATGGGGGCAGAGGGTTATCTTTCTAAAGAGGTAGATACGTCTCATATTATACTCGCAATTAAAGAGGTTATGGCTGGGAATAGTTATATATATCCTCCAATTTCAAAACTTATTAAAGATGATATGGATCACATAAAAAGAGAAATCGAAGAGGCAACGAAAATAGATAGACTTACAAGTAGAGAATTTCAAGTAATGACTCTTATAGCTAAGGGTATGTCCAATATAAAGATTTCAGAGACACTTTCCATAAGTGATAAAACAGTTAAAAATCATGTATCAAGTATATTAAAAAAGCTAGAGTTTCAAGACAGAACTCAAATAGCCATCTATGCATTAAACAATAATTATGATAAATACCCTAAAGAGTAAAAATATCACATAAAAAAGGAGCATTAAGCCTAATTATGGTTTAATGCTCCTTTTTTATGTGATAAGGAAGATTTATTTTCACATGAGGAAAATTCTAATTGAGTGCACCGGTATAAAGGATGGAAAAATCTTATTTAACTTTATGAATCTTATGACTTTCTATAACCTTTATAAGTCTATCAAGTCTTTGATGGATATCGTCTTTGATGCCATCTCTTTCATAATGAAAATCATTAGGGTCTAGCATATAACTATGAGTAATTCCCATAACCTTAGAATTATTCATTATAGCATCTGAAAGCATAGCTTCTAATTTTTCAGTCGTGAAAAATTCAAGCCTGATTTCTTCATCTCTATTAAGTGCATATACAGGAATAGAGTTGAGAAGTCCTTTTTCTACATCATACTGCTCTCTAAAAGGGTTATGAGATTCATATCTGATATCAGTTATTTCTAAAAGGATGTTTGCAGTATCTGTATTCATAGAAAAGCATCCGCCTCTAAATATCTGAATAGGTGTTACTCCTCTTTCCTCTAAGTAGTTCATTGAAAGGGATATCATCTTCTTTTGCTCTTCATATGAGTATGAAGCAAAATATTCCTCATCAGGTCTTATAAAAGGACACTGTAAAGCGATATCAGATGGAAAATTGTCAGGATGTATATGAAGGCCAAATATAACCTTATATTTATATTTTATTTTATCCACTAAATCTAATTTATGGAGCATATCTGCAAAATAAGGGGTAATAAATAGTATGGTCGTAATATCATTATCTGTAGCTTTTTGTAAGAATCTCTCTAGGTTCTTCACATTATTTTCTAAATTTTTATCATAATTTGTGCCTTCACAGTCTATTGACATGGCCATTTCAAATCCATCCCCCGTAAAAATATCTTCTATGGAGTTTATGTATAAAGGCTTTTTAGAAATTAGTTCCATAATTATTTCTCCCCTCTATTGAAAAATTATTTTTTTAGATGTAAAATTAATCTATAAATTGACAACTTAATTATACAATATAGGTTTTAAGTTGTCAAAATAAAAAGGGGGTAAAATGATGAAAAAATTAGGATTTCCAAGAATGCATAAGGAAAAAAACGAAAAAAGAGCTTTTTTGCCTGAATTTTTTGGAGGATTAGCTAATTTAGGGGTTGAAATACATTTAGAGAAGGGTTATGGCTCTAAAATGGGTTTTGTAGAGGATGATTATACTAAAGAAAATGCAAATATAAAATTTGTATCTAAAGAAGATGCATTTAACCAAGATATAGTGGTTGTTCTTAGATCTCCTGATTTTGATGAGTTTGAATTGATGAAAAAAGGGAGTATACTTCTTAGTATGCTTCACTACCCTACAAGAGCAAAAAGGGTAAAAATACTTAAAGAAAAAGGGATAAAAGCTGTATCTCTTGATTCGATTAGAGATGATTTGATGCAAAGAATAGTCTTTAATGCAAAGGGAACTTCTGAAAATGGTATGGAGCTTGCATTTAAAGAGCTAGAAAAGGTAAGGGATGATTTTTACTCGAAAAATAGAGGCCCAATTGAAGTATCGATAATGGGAATGGGACTTGTTGGCCTTAATGCTGCAAGAGCTGCAGGAAGATATGCTTGCAAGGAACTAAATGATAAAATGATAGAAGTAGGTACCAAAGGTGTTCTTGTCCATATGCTCCCAAGGAATATAACAGGGGATAGACAGGAAATGTCTAGAATATTAGAAAAAACAGATATTTTTGTAGATGCATCCTCAAGGGATAACCCTTATGATTATATTGTAGACAATAAACTTCTAGGAAGACTAAAAAAAGATGCTATAATAGTTGACCTTACTGCTGATCCTTATATTGTAGATGAAGAAGGAATGCAGGTTAAAGCTATTGAAGGGATACCTACAGGAACACTTGATAAATATGTTATATACAAAGAAGACAAAGAGTATTATGATATACCTGAAGAAGTTGATAAGGAAAACAGAAGAACAGTAATAAGCTGTGATGCATGGCCTGGTGTAAAGCCAAAAGAGTGTATGGAGCTTTACGGTATTCAAATGCTTCCAATCATCACCAAGCTTTTTGAAAAAGATGTGGATGATATGGGTATTGAAAGTCCTTATTACTTTGAAAGGGCAATATATAGGGCTACTATAGAATATTTCGAAAACCACGAAAAGAAAAAGTAGCTCAATAATCTGAGAATGAGAGGTTTTGATTAATGAAAGGCCATAAGAAGGCGGCATATCTGTCAATCGCTCTAGATATAGCAAATAAGATATTACAGGGCGAATTTAAGGAAGATGAAAAAATAAGCGGTAGGTCTACACTTGCAAGTATGTATAACGTTTCTCCAGAAACCATAAGGAGAGCAGTTTCGCTCCTTGAAGAAATGGATGTAGTAAACAGTAATAGAGGAAGCGGCATAGATATACTATCTAAAAGCAGTGCTGAAAAATTTATCGAAAAAAACAAAAGCAGCGAATATATATCTACAATCAAAGATGACATAATGAATCTTATGGAGCAGAAAAAAAAGATAGATGAACAGATTCAGGAAAGTTTTGAAAAAATAACAGACTATATGGAAAGGTTTAAAAAAGATACTCCATATACGTTTATAGAAATTAAAATTAACTCTCGGGCAAAAACCCTAGGAAAAAAAATTATTGATATGAGATTCTGGCAGTCCACGGGAGCTACAATAGTGGCCTATAGAAGAGATGGAAATCTCATTATATCGCCAGGACCTGAATATGTTTTTACAGAAGGGGATACAATTGTTGTAATAGGGGCTAATAACGTATATGACAAGGTATATGATTTTCTTTATGGAGAATAATTAAAAAAACTCTTGCAAATACTTTTTTATTAAAGTAGAATGGATAACAATAAATTAAAAAGAGGAGAGATATATCATGATTTTCAAATCAAAACCTATGTTTACACAACTTCATCATCATAGTTAGAAGGGTTGCGCCAATGTGGTAAGCCCTAGTTGTTTTGCACTTAGGGCTTACTTCTAACTATGGCGAGGGTTTTTGATATATCTTTTTTTAAAAGATAGGAGCCATTATGGATTTAAGTCCATAATGGCTTTTTTTATTGTAAATAATACAAGGTAAAAGGAAGGGATATTATGCTTAGGATAGCTTTAGCGAAAGGTAGACTTCAGGAAGAGTTTTTAAAATTAATTTATGGGGACTCTAAAGAAAGAAGGGAAAATAGGAGTCTTTTTCTTAAAGATGAGGTTAGAAACTGGGAGATAATACTTCCAAAAGCAACAGATGTAGCTAAGTATCTTCAAATGGGAATGGCTGATGTAGGGATAGTGGGGAAAGATGTACTCGAAGAAGAGGGAACTTATTTTAAGTCTCCAGCTCAGTTTAGTTTTGGAACATGTCAAATGGTAATTGCAGGGCCAAAATTTGAACAGAAAAAAATTACTGATGGAATAAGAGTAGCCACAAAATATCCAAAGGTTGCACAGAGGATTTTTAAAGAAAAAGGTATACATGCAAGAATAATCTATCTTCAAGGCTCTGTGGAACTAGCAGTAGCTACTCAGGTTGCTGACGTGATAGTGGACATAGTTGAAACAGGAAAGACATTAAAAGAAAATGGGCTTACAATATATGAAAAATTATTTGATGTTAATGCAAAACTCGCTTTAGGAAACAATATTTCAGATGAAAAGAGAGAAGCGGTTGAAAGGCTTATTGATGAAATAAATATTAAAATCAACAAAAATTAAAGGGGTGAGCTTTGTGAATATATATAAGTCTAAATCAAAAGAGGGACAGAAGTTTTTAAAAAAAATAATATCAAGACAAATTGATATGGAAGGCGATACTCTCTTTGAAGTGAAAAAAATACTTGACGATGTAAGAAAATATAAAGACACTGCAGTAAAAAAATACACAAAAGAGTTTGACAATGTATATTTAGAGGATTTTGAAGTAAAGGAAAGAGAATTTGATTTTGCCGAGTCAAAAGTTGAAGATGACTTAAAAAAGGCAATGAAAAAAGCCTATGAAAATATATGGAGATTTCACGAAAGACAGATTTCTAAAGGGTTTGAAATAGATATAGAGGATGTAAAATCTGGCAGCAAGTACCTTCCCATTGAAAAAGCCGGTATATATGTTCCAGGAGGAAAGGCAGCTTATCCATCATCTGTTCTTATGAACGCTATACCAGCTAAGGTTGCAGGTGTAAAAGAAATCATTATGATAGCACCACCATCAAAGGACGGAAGTATTTCTAATGAGGTACTCTATGGCGCAAGATTATGTAATGTTGATAGGGTATTTAAAATAGGAGGAGCCCAAGGGATAGGAGCACTTGCCTATGGTACTGAGAGTGTTCCAAAGGTTGACATAATCACAGGGCCTGGAAATATATATGTCTCTATGGCGAAGAAACTGGTTTATGGAAGCGTAAATATAGATATGATAGCAGGTCCCAGTGAGATTCTCATACTATCAGATGGCCTTCAAAACCCATCATATATAGCCTCAGACCTTTTAGCTCAGGCTGAGCATGATGAACTTGCATCATCAATTTTACTGACATTATCTATGACTGAAGGAAAGAAAGTATCAGAAGAGCTAAAAATAAAGGTTAGGGAGCTTCCAAAAGAAGATATTTGTATAAAATCTCTAGAAAACTATGGAGCAATAATAGTGTGTGAAAGTGAAGAGGAGATGGTAGAAATTGCAAATAAAATTGCTCCTGAACATCTTGAAATACTAGGATTTGGCAAAGGGATATCTGAAAAAATAAGAAATGCTGGATGTATTTTCCTAGGAGAGTACTCTCCAGAGGCACTTGGGGACTATATAGCAGGACCAAATCATATATTGCCTACAAATGGAACAGCTAGATTTTTTTCTCCCCTGGGGACAGATACTTTTATGAAAAGAATGAACTATATATCTTCAACTAAAGAAGGGCTTGAAAACCTAAAAGAAAATATCGAAATATTTGCTAAAAAAGAAGGTCTTATTGCTCACGAGAGGTCAATAACAGGGAGGTTTTAATAGTGAAAAAGAAGTGTATAAAGCTTGATTCAAACGAAATTGCAAGGGGATATAACAAGGATTATATAAGGGATATTCTTATAAGAGAGGTTTTTACGAATCTTGATATAAGCTCTTATCCAGACTCAAAATCCCAAAATTTAATAGAAGCATATAGTGAATACAGCAATATAGATAAGGATAATTTAATAAAGGGAAATGGCTCCGATGAAATACTTGATCTTATATTTTCAGTATATGGGAAGGGCAAAAAAGTAGGGACAATAAATCCTGATTTTTCAATGTATGACATATATGGAGAAAAATATAGTTCAAAGCTTTTAAAAATAAGTTGCAAAAATTTAGATGAGTTCCTTGATTTTGCAAAGAGAGAAAATGCGGATATGATAATATTTTCAAATCCTAATAACCCTACTGGAAGAGCATTTGATGTAAAAGAGATAGAAAAACTGGTGAAGGGTTTTAATAATATGGTAGTTATAGATGAAGCTTATGTTGAGTTTTACAGGGAATCTGCATATTCTCTTATAAAATACTATCCAAATTTAATAATAACGAGGTCATGCTCTAAAGCAGTTGGTATGGCAGGACTTAGAATAGGTTTTGGAGTGAGTAATGAAGCAAATATTAAAAATCTTGAATCCATAAGATTACCCTACAATATAGGAATTATAAATCAAACATTAGGAGCAATACTTCTAAAAGACAAAGATATTATAGACAAAAAAGTTGATGAAGTAATTAATAATAGAGAAATTCTTTACAAAGAGCTTCAAAGGATAGCCATAGAGATTGAAGACTTCAATCCACTTAAAAGTGAGGGGAATTTTATATATATTGAAACGAATTTAGCAAAGGAAGTATATGAATATCTACTAAAAGATAATATTTACGTAAGATTATTTGATTCTGGGATTCGGATCACAGTGGGGAAGGATGAAGAAAATAAATTAGTTATTGAATCCCTGGAAAACTATTTTAAAAAGGAGTGTAGTGAGCTTGCAGTATAAAAGAGAAACAAGGGAAACCACTGTAGAAATAGAGATTGATAGTAATATATGTGAATCTTTTGTAGATACTGGTATAGGATTTTTCGACCATATGCTTCTTACTTTTTTAAAATACAGTGACCTAAAGGGAAGGATAAAAGTAACTGGAGACCTTTATGTGGATTGCCATCACACTATTGAAGACACAGGGATTTCACTTGGAAAAGCAGTCGCAATGATTATAAAAGAAAAACCAGTTAGACGATATGGAAGTTCATATATACCTATGGATGATGCTCTTGTAAGAAGCGTAATTGATATGGGAGGCAGGCCTTTTTTAGAGTTTCGATATGACTTTAAAAAAGAAAAACTAGGAGAATATGATACAGAAATGACTAAAGAGTTTTTAAGGGCATTTACAATGAATTCTTTAAGTACTCTTCATGTAGATGTGATTAGAGGAGAAAATGAGCATCATATTACAGAAGCTATATACAAATCTCTTGGAGTTTCTGTAAGGGAGGCAATAGAGGATTTAGAATCCAAAGAAGTATTTTCATTAAAGGGGAGGGTGAATGAATAGATGATTGGGATACTTGACTATAATGCAGGAAATATAAGTAGCGTTTTGAATGCTTTTAAGTATTTAGAAATAGATGCTAAAAGAATCGAAACTCTAGATGAAATCATGAAAATGAAGGGAATTGTAATTCCTGGAGTAGGCTCTTTTCCTACTGCCTATAAAAATATGCAAAAAATAGGTATTACAAAGAATTTTCTTAATGAGTATTTAAAGAAAGGAAAGATTCTTGGAATATGTCTGGGGATGCAGATAATGTATGAATATGGAGAAGAGGATGGAGGCTGTGAAGGGTATGGTTTTTTTAAAGGTTCTGTAAAAAGGCTAGAATCTGGATTGATAGTACCTCATATGGGTTGGAACAAAGTTGATTTTTTAAGTGAATCTAGGTTGATTGGAAAAAATAAAAACGGATTTAATGCTTATTTTGCTCACTCATATATAGCATCAAGAAATGGTGAACAAGTAAAGGGAAGCTGTTTATATGGAGAAGGATTTGCAGCTTTGATAGAGGAGAAAAATATATTTGGAGTACAGTTTCATCCTGAAAAAAGCGGAGAAAATGGGCTAAGACTTTTAAAAAAGTTTGGAGAGATATGTTATGAAAATAATTCCAGCAGTTGATATAAAAGACGGGAAGGCTGTCAGACTTTATAAGGGAAATTTTGAAATGAAAGAAGTTGTGGGGGAAAAACCTGAGCTAATTGTAGAAGAATTTATTGGGAAAGGAATAAATGAAATTCATATTGTAGATTTAGATGGAGCCCTTGGAAATAATATAAAAAATAGGGAAGTCATAAAAAATATATGTTCCATAAAAGGGGCAAAGATTCAGCTGGGGGGAGGAATAAAAACCCTTGAAGATTTTAAGAGAGTACTTGATTTAGGAGTTTCTAAAATTGTTGTTGGAAGCATGATAATCAAAAAAATCGAAATTTTCCAATATATAGCTAGGCATTACAAAGAAAATTTAGTGGCTGGAGTTGATATATCAAATGGAGAGCTGATGGTTAATGGATGGCTTGAGGGTTCTAAGATTAGACCTATAGAAATTTCAAAGAAATTGGAAAAGTTAAAAGTCAAAAGAATGGTTGTTACAGATATTTCAAGAGATGGAACTATGAGTGGAGTAAACATAGATATTTGCAAAGAAATTAAAAAGTTTTATAGGGGAGAGATGATATGCTCTGGAGGGGTAGCATCAATCCTTGATATTAATAAGGCAAAAAATGAAGGAATAGATGGAGTGATTGTTGGAAAAGCATTTTATAAAGGAAAAATAACCTTTGAAGATATGGCTAAGGCAGGTGAGGTTTATGGCGTATAAAAGAATAATCCCATGCATGGACATCAAGGATAAGAGAGTTGTAAAGGGGGTTGGCTTTGTGGGGCTCAAAGATATAGAAAATCCTGTAGAGCTGGGTGAAAAATACTACAAGGAAGGGAGCGATGAGCTTGTTTTTTTAGATATAAGTGCAAGTATTGAAGGACGTAAAACAATCCTTGATGTTGTTGAGGATGTATCAAAAAAGATATTTATTCCATTTACGGTGGGAGGAGGTATTTCCTCGGTAGATGATATGAAGGATGTAATCAAAAGGGGAGCTGACAAAATATCAGTAAATACTGCTGCATTCCTAAATCCAGAGCTTATCTCAAATGGAGCACAAACATTTGGGAGTCAGTGCATTACTGTAGCAATAGATGTCAAAAGAATAAAAGGTAGAGATAAGGTTTTTATTTATGGGGGAACGAAAGAGACAGATGTTAATCCAGTAAACTGGGCTAAATATGCTCAAAGACTAGGAGCAGGAGAAATACTTCTTACGAGTATAGACAAAGATGGAAAAAAGTCAGGGTATGACATAGAGCTTCTTGATAATATCTGTAGATCTGTTAATATACCAGTTATTGCATCAGGTGGATGTGGCTCAAAGGAAGATATACTTGAAGTTTTTAAAAAGACAAAGGTCACAGGTGCGTTAGGAGCATCTATATTTCACTATGAAGAGGAGTCTATATCAGAAATAAAGAAATATCTTATGAAAAATGAAGTTATGGTGAATATATGATGAATATTTTTATGGAGATAGATTTTTATAAAGGACTAGTTCCAGCTGTGATTCAAGATGAATCAACAAGTGAAATTTTAATGGTGGGATATATGAACAGAGAATCTTTAGAAAAAACATTAGAGACAGGGCTTGTAACTTTTTATAGTAGAAAAAGGAAAAAGCTTTGGGTTAAAGGTGAGACTTCAGGGAATTTTATAAAATTAAAGGATATATATTTGGACTGTGACAAAGACTGCATTTTAATAAAAGGGAATCCTATGGGGCCTGTATGCCACACAGGAGAGAGGACATGCTTTTTTACTAAGATATAAATAGGAGGAGTTTATGGATATACTAAGTACTATGGAAGAAGTTATATCACTAAGAAAAGAAAAACCTAAAGAAGGTTCATATACATCCTATCTTTTTAATGAAGGTTTAGATAAGATACTCAAAAAAGTGGGAGAAGAATCAACAGAAGTCATTATAGCATCTAAAAATTCAGATAAAAATGAACTTATATCTGAATTGGCTGATTTATGTTACCATATTTTGGTTTTGATGAAAGAGAAGGAAATAAGTTTAAAGGAAATAGAAAAAGAGCTGAAGATAAGATTAAAAAAATAAGAGTTTCAGAAAATGTTAAAAACCTCTAAAATTTGCCGATATATATAGTATTAGATAATAAAGATAGAATGGTATATTATATTTTTAGTTGTATTTTGGAGGCTGAAACTTATGGAAATTAAAAATGTAAACTCTCAAAAGCCTATAATTGCTAAAGAGACAGAAAAAGATATGAAAATTAAGGAAGCTTCGAAAGAAAAAGAGCAAAATAAGAATACAGAGGGAATAAAATATGAAAAATCAGATAAAGTAGAGTCTTATACTACCTACGATAAAACGGCAATAGACAAGCTAAAGGCAGAGGCTCAGCAAAGACACGAAAACCTAAGAAGAATGGTTGAAGAACTTTTAAAAAGACAAGGTCTATCCTTTAAAGATGCTTTTGATGGAAAAGAAGTGAAGGTTGACGAAGAGACAAGACTTGAAGCGGCCAAATCTTTAGAAGAAGGTGGCGAGCACAGTATAGATGCAGTGGCTACAAGGATAGTAGATTTTGCAAAAGCTATATCTGGAGGAGACAAATCCAAACTGGAAATTTTGAAAAAAGCAATTGATGAGGGATTTGCAGGAGCAAAAGCAGCACTTGGAGGAGAACTTCCAGAGATATCTAAGAAGACCTATGATGAAATAATGAGAAGACTTGACGAATGGGAAAATGAATAATCAATATTTTCACTGTATTTTTTCTTTCCATATGATAATATTATTTATGAGTGAATAAATAAGGAAAGGATGATACAGATGAACAAAAAAATTATCTCTACAGAAAAAGCACCAGGAGCTATAGGTCCATACTCTCAAGCAGTTAGAATTGGTGATATGATTTATACTTCAGGTCAAATACCTATGAATCCTTCAACTGGAGAAATGGTTACAGAAATAAAGGCTGCTACAAAGCAGTGCCTTGAAAACGTAAAAGCTATTCTTGAAGTGGAAGGTGCTCAGATGAGCAATATTATAAAGACAACTGTATTTCTTCAAGATATGAATGATTTTGTAGCTATGAATGAAGTATATGCATCTTATTTCCCTCAAAACCCTCCTGCAAGATCAGCAGTACAGGTTTCAAAGCTTCCAAAAGATTCAATAGTTGAAATAGAAGTTATAGCAAGTTTATAAACAAATTTTTAAAATAAAATATTTAGACAAAAAAAGACATCCATAGGATGTCTTTTTTTGAAAAAACTAAATTATTCTGGAAACAAGCATAATAAGAAAATACGTCTGAATAAGAATAATAAGAGGTATCCCAAGGGCAAAGCTCGTATGATTGGTCTTATGCCTAAAACTTCTCATCCCCAAGTAAACTCCTAAGCTGCCTCCAAGAAGAGCCACCATAAAAATAGTAGATTCTTTGATACGCCACTCATCCTTTATAGATTTTTTCTTATCTGAAAACATTATAAAATATCCTGCAATACTCATAATTACTATAAATGCTAAAATAACTGCTAAAACTGGATTCAATAAAAAAACCTCCAAAATTATCTTTTTAATCTATCTTATATTCAAAGAACAGATAGTCTGGTTGCCAGTCACATATACTTTCATATCCCATAGTTTTAAGAGATTCTATCAAATCCTTTGAATCAGGATGTATAGTTGTATATGGAGCAAAATCGCTTTTATTTTTTTGATGCAGATAATCGCTAAACATATCTATGCTTTCAATATCTTCATCAAGTGCTACAAAGCAAGGTTCTTTTTTAAAGTAAATAAAACCTTTTTTGCCATTTATCTCCCAAAAAACATCCATCTCAATAAGCTGTTCATAAAGCTTTGGGCAGACCTCCATAAACATAAAATCAATATGAAACATATTATTCCTATTTTTGAAATAAGGGATATCCATAAATTCCTTCAAAGTAGGTCTAAATCTTTTTACTTCATATCTTTGAGTATTAATCTTAGCCCCTTTGTCATAGGGTTTTGAAACCATAATATGAGACTGAACAATCTTAAAGCCTTGATTTAGAAGCATGGATTTACTGGCTTCGCTTGTAAGGTGTGTACAGGAGCCAAGTTTATCTACATTTCCCTTTTTTAAATCCTCTATAGAATGCCTCATTCCATATTTGTGGAGCATATCAGCAAGACCTTTTCCTCTATAGTCCCTATGAACTCTAAGGCCTTCGAGCCATCCCATTTTTTGAGGATATATAGAATATTTTCCTATTGCAACAATTTTATTTAAGGATAAATCTTCAACTCCCATAAAATATCCTTCTTTATCATCAACCCACTTATGAAAGATAAGGGGCATATAATCAGCGCCATCCCATATTCCTTTAGATATATCAAGGATATCATTAAAGTCCTCATGAGCAATTTGTCTAAGTCTAAAATTCTCCATAGCGATTCCCCCTGAATGTATAAAAAAATAAAGTCATCTTCTTATTATAGCAGAAATTTTATAGGATGAAGTCCCAAAATTGAGTATAATAAGAAGTACAAAGCTTTATAAAATAATGGGAATTTATGGAGGTAGGTTTATGCTTGGAACTATAGTCAATTCACTTGCAATAATAATAGGAAGTCTTGCAGGACTTATTCTAAAAGGAGGGATTCCTGTTTCCATGGGAGATACAATTACTAAGGGCCTTGGCCTTTGTATAATGTATATAGGGATATCAGGAACGATGAAGGGGGAAGACATGCTTCTTCTTATATTTTCTGTAGTAATAGGAGCTGTCATAGGAGAAATTATTGATATAGATAAGAGGTTTAGCAATTTTGGAAATAAAGTTGAAAAACTCCTTAGTAAAAACGGAGAATCGAAGGTTGCTGAGGGTTTTGTCAATGCAAGCCTTTTATTTTGCGTAGGGTCTATGGCAGTAGTCGGAGCCCTTCAAAGCGGACTTGAAGGAAATCACGAGACCCTTTATACAAAATCTGTTCTTGATGGAATCACCTCAGTAATATTCACATCTACAATGGGAATAGGAGTAATACTTTCTGCCATAAGTGTATTTATATATCAAGGAGCAATTACTGTATTAGCATCCTTCCTTAAAAATCTACTTACTGATCCTATTGTAAGAGAAATGAGTGCGGTTGGGAGCCTTTTAATAGTAGGTATAGGCTTCAACCTTTTAGGAGCTGCAAAGGTAAAGGTGGCAAACCTTCTTCCAGCTGTATTTGTACCATTTGTATACGGAATTATTCAGCTTTTTATACTTTAGGTAGGCTTATAAAATTAGAGAAATAAAATGGATGTGATCGATTGATAAGTGAAAAACTTAAAGACCTTATAAAAAACCTTCCGGACATGCCGGGAGTCTATTTGATGAAAAATAAAGATGAAAAGGTAATCTATGTAGGCAAAGCCATATCATTAAAAAATAGAGTGAAGCAATACTTCCAAAGCTCTAGAAATATGGATGCAAAGGTAAGGGCTATGGTAAGCCATATAGATGAATTTGAATATATAGTTACAGATTCTGAAATGGAGGCCTTAATACTTGAGAACAATCTTATAAAAGAGTATAAACCTCAGTACAATATACTTCTTAGGGATGATAAGACCTATCCTTATATAAAAGTAACCCTTAAAGAATACTTTCCAAGGGTAATAAAAGTAAGGAAAGTGGAAAAAGATGGAGCTAAATACTTTGGACCATATACAAATGCCTTTACTGTAAATGAAACCTTAGATGCAATTAGAGAGATATTTCCAATTCGTACCTGTAAAAGGGATATAAAAAAATCCATAGAAAGAAGAGAAAGACCTTGCCTTAACCTATATATAAAAAAATGCGTAGGACCTTGCACTGGAAAAGTTGATGAAAAAGCATATATGGAAATGATAGATGAAATTATAGATTTTTTAGGTGGAAAAAATACTGAGTTAATTGAAAAAATGAAACAGAGAATGATGGATTATTCGGGAAAGTTCGAATTTGAAGAGGCTGCAAGGATAAGAGACAGAATAAAAAATATCGAAAGCATGTTCGAAAAGCAAAAAATAGTCTATGTGTCAGATATTGATCAGGATTTTATTGGGATGGCAAGGGAAGAAGATCTTTCGTGTATACAGGTGTTTTTTGTTAGGAATGGTAAAGTAGTTGGAAGAGAACACTTCTTTTTTGAAAAGACAAAAGATTCTTCTTCAGAAGAAATCATTAGCTCGTTTATCAAGCAGTTTTATATGAATGTAAATTTGGTACCAAAAGAAATAATTGTAGATACAGAATTCGAAGATATGGAGGTCATGTCAGCATGGCTTACTGAAAAAAAATCCCAAAGAGTTGATATAAGGGTGCCTGTTAAGGGAGCTAAGAAAAAGCTCTTAGAGCTTGTGGAAAAAAATGCTCTTGAAACAATTAGACAAAAGAGCAATATAAAGATTGCAAAGCTTGAAAGAACTGTTGGGGTGATGAAGGAGCTTCAGGAGTTTTTGAATCTAGAAAAGCTTCCTAAAAGGATAGAGGCATTTGATATATCAAATATCCAAGGGGTGGATTCTGTAGGAGGCCAGGTCGTATTTATAGATGGAGAGAAAGCAAAAAAGGAATATAGGCGGTATAAAGTGAAGTCTGTAGAAGGGCCAAATGATTATGCATCTTTAGAAGAGATACTAAGGAGAAGATTAAAGCATGAAAATCACCCTGACCTCATACTAATGGATGGTGGAAAGGGACAGGTATCTGTAGCAAAAAAGGTACTAAAGGAAGAGGGCCTTGATATACCAGTACTTGGAATGTATAAGGATAGCAGACACAGAACTCTTGGTATCACCACAGACAAAGTGGAAACCGAGCTTTCAAAACATTCTTTGATATATAAGTTTATAGCCTCTGTTCAAGAAGAGGTTCATAGATTTGCCATAAGCTATCACAGATCCTTAAGACAAAAAGCCTTGGAAAAATCAGAGCTTGATGAAATAAAAGGAATAGGTAAAAAAAGAAAAATGGCACTAATAAGTCATTTTAAAAGCATAAATAAAATAAAAAACGCAACTATTGAGGAACTTACTTTAGTTGAAGGAATGGATAAAAAGTCTGCAAATGCAGTTTTTAGTCATTTCAGAGAGGATGAGAGCCTTGAAGACTAAGAAGATATTTATGACTACCATGATAGACAAAATGGATATAGAGATAGTTTATATGCCTGAGGGGATTGATTATGAAATAGAAACAACAGATATCAACAGACCAGGTATGCAGCTTTCTGGATATTACGACCATTTCCCATTTGAGAGAATACAGGTCATAGGTAAAGTAGAGTATTCATATTACCTTTCCCTTGATGATGAAACAAGAAAAAAGAGAATGGACAAATACATGTCTTATGATATCCCTGTAATCATAATCACACGAAGCCAAGAACCCGATGAAGTGATGATGGAGGCTGCCAAGAAATATAAAAGGATAGTACTAAGAACTCATAAAGGAACTACAAGGTTTATCTATAAGCTTCTTGATTATTTAAATCAAGAGCTTGCCCCTGAAACTACAATGCATGGAGTACTTGTTGATGTGGACGGAATAGGAATATTTATAACAGGGGATAGTGGAGTAGGGAAGAGCGAAACAGCCCTAGAACTTATAAGAAGAAATCATAGACTTGTTGCTGATGATGCAGTTGAGATAAAAAAAATAGAGGATGACATGCTAGTGGGACAAGCTCCGGAGATAATAAGGCATTTTATGGAAATAAGGGGCCTTGGAATATTAGATATAAAAAGTCTTTATGGGGTAGGGGCAGTAAAGCCTTCCAAAACCATAGATATGGTTGTAAGACTTGAAAACTGGGTTGAAGGAAAATACTATGATAGGCTTGGCATGGATGACGAGACTATAGAAATACTAGGTGTAAAGGTGGAGCATATTACAATCCCTGTAAAGCCTGGAAGAAACATTGCGGTAATACTTGAAATTGCTGCAAGGAACCATAGACAAAAAAGAATGGGATATAACGCGGCTAAAGAATTCAATGACAACCTAATGAAAAGACTATCGGAAGAGAGGTAGATAAGATGTACTTTATTGGAGTGGATATAGGAGGTACTGGGATTAAAGTAGGACTTACAGATGAAATGGGAAACATAATAAGCTCAGGAGACTGCCCAACTTATGTAGAGCTTGGATATGAAAGAATAATATCGGATATGTCAGATAAAATTATTGAAGTTGTAAATAATGCTGGGATTGACATTAAGGATGTTAAATCAATTGGAATTGGAATACCTGGTGTTGCTGATGTAAATGGGAAGGTGTATTATGCTACAAATCTAAAATGGACAAATGTCCCCCTTGGAGAGCTTGTAAGGAAAAAATTTCCAGACAAAAAAGTAAAGATAGAAAATGATGCAACAGTTGCAGCACTTGCGGAGCTTCATATAGGGTCGATGAAGGGGAAAGGAACCGGAATACTTCTAACATTAGGAACAGGAGTTGGAGGAGGAATAATAATAAATGAAAGAGTGTTTTCTGGGGCTCACGGCATAGGCTCTGAGATAGGACATATGATAGTTGGTGAAAATTTTTATGACTGCAATTGTGGAAACAATGGATGCCTTGAGACCTTTGCCTCTGCAACGGCAATTATAAAATATGCTCAGAAGCTGATTAGCGAAGGAAGAGAATCAATTATATTAGAAAAAGCAGAAAATGATATATCAAAAATTACAGCAAGGACGATTTTTGAAGCATATAAGGAAAAGGATGAGGTGGCTCAAATAATTGTAGAAAGATTTGTTCACTACCTTGGAATTGGAATTGCAAATCTTGTGAATGTATTTGACCCAGAGATATTTTCCATAGGAGGAGGGGTTTCAAGAGCTTTTGATTTCTATATAGATGATTTGAGAATAGAAGTATCAAAGCATGTAATATTTAAAGACGTGCCCTTTGGCAATATAGTTCCTGCTACCTTGGGGAACGATGCTGGAATAGTAGGGGCAGCAATGCTAGGACTATAATAAAAACTTTTAATTATATTAATGGAAGGGGATAAGTTTATGGAATATATATTACTTGTAATTGGGTTTGCTCTTCTTATTAAAGGAGCTGATTTTTTTGTGGACGGGGCATCTTCAATTGCAAAGATATTAAAAGTTCCACCGCTGCTTATAGGTCTTACTATAGTAGCCTTTGGAACAAGTGCACCTGAAGCAGCTGTAAGTATTAACGCTGCAATGAAAGGCTCTAATGAAATAGCACTTGGTAATATACTTGGTTCCAACATATTTAATCTTCTTTTGGCAATTGGTATTACTGCTATGATAAAGGAGATTAAAGTCCAAAAGACTACTATAGTTAAAGAATTCCCCCTATCTCTTTACGCAACATTAATGCTTTTTTTGCTTTCTGTTGACGTTTATTTAGGTGGACAAGGTGAAAATATAATATCTAGATCCGATGGACTCTTGCTTTTACTAGGGTTTTGCGTATTTCTATTTTATCTTGTGGAGATGGCTTTTCTATCAAAAGAAGAAAAGGATGATTTTGGAGAGCACCAAAAATACTCCATATCTAAAAGTATAATATTCTCTATTGGTGGAATCATAGGGATAGTTTTTGGAGGGGATATTGTTGTAAAATCAGCATCTACAATTGCAATTGCACTTGGCATGAGTCAGACACTTGTAGGTCTTACAATAGTAGCAATTGGGACATCTCTTCCTGAGCTTGTAACCTCAATATCAGCAGCAAAAAAAGGTGAAGGGGATATAGCCATGGGAAATATAATAGGCTCAGGGCTTTTTAATATCCTTTTTGTTCTTGGAGCATCTGCGGCTATTCATCCAGTTGCAATATCACCAAAACTTTATACGGATATAATTCTTCTATTTATAATCACCTCAGTTGTATATTTCTTTAGTACAACTGGGAGAACTATTGATAAGAAAGAAGGTATATTTCTTACTATTTCTTATGTTTTCTATATGATCTTTATAATAATAAGAAACTAGGAGCTGATTTAAATGAAGTTTTCAGGAAAGTGGGATTTTCCTATAGATATCCTTGAAAAAAATGGATATGAAGCATATCTTGTAGGAGGAACTCTAAGGGATATTCTTCTTTCTAAAGAGGCAAAGGATATTGATATAGCAACTTCTGCCCTTCCCCAGCAGATACTGGAGTGTTTTAGTGGGTTCATCACCATAGAAACAGGAAAACAATTTGGAACAATTACTGTAGTTATAGACAATCAAAATATAGAAATAACTACATTTAGAAGTGAATCAGGCTATTATGATAGCAGAAGGCCAAGCAATGTTTCATTTGAAAATGATATAAAAAAAGATCTCCTAAGAAGGGATTTTACTATAAATGCTATGGCTTACAATAGAAATTCAGGACTTATAGATATTTCAAAGGGTCAAGAGGATTTGAAAAACAAGCTTATCAGGGCAGTGGGGAATCCTTATGAAAGGTTCACAGAAGATGCTCTGAGAATGCTAAGGTGCGTAAGATTTGCAACTTTGCTTGATTTTCATATAGAGCAATCTACTTTTGATGCTATAAAAGAGCTTGCACCTTTAGTTAAAGCCATCAGTAAAGAAAGAATAAATGTTGAGTTCACCAAAATAATAAAATCCTCAAATCCATCAAAAGGAATAAGGCTTTTGAATGATGCAGGTCTTTTAGATGAGATAATACCTGAAATTATTCCTATGGATGGGTTTAAGCAAATGAATCCCTATCATGATATGGATTTGCTTGAACATACTCTTTGTGTATTAGAAAATGTTAAGCCTACAGAAGAGCTGAGATTAGCAGCTCTTTTTCATGATATTGGAAAGCTAGAGACACTTGAAATTGGAGAAGATAATATTGGACATTTTTATGGTCATGAAAAAGTAAGTGCAGATATGGCCTATGGTATTCTTAAAAGGCTAAATTATCCTAATAAAACCATAGAAAAAGTTAACCTCTTAATCAAAGAGCATATGATAGCTCCAAATGCAATTGGTAAAAAAGGAATTAAAAGACTTTTGAATTTGTTTGGTGAAGAGGATATATTTGACTTAGTTGATCTTCATAAAGGGGATTCATCATGTACCACTTTAGGACATCAAGATTTGTTTGAAGAAAAAGTAAGAGAAATTCTTTACTATAAGGAGCCTTTTTCCAGAAAAGATTTGGATATAAACGGAAATGATTTAAAAAATATTGGATTTACTGGAAAGGAAATAGGCAGTATACTTGAAGCTCTTTTGGATGTTGTAATGGAAGATCCTAGTTTTAATACACATGAAAAGCTTTTAAAACTAGCAAAACAAACTATTAGAAAAAAGGATTAATAACTCCATAAGCTAGAGATTTGTTTTTTTTATGTATAACAACTATTTTTGATATATAATAATATGTATTGAACTAATTGAAAAATCAAATTTAAGGGAGGAAAAAATATGAATTATATAAACATCATGAAGGAAATAAAGACTACAAGGGATTTTAAAAGCACAACTGTTAAAAGAGAAATACTAGATAAAATCGTAAATGAGGGAAAAGCTTCATTAACTGATATAGAGCTTGAGATAGTACTTTTTGAAGATGGGAAGAAAGCTAAAGAAAACCTTCAAGGAAAAGCAGGTTATTTTGGAAAATTCATCGAATCACCTCATTATATAGCTGTAATAGGAAATGGGGGTCAAAAAGCCAAGGAAAAAGCTGCCTATGCTATAGAAACTATGAGATTTGCAGCTCATGCTGAAAATCTAGGAACTTGCTGGATTACTGTTCCTGATACTGATGAAATTAAAAATGACCTTTCTATAGATATCTCAAAAAATCTTTTAGCATTTATGGCTGTTGGAATTAGATATTCTGGAATATTTAAAAAGGATATTCAGGAAAAGGCTTTTAGACAGGGAGCAACAGAAATAGCTTATCTAGACACATGGGGACATAATCCATCTTGGGAGAAGCTGGAGCAAAGAGGACTTGCAGATATTTTTTACTTTACTAGATTTGCTCCATCTTGGGGAAACAGACAGCCTTGGAAATTTCTTGTAGCAAATGAAAAGGTAATCCTTGGAGTGAAAAAAGATTATAAAGAGGATTTAGAGCTAGATACAGGTATTGTAAAATTTTATTTTGAAAAATCATGTATTGACCATGGAATAAATGCTGTTGACTCAAATGAAACTATAAACGAAGATATAGCAGCTATGATAGGGGAAGGCTATGAGGTTAGAGGAATATATACTTTATAGTTTTCAACCTAGATAATACAAGTTTTTATTTACACGGAGGAAAAAAATGAACTTATCGACCTTAAATGAAAATCAGCTAAGTGCTGTGGAAAAAGTGGAGGGACCACTTCTAATACTTGCTGGAGCTGGCTCTGGAAAGACAAGAGTTATAACCTATAGGATAGCTCATATGATAAAAAATCTAGGTATATCTCCGTTTTCCATACTGGCAATAACATTCACCAATAAGGCAGCAAATGAAATGAAGGAAAGGGTTACAGATCTTGTTGGTGATCAGGCAAGGGATATATGGATGGGGACATTTCATTCCCTTTGTGTGAGAATACTAAGACGTGATATAGATAAGATAGGATATGGAAATTCTTTTGTAATTTATGATACTCAAGACCAGCTCTCAGTTATAAAAGACTGTGTAAAAGAAGCGAATTTAAGGGAAGATACCTTCAAACCAAATTCCATTTTATCAGCAATATCAAACGCTAAGGATAAGCTGATGGGACCTAAGGAGTTTGAAGAGAGATATGTATCTGATTTTAGGATGTCCAAAATTGCAAAAGTATATAAGCTTTATCAAAAAAGATTAAAAAACAATAATGCCCTTGATTTTGATGACCTTATATTTAAGACAGTAGAGCTTTTAAGGGCTGAAGAAGGAATCCGGGATTTTTACCAGAGAAAATTCAAATATATTATGGTAGATGAGTATCAGGACACTAACTATTCCCAGTATGTCTTAATTAACACTCTTAGTAAATACCATGAGAACCTATGTGTAGTTGGAGATGATGACCAGTCTATCTATGGCTGGAGAGGTGCGGATATTTCAAATATACTTGACTTTGAAAAAGATTATCCTTCAGCTGAGGTTATAAAGCTTGAGCGAAACTACAGGTCTACAGAGATAATACTAAATGGAGCAAATAGCGTTATTGATAGAAACACAGGAAGAAAGAAAAAGCAGCTTTGGACTGATATAAAAGAAGGGGAAAAAATAAAGCTTCATAAATCTATTGATGAAAAAACAGAAGGTCAGTATATTGCCTCAGAAATTATTAGAAGACAAAGGGAAGAAAAAAGAGGACTTAAGGATTTCGCAATCTTGTATAGGACCAATGCTCAGTCTAGAGCTCTTGAAGAAGCCCTTGTAAAAAACTCTGTCCCTTATAAAATATTTGGTTCCCTAAAGTTTTATGATAGAAAAGAAGTCAAGGATATTATGGCTTATCTAAGACTTGCTCACAATCCTCTAGATGATGTAGCTCTAAAAAGAATAGTGAATGTTCCAAAAAGAGGAGTAGGCCTTAAATCACTTGAAAAAATAGAAGAAAGAGCTATGATGACAGGTGAAAGTCTATATAGTGTGATTCTTGATTTAAGTGATGTTGATGTATCCACTAAAGTAAAATCATCTCTTGGGAAGTTTGCAAATATGATAAATTCTTTTATAGATATGAAAGAGATTTTGCCAGTTAGCCAACTTTTAGATAAGGTAATGGACAATACCCTCTATATAAAAGAGCTTGAAGCAGAAGATACAGATGAGGCAAGAAGCAGAATCGAAAACCTTAAAGAGCTTAGAACTGTTGTAATGGAATTTGAAGAAAAAGCCCAAGAAAATACCTTGGAAGAGTTTTTAGGTTCAGTATCTCTTATGAGTGATCTTGACAACTTCAATGAATCGGAGCAGTTTGTCACTTTGATGACACTACACAGTGCTAAGGGGCTAGAATTTCCTGTAGTATTTATGGCTGGAGTAGAAGAAGGGATATTTCCATCATCAAGAGCCTTTATGGATGAAAATCAAATGGAAGAAGAACGAAGACTCTGTTATGTTGGCATGACAAGAGCAAAGGAAGTACTTTATATCACCTATGCATCAGAAAGAACCCTCTATGGAAAAAGGAACTTTTCAAGAGCTTCAAGGTTTATTGATGAAGTAGACAGTGAGCTATTTGAAGCAAATATAAAAGAAGAGATAATGAAGCCAGAGAGTCTTTATGAGAAATATAAAAATAAATATAAAATAGGGGTAGAAGACAGGACAAAGGAAAAGGGGCAAAGTGATATAAATGTAGGGGCAAAGGTAAAGCATGGAAAGTTTGGAGTAGGTATGGTTGTAGGAAAAAGCGGTACTATCTATACTATTGCTTTTGAAGGAAAAGGAATAAAACAGATAGATACTACATTTGTAAAGCTTGAAACCATATAGTTAAAAAACTTTTAATCAGTTTATTGGACAATGAAAGTCAATCTAATCAAAATAAAGGAGTGGGAACATGGAAAAAAAATCTGCAATAGAAATGATGTCATTTTTAGATAAAAGTAAGACCCCTTTTCACGCTGTGAAAGAGTCAATAACTATGCTTAAAGAGGCGGGATTTGAAGAGATATTTCCAGATGAAAAATGGAATCTAGAAAAATCTAAGGGCTATTATATAGACTACAAAAGCGCTATAATGGCGTTTAAAATATATAGTAATGATGGAGGATACCATATTATAGGTTCTCATACAGACTCTCCATCTATAATGATTAAGCCAAATGCTGTAATAAAAGAAAATGGATATGTAAAGCTAAATTCAGAGATATATGGGGGGCCTATATTAAACACATGGCTTGATAGACCTCTTTCTATCGCAGGAAAGGTAGTATTAAAATCAGATAACGTCATGAAACCAGATGAAGTACTCGTAGACTTCGAAAAGCCTGTTGCTATAATCCCTAATTTAGCAATACATCTTAACAGGGAGGTAAATAAAGGGGTAGAGCTTAACAAACAAAAAGACATGCTCCCTCTTGTATCATTGAGTGGTGACTATATTGGGGATGACTATCTAATTAAGATGCTTTCAAATCAGTTAGATATAGATGCAGATACTATTATGGATTATGAGCTTTATATGTATGAAGCATCCAAGAGCAGCTTTATAGGGTTTAATGATGAATTTATATCGTCTCCAAGGATAGACAACTTAGCAATGCTGCATGCATCTTTAGTAGCCTTAGCAGATAGCAAAGATGGAAGCGGAATAAAGCTTGTAGCTGGATTTGACAATGAAGAAGTGGGCAGCATGTCAAAAACAGGAGCGGATTCAACCTTATTAGCTGATATTCTTGAGAGGATATCTATTTCGTTGGGGCTGGAAAGAGAAGAACATCTTATGAACATGGAAAAATCCTTTATGATATCTTCAGATATGGCCCACGCTGTTCATCCAAATACTCCTGAAAAGCATGACCCTACAAATAGACCTAAGATAAATGAAGGACCAGTTATAAAATTAAGTGCAAATAAAAGATATACATCTGATAGTCAGTCCTCTGCTGTTTTTATGGGGCTGTGCAATGAAGCTTCAGTTCCTTACCAGAAGTTTGTAAACAAATCCGATGAGGCAGGAGGTTCTACAATAGGACCTATATCATCTACCCATGTATCTATCAAATCAGTAGATATTGGTAATCCAATGCTTTCCATGCATTCAATTAGAGAACTTTCTGGAACTTTAGACCACTATCACATAACTAAAGTTTTTGGTAGATTCTTCACAATATAGTGAAAATTCAATCCGAAAAGCCTTTGAATCATAGAATTCAAGGGCTTTTGTTCATTAAATAAAAAGAAATTACGTTACATAATGAACAAAAAATCTAAAAAGAGACAAAATTGGAATTACATATTTAACTATACTGAAATTATGTTAAAATAATGTTAAGGGAATTTCTCTTTAAAGAACTATTTAATTTAGGAGGGTAATTTAATGAAATTCAAAATGTTATTACTTACTTTACTTGTATCAGTAGGACTTGTTGCTACTGGTTGTACACCATCTGAGCCAGCTCCAGCACCAGAAGAGCCAGCAGTAGAAGAACCAGCAGCTGAAGAAGAGCCAGAAGCAGTAACTGGAGCATCTACTTTTACAGATGAAGAATCACTTATGACTGCAATGGGAGAAAACGGATCATGGATAATCATATTCACTGAAGACTTTACTACAGACCAAGAGCTTGTACTTGAAGGTGAATATACTCATAGAGATGCTGTAACAAGAAAAATCGCTCTTTATGACCAAGATGCTGACAGAAACAAAACTGACCTATACACTCTTACAGCTCCAAAGCTTACTATTAAGAGTGAAAATGCTAAACTTGTAGGCGGAACTTTTGTTGGAGATATCTACGTAGAAGCTAACGGATTCGTTGTAGACGATTCAGTAGTTGAAGGAAATATCCACTTCATGAGTGAAGAGTACCAAGAATCATTTGAAATAGCAAATGGTGGACAGGTTACTGGAGAAATGGAAGTACATTAATAAGACTAAAGCGCTCTAGAGATAGAGCGTTTTTTATTTGTTAATAAAGTGAAAATCCCCGAAGATTTTTAATCTCGGGGAATTTTTTAGCGTATGAAACCTTCGCCAAGAACTGAATGCACTACGTTTGCAGTTACAAAGGCAGCTGGGTCTATCTCTGCAACATATTTTTTAAGCTGAATAAATTCTCTTTTACTCATTACAGCTACAATTACTTTCTTAGGACTATTGGTATAAGCTCCTTCGGCATTATATATGGTAGCTCCTCTTACTAGGTTTCCTATTATGTATTCTCTTACCTTTTCTGTGTTCGTAGTGACTATATTTACATTTATCTTTGTCTCGAGTCCTGCAATTATGTTGTCTATCATAAATCCATTTAAGATGACGCCTAATATTGCATACATACCAAGTCTAGGTCCGAATGTGATGGTAGCCAAAATAGTTACTATAAAATCTACTATAAGAAGTGATTTTCCAATTTCAAGCTGAAAATATTTATTAAGTATCTTTGCTACTATGTCAGTTCCGCCGGTAGATGCATTTTGATAAAGTACCATGGCCATTCCAGTGCTGGATACAAGCATACCAAATACAAGATTAATGAAAATATCATCTGTAAAAGGCTCAGACATTGGAAATATAGCTTGAAAAAGCCAAATAGTTCCAGAAAGTCCTAAACTGGCATAAATACTCCTTGCACCAAACGCAGGTCCTAAAGTTAGAAATGCAATTATAAAGAGAATAGCATTTATTGATAAGAGTAAGAAGCCTATTGAAAATATTGGGAAATTTGTGCTTATTACAAGAGCCAGCCCAGTAACCCCACCAGCTGCAAGGTTAGAGGGGATTATAAAAAGAGTTAGGCCAAGAGCTACAATTATAAACCCTATAGTTATTATAAGATACTCTTTAATCACATTGTTCAATAATATCAAATCCTTTCTTTATATGAAATCATAGATATCATATTACTACTATAAATAATTATTATCAAGTAAGAAATGCCCCATATGAAAAAGTCGAAATTGACTAAATATTAAATAAGTCTATATTTATAATAGCTAGAGGTCTATAGATGCTTATTATGGGAAAAAAAGGGAATAATTAGACTATGAAGCAGTAGTATTTCTCTTATTAATTTAATGGGAAAAGGGGCGATCCCATGTATATAAAAAAAGCTGATATTTTAAGTGGTGACACTTTTTTATTTGAAGCAGTATTTCAAGCAATGAAAGATGGAATAATAATTACTGACAATAAATTTAAGATAATTTGGGGAAATCTTTCAGCTCAAAGAATTACTGGAATAAAAATAGATGATATGAAAGGAAAAAGTCCCAGAGATATAAAGACTGGATTACTTGATGAAGAGCTTTTCAAAGATATCTGGACTTCTCTTATGGTATACGAAAGATGGGAAGGGGAGATTTGGAGTAAACACAGAAACGGTAAGAAATATCCGGAAAAACTTACAATATTTACAGTGAAGGACAAAAGTGATAAGGAAATAGAAAGATATGTATTGATATTTGAAGACTTGACACTAAGGAAAAAAATCAGGCAAAGACTGAAAGTTTTTTCTCAAAGAGATTCCCTTACAGGACTTTGTAATAGGAATGGATTTGAAATAAACCTTCAGAAAAAACTTAGTGACTATAGAGGCGACTTTATCTTTGCTCTTATTTTAGTTGATATAGTGAATTTTAAGGAAATGAATGATTCCCTTGGACAAAATATCGGAGATGAGATATTAAAAAAATGTGCAGTTATATTAAAAGAAAATTTTAAATCAGGATTTTTAATTGGCCGTTATGGCTCTGATGAATTTATAATTGCAACTCCAAGGCTTAAATATGAAAATAAAATATTTGAATTAACTAAAGAAATAAGAAAAAAATTAGAGGCTCCAATAAAAATAGATGATATAGAAGTTAATATTTTGGTAAGACAAGGTGTAGCTTTTTATCCTTTAGATGGTATAGATGTTGATATCCTCATAAGGAATACCAATATTGCATCTTTTTACAGCAAGGAAATGCAAAATGCTCTTGTTTTTTATGATAAAAAGATGGAAGATGAAATGATAAAGAGTTTTTTTATAGCGAATAATATAAAAAGAGGAATAGATGAAGGTGAGTTTTATCTCATGTACCAACCTATTTTTGATATAAATGGCAAAAAGCTTGCAGGTCTAGAAGCATTAGCTAGATGGCAAAATAAAGATATTGGGCTTATTAATCCTATGGATTTTATTTCTATTGCAGAAAAAACAGGAAATATAAACCTTTTAGGAGACTTTATATTGAAAGAAGTGTCTAAGGACATAGTGAAATGGAAAGATGCGGGGATTGATATACCAAAGGTAGCTATAAATATTTCCACAAAGCAACTTGAACATCAAGACTTTTGCTTTAATGCCCTTAGTATATTTGAATACTATGGTGTTAATCTTTTTAAAATAGAATTTGAAATAACAGAGAGCATAATGATGGGAAACATAAAAATAATTCTTGAAAATATCAACTACTTAAATGGAGCAGGGATTTCGATGTCTATTGATGACTTTGGAACAGGATACTCATCGCTAGGACAACTCAAAAATCTTCCAATAAAAAAAATAAAAATAGATAAGATATTCATAGATGACATCCCCTATGATAGCAAAGGGGTGGAGATATGCAGATCGATACTTTCTATGGGGAGAATTTTAAAGCTTGATATCGTAGCAGAAGGAATAGAAACCAAAGAGCAGCTTGAAGCTATTAAAAGAATGGGCTGCATTTTAGGTCAAGGATATTATTATAGTAAGCCCCTTGAACCCCATGAAATACAAAACTCTTTTTTGTAAACACTTTTAATCAATAATTATAACGGCAAAGTCTTTTATAATGTTATAATATAATAGATAGTAATTGAATTTTGATATAGTTTTGATGGAGGAATTTATTTTGAAAATAATAACAAAAGGAGATAAAATTCTTATATTTTTAATCCTTATAATTAATACTCTTCCCTTGTTGATTCCAGTAATTGCTCAAAGTGACAATGGACAGAAGGAAATAGTTGTAAATGTAGATGGCAAAGAAGTTAGCAGATTTCCTATGGAGACGAGTGAGACTTCGTATTTTATAGACTTTGAATTTTCTCATGAATCTCAAACTTATGAAGGGAAGCTAGAAGTTCTTGATTCTAAAGTAAGGCTTCACAGGCTTCCGAAAGAAATTACCCCTCAGGCAATACACTCGGATATGGGGTGGATAAGCAGGCCAAACCAAATGATAGTTGCCCTACCTGTAAAGCTGGTTATTACTGTAGAAGGAATGGACGAAAAAGACTCAGATGAAGATATAGACATAATATCATATTAAGAATCTTTAAATCCGAAAGGAAATACTATAGATGGCAAACAGTAGACATAGAACATATACAATAATAATAGTAGGTATTATAATAGCAACATTTACTCTTATTAATCCTATGATATCATCCTCTGCCCAAACAGATGAGAAAAATGTTTTGATTTTAAATTCTTATCATAGAGGTTTTTTGTGGACTGACCAAACGGTTGATGCCATCACTGAAAAATTCAACCAAAATGAGGCTTATAGTACATCTTTGTTCATAGAATATATGGACTGGAAAAACTATCCGACACAGGCAAATTTAGACCTTTTAAAACAAACCTTAAAATACAGATATGAGAGACAAGAAATTGATATAATAATTGCTACAGATGATGCAGCTCTTGAATTTGCAGTGACAAATACAAAGGATATATTTAACGATGCACCGATTATATTTACTGGAGTAAGTACAGGGAATTATCACAGTCTAACTCAGGATTTTGAAAATGTGACTGGGGTAGTTGAGGAAGCAGAAATAGAGGAAACTCTAAAACTTGCTATGGCAATAAATGAGGATATAAAGCTGGTATATGTGCTACATGACTATACTGAAAGTGGAATAGCCATGGGAAAATCAGTAGCTCAATCTATAAAAAACAGCAGACTTTCTGCTCATTCAATATCTTTTGCTCCAATGTCAGTAGAGAGGATACTTGAAGAGGTAAAAAGCCTTCCTCAAAACAGTATGATTCTAATAACTACATTTCATAGAGACTCCAGAGGAACAATCATAGATAATCCCCTTATAACAAGTATGATAAGTGAGATAGCTCCTGTACCTGTATTTTCTCTTTATGAGATGAGCCTTGGACATGGAGCTATAGGAGGAAAGGTTATCTCTGGAACCTTTCAAGGAGAAACTGCCGCAGAATTAGCCATGAGGGTTTTAGATGGAGAGGATATTAGGGAAATTGATGTTTTTAAAAACGGTACGACAAAGCTTGTTGTAGATTACGACGAATTATCTAAATTTGGTTTTCCGTTAAATAAAATTCCCAAAGATGCTACTATCTTTAATAAACCACTTTCTATTATGGACGAATACAAGGATATTGTTTACATAGGAATATCTGCAATAACATTTCTGAGTATATTTCTGATAGTGCTTTCGGTTGCTTTAAACAGACTAATGACAGCAAAGAAAAAACTTCAAGAAAACAATATAGAACTAAATGCTCTTTACAACCAAATATCTGCATCTGAAGAAGAATTAAAACAAATGGCATATCATGATAATCTCACAGGACTTCCAAATAGAGAGTCTCTAAAGGAAGATATAGAAAATCATCATAGATATACTCCAGACAACCAAGGTATATTTATGGTTATAGATATTGATGATTTCAAATATATAAACGATACAATGGGACATACCTTTGGTGATAAAATGCTTATTGATATAGCAAAAAAACTAAGGCAAAATCTCAAAGATGAGTTGAAGCTATATAGAGTTGGAGGAGATGAATATATAGTATGGTGTTCTAGTGACTTAGAATCTGCAGAGGGACTTGCCCAGGAGATATCAAGATATTTCAGTGAGGCAACCCATGTAGGCGATAGCATACTTCAGGTAGATGTAAGTATGGGTATATCAATATATCCTCAGGATGGTAGTGACTCAGATTCTCTGATGAAAAATGCAGATATAGCAATGTACGAAGCTAAAAGACTAGGTAAAGGAAGATACATTTTCTATAATGATGATATGAAAAGTACAATTGTTGAAAGAGCTGAAATAGAACAAAAACTTAGAACTGCACTTGAGAATAACGAATTCGAGTTATACTTTCAGCCACAATTTGATATATTAAAAAATGAAATATGGGGAGTAGAGGCTTTGATAAGATGGAAAAGTCCAACTCTTGGAACAGTATCTCCAGATAAATTTATAAAGATAGCGGAAGATAGCCAAAAGATAGTAGCAATAGGAAAATGGGTATTTGAAGAATCATGTAGATTTGCAAAAAAACTTTATATGATGGGGTATTATAAGCATACCGTTGCTGTAAATATATCTGTGATTCAGCTAATGCAGGAAGATTTTAATGACTTTATACTAGATACAATCAAAAAATATGACTTATCTTGTAAGACTATAGAAATAGAAATAACGGAATCAGTTCTTATGAAATCTATTGATGATGTTTATGAAAAACTAAGCATACTTAAAGATATTGGAATTAGAATTGCTCTAGACGATTTTGGGACTGGGTATTCATCACTTAGTTATTTGAAGGCTTTACCAATTACTACCCTAAAAATAGACAAAAGTTTTATTAGGGATATGGAAAATGATTTAATGACAGAAAATCTAACATCTTCTATAATAAGCTTAGCCCATCAGCTCAACCTTGAAGTTGTGGCAGAAGGGGTAGAGAACTTAGGGCAGTTTGAAAGAATTAAAAAATATAAAGGAAACAGGATTCAGGGCTATTATTTTGCTAAGCCTATGCCTGAAGAAGATATCATACCTTTTATTGATAAGATATCTGGAAGAATTTAAAGGGAGGTTTAAATGATAGAATTAGGTAAGTTTCAAAAGCTCAAGGTGCTTAGGTTCGTTTCTATAGGAGCATATCTAGGTACTGGAGAAAAAGGGGAAGAGGTTCTTCTTCCTAAAAAGCAGGTTCCAGAAGATATTTCACTAGGAGAGGATATAGAGGTATTTATATACAGGGATTCTCAAGATAGACTTGTTGCAACTACGAGAACACCAAAACTATCTGTGGGTGAGGTTGCACCCCTTAAGGTCATTGAAATCACTGATATAGGAGCTTTCCTTGATTGGGGACTAGAAAAGGATTTATTACTGCCTTTTAAAGAGCAAACTGTAAAGGTAGAAGAAGGAAATGAATATATAGTAGGCTTATATGTTGATAAAAGTGACAGGCTATGTGCTACTATGGATACTTATTCTGTACTATCCTCCGACTCGCCCTACAAAGTAGGAGATATGATAGAAGGAATGATATATAGCATAAAAAAAGATGTAGGAATATTTGTGGCAGTTGATGGAAAATATCATGGGATGATACCAATTAGCGAATCCATGAGACTCTATAGCAGAGGAGAATGGATTAAGGCGAGAGTAATTCATATAGACGAAGAAGGAAAGCTAAGGCTTAGTTTTAGACTTAATGTTGTAGATCAGATGGATAAAGATTCCTATACAATTCTAAAAGAAATTGAAAAACAAGGCGGGACTTTATTTATAACTGACAAATCAGATCCAGAAGAAATAAAAAAGCAACTAAGTATGAGTAAAAAAGCTTTTAAAAGAGGCGTAGGACGTCTTTTGAAGGATGGAAAAATTGAAATAACAGAAGATTATATAAAACTAACTAAATAGAGAATATAAAATAATTGAACCCCCTACTAATGGGTATATTAGATTAATATACTTGAATAAGGGGGTTTTTTTATGAAAGCAAAAGATATAATGACTAAAAATGTTATTACTGTAAAACCTGATGATACAGTTGAAAAGGTAGTAAAGCTTTTAATGGAATATAATATAACTGGACTTCCGGTTGTAGATGAAAATAATCATGTCCTTGGAATAATTACAGAGGGAGACCTTATTTATAGAAGTAATGAGCTTAAAATGCCTAGATATCTTGCAATCTTGGATAGTTATATATTCTTCGAAAATCCAAACAATCTAGAAAAGCAAATCAAAAAAATGATTGGGTATGTGGTAAAAGATGTAATGACTGAAAAAGTTATAGCTGCTGATATTGATGACACTATTGAAGAACTTTCTAAATTAATGACCAATAATAAGGTTAATAGACTTCCGATTTTAGAAAACGGAGTTTTAGTTGGAATAGTGAGCAGAAGAGATATAATAAAAAGCTACAGCATAAGAGAATAAAACATGGAAAGGCCTTAAAACTTAGTGAAACAATAAAATATTTACTAAAAATTTAGTAACTAAATTTAGATTTATAGTATTGATCTATATAGTTTTATTTAGAAATTAAAGATAGAAATATGGTAAAGAGAAAATGGAACCTAAAAATTTTTTTATTTAAATTAATACCCATATAATAATAAATTTTTATTGTTGTATGGGTATTTTATTTTGAATAAAAGAGCTTTAAATATAGATTTATCAATATAAAAAAGAACAAATAAAATTAAGAAAGAAAAAAAATTAGGTAAGTTATTTTTTATTAAATTTCAGAAAGTATTTATCGTAGAAGAAAATATTTTTAGAAAATTCTTTTAATATAGGTTTCGGTTATTGACAAGGGGGTAAATATTTAGTAAATTTTAGGTAGAGCTGAAAACGTTTTCGAATTTAGCTCATTTAAAATATTTTAAAAATAAAGGGGGAAATTTTTGTGAAAAAGTTTCTAGCAATGTTGATGGGACTTATGTTAGTGTTTTCGCTAACAGCTTGTAATTCACCTGAGCCAGCTCCAGCTCCAGAAGGAGAAGAAGGGGCAGAAACATCTGATGAAATGCCTATGATTGGTGTTACAATCTACAGATTCGATGATAACTTTATGTCGTTTGTTCGTAGAGCAATTGAAACAAAAGCTAGTGGAAATGCGGAGCTTATACTTAATGATTCACAAAACAATCAAGCTACTCAAAATGAGCAGGTTGACCTTATGATTTCAAGGGGAGTTAACGCTCTTGCAATTAATCTTGTTGATCCTCAAGCAGCTGCTAGTATAATATCTAAGGCACAGGCTGCTAATCTTCCAGTTATTTTCTTTAATAAAGAACCAAATTTTGCGGACCTAAATAGTTATGATCAGGCGTGGTATGTTGGTACTACATCTTCCGAATCTGGAATAATGCAAGGACAGCTTGCTGCAGATGCATGGAAAGCAAACCCTGAATGGGATAAAAATGGAGATGGAAAAATCCAATATGTACTTTTAAAGGGCGAACCAGGACATCCTGATGCAGAAGCTAGAACACAATATGTTATTGAAGAGTTAATTTCTCAAGGGATAGAAGTTGAGGAACTAGAGCTTCAAACTGGTATGTGGGACTCTATAAAAGGTAAAGAGCTTATGGATGCATGGCTTGCTAAACATGGCGACAACATTGAATTCGTAATAGCAAACAACGATGCAATGGCTCTTGGAGCGATACAGTCTCTTAGAGCAGAAGGTTACTTTACTGGAGACAAGTATATGCCGGTTGTTGGTGTTGATGCAATACCAGATGCACTTGAGCAAATAAAAGAAGGTATAATGCTTGGTACAGTTCTAAATGATGCGAAAAATCAAGGTGCGGCTACTTTTGATTTAGCATTGAATGCTGCAAAAGGACTTGATCCACTTACAGATACAGACTGGACTTTAGATGAAAATAAAGCGGTTCGTGTACCTTACGTGCCAATAACTCTTGACAATATTGAAGTAGCTGAAGAAGCATATAACTAAATCAAATATCAAACAAGGGTGCATATATGCATCCTTGTTTGTATAACAACTGGAATTTGAAATGGGGTGAGACCTATGTTGGAAAAAACCGAGAATAATAAGCGAAATGACGGATACCTACTTGAAATGATTGGAATTTCTAAGGAATTTCCTGGAGTAAAAGCACTTGATAACGTACAGCTAAGGCTTAGAAAAGGAACAGTTCATGCTCTTATGGGAGAAAATGGAGCTGGTAAATCCACTCTTATGAAATGCCTCTTTGGTATCTACAATGAAGATTCCGGTGAGATTTATATAGAAGGACAAAAGGTAAAATTTGACTCAGCAAAACAGGCACTTGACAATGGAGTTTCAATGGTTCATCAAGAGCTCAATCAGGTAAAACAAAGAAACATAATGGATAATATATGGCTTGGAAGATATCCTAAAAAAAATCTTTTTATAGATGAAGAGAAAATGTATAAGGATACTAAAAAAATCTTTGAGGACTTTGCCATAGACCTTGATCCAAGAATGAAGGTGGAGACACTCTCGGTTTCACAGATGCAGATGGTAGAGATTGCTAAAGCAGTTTCCTACAATTCAAAAATCATAGTAATGGATGAGCCTACATCCTCTCTTACAGAAAAGGAAGTAGATCATCTTTTTAGGATAATAAGGACTCTTAAAGAAACAGGAGTAGGAGTTATATATATATCCCATAAAATGGAAGAAATCCTTCAGATTTCTGATGATGTAACGGTAATGAGAGATGGAAAGTGGATATCTACAAACTATGCAAGTGATCTTACAATAGACAAAATAATAAGCCTTATGGTAGGTAGAGACCTTACAAATAGATTCCCAGATAAAGATAATCTTCCTGGAGAAACAATTCTTCATGTGAAAAACCTTACAGCAACCTATCAGCCATCCATAAAAGATGTGTCTTTTGAGCTTAGAGAAGGAGAAATACTTGGAATAGCAGGACTCGTAGGCTCCAAAAGAACCGATGTAGTTGAATCAATATTTGGGATAAGACATACAAATAGCGGAGATGTATTACTTCATGGGACCAAAGTATTAAATAAAGATTCCCATAGTGCAATCAGAAACGGATTTGCTCTTGTTACAGAAGAAAGAAGGTCCAATGGGATATTTGGTGTCCTTGATATAAATTTCAACTCTACAATTGCAAATATTGATGGTTATTCAAATAAATTTGGAATAATTAATGATGCTAAAAGAGCAACAGATACCAAGTGGGTGATAGATAGAATGAGAGTTAGAACCCCAAATCAGAAAACCAAAATCGAGTCTCTTTCAGGTGGGAATCAGCAGAAAGTTATACTTGGAAGATGGTTACTTACAGAGCCTGAAATACTGATGCTAGATGAACCTACAAGAGGAATAGATGTAGGTGCAAAATTTGAAATCTATCAACTTATAATAGACCTTGCTAAAAGGGGAAAAGCCATAATAATGATTTCTTCTGAGATGCCAGAGCTTCTTGGTATTACAGATAGAATACTTGTTATGAGCAATGGAAAAGTTGCAGGAATAGTAGATACAAAAACTACAACACAAGAAGAAATTCTAAAACTATCAGCAAAGTTCTTATAGAAAGGAGCGTGACAAAGTGGACAAAATTAATCCTCCAAAAAGTACACTTAAAGATAGATTCACCCCGAAAAAAATATCGACATTTATGCTAAATAATGCTATTTTTATAGTGCTAGTAGTCCTTTTACTCATTATAATAGCCCTATCCCCATCGTTTTTGTCGGTACAAAACTTTAGAAACATTTTAGCCCAAGCTTCTACTCGTGTAATAATAGCTCTTGGAGTCGGTGGAATAATAATAACACAAGGAACAGATCTTTCGGCAGGAAGACAAGTCGGACTTGCTGCGGTAATATCGGCTTCTTTGCTTCAGGCACCAGCCTATGCCTATAGAATGTATCCGGACTTGCCTCAACTACCAATATTTCTTCCTATACTTCTTGCTGCATCTATCACAGGAATATTTGGTCTTATAAATGGTTTTGTGGTATCCAAGCTTAAAGTTACTCCATTTATAGCGACTCTTGGTATGATGATTATAATATATGGAGTTAACTCAATATATTTTGACAGACCACCATACGGCGCTCAACCTATTGGAGGGCTTGACCCAAAATTTATGATGTTCGCACAAAGAAGTATAAATATAGGTACTTTTATAATTCCATATCTGGTAATATATGCTTCTATAGTAATAGTCCTAGTCTGGATTCTTTGGAATAAAACCAAACTAGGGAAAAATATATATGCTATAGGAGGGAATCCTGAAGCTGCTGCAGTTTCTGGGGTTAATATTGCAAGAAACATAATGATAATATATATGATAGCTGGAATACTCTATGGATTTGCCGGTTCATTGGAAGCGGCACGTGTAGGAAGTGCTACAAACAATACAGGTAATATGTATGAACTTGATGCAATTGCAGCCTGCGTTGTAGGTGGAGTATCATTTACAGGTGGAGTAGGAACTGTAGCAGGTGTAGTTACAGGGGTACTTATTTTTCAGGTAATAAACTATGGACTTTCGTTTATTGGAGTAAGTCCTTATCTTCAATATATAATAAAAGGACTTATAATAGTTACTGCAGTTGCAATAGATACTAGAAAATATATAAAGAAAAAATAATTAATAGGTGTTTTTATCCTAATGCAGAAAGGACTGTGGAAATGGCTACCATAAAAGATATAGCGAAAGAAGCAGGGGTTTCGCCAGCTACAGTATCTAGGGTCCTCAATGAAGACATCAGGCTTTCGGTTGCAGAGGATACCAGAAAAAAGATTTTTGAAGCGGCAGACCGCTTGAATTATAAGACAGTAAGGCAGAGAAATAAAAGAAGCAAGGATAGAACAAAAATAGGAGTAATACACTGGTATTCTCAAAAGGAAGAACTTGGAGATCCTTATTATGTTTCTCTTTCCAAGGGAATTGAAAAGGAGTGCAGTATAAGAAAAATTGAGACAAAATCTATATATAAAAATCAAGGGATGTATCCTCTAAGCCAACTCAAGTCCTTAGATGGCATAATATGTATTGGGAAATTTGCACAGGAAGAAATAGATGAATTTAGAAGCTATTCAAAAAATATTGTATTTGCGGATTATTATCCAGATGACGATAGGTGCGATTGTGTCATTGTTGATTTCAAAAAATCCATGGAAACTATAATGAATTACCTATTTTCCCTAGGACACAGACGGATAGGGTATATAGGGGGAAAAGAGTATGTAGGAAAAGATAAATCTCTTATCAAGGACAAAAGAGAATCAGGCTACAAGAGGTATATGGAAGGTTACGGTATATACAATGAAAATGATGTGTATACTGGAAAGTACACGACTGAAGAGGGATACAAGCTTATGAAAAAGGCGATAGAGGATTCAGAGAAGAAGCTAAAAAATATGCCTACTGCATTTTTTGTGGGGAGCGATTCCATGGCTATGGGAGCTATGCAGGCTCTTTATGAAAATAAGATATCTATACCTTCGGATATATCTATAGTAGGGTTTAATGATATAGAAGCATCAAGATATCTGATTCCTCCCCTTACAACCGTAAAGGTATATACTGAGTTTATGGGAAAAACCTCAGTTGACCTTCTACTCGAAAGAATAGTGGAAAAAAGAGAGATTCCTAAAAAAGTTACGATTCCAACTAAACTGGTAATCAGAGATAGCTGTAAAGACATAAATTCGTAGGAAAAATTTAATAGCATCAGTTAAAAAAGTTCTAATATCTTGCCTTAGGGAATTTTATTAGGACTTTTCTATTTGGTAGAATGAGTTTTATCTTTTAAAAAGGAGAATTTTATGAGTAAAATATACCAAAACCCTTATTATAGCAGCAGTGAGAGAGCAAAAGATCTTTTAAAAATCATGACCATAGAGGAAAAGATTGGTCAGATGTGTCAAATGGATGGAAGGATAGATACAGAAAAATGGGTAATTGAAAGAGGCATAGGTTCTGTACTTCATGTTACAGGAGAAATGATAGGGGATATTCAGAAAATGGCTGATAAAACCCGACTTAAAATTCCTGTACTTATAGGAATAGATGCTATACATGGGCATGCTTTTCATAGCGGAGCGACGGTTTTCAATAGTCAACTTTCAATGGCATGTAGCTGGAACAAAAAAATGATTGAAAGAATGGCGAAAATTACAGCCATAGAGGTAGCTCTTACTGGAATACACTGGACATTTTCTCCAGTCCTTTGCATCGCAAGGGATATGAGGTGGGGGAGAGTTGGAGAAACCTTTGGAGAAGATCCCTATCTAATATCAGAGCTTGGAGAAGCAATGATAAAGGGATATCAGGGGGAGTCTCTTTTTCATGACTATAGCATACTAGCATGTGCAAAACATTTCGCAGGATATGGTGAAACCGTAGGAGGAAGAGATTCTTCTGATGCAGAGGTATCAAGAAGAAAGTTAAGAGAAATATTTTTCAAGCCTTTCAAAAAAGCTGTAGAAACTGGAGTTTCTTCTATAATGGCAGGATACAACTCAATCGATGGTACTCCCTGCTCCAGCAATTCATGGCTACTTAAGGACGTCCTTAATGAGTGGAATTTTGAAGGCTTTGTGGTGACGGATTGGAATAATATAGGGAACCTACACCATATACAAAAAGTAGCTGAAAATATGAAGGAAGCATCAAGGCTTGGAATAGAGTCAGGAAATCACATGATGATGTCAACTCCTGAATTTTATGAAGAGGCACTAAATTTAGCAAAAAAAGGTGAGGTCTCATTAGATATGATTGATGATGCTTGTTACAGAATTTTAAAGCTAAAATTCGAACTAGGTTTATTTGATGGTAGGAAAACCTTAGAATCAATAACTGAAAAAAGTCTTATAGGGTGTCCATCTCATGTAAAAGAGGCTTACAATCTAGTAGCAGAATCAATTGTAATGCTAAAAAACAGCTCCATATTACCTTTAAGAGATAATATCAAAAAAATCGCAGTAATTGGACCAAATGCTGATGATATACAGGCTCAGCTAGGAGACTGGTCATTTGGAACAAGAGAGCATCCTCATATACCAACATGGGACTATCATAGGGATTATGATGCTTCAAATGTCGTAACTGTTCTTGGCGGTTTAAGGGATAGGGGGAATAAAAAAGGAGTGGAGATTTCGTATCACAAAGGCTGTAGCTCAGAAAAAGAAGATGAGAGTGAAATTAAAAGGGCTATAGAAATAGCTGAGGAGTCCGATATCATAATTGCAGTCGTTGGAGATACAAATATACAAAACGGAGAGATGAGAGACAGATCGGACATAAACCTCAGAGGTAGTCAAAACTCTTTATTAAAAGAGCTAAAAAACACAAAAAAACCTCTAATAACAGTGCTTATTTGTGGTAAGCCTCTTGATATAAACTGGATAGAGGAAAACTCAGATGGAGTTTTACTGGCTTTTAATCCAGGACAGGAAGGGGGAAATGCCATAGCAGATATTATCTTTGGTTATCAAAATCCAAGTGGAAAGCTCCCTATATCTTTTCCTAAAAGTGTTGGACAACAACCAGTATATTATAATGCTCTTCCAGGATGGCATTCAGATAGATATATTGAATTAGACTCAAGACCCCTTTATCCCTTTGGATATGGTCTTTCCTATTCCCGTTTTGGGTACTCGAATTTGAAAGTTTCAAAAGAAGTTCTAAATAAAAATGATATTTTAACAGTATCTGTAAGTGTTTTTAATTCATCATCCCAAAAAGGCATGGAGATAGTACAGCTTTATGTAAACGATATATACAGTACTGTGGTGACTCCATGTAAAGAATTAAAAGGGTTTAAAAAAATAGAGATGCCTCCTAATGAAATGAAAACAGTCACCTTCGAAATTCCTATATCATCACTTGGCTTTTACAATGAAATGGAAGAATATTGTATTGAAAAAGGGGAATTTGAAGTAATGGTAGGGTCTTCATCAAAGGATGAAGATTTATTGAAAAAAACAATAAGAGTCAGTTAGGCTTTGAATATATCTATTCTGTACTTTGGAATAGATATATTTTGCGTGCAAAGGTTTTTATATAGTATAATAATTTAAAAAAAGATTTAACGGAGTGGTGGGATGAGGGAAAATTTAGTATCAATAGATAGAAAATTGATTGGAGAAAAAATAACAAAAAATATTTATAATTCTAAAGGGGTGCTAATAGTCACAAAAGATACTATACTTACGGAACACATCTATAGAAAACTTAGAGAGTATAGGATTGGAAACATATATATTGAGATACCTAAACATAGAGAAAAAGAAAATGAAAAGATTTATAAAGAAATAAAGGTTTCCTATAGGAAAGCAATTAAAGATATTAAAGAAATCATATCTCAAATTTCTATCAATGGAAAATTGGACTGCGAAAAAATAATAGAGATGAAGGATGCTATAAAGTTAAATTCAAAGCACCAAGGATATTTTATAGACTGTATTAATGAGCTAAAGCAAGTAGATGAATACACCTTCAATCATAGCATCAATGTGGCTGTATATTCAATGCTTATAGCCTCATGGATGAATCTCCCTGAAGAGCATATAGAAAATATTATTATGGCAGGAATACTACATGATAGTGGAAAATCGAGAATTGCAAAACAAATACTAAACAAAGAAGGGCCACTTAATGAACAGGAGTTTAAGGAAATAAAAAATCATCCAAGACTAGGGTATGATATATGTAAAAAAATTGAAGCCCTTGACAATAATGTGCTCCTTGGAATACTTCAGCATCATGAAAAATCTGACGGTTCTGGATATCCTTCTAAATTAAAAAATCAAGAAATTCATCTTTATGCAAAGATACTTGCAATAGCGGATGTTTACGATGCACTTACTTCGAAAAGAGCGTACAAAGATAAACTTACGCCATTTGATACCTTTAAAAAGATGGAAGAAATAGGCTATAGCCATTTTGATCCTGAGGTACTTCTGATATTTCTTAAACACATGTCTTACTACTATATAGGATTTAAGGTAAAATTAAACACAGGAGAGCTTGGAGAGATTGCCTACATATCGTTAAAGGATGAATATAAACCTATAATAAAAACAGATGAAAAGATAATAGATATTTCAAAAACAAGTACATATAAAGTTGTAGAACTTATATAAGTAAATAATATTTATATAGATTAGAGTTGTTATAAACCTACCTATATATGATTAATTATAGAAAGTTATATAGTAAATTATAAAGTAAAGAGGTAAAAATGAGAATTTGTAGCGTAGATAAATTAAAACCAGGAGTAAAGCTAGGAAAGCCTGTATATGACATAAAAGGAGTTTTTTTACTTGCTAAGGATATGCAGTTAACAGAAGTAATGATAAAAAGACTTGTAGCAAATAAAATATATTTTGTATATATAGAGGATGAGATATCAGAGGGGATATCCATAGAATCAATTATAGATGATCAAACAAAGGCCACTATAATAACTACGATGAAAAATATAATGGAAAATAAAATTGATTCAAAGGGCAACTCTGGAATGATACCTAGAGAAGAATTTAATAAAATCAAAGAGATAGTGGATACTCTTATAGAGGAAATAAAATCTAAATCAGACATATCATATATGGCAGTGGAGCTGATGGGTACAGATATGAATACTTATTCCCATTCTGTAAATGTGGCTATACTTTCTATATTAAATGCTGTGGACTATGGATATTCTATGGATATGTGCGAAAAAATAGGTATAGGAGCAATTCTTCATGATATAGGAAAGACAAAAATAGATACATCGGTTCTTCAGAAACAAGAACCTTTCACAATGAAGGAGCTCGTGGAAATGCAAAGACATTCCGAGTATGGTTATGAGATGGTGAGAAGAGACCCCTCTATTAGCGCAATCTCTAAGGCAATAATACTTAATCATCATGAAAAACTTGATGGAACAGGATACCCTAATAGAATTCAGGCTAGGTATATACCTGATTTTGTAAGAATAGTAACTATGGCTGATATGTTTGATGCAATGACAACAGACAGGGTGTATAGAAAAAGACTTCCTGTTCATACTGCCCTTGAATTACTCATGACGGATTGTGTATCAAAGTTAGATTCAAATGTATATAAAAAATTTGTCAAAAATGTTGTTTTATATCCTCCAGGAACATTAGTAGAACTTAATGAGGGAACAAAAGGAATAGTAATAAAATATGACAAAAGCAATCCCACAAGACCTCTCCTAAGAGTTTTTGAATCCGACAAATTTGAATATAAATCTAAAATAGATTTAATGAACCATCTTAATCTTTTGATAGAGAGAACTTTGGATTAAACCAGAAATGAGGTAGTTATGAAACTTGAAATTTTTGGATTTATCAAAGATACTATTGAGCTATTAGAAAAGAAAGAAGAAAAACTTCAGGAAAAAGTTTTTGATCTTAATAATTTTTTTGAAAGAGAGTTTTCTGACAAGGATTATTTTTTAAATGTAAATCATAGAATTAAATCTCCTATGAGCCTTAAAGAGAAGATATTAAGAAATAACTATTACTTGAAATACAATAATCCCCATACTTTTCTAATGAATCTTCCAGACTTAATAGGGGTAAGGCTAGAATGTAGATTTATAGAAGATGAAACTAAAATATATAAGGATATTGTAAGAATATTTGATAATAAGTCTGAAGGTGGGTATTATTATAACTCTGATGACCCAAGCATACTTCTCAAATTAGATGATATACAGCCACAGGTCCAAAAAAATGGCTTTGAAATATATAAGGTGGATGGAAAGGTGTTTTGCGAGGGGGACTTGTTTAAGTTTGAACTTCAAATAAAATCCCTTGTGAATATTTTTTGGGGTGAAGTAGAACATAAGATACTCTATAAAAATTATAATTATATGCTTATGGAAAATTTTTACAGAGATATAATGTCATCCATAAAAGGGAATATGACAATGATAGATAGACAGCTTATGATTCTTCATGACCACCTTAACGAAGTGAATTCAAATAAAGAATCAGGTAGGATAAAACAGTTTGAATCAATGCTTGCTAAAATTATATATGAAATTTATTCAGTGAAGATTAAGGAAAAACTTGGTTTTGTAGTAGACTTTAGAAATACCTGTAATCTAATTATGAATTATATAACAAAAAAAGAAAGACCTAGCGAAAGAAGTGAGTACCTCCTCTTAATCACAAATATTCTTATACGATTTAATGAAATTGCTGACGATTCCTTGAACTTTGACGAATATCTTTCCTTTGAAAGGGAAATTAAATTTGACAATGATTTTTGTAGCCGTATAGGAACTTCAATTTTGGATGTAATAAACAGGGATTTTAGATGGAATATGCTTTTTAGAATAATATTCGATATAGAAAAAGGTAATAATGCTGAAGATTTTGAGGGCTTTGTTATTTTTTTAAGGGAAAGATTTCTAGTAAAACTAAAGCCTGAACTGGCCGCTTTGTCTATACTTGAAAATGAAGAAAGAAACCTTATAGAAGAAGGCTTAATGAGCTATATTGCCGATATATTTACTATGAATATAGATATAGATTTTATGAATAATGATAATATTGAAAGATTAAATGATATTATTCTTAATTTAGTTAGAAATTTAAAGAGCTACAAGCAGTGGGAAGATGAAAAGGAAATAATAAAAGAAAGACTTTTTATGTCTTATACAATGAACCCTTAGGAGGACTATTATGAAAACCAAGTTAACTGAACTACTGGATATTAAATACCCTATAATACAAGGTGCCATGGCATGGGTTTCTGATGCTGCTTTGGCAGCAGCAGTTTCAAATGCCGGAGGTGCAGGTACGATAGCTGCTGGGGGAAGAGATGTAGAGTGGGTAAGAAGTGAAATAAGAAAAGCTAAGTCACTTACAGATAAGCCCTTTGGAGTAAATGTTGTTTTAATGGCAGAAAACAAAGATGAAATAGTTGATGTAATATGTGAAGAGCATGTTGCGTACGTAACACTTGGAGCGGGGAATCCAGTTCCATATTTTGAAAAATTTAAAAGCGCTAAAATAAAAGTGATTCCAGTTGTTCCAAATCTGAAGCTTGCAAAAAGAGTGGAAGAAAAAGGGGCAGATGCCATAGTAATAGAGGGTATGGAAGCAGGGGGACATATAGGTAAGATATCAACACTAGCTTTAATGACACAGGTTATACCTGAAATTAATATACCTGTAGTTGTAGCTGGAGGATTTGCTGATGGGAGAGGGCTTTTAGCTGCACTCTCAATGGGTGGAGCTGGCATTCAAATGGGAACTAGATTTTACGCTTCAAGGGAGTGTACATCTCATATAAATGCTAAAGAGATGATAATAAAAGCTGGAGATACAGATAGTGTAGTTACTGGATATCTTCACAATCATGCAGTTAGAGGAATCAGAAATGAGATGACTGACAAATATCTGGAGCTTGAAAGAGAGTGTGCAGACTATGGAAAGCTTCATGAGCTAGTGGTTGGAAGTAGTAGAAAAGCTCCTATAGATGGAGATATAAACTGGGGATTTGTACAGGCAGGACAGAGCCTTTCAGTAATAAAATCCATTGATAGCTGTAAAGACATAATAGAAAGTATAATAGAGGAGGCTAATGAGTCTTTAAATAATTTAAAAAATATTTTTTAAATTCTATGATCTAAGAGATTATAAACGTATCAGCATGACAAAATAAGGGCTAGGAAAAGGAGAGATTCATGGATAATCGTCAGCAAAAAATGGACAATTATGAGCACATAAAATTCCAAGATTCTAAAGAAGCATTTATGATTTCACTGATATACGGAATATTAGGATGTCTATGGATAATTTTTTCTGATAGGGTTATTCTTGGAATGTTTCCCGATACCCAGTCTTTTGCTAAAGCCCAGACCTTTAAGGGCTGGATATTTGTATTCATGAGTTCAGTTTTGATTTTTATTTTAATAAAAGGAAGGATTAAAAATATAAATGATGGAATGTTAAAGCTCAAAGACAGTTATGAAGAGCTTAATTATACCCATGAAGAACTCCAAGCTGTAGAGGAAGAACTAAGAGCTCAAATAAATGAACTTACTCAAAGTGAGGATAATCTTTATAATGTCCAAATGATATTCGATAGTATAAAAAATAGTGCATCTGTTATTATTATATTTTGGGATACTCAAGGGAATATTCAGGATGTAAATAAATTTGCGGAAGAGCTTACTGGATATAAGAAAAAAGAGATTTTAGATAAAAAATGGTATGAGGTATTAACCCCTGAGATTAACCCAACAAAAAGTCAGCAAGTTATAAAGAAAATACTTGAAAAATCCAAAAGTGAATATAGAGACAGCTGGATTGTTTCAAAAAGTGGCAAAAAGGTAAGTGTGATATGGAATAATACAGTACTTGTAAACTCCTATGGAGAGACTATAGGGGTGCTTTCATTAGGGACAGATGTCACTCCTCTTAAAGAATGGGAAGACAAACTTACAGATATGGCATATTATGATACTCTTACAAAGCTTCCCAATAGACTTCATTTTGAAGAGTGTTGTTTGAAAGTTATAGAGGATTTTAAAAAAGAAGATAAAGAGTTTGCTTTAGTCTATCTTGATATAGATAACTTCAAACATGTAAATGATACTTTAGGACACTGGGCTGGAGATAATCTTCTAAAAGAAGTTGCAAATATATTAAACTCCCTTGTAAAAAAACCTAATTTTGTAGCAAGGGTAAGTGGTGATGAGTTTGTAATAATTCTTAAAGACATTAACTCAAAGGATGATGTAATATATCAGACTAATGCTATTGTTTCAGAACTTAGACGTACATGGACCTTCAAAAATCACGAATTTTTTATATCCATAAGCGTTGGAATAAGTATGTTTCCAGAACATGGAAAAGACATGGAAACTCTTTTGAAAAAAGCAGATACAGCAATGTTTGTAGTAAAAGAAGACGGTAAAGACAATTACTGCTTCTATTCAGAGGATATAGAAACAAGAACTATCCAAAGGGTGACTATAACCAATGAAATGAGAAAATCTATAAAAAATAATGAACTTATACTTAATTATCAACCTATATTTGACCTGAAAAAAATGCATATGATAGGAACAGAAGCTTTAATTAGATGGATTCATCCCACAAGAGGATATGTGTCCCCACAGAGCTTCATACCTCTTGCTGAAGAGACTGGATTTATCAAAGATATAACAAGATGGGTAGTGGGGAATGCTTGCATGCAAAACTCCATCTGGAACAAAGAGTTTGGAAAAGACATGAAAATATCTATAAATATATCTGGAAGAGATTTTTTGGAAGATAGATTTTTGGAGGACTTGAAGGAGTTTTCATTAAAATACAGAATTCAAAGCTCCTGTGTTCAACTAGAAATAACAGAAACCTCTGTAATATCAGATATTGACCACGCCATAGAAAAACTAAAAGAATTAAAGAAGCTTGGATTCACTATTGCACTAGATGATTTTGGGTCAGGTTATTCCTCTTTGACCTACATAAGAAAGCTTCCGATAGATGCCTTAAAAATAGATAGGGGGTTTATAAACTCCATTACTGAAAATGAAAATGATAAAAATATAGTAAAAATGATAATAGACATGGCCCATCTCCTAGATTTCAAGGTTATAGCTGAAGGAATAGAAACAGTAGAGCAACTTAATATTCTAAAGGATTTTGGTTGTGACATGGCTCAAGGGTATTATCTCGGTAAGCCAGTAGGGCCAGAGGAAATAAAAAGTCCTCCTCTTTTTTTAAGGGGAAGACTTTTTTTATGCCCATAGAATTGTAATGATGTTTTCTCTATTTCTGTAAATATGCAGCTGATACTTTTATAAACTGGCCATCGGCAAGGACAACTCTCAAAGGTTCATTAAAGTAGGATTTTTTAACTACATCCTCTGGAAGGGGTCTTAAGCTATTAGTAATCTCTACATATCCATAATTTATAGAGGGGGATAAAGAATATTCTCCTGGTTCAATATCTTTTCCTACTAAAAAGCGACCATTTAATACACTTTCAAGATTTAATTTTATTGGATTTATATCTTCAAAAGAAATAAGCTCTGATGATATCAAATTGAGATATTCACCGTCATTAAGCTTCACGTAGGTTATTTCTGAAAAAACATCATTGTCAAGTATTTCTAGCATCACAGGTGAAGAAGTAGCAGATACTCTATAATAACCAACTGAATTACCTATAGGAGATAGCATATATACCCCAGGAGAAATATCCTCACCTATTTTAAAATTTGAACTATTCGAATCATTGACATATGAAATATCAGAAAGACTAGAAAAACTAGAATTCATACTTTCAGTGTTTTTAACCTCATTAACAGACAAAGATTCACTTGATTTTTTTTCTTCCTCGATTTTTTTCGCTTCTTCAGCTTTAGCCTCTTGCTGTAATTTGATTTCTTCAAATGTTTTTTGTTGATTTAGAAAAACTGTCACAGAAAGACCCAAAACTCCTCCAACAAGAGATAGAAAAAGAACAATAAGAAAAAAGAATTTCATTTTTTCAATTATTTTATTTTTTCTTTTCATAATTAAGCTCCTATTTTAAGTTAAAATATTATACAAATCATTATATATTAATATCGGATGATTATGGTATTAAATTTATATCATAAAGGAAATTCCACAACAGAATTTTATATGATACTATATTCTTATACTAAGTTTCACTAATATTATGAAAAAGAGGAGGAAAAATGAAAAGACTTAAATTTATTACGTTGATATTGGTTTTGATTATACTAATTCAGGGTCTTTGGCGAAACACCATGAACCTAGAATATATATACTCTATGGAAAAAAATATTGGAATATTGGATAGTCATATAAAGCCTTATGAGCGAGACATACTTCATCTTGTATATTTAAGGCTAAAAAATATGGAAGATAATAGAATATCAAGAGAGGATCCTGTAATAAAGACAGATGAACAAAACCTAAGAATTCATTTTAATTCTCAACTCAATCAGCTTACAAATAAATATCTTCTTGGAGATGAAATAATATTAGATGAGGGTACAGAGGAATTATTGCAAGACGATTTACGTATGAGAATTATATCAAACGCCATAGAAGTTGTGAATGAATCAGATAAAGAGGAGCTTCAAAGAGCGGCTGACTTATATATGGAATCTAGAAGAACTTTTTATATTGAGGCAATGGCAGAGATATTAAGACCTTATGAAAATATAGATACAAATCTATTTATAAGACAGCTTCAAGATCCAATAGATATTCAAGGCTTTTTTTATATAGGAGAGCAGTTACAGTATAGAGATAGAGAACCTTCAGTTACTACTTTTTTAAACACTGAAGAACTGCCTTTATATGAAGAGCTATGGAGTGAAATAAATAGAATAATTCCAAGTAGCCTTACTGATTCTATAGATGGCATTGTAATTTACTCGGGAATGAAGGGACGAAATCAGCCATATATCAGACAAGGGGAGATGGGTGACTTTAATCTTTATTTAAATAAAGATAAAATTTTTACATCAGAAGGATTGGCTCCTGATTTCTATAAAGAAGTGCTTACCGAAATTGCTTTTTTAATCACAACAAGAGAGGGACAAGCTGAATATAGAGAAAGGCCATCAATAACAAGATTTTTTCAAAACGGCATGTTAGCCAATCTTGATTCTTATTTGAACCAATTTTATATAAGGCATTGGCAGGATTTGCAAAAGGATGCTTCTATAAGTAGAGGGCTTAGATTTTCTGAAGGTACCTATTTATTTTACTTAAGACATGAAAATAAGTTTGTTTCTTATGATGCCGCCTATGGTCCAATGGAGGATTTCGCAGAATCTTTTTCTACATTTGTATTACAAGAAAAGCCGTCAGGAAACGAAATTTGGGAGCAGAAAATTAGATTTTTTTATGAGTTTTCGGAATTTAGCACTATTAGAAATAATATAAGAAGAAACCTAGAAAATTAGATATGATTTATCATATCTTTTTTTTTGACAAAAAATTGATTAAAGGTTATAATAATGATATTCATTATCAATAACTTTGAAGAGGTGAAATATGAAAGCTTTATTAGTAGGAGCAGATAGATTGGGAAATATACCTTCCACATTAAATCAATTTGGTATAAACGAATACATACACTGGAGCGGAAGAAAAAAGGGAATGAGAAATTATGAAATTCCTGAAGATGTAAAGATGGTAATAGTTTTTTATGATTTTATAGAACATGGACTTACAGAAAATGTAAAAGAAAAAGCGAAAAAGTTAAGCATTCCATGTATATTTTCAAGAAGAGCATGCAGTGACCTTGCCTGTAGGCTAGACAATTGTAAGGAATGCAAAGAATTTTGTAAATATGCTAAATCTGAAGTAAAGCACTAATAAAGATTCTGGCGTAAGAGTAGAGCTCTTATTGTCAGAATCTTTTTTAAAGATACGTTGATTAAAATCCATCCTAAGGGTATGATTAATATAGGAGGGAATGATATGAATGCAGGAGTGTTTTTTAGTATAGCAACTTACATTGGGATGCTCTTAGTTTTCTGGATTTCTGAGAAAAACCTTATAGAACAAGTCCAGTGCGGATGTATTCATTTTAAAAAATACAAATTTTCCCTTATTTTTTTAAGTGCAATCCTTGGAATTATTTTTTATTTAAAGGGAGATATAGCTATAATTTATAGAATAAATCTTACTCTTATTCTTATCTTTAGTATTCACTATATTCACTGCATATCGGATATTGAAAACTATATAGAACGTAAGGCAATAGAGGATGAAACTATAAAAGAAATTCATGAAAATTATTATAAAAAAGATAAGCTATTAAATACCCTTGGTTTTCTTATAATGTCTATAGTATATGTATATGGATACAGATTTGATTCTGTGTTTCTGCTTTTATGTTATGTGTTTTTTATTAATATGAGACAGATATATGTAAGAAGAAAAGATGGGTTTCAAACCTCTGTAATATTCTTTGGGGGAGCACTTTATATAAGATCGGATTTATATCTCAGTAATTTTGAGCTTGAGCTATCTTTGCTTATATATTTCTTTATTTTTCTTCTTTATGACATATATAAATCAGAGGGAGAAGATAAGCTAAAACAGACTCTATCTATAGCCTTAATACTTCCAGTAGCTCTTTTTATGGGAGCGTACCTAAGAGACCACAGGATAATAAAAGATGCAGGACTCGAAAGAGCAGTGAGGGATGTTTTTTTAGAAAAGGGTATTTTTGTAGAGGAAATTGAAAGAGCTCCATTTTCTGAGGTGAGAATACTTATAGTTGAACCTAAATACATGGTAAGAGAGATTGATGGTATTGAAAAACTTGAAAACCTTGAAGAGATTCATATCCTTGGACCAAGGCTCAAAAGCATTAAAAGTCTTTCGGAACTTGATAATCTAAGAAAAATCGTGATTTCCTCAGAAAATCAAATATTTGTTAACGACATAGTGCATATGTTTCCAGAGGCGGAAATAGTAGTACAGGGACTTTAAAATATCAGTCCCTTACTTCTCCGCCTTTTTTTATTCTTAATGATGTAATTCCTCCAAATAAAGTTCCTAAATACCCAAGTGAAAATATAAGTACTCCCATAAATATAAAGGTAATGGGACCAAATACTCCATAAAGTATATTTCCAGTTACAAAATCGGTTATAAAGAGAGAAACTGCAAAGCTCCAAAAAGCATAGGAACTAGAAGCTATTTTTATAGAGCGTTCAGTAGAGTAGTGATTAGGAATAATAAGACCTGTAAGATCACTAAAAATTCCTGCTCCAATTATTGCAATTCCCATAAAAAGGGAAAAAATTGAAATAACTATACCAAAGACTGTACTTATTATAGTCATAGTCCAAGGCCTTCTTGTATGCTTTAAGGATAAATACATGACAAGAGAAAGATAAGGAGCCATAACAAGAAATTTTGAACCGGGCAGGGGTATAGTTTTACTTAAGATATATAACATATATCCCCCTACCAATAGTGCGGAAGCCATAAGAGCCATAAATGTCAGTTCCCCTGTGTTTCTTTTCATAAAGACTCCTCCTAAGATTTTATAGTTTTTAAATTATATCATATAGCAATCTATATAGATACTTACCCTTCTTAGCATTTCTCAAATGGGTTTTATATAAAATCAAAAAAATATTTGTTGACTTGCATACCTATATGGGGTATAAGTATATATAAGGTGATTATAAAAATAATAAACGAGGTGAAATAATGGGAAAAAAACAAGTTACTTTGGGTGTTTCTGGAATGACGTGCGCTTCCTGCTCAGCTGCAGTTGAAAAAACCCTTAAAAAAATGGATGGGGTGGACGCATCTGTAAATCTTGCAATGGAAAAGGCAACCATAGAGTATGATTCAGAAAAGACAACTATAAAAGAAATAGAAGAAAAGATTGAAAAGCTGGGTTACGCAGTAGTCAAAGAGAAAATAGTAATGGATGTAGAAGGAATGACTTGCGCCGCCTGCTCCTCTATTATCGAAAAAATGGTAGGAAAGATGCAGGGGGTATACTCTATATCTGTAAATCTCCCAGGAAACACTGCTACAATAGAATATGATAAAGGACAGATTTCCCTTAAAGAGATTGAAGATAAAATAGAAAAACTAGGATACAAGGCAAGTCCAAAAAAAGAAGAGGTTTCTGATGCTCAAAGAGACGAAGAAAGACTAAAAAAACAGAGAAATAAGCTAATAATATCTATTATACTTTCATTACCACTTCTTTATACTATGGGAGCACATATGCCGTGGGAAACCAATGTACCTATGCCAGATATACTTATGAATCCATGGTTTCAAATGGCACTTGCCACACCTGTTCAATTTATAATAGGATGGACATTTTATGTAGGTTCGTATAGAGCTCTATCAAATAAAAGTGCAAATATGGATGTTTTAATTGCCCTTGGAACATCAGCTGCTTACTTTTTTAGTGTTTACGAAGGAATTAAGACTATAGGTGCTACTCATGCTCACCCAGAGCTTTATTTTGAGACGAGTGCAGTTCTTATAACTCTTGTGCTTTTAGGAAAATACCTTGAGGCCAGAGCCAAAGGAAAGACAAAAGAAGCTATATCGAAGCTTCTTGAGCTACAGGCTAAAGATGCAACTGTAATTAGAGAAGGGGTAGAGCTTAGAATTCCTTTAGATGATGTAGTGGTAGGAGATACAGTACTTGTAAAGCCTGGGGAGAAAATACCAGTAGATGGAATAGTAATAAAAGGAAATACTGCAATTGATGAGTCTATGCTTACAGGAGAATCCCTGCCTGTAGAAAAATCAGCAGGAGATGAAGTAATAGGAGCAACTATAAATAAAAATGGAACAATTACCTTTGAAGCCAAAAAAGTAGGAAAAGAAACAGCTCTAGCAGGTATTATCAAAATTGTAGAGGAAGCTCAGGGCTCTAAAGCTCCTATCCAGAGAATGGCGGATCAGATATCAGGGGTATTTGTACCGATAGTAGTTGCAATAGCAACCCTTGCCTTTGTGGTATGGTATTTTATAGCAGACCCTGGAAATGTAGCCCATGCTCTTGAAGTTGCAATTGCTGTACTTGTAATATCATGCCCATGTGCACTTGGGCTGGCAACACCTACTTCTATAATGGTAGGTACAGGCAAAGGAGCAGAAAACGGCATTCTTTTTAAAGGGGGAGAATATCTAGAGACTACCCATAAAATCAACGCAGTACTTCTTGATAAAACAGGAACTGTTACAAAAGGAAAACCAGAGGTAACAGACTATATAGAGTACACAGAAGATGCACTTTCCTATGCAGTTGCAGCAGAAAAAAAATCAGAGCATCCTCTGGCTGAAGCTATAGTGGTTTATGGAAAAGACAAAAAAGTAAGAGAAATGGAAGTAGAAAATTTTGAAGCGATACCAGGACATGGACTTAAGGCTAAGATTGAAGGAAAGGATGTCCTTGTAGGAACTAGAAAGCTTATGAAAGAAAATAATATTGATGTATCCAGTCACGAGGATGCTATGCAAGAGATGGAAAAAAGCGGAAAAACTGCTATGCTTATAGCTGTAGATGGAGTTCATAGCGGGATAATAGCTGTTGCAGATACGATAAAAGAAACATCAAAAGAAGCCATAAAAAAGCTTAAATCTCTTGGACTTGATGTATATATGGTGACTGGAGATAATGACAGAACAGCGAGAGCGATAGCTCAGCAGGTAGGCATTGACAACGTATACTCCGAAGTACTTCCTGAAGAAAAGGCTGGAGTAGTAAAAGATATTAAAGAAAAGGGTAAAAAGGTTGCAATGGTAGGTGATGGAATAAATGATGCCCCTGCCCTTGCCTTTGCAGATATAGGTATGGCCATAGGTACTGGCTCAGATGTAGCAATTGAAGCTGCAGATGTGACCCTTGTTGGTGGAGACTTAAACCATATACCAAAAGCAATAGAATTAAGCAGAAAGACTATGAGAAATATCAAGCAAAACCTATTTTGGGCATTATTTTATAATTCAGCAGGAATACCTATAGCAGCTATGGGATTCCTTCAGCCATGGGTTGCAGGACTTGCAATGGCATTTAGTAGTGTATCTGTTGTCAGCAATGCCCTCAGATTAAAAAAGGTAAAACTTTAGGAGGTTAATATGGAAGATATGAAGCTTTCCGAAAAAAAGCCTGTGGAGCCAAGGTCGAAAGAAGACATGGAAAAATTACTTTCCAGACTTAAAAGAATAGAAGGTCAAGTAAGAGGCATCCAAAAAATGGTGGAGGATGAACGCTACTGCGTAGACATATTGGTTCAAATTTCTGCCATAAATGCAGCCCTTAAAAAAGTTGGAATGAATATACTAAAAAGACATACCCAGCACTGCGTATCAGATTCTATAATAAATGGAGATTCAAATGAGAGTATAGATGAATTAATGGGAGTGATTGAGCTTTTTTCTAAAATATAATAATTTATATAGTTAATTTTAAAACCAGTTTGAGTATTTCAAACTGGTTTTTTGGGTATAAATATTTAAATGAAAGGGAATTTTCCTATGAAATGGAGGTTAAAATATGCCTTATAGAGAAATGGATTTTGAATATATTTTAACAAACACTGAAAAACCCATTTTTTTACTTCAAAACGGAAAATACATCAGGTGTAATCCTCCTCTTTTAAATTTATTTGGCTATAAGAATGAGAATGAATTGATAGGGAAAACCCCTATAGATATATCTCCAAAGTTTCAATCTAGCGGAGAAACAAGTGAAGAGCTTGGAAAAGCTAAGCTAGATAAGGTATTGAAAAGTAATATAGGGATGTTTGAATGGACACATCTTAGATTAGATGGTAAAGAAATTGTCGTAAGAGTATCCATGACAAAAATAAAACACCAAAAAAATGATATAGTCTTTGGTATTTTAGATGATATTACAGGAGAAAAAATAAAGGAAAGACAAATAATTGAAAATGAAAAGAAATTCAAAAAGGTATTTGAAAGTATGGAAGAAGGAATGGCGCTGTGTGAAATGATTTATGAGGGAGATAAACCCTTAAGGTATGTTCTTTTGGATACAAACCCTGCATTTGAACGAGTATTGAAGGTGAAAAAAAAATATAAAACAAAATCCACATCATACTTTTATATAGATTTGGAACAAAATCCATACATTGATATATATGACAAGGTTATAAAAACAAAAGGTCCTTATAAATTTGAAATTTATGAAAAAAAATATAAAAAATACTTTAGAGTATCAGCTTTTAATACTGAAGAAAATATGTTTGCAACAATTTTTGAAGATATAACACAAAAAAAAGAGCAGGAGGAAAAAATATATTTTTTGACATACCATGACACTCTTACTGGTTTATATAACAGAGCCTATTATGAAGAAGCAATAAAGAACTTAGATTCTTTTGAAAACCTTCCTCTAAGTATCCTAATGATTGATGTAAATGGTCTTAAAATGGCAAATGATACATTTGGGCATAGCTTTGGAGATGCCATATTAAAGTCGGCAGCTGAAAAAATAAAAAATTTAATTAAAGATGATTTTTTAGCAGCTAGAATTGGTGGGGACGAATTTGTAATAATAATGCCTAGGACATCATATGAAGATGCAGCAAAACTTATGAAAAAAATTGAAGAAAATGACCATGAATTAGTAGATGGTATAGAAGTAAGCCTTTCTGGTGGAGTTGCATCAAAAAAATATAAAATTCAAGATATAAATCAAATAATAATTTTTGCAGACCAACAAATGTACAAGAAAAAACAAGAAAATGGATCTGAAATACGAAAAAAAATAATCGATAAAGTCTTGGAAAGACTTGATAAAGATGTTCCTTGGGAAAAAGAGCATAGAAATAATGTTGTGAATCTTTCAATCAAAATCGGAAATATTTTAAATTTAGATAAATCGGAAATGAAGAGATTAGAAAAAATTGCAATGTTTCATAATATTGGAAAGGTTGGAATTCCAAAAGTGCTTCTAAAGAAATCTCTTCCTCTGAAAAAAGAAGAGATTGAAATTATAAAAACCCATACAGAAATAGGATACAGGCTTCTTCGATCTGTGCCTGATTATGCTTCTATAGCAGAAGAAGTTTTAAGTCATCATGAACGAATAGATGGTAAAGGTTACCCCAAGGGTCTTTCGAAAGATGAAATTCCCTTCTTAACTAAAATAGTATCTGTAGCATGTGCTTATGATGGTATGGTCTCAGAAAGACCTTATAAAAAAGCTCTATCAAAGGAAGAGGCAATGAAAGAGTTGATTGAAAATTCTGGCTATCAATTTGATTCTAAAATAGTGCTTATACTAAAAGATTTGCTTTCTCCTCCTCAATAGAGGAGGTTTTTTTAATTAAAGGCTATATATTATTGAAATAAACTAAAGTTATATGGTATTGTAGACCTATACAAATGGTAGAATAGGGGTGGTTATTATTCATTTACTCAATATAAAGACTCAAGGACAAAAGATAAGAGAAATAAGAAAAAGACATAAAATAAGACAAGAATATGTAACAGGGAATCTCGTTACGAGAAATCTTATAAGCATGATAGAAAATGATAAGGTGAATATATCAAAAAATACAGCTAAAATAGTAACTGAAAATCTCAATAAATATTTCAAGGAAAACAAAATAAAAGATAGTGTAGAGATGAGTTATATCTTAAAAACTCCAAAAGATCACTTGGAAGAAGAAATATACTATATTTTTCAAAGAATAGAGGAAAGTCCAAACTTAATAGAAAATGACCTCGAGGAGATTATAATAGAGTTTGAATATTATTTTAAAAGATACGAGCTATATAATCTTGGATATGAATTTTTTAGAGGACTTGGAGAAAAAATCTATAAATTGGGATATTGTGAATTAGCAAGAGACTTATATATAAAGGCTTTTAACTATTATTACGGAGAGTTTCAATTAGAATCAATTTTGAATGTGATATATATGATAGGAGACTTATCTCTAAAAACTAAAAACTATGATGATGTAATAAAGTACAATAGATATTTGTTTTTTGATTCAAGTATTCAAAATTCTACAATTTATAAAAATATAGAAAAAAATGAATTAAAGGCAAGAAAATTTATTAGCAAAGACAAATAAGAATTGAGCTTTCTAAATAAATCCTAAATACATACAGATAAACCTAATCTATGGTACAAGTTATTTAGTATATTAGAACTTAAATTTAGGGCCAGCATTTATGTAATAGCTGGTCTTTTTTATGGGAAAATGACTTTAGTTTCTATTGCTAAAAAAATATAGTCATGATACTATTTACTTAATTTAATGAATAAAGAAAGTCTTGGTTGAAACCTATAGACATTGTTTTAAGACATATAAAATTGAAATTATAAACTAAAGCTTTATTTATAAAAAAGAGGTGGAGTAAATGGAAAAAAGACTTATAGAAAAATTTAAAGAAATATTTGAAAGAGAACATCCAAGAGTATTTTTTGCACCAGGTAGGGTCAATCTTATAGGAGAATATACAGATTTTAATAATGGTCATGTATTTCCTTGCGCCCTTGATATTGGGACTTATTGTATAGCACTTGAGCGAGAGGACAAAAATCTTAGATTTTACTCTCAAAATTTTCCAGAGATGGGAATTATTGAAATTAGCCTAGCTGATATTTTATATGATAAGACTCATGATTGGGCAAATTATCCGAAATCTGTCATATATACCTTAATAGAGTCTGGATATGAAATTAAAAATGGAATGGATTTTTATTACTATGGGAATATCCCAAATGGAGCAGGCCTATCTTCATCTGCATCAATAGAGATGGTCACTGGGGTAGCTTTAAATAATATATTAAACCTTGATATAGATATACCAAAGCTTGCAACCCTATGTCAAAGAGCAGAGAACAAATATATTGGCGTAAATAGCGGGATAATGGATCAGTTTGCAATCGGAATGGGAAAAAAAGACTGCGCTATACTTCTTGATTGCAAGACATTAGAATTCAGATATTCAAGGCTTAATCTTATGGAATATTCCCTTATAATATCAAACACAAATAAAAGAAGAGGTCTTGCAGATTCAAAATACAACGAAAGACGAAATGAATGCGAAGGAGCCCTTTTAAACCTTAAAGAAAAACTAAACATATCAGCTCTAGGAGAGGTTACTATAGAAGACTTTGAAAAATATAAATATCTAATCAAAAACAAAATAGACAGACAAAGGGCAGAGCATGTGGTATATGAAAATGCAAGAACACTAGATGCGGTAAATGCCCTTGAAAAATCTGATTTGCATGAATTTGGTAGACTTATGAACCAGTCCCACCAATCCCTTAAGGAAAAATTTGAGGTCACAGGTAAAGAGCTAGACACTTTAGTGGAGCTTTCTCAAAATTTCAAGGGAGTAATTGGCTCAAGAATGACAGGTGCAGGCTTTGGAGGATGTACAGTAACCCTTGTTCTTAAAGAAAGTGTAGAAGATTTTATAAAAGAAGTTGGAAAAAGCTATAAAAAAGAAATAGGATATGCTCCTGATTTTTATATTGTAAGTGTAGAGGATGGAGCAAAGGAAATATTTTGATTTTATATGTGAAGAGTGAGGGGGTAAAGTATGGATATTTTTTCCTATATAGAATGTCTTTTAAGATATGGCTTAGACCATAATCTGTTTTTTGAAGAAGATAAGATATATGTTAGAAATAAAATTTTAGAAATACTTAAATTAAATGATTTTAATAAAGATTCATTAAAAGTTAATGATTGCTCTTTTAGGGAAATATTAGATGGTATTTTGGATTTTGCCATTGAAAATAATCTTATAGAGGAAGACTCCTTGACCCTTAAAGATATATTCGATACTAAACTAATGGATGCTCTTATGCCAAGACCATCTGAAGTCATAAAAGAGTTTAAATCACAGTATATTAAATCCCCAAAAGCTGCAACAGATTATTTTTATAATCTATCCATTTCATCAAACTACATTCGAAAGAATAGAATCGAAAAAGACTTGAAATGGAAAACGAAGACTAAGTATGCAGATTTAGATATAACAATAAATCTTTCCAAACCAGAAAAAGACCCAAAAGAGATAGAATTGCAAAAGTCCATGAAAAGCCTAGACTATCCAAAATGTCTTCTATGTATAGAAAATGAAGGCTATGTAGGAAGACAAAACCATCCACCAAGAAGCAATCATAGACTCATACCTATGACTCTAAATAATGAAAAATGGTATTTTCAATATTCTCCTTATGTTTATTACAATGAGCACTGTATAGTTTTAAATGAAACACATACACCTATGAAGATAGGCAAAGATACATTTAAAAGACTTATAGAATTTACAGACAAATTTCCTCATTATTTTATAGGCTCAAATGCAGACCTGCCTATAGTTGGAGGGTCTATACTTTCCCATGATCACTTTCAAGGAGGAAATTATGAATTTCCAATGGCTAAAGCAAAGTCTAAGAAAACCTTTAAATTACTTCAGTTTGAAAATGTTGATTTTGAGGTTTTAAATTGGCCTATGGCTGCAATAAGATTAAGAAGCAAGAGCATGGACGACATAGTTGAAGGAGCTTTTTATATATTTTCAAAGTGGCAAAATTATAGTGACGAAAGCCTTGAAATAATAAGTTATTCAAATAATACTCCACACAATACGGTAACTCCCATAGCTAGGACAAGGGCAAATGATTATGAAATGGACATTGTCCTTAGAAATAACAGAACCACAGATGAATATCCATATGGAATTTTTCATCCCCATGAAAACCTTCATCATATAAAAAAAGAAAACATAGGTTTAATCGAAGTGATGGGACTTGCTGTATTACCTTCTAGACTAAAAACTGAGCTTGAAGATATAGCTAAAATGCTCAGAAATGGCATTTCTCCAGTGGAGGCCTCAAAAGACAAAAAAATATCCAACCATATCCATTTTTATGAAAAGCTATATGAAGACTATAAGGGAAGGGACATAAATTTTCTTACACAAGTTATAAAGGATGAGGTAGGAAAGATTTTTCTTGAGGTTTTAGAGGATGCAGGAGTTTTTAAGGACAGTTTTGAAGGAGAACAAGGGATTGAAAGATTTATAGATTTTTTGTCCTAAAATAAATCCAGTGAGCTTATTTTCAAAGGGAGGATTATATGTATTTAGGTGTTGATTACTATCCAGAGCATTGGTCTATTGATTTGATAGATGAGGATATAGATAGAATAAAAAAAATGAATGCAAATATTGTTAGAATAGGCGAATTTGCCTGGCACATGATGGAAAAAAAAGAAGGAGAATTTGATTTTTCTTTTTTTGATATGGTAATTACAAAGCTTAAAGAAAAAGAGATTAAAGTAATGTTTGGGACTCCTACAGCTACCTTTCCTGCATGGCTTTATAAAAAGCATCCTCAAATACTTTCAAAATGGGAGGATGGAAACGAAAGGGTATTTGGGGGAAGAAGACAGTACTGCTACAACTCAAGTGAATACTTACGCTATTCCCTAAAAATAGTTAAAGAACTTGTAACACATTATAAAGACGAAGAAAATATAATAGCATGGCAGGTAGACAACGAATTTGGACATGAAGGTAGTGATATGTGCCACTGTGAAAAATGTCATCATAGATTCCAAGATTTTTTGATGAATAAATTCAATGACAATATAGATAACCTAAATGAGACATATGGGACTATATTTTGGGGACAGACCTATAACTCATTTAGTGAAGTACCTATACCTAAAAAAACCATAACAGTACACAACCCATCTTTGATTTTAGACTGGTATAGGTTCAGATCATATTCCTTAAATAGCTTTGCCTATGCAAATATTGAAGAAGTAAAAAAATATAAAGGAAAGCATCAGAAGGTAACCACAAATCTAGCTGGAGGATTTTTTGACAAGTGTTTTAATCATCAGGAAACTGCAAAGCCTCTTGATTTTGTGTCTTACGACAATTACCCTGTATGGGGCGGCTTAAAAGAGCCTGTTCATAACGCACAGACAGCTCTTTCTCTTGATTTTATCAGAGGATTAAAAGGGGAGAACTTTTGGATTGTAGAGCAGCTTATGGGAGCCCAGGGCCATGACGTGATTGGATATCTTCCTAGACCAATGCAGGCCAAAATGTGGTCCTATCAGGCTTTTGCCCATGGCTGCTCTAATATGCTCTATTTTAGATACAGAGGAATGAATAAAGGAGCGGAGCAATACTGTTATGGGATAATAGACCATAACAATAAACTTGGAAGAAAATATGAAGAAGCAAGCTCATTTTTCAATGAGATAAAAGAATTTTGTGATTTAGTTGATTCTCCTATAGATTCTGAGGTAGCAGTACTTTACGACCATGAAAATATCTGGTCATGGAAGATTCAAACCCAAAGTAGTGATTTTGATTTTACAAAAGAAATACTTAGACTATATAGGCCTTTTTATAAGAAAAATATAAACATAGATGTAATTCCTGTAAGCTCAGATATTTCAAAATACAAGGTTCTTATTTTGCCTGTAATGAAACTAGTAGACAAAACTCTTTCAGAAAAACTCGAAAAATTTGTATCCCAGGGAAATACGATTATTTTTTCCTTTAGAAGTGGAATTAAAGATAAGGACAATAATATAATTTTTGGAAAAATTCTCCCTTCATATATTTCAAAGCTATGCGGAATAGAAATTTATGAAAGTGAAGCATTAAACGATGGTCAAAGCTGCGAAGTTTTATCTGAAAAAGGAAAAACAGGGAGCTGTCATGTTTTTAGAGACATCTGCGAAGTAACTACAGCCAAAGCACTATATAGCTATGATGACTATTTTTATAAAGGGAAGGCCTGCATCACTGTAAATGAGTATGGACAAGGAAAGGCATATTATATAGGAGCTGGGATAGATGAGGATATAGTGTCTGATATAGCCAGTGAAATATTGATAGATAAAAACATCAGTTATATCGATAGTCCAGAGGGCCTTGAGGTTTACCCAAGAACTCTAGGTAGCGAGAAATATTATATTATTACAAACCATACCTCAAATACAATTGAGTTTTTATCAATGAATATAGAGGCTTATGAGAGCAAAATAGTAAAGGATGAGTATTTTGAAGCAAATAAATAAAGGGAGCAAACACCTGATTAAGCAGATAAATACATCAAATGTTCTTAAAATAATAAGAGATAACAAGGAAATATCAAGAGCTGACATATCAAAGCTTACTGGGCTCACTCCAGCGACTGTTTCTTCTACTGCAAAAAGATTGATTCAAATGAATTTAATTAAAGAGAAAGGCTCAGGAAGCTCATCTGGGGGAAGAAGGCCAATACTTCTTGAAATCAATAGAGAAGGAGCATATGTAATAGGTCTGGATATGGGGACTACAAAACTAAGATTTGGAATTATAGATCTTTATGGCAATATTTTAAAAAAGGATACTAAAAGCTTTGAAGAAACAATGACTAAAGACAGTATGATAAGCTTTATGAAAAAATCTATATACTCCCTCTTATCAGACGAAAAAATAAAAATAGACAAAATAGTAGGGATAGGTATAGGAGTCCATGGTTTAGTAGATTCGTTAAATGGAGTATCCCTATATGCTCCTGCATTTGGATGGAGAGACTTGCCTATAAAGGAAATATTTGAAAAAGAGTTTGATGTAGAGGTTTATATAGAAAATGATGCAAGGGTTATGGCTATTGGAGAAAAGTGGTTTGGAAATGGAAAAGATATAAACGACTTTCTATTTATCAACATAGGTACAGGGATAGGATCAGGAATATATGTAGATGGTTCCCTTTATAAGGGTTCTTCAAACGGAGCTGGGGAAGTAGGGCATATATCTTTAGAGGACAGCAGTATTTGCAATTGTGGAAATGTAGGATGTCTTGACGCTCTGGCATCTTCAGGAGGTATAGTAAAAAGGTTTAATGAATTAAAAAAAAATAACGGAAAAAATGAATATATCGTAGATGACTTTGATTCTAAGGAAGTATATAATTTAGCTTTAAAAAATGATTTTGAGGCACAAATTGTGATGAAGGAAACTGGTATATATATTGGAAAAGCCATATCATTTATTGCAAATATACTGAATCCAAAAAGAGTTGTAATCGGAGGAGGAGTCTCAGATGCCTGGGATATTATCTACCCAGAAATAAATAATCAAATAAGAAAGAGAACCCTTTATAACAATAAAGAAAAGCTTAGAGTAGTAAAATCAAAACTAGGAGAAGATGCTGGACTAATTGGAGCAGGAACCCTTGCAATAAAGAATCTCTTTGATTTTGTTAAATAGATTTAGATAAAATAAAAAAGGTAGAGGAAGTGTAAAATAATTTGTGTTTTATCCTCTGAATTGGGATAATCATAAGAAAGTTTGATGATTGAAAGAAAAGTTTTAAGAGCTAAATATAATCATCAATTTAAAAACATTGAAACACAACGACAAATAGGCTGTCAAGAGGCTTCATTTCTTGACAGCCTTTTAATATACAATTTAAATCTCTATTCTTCCTTCAAAATAGATAGCTAAGTGATTTAATATATAGTCCCAGTTTCTAATTCTAGATGTCCATTTCGAAGTAGAATCAAGCATTGCAAGGTAAAGACTCTTCGAAAGAGCAGTATCACTAGGAAATATGGATTTGCTCTTTGTTACCTTTCTAAGCTGTCTATTAAAGTTTTCCATAGCATTTGTAGTATAAATTATGGTTCTAACCTCTTGAGGATACTTAAAGTAAGAAGAAAGATGTGCCCAATTACTTTGCCAAGAATTTACACAAGAAGGATACTTTTTATTCCATTTTTCAGAAAATATATCTAAATTATGTTCAGCCACCTCAAGGCTAGTCGCCTTATATACATCTTTAAGATCTTTTACAAGTTCTTTTTTATCTTTGTAATTAACATACCTTGTAGAGCTTCTTATTTGATGAATTATGCAGCGCTGTATTTCCGTTTTAGGAAAGACAGCATGAATAGCATCAGAAAAGCCACTTAAACCGTCTATCGACGCGATAAGTATATCCTTAACACCACGATTTTTAAGTTCATTAATTACAGTTAGCCAAAACTTAGAAGACTCATTTTCCCCAACCCACATACCTAAAACATCCTTATTTCCCTCGATATCTATCCCAATAATGATGTATACGGCTTTTTTAGCAATTACACCATCTTGCTTGACATTGTAGTGTATGGCATCTAAAAATATTATTGGATAAATCTCTTGAAGAGGCCTGTTTTGCCACTCCGTTATTGTAGGTAATATTTTATTAGTTATTTGAGATACAAGGCCTTCAGAAACAGAAAAACCATATATATCTTGAACATGCTTTGATATATCTCTTACAGTCATACCCTTGCCATACATGGAAATTATTTGTTCTTCAATGTGAGAAATATCAGTTTGATACTTCTTAACAACCTTCGGTTCAAATTCACCATATCTATCCCTTGGGACATTTATTGGAACAGCACCAGCTTTTGATTTAAGAACCTTTGTACTGTAGCCATTTCTGGAATTTAAAGCCGCCTCAGGCTTATCTCCCTTAGGGTAACCAATTTGACTTTCAAGCTCAGTTTCAAGCATTTGCTCAATGGTTTCACCAAGCATATCCTTGAGACTTTCATAGATGTCTTCGACAGATTCAGGCTGATAAAGTTCAATAAATTTTTGAATAGCTTCCCTTCGCTTTGGATCTCTTTTGATTTTAGCCATAATTAAAATACCTCCAGATTGATTATATTTTATCTCAATCCAGAGGTATTATCATACACAAAATTATTTACAGTCTCAAGGTAGATGGAATTTCAGTGAAATTTCCATCTACCTTTTTATTGTTTTAAAATTATGCTATGATTTCATCCTCTTCATGAGGGACTAGCTTATGTCCTGAAATCTTGTTCACCATTATAGCTATAGCGCCATCACCAGTAACGTTACAAGCAGTTCCGAAGCTGTCTTGTGCAAGGTAAAGAGCTATCATAAGAGAAGTAAGAGTTTCATCAAAGCCAAGCATTGTCTGAAGAAGACCAAGAGCTGCCATTACGGCTCCACCTGGGACTCCAGGAGCAGCAACCATAGTAACTCCAAGGGCAAGTATAAAACCAAAGAATGTACCAAAGCTATATTCCATACCATTAAGCATCATTATAGCAATTGCACAACTTACTAGAGTTATTGTACTTCCGGAAAGATGAATAGTTGCACAAAGTGGTACTGCAAAGTCAGCAACCCCTTCATTAACACCATTTTTTCTAGTTTGTGCTAGAGTTACAGGTATTGTAGCTGCAGAAGACTGTGTTCCTATTGCTGTAAGGTAAGCAGGAATCATAGTCTTGATTAGCTTGAATGGATTCGCTCCAGCTAGAGTTCCAGCAATAATGTACTGAAGTACAATTACAGTGAAATGAAGTATTATAACGAGTACGAAAACTCTAGAGAATACACTTAGTATCTGTACAACTTGTCCTGCAAAAGTCATGTTTGCAAATATTCCCATAATATGAATAGGAAGAAGCGGGATGATTATTCCAGTGATAAGCTTTGTAATTATACTTTGGAATTCATTCATAAAGCTTTTGATTGTAGTAGAGTTAACTACAGCTATTCCTATACCTAATGTGAAGGCAAGTATTAGAGCAGTCATAACTCCCATTACTGGAGGCATTGACAGCTCAAGTAGTGGGGCAGCCATAGCAGCGTCTCCATTAGCAAAATCTGCACCTAATGCACCTTGAGTAAGGAACATTGGAAGTACTGCAGCATTAGCTAAGAAAGCTAACGATCCAGCAAAAACTGTTGAAAGATAAGCAATACCAGCAGTTATTGCAAGTATCTTTCCAGCATTGCTTCCAAGATCACCGATTCCTGGAGCAACAAAGCCTAAAATGATAAGTGGTATAGCAAAACCAAGAAATTGACCAAATATGCCATTAAAAGTAGCTAGCACTCTAACGCCGATTTCTGGAAGGATGCTTCCCAAGATAATACCTAGTATAATTGCTATTATAAGTCTAGGAAGTAAACCAATTTTTTTCATATAATCCTCCTTCAAAAATAATATTAGGATATAAAATATACCTAAATAAAATGTATCATCAAAGGAAAAGGATTTCAATAGTATTGTGTGAAAAATATGAAAAAAATATACTATATGTCGTTATATAACAAACAATAATCTGGGAATGAAAGGAAAAAAACTATAAGCCATTCTCCGTAGGAAATGAGAATGGCTTATATACAGTAAAATCTAGAAGAAAATTTAATGTTTTGGATGGATATAAAATAAAAATCTATATTTTACTAAGCCCCTTCAAAAGTAAAATAAGTTTTGATTTTTCATCTTCATCTAGTCCATTGAGTATAAGCTCCAAATTTTCTAGGTGTTTAGGAAAGATTTTAGAAATAAGAGCTTCTCCTTTTGGGGTTATATTTATAAGAAAAGCTCTTTTATCATGAGGGTCTAAAGTTCTTTCTATTAATCCTGATTTATTGAGATTATTAATAACCACAGTCATATTTCCTCCTGTAGATAAGGTTTTTTCTATAATCTCACATATCCTAAGACTGCCTTTATGATATAAAAGCTCAAGTACTCCAAACTGTGTGAGGGTAAGGCCATTTGCTTTTATAAAGGGAATTTGTTTTTTTAATATCTCTTGATTTGTCCTTGCAAGTGCTATAAGAAGCTTTAGATTTAAGTCATTGGATTTTCCATATGATGTTTTTTTCATGAAAACCTCACTTATTTAGCAGATCTTTTATTTGATAAAACCTCAAGTATAAACTCTGTTTTCCCCATCTCTTTAAAATAATTGAAAGAATCGATTATAAGGGAGTCTTCCATTTCAGACATACTATTTCTAAAAGAGAATACGAGCATATTTTTAAGTTCTTCACAAAACTCATTAGAATTACTGTCTATAATCTCATAAGCTATATTTTTAAAAGAAATATAATCAGATATAGACACGGATCTTATAAATGCCATAGATAGATATTCTCTAGCACTTTCGATTTTTTTCATGTTTAAATATCCAAAGGCCGCTGAGCGAAGTATTTGGATATCATAAGGACTGCTATCTTCAAGTTCATCAATCTTTTCCTCAAAATATTTTAGATATATTTTTAGTTTTGGTAGATTCTTTTTAGGATAATATATATCCAAAAAGTAGGAATTGATTAGAAGGTTCATATCAATATCTGTATCTGGAATTTTTGATTTAAGACTTTTTAATATATCAACAGCCTTTCTTTGATTCCCAGTTTCCTTATATAGGGTATATTTTAAGATTTCAAGGTCTATATATCTAAGAAAATCCTCACCTTCTATATGGGTTTCTATACTTTCGATTTCCTTAAAAGCACTGTCATAATCTTTCAGTTTTAGCTTTATAGTTGCCTTTTGAAACCAGATTTGACTTAGGTTTTCAAAATCCTTGGCTGGAAGATGAGATTCGGTTATATCTAAGAATTCAAGACACTCAGAAAGTCTTCCGAGTTTAAAGCCACAATCCACAGCTTTTTTGCAAAGAGAAACAAGCATAGAATTATCATTTTTTATTTTCACAACATTCTCAAAGGCCTTAATGTAATAAAAATATGCCTTGTTGCATTTGTTTAAAGTCCTATAATAGTCACCTATTAGAGAAAAAAGCAAGCTGTTTTGAGGAAGAAGATCCCATTTACTGAGAAAAACAGAGATTTCATTTATATCGGATTCTTTTATTACTTTTCTCTCTCTTATGACATCCTTTAAAAACTCTGTGTATGTGATTGCCTTGCTTTTTGCATCATATATTCCTGAAATAAAAAGGTCCTTAAACTCAAGCTCAAGGTCTATGCCCTTCATCCTGCACAAATTGTTTATATTTCGTACAAGGATTTCAGCATTCCCTCTGTTTAGTGAAGCACGGTTGTTTTCGATGAGACTGATAAGGTTTCTAGTGATATCATCTCCTGCTATCTCGTGTTGCTTAAAGCCAAGTTCTTTTCTGATTTTTTTAAGAATGTCACCTGGAGATAAACCCTTCTCATTCATAATCCACCTCTTAATTCTATTTATTTTAAATAAAAATTTACTAAAAACACAATTTAGTCAATTAAAACCACTCTTTATATTGGTATATATACCATTTTATCCATTTGTTAAATAATAATAAATAGATAAAAGTGATTTTATGTAAAAAAACTTTAAAAAATTTATTTAAAGTGGTAACACTTGTTACGGAAATCCAAGTGACTAACTTGGTATTATATAAGAGCTAGATAGAGAATATTATTAAAATGATAAATCTTAGGAGGAATTTGAAATGAGTTTATTTTTAGGAAAAATACATTATTGGTTATTTAATAAAATAAAATGGTTTGAGGCATTAGAGCTTGAAATAATGGAGTTTGGAACAAAGCAAGGATATGATGTTACTTCATGGAAAGAAGAGCTTTATGGTCAAATAGGAGCTCCTACAGAAGACAGACCTTTAGAAGAAATTATAGATACTGGAAATATTCATGGTTGGCTTCAAGATAAAATTGAAAAATCTGAATCGAGAATGGCAAGTCTAGTTACAAAGATACTAAGTGAAAACCCAGAAAATATAAAAAGTCTTGAAGAGATATTTAAAAATCAAGGGATAGCCGCTGGAAAGTCCTATGAAGAATCTGTAATATCTCCAGAGCAAGCTTATAATGTTATGAATGACTTCTTACTTGAAGGGATGCCATGTGATAGAGTAAGTGATTCTCTTTCTTCCACAGATGAAGAGTTTATGTGGAAGACTACAAGATGCCTTCATAAAGGTCATTGGGATAGAGTAGGAGGCAATGTCGAAAACTTTTATATACTTAGAACTGCATGGGCAAAAGGCTTCCTAGGAAATATCAATAAACCTTTTGATTATGATAAAATCGGTGAAGATGTTCACATAATATCAGCTATATAATAAATTATAAAGATTTGAAGAAAATAGTATCTAAAAAGCAAATATAATTTATAAATAAGAACCATAACTAAAAAAGAACTATAACTAAAAAAGAACTATATCTAGCTTAGATTGAAAATCTGGCTAGATATAGTTCTTTTTTCAATTATTTAATAACTATCTATAATGACTTATCAATAGCGTATTTTAAAGTTCGCTCCACCGACTTAGCTACTTCCGATACGCCTGTTGCTCCAGATAGCTTGATTAGCTCCTCGGGTCTTAGCATACCTAGGTAAACCTTTGAGTCTTTTTCATAGGCAACCATTTTGCAAGGAAGAAAATATCCGATTTCTATATTATAATCAAGAATTTCTTTGGCTTGTTTAGGATTACAGACTTCAAAAATCTTGAAATTCGTAGTAAAATCCAAGCCCTTTTCTTGAAGCTTATCTTTAAAATTTAGCTCCCAAAGAACTCCGAATCCAGAGTCAGAAAGATTGATTTTAAGACTCTCGCATGCCTCCTCAAAAGTTTTGGAAGTCTCACGCTCATACTTGATTTCCATAAACTATCCCTCCCAGATTTTTAAAGTATTTGTTAATATAAATTTTACAAATTGCTATTAATAGTTGATATACCCATTAAAGACAGTCTAAATTTTTTTTGATGTAAATTTCGTAAAGACTTTTTTTTGTATTTGGAATATAATTTATATTAAGAAAGATTTGGAGGTGTTTTGTTTGATTAAATATATTAAAAATATAAAAGACCCAGTAAGCTGCCTTACACATATGGCAGGGGCGATTGCATCAATTGTAGGACTTGTATTTTTGCTTACAAAAGCGATTAAATTAGGGACTCCTACCCATATCGTAGGATTTTCTATTTTTGGGGCAAGTTTGATACTTCTCTATACGGCAAGTACCGTGTATCATATGCTTGATATTTCAGACAAGGTAAACTTAATTCTAAGAAAGATTGACCATATGATGATATTTGTACTTATAGCAGGTACATATACCCCTATATGTATCACGGCGCTTAAGGGAAGCTGGGGCTTTACATTACTTGCGATTATCTGGACTATAGGGATACTTGGAATTATTCTAAAGCTATTTTGGATGGATGCTCCTAGATGGTTTTCTACGGCTATATATACTGCCATGGGTTGGCTTATAGTTATTGCTATTTATCCTCTTTCCAAGGTACTTCCTACAGGAGCACTCGTTTATATGGGCTTGGGAGGGGTATTCTATACAGTAGGAGCAGTAATTTATGGTCTAAAATGGCCTAAAATCAACTTTAAGCATTTTGGTTTCCATGAAATATTTCATATTTTTGTTTTGGCAGGAAGTACTAGTCACTTTTTAATGGTATACAACTATTTAATTTAGTTATATATGGGGTGGTAGCTTGAAAGGTCTTGTAGTTTTCAAAGGAAGATATGGAAGTACAGAGGAATATGCAAATTGGATTGCAGAAGACCTTGGATTTGGTCTTGCATGCTCAGACGATATCAAAAAAAAAGACTTGGAAAACTATGATGTCCTAGTTATTGGAAGCTCAGTATACACAGGGAGACTTCGAATATCGGACTGGCTTGAAGAAAATAGGGAAATCCTCTTAAAAAAACCTATATATCTTTTTACAGTCTCTGGAACTCATCCCACTGAGGACAGAATTTTACAGAGAATACTCAATCTGAGCATTCCGGAAGATATGCATGATAGGTATAGACACTATCCTCTTCATGGAAGGCTGGTTTCTAAAAAGCTGACACTTAAAGATAGACTTTTCATATCTTTTGGTTCAAGAATTGCAAATGGAGGAGTAAAACCAAAAGGAAATCCACTTAGAGACTATGATTATGTGGCAAGAGATAGTATAAATGCAATGGTTGAAGAGATAAGAAGAAATATAGAAGCATAGAATTTCATATAATATATCCTATAAAATAATCAGATTGTAACAAAACTATTAAAAATACAAATATGAAAAACATACATGATATGAGGGTAGCTTACAGAAGATTTGAAACCTCTATCGAAACATACAACTATATTTTCATCACAGAAAAAAGCTAAAATCTAAAGATATAAAAAAAGTATTTAAAGTTTTAGGAAAAATGAGGGACATACAGATTCAGAAGGAGCTTATAAAAGACTTTAAAATTGATGATAAAGTATCCTCCTATATAAAATATCTTGATAAAGAGTTTTCAAATAGAGATGAAGAGTTTAAAGACATCCTAAAACAATTTTCTATAATAGATATGGAAGCCTATATAAAAAAAATCTTAAAAGTAATTAAAAGGGAGAGTAAGAAAAATTCCAAAAAGTTAAAAAAGAAAAATCTCAAAAAAATCTATCTTAAATCAAAAGAATAAATTGTTGAAATGCTGGATAATATTATAGAGACTCAAAAGAGAAAAATAGAAATATTGAAAAAGGAGCATGTACCTGAAATTAAATAATTTCAGGTACATGCTCCTCTTGTACTTACGGAGAAATTGAAGTAATATAGTAGTTAGATTATTTTTGATTTAATGAAAAATATTTAGTGTTTTTTAAGGTTTAGTATTGTTTGGAGGAAATGATGATTTTTAAGAATCTAAAGGATTTGGATTATAAGCTTATTCTTACGGTCCTTTTGCTTCATCTGTGCGGTATCACTCTTATAGCAAGTGCCACAAAGATGAATCAGGGATATATATCTAGAGAATTCATTATACAAAACATATCGTTTGGTCTGGGAATAGTATCAATAATTGGTATGATGTTCTTTGATTATAGAGATTTGAAAAGGTATCACTGGATATTTTATGGCATCGGGCTAGTGCTTCTTGCAATAGTATTTATTCCAGGAGTAGGGATAAATGTGGGTGGGTCTACAAGATGGATAAATATTGGAATAATGAACCTTCAGACATCTGAGGTAGTTAAGATTACATATATAATCAGTTTTGCAGCATTTGTAGAAGAGAGAAGGGGAAATTTTGATACATGGAAAGACTTAATTCCTCCTGCTCTTTATATACTTCCTGTATTTATACTTATGATGAGACAGCCAGACCTTGGAGGAAGCATTGTATTTATAGTAATATCATTTAGTATGCTTTTTATATCAGGACTTAATATGAAAATCGTAGGTATGGCTTCAGGTCTCTTTCTTGCATCAATGCCTATGATATATAGATTTGTACTTAGACCTCATCAAAGAGTAAGAATAGATGCATTTTTGAATCCATCTGATCCAAGCTTTCCAGGGAACTTCCAAGTCATCCAATCAATGATAGCGATAGGTTCAGGACAGATTTTTGGAAAAGGACTCTTTAGAGGAACTCAAAATCAATTACACTTTCTACCTGTCCAAGAGTCAGATTTTATTTTTGCTGTCTTAGGAGAAGAGTTTGGACTTATGGGAATGAGTGTAGTAGTACTACTATTTTTCTTTTTTCTTATAAGAGTTCTTAAGAATGCAGTAATGGCAAAGGACTTTTATGGTACCTTGATTGTAACTGGGGTTTTATCCATGTTTACCTATCAGATATTTCAAAATATAGGGATGGTAATGGGAATCATGCCGGTTACTGGAGTTACTCTCCCATTTATAAGCTATGGGGGTAGCTCAATGCTTACTAGTATGATTGCAGTGGGGCTTGTAATTAACGTATCTATTAGAATAAAACATAGAGTAAATTAAACCCTAGGTTAATTCACAATAAAAATCAAAATGGCTAGCATTTTGAGAGGAGGATAAATTTTGGAAAGATACAACCATAAACAAATTGAGAAAAAATGGCAGGACGCTTGGGAAGAAAAAGGCGTATTTCATGCCTCGAATGATTCTGAAAAGCCTAAGTTTTACCCCCTTGTAGAGTTCCCATATCCATCTGGACATGGTCTTCATGTAGGGCATCCACGTTCCTATACTGCACTTGATATAGTTGCAAGAAAAAGAAGACTAGGTGGTTACAATGTCCTTTATCCAATCGGTTGGGATGCATTTGGTCTTCCAACAGAAAACTATGCCATAAAACATAAGATTCATCCAAGGGAAGTAACTAAGGAAAATATAGCAAACTTCAAAAGACAGCTTCAGTCACTTGGTATTTCATTTGACTGGTCGAGAGAAATAAATACAACAGACCCAAACTATTACAAATGGACTCAGTGGATATTTATAAAACTTTTCGAAAAGGGTCTTGCCTATAAAAACAAGATGCCTATCAACTGGTGTAACAGCTGTAAGGTTGGTCTTGCAAATGAAGAAGTAATCCAAGGTAAATGTGAAAGATGTGGTGGAGAGGTAGTAAGAAAAGAGAAAAATCAGTGGATGTTAAAAATTACTGAGTACGCTGATAGACTTATAGATGACCTTGATACAGTTAATTATATAGAAAGAGTAAAAATCCAGCAAAAGAACTGGATAGGAAGATCTTACGGAATGGAGATTGATTTTCCAGTTGCAGACACTCATTTAACTGTATTTACTACAAGACCTGATACTATATACGGAGCCACCTATATGGTAATATCTCCAGAACATCCAATAATCACTGAAAAAGCTTCAATGATTGAAAATCTTGAGGAAGTAATGGCATATAAAGAAGAGGCTGCTAGAAAATCTGAGTTTGAAAGAACTGAGATGAGTACAGAAAAGACAGGGGTAAGAATTAAAGGAATTCCTGTAATCAACCCTCTTACTAAAAAAGAAATACCTCTTTTTGTATCTGATTATGTACTTATGACTTATGGTACAGGCTCAATAATGGCAGTTCCAGGACATGACACTAGAGACCACGAGTTTGCAAAAGCGTTTGACCTTCCAATAGTTGAAGTAGTTTCTGGTGGCAATGTAGATGAAGAAGCATACACGGATATTGATAGCGGAACACTTGTAAACTCTGATATCATAAATGGACTTGACGTAAAGACTGCAAAGGAAAAGATATCAGATTATCTTGAGTCAATAGGAATAGGAAGAAAAAAAGTAAACTATAAGCTTAGAGACTGGGTATTTTCAAGACAGCGTTACTGGGGAGAGCCAATACCTCTTGTACACTGTGAAAAGTGTGGATGGGTTGCAATTCCAGAGTCTGAGCTTCCACTAACTCTTCCAGAAGTTGATTCATATGAGCCGACTGATGATGGAGAATCTCCACTTTCTAAAATAACAGACTGGGTAGAGACAACATGCCCTAGTTGTAATGGTCATGCCCATAGAGAAACTGATACTATGCCGCAGTGGGCAGGTTCATCTTGGTATTTCTTAAGATATGCAGATCCAAGCAATAATGAACAGCTGGCTTCAAAAGAGGCACTTGATTACTGGATGCCTGTAGATTGGTATAATGGTGGAATGGAGCATACGACTCTTCACCTTTTATATTCAAGATTCTGGCACAAGGTGCTTTATGATGTAGGAGCTGTATCAGAGGTAGAGCCTTATAGCAAAAGAACATCTCACGGTATGATACTTGGTGAAAACAATGAAAAAATGTCAAAATCAAGAGGAAATGTAGTCAACCCAGATGATATAGTTGAAGAATACGGTGCAGATACATTTAGGATGTATGAGATGTTCATAGGAGACTTTGAAAAAAGTGTTCCATGGTCTTCCCAAGGAATAAAAGGCTGCAGAAGATTTATAGAAAGAGTATGGAAGCTTAAAGATATCATAAAGGCAGAAGATTATTATAGCAAGCTAGTTGAAGTTTCAGTTCACAAGACTATAAAAAAGGTAACTGAAGACTTCGAAACCCTAAAATTTAATACAGCAATTGCAGCTATGATGTCTTTGGTGAATGAATTTTATGATGCTAAAGGAATCACAAAAGAAGACTACAAGACTCTTTTAATCCTTCTAAACCCTGTAGCTCCTCATGTTACTGAAGAAATATGGAGTATAATGGATTTTGGAGGAGATTTAAACGAAGCAAAATGGCCTGAGCATGATGAGTCCAAGCTTGTAGAAAAGACTATAGAAATTCCGGTTCAGATAAATGGAAAAGTTAGAGGGAAGATTGTAGTTGCTGCTGATATTTCCAAAGAGGATATAATCATTATGGCAAAATCAGACCTTATCGTAAAAGATATGCTAGATGGAAAAGAAATTAAAAAAATAATATATGTTCCAGGAAAGATATTGAATATTGTGGTATAGAAATATCCTTCCATATAACAAAACAATGATTCAGGCACTATAATTAGTGCCTGTTTTTTTATGAAATAAATTAAGTGAATATCTTTAAAAGATATAAGACAATTACGTAGTAATTAAATTACAAAAATACAAAAAAATATTGAAATAATATTTCAAATGACATATAATATAATTACAGAAATTTCTTAAAACAAAATAATAGATTTTAGTTTTGATTAAAGTTAAAGAAGAGAGGGATATTATGAGTATAGATTTAAAGACAATGACTACAGAAGAGCGAAATCCAAACAGCCTAGGTATAGATAATCTTTCAACTATAGATATGATGAAAACCATCAATGCTGAGGACAAAAAAGTAGCACTAGCTGTGGAGAAAGAGCTTGAAAATATAGCAAAGACAGTAGATATAATAGCTGAGCAGCTTAGCTTAGGAGGAAGACTCATATATATAGGGGCAGGGACAAGTGGTAGACTTGGTATACTTGATGCATCTGAATGCCCTCCGACATATGGCACTGACCCATCTCTTGTCCAAGGTCTTATTGCCGGAGGAGAGGAAGCTATTTTTAAGGCTGTTGAAGGGGCAGAGGATAGTGAGGAAGACGGGGAAAACGATCTTGTAGCCATAGGGTTTAATGAAAAAGATGTACTTGTGGGGATAGCAGCAAGTGGCAGAACTCCATATGTAATAGGGGCAATGAACTACGCAAATTCTATAGGAGCAAAGACTATTTCAATAAGTTGCAATAGTGAGAGTAAGATGTCAAAGCTAGCAACCCTTTCTATAACCATAGTTGTTGGCCCTGAGGTTGTGACTGGATCTACAAGAATGAAAGCAGGAACAGCTCAGAAAATGGTACTGAATATGCTTTCTACAGGAGCTATGATAAAGCTGGGTAAGGTATATGAAAATCTAATGGTGGATGTAAGTGCTACTAATTTGAAGCTTGTGGAAAGAGCAAAGAGAATTGTAATGGAGGCTACTTCTGTATCTAGAGAAGAGGCTGAAGAGTATCTTGTACTCACAGACTATGATGTAAAGCTTACTATTTTTATGATACTTTCCCAAATATCAGATAAAAAATCAGCTAAAGATATACTGGAAAAAAATAAAGGTCATATAAGAAAGGCAATTGAAGATATTCATTAAAATATTTTATTAACGGAAAAAGGGGTGCTATTATGTCTTCTATTACGAACAAGGAATTATCTGTTAGGATTATTGAGCTTTTAGGCGGTAAAGAAAACATTATTAATGTCACTAACTGCATGACTAGAGTCAGAATACAAGTAAAGAGGAGAGGAGAAGTAAGGCTAGATGAGCTAAAGACCGTAGAAGGAGTTATGGGAGTAGTCGAAGCAGAAACTATCCAAATAGTAGTGGGACCTGGAAAGGCAAAGAAGGTTGCTGATATATTAAATGAAGATTTGGATTTATATGGACAGCCTCATGTTACAGAGGACTGGCAAAGCAACAAACAAGAAATCAAAAAAGGGCAGAAGCAAAGTAAATTAAAAAGTGCCCTTGAAACTATAGCTGGAATATTCGTACCTCTTATACCTGCAATTATTGCGGCTGGTATCTTCAACGGATTTAGTAGTCTTATAGGTACTATGCAGCAACAGGGAGGACTTCCTCAGGACAGTCAGTTTTGGGAAGTAACACGTCTTTTATTTTCATTGATTGGAAGTAGTTTCCTTGGCTATTTTGCTATATTTACAGGGGTCAATGCAGCAAGAAGATTTGGGGCAACTGAAGGTCTAGGTGGAATGGTTGGAGCGATGTCCATTTCTGCTCAGATAGTAAGTATATCAGAAATATTTGGTCTTTATGATGCTCAAACTCCACTAAACTCTATCTTAACCACAGGTAAAGGTGGGATAGTAGGGGTTATAATAGGAGTATATCTTCTTTCAAAAATAGAAAAATTTGTGAGAAAGAGTGTACCAGATGTACTTGACTTGATAATAACACCTATAGTAACCCTTCTTATTACAGCATTAATATTTGTATTTGCAATAATGCCTTTATCAGGAATAGCATCAGACTGGCTAGTTAGTGCACTGAGCGTTATTATTGGCTCTGATAATATGGTGGTAAGTGTTATTTCTGGATATATACTTTCTGCACTGTTTTTACCAATGGTTCTTCTTGGACTTCACCATGGACTGATTCCTATATATGCTATCCAGCTTGAAGCATTCGGAGGAGTTTCACTTTTCCCTGTACTTGCAATGGCAGGAGCTGGACAGGTAGGGGCAGCTATAGCGATTTATATGATATGTAAAAAAGTTGGAAACGATAGGATGAAGCAAGTAATTGCAGGAGCCCTTCCAGCTGGTATTCTTGGAATAGGAGAGCCACTGATATATGGAGTTACCCTTCCACTTGGAAAGCCATTTATTACGGCTGGTCTTGGAGCTGGGTTTGGAGGAGCTTATGTAATGGCCACTCAAGTAATGGCTACAGCATGGGGACCTTCAGGTCTTGTTGCAGTACCACTTATGCAACCAAGCTCAATGATTCACTATGTTATTGGAATATTTATTTCATATATAGGAGGATTTATAATCACTAGAATTTTTATTAAAGATTCTGATGTGGCAGGAGTATAGTTAATATAAAATAAAAGTTTGGGTAGAGATTATATAGTCTCCACCCAAACTTTTTGAATATATAAACCTTTAGCATGAATTTTTTTATCTGATGTAAGTTTAAGCTTCATTAAAAATAAACTATCTTTAGTGATCTATATTAAAAGGAGAATTATAATATGTTTGGAATATCAATATATACAGGAATGGACTATAGCCTTGAAGACAATCTGAAATATCTTGAAAATGCAAAAAAATATGGGATAGATACAGTTTTTACATCTCTTCATATTCCGGAAGCTCAAGAGAGACTGTATGAGGAGACCAAAGAAATACTAAAAAAAACTAAAGAACTTGATATGAAAATTATTGCAGATATTTCAAAAGGTTTTATGGAAAAAATAGAAATAAAGGATTATAATATTCATTCCCTAAGACTAGATTTTGGATTTTCAATAGAGGAAATAACTGATTTAACTAAAAACAAGGAATTCAAAATTCAGATTAATGCAAGTACAATAGATGAAGCCTATTTAAAAGAGTTAATAGAAAAAGGGGCAGACCTTGAAAATATAGAAGTTGGTCATAACTATTATCCAAGAAAAGATACAGGAATTTCATACACGCTTCTTAAAGAAAGAAACAGTGTTTTTAAAAAATACGGCTTCAGCATTATGGCCTTTGTATCCTCACTTAATGAAAGAAGAGGGCCTATATATGAGGGCCTTCCTACCCTAGAATCCACAAGAGAAATAAGACCTTTATTATCAGCTCAGTATCTATTAAATGCTGGAGTAGATATAGTTATAATAGGAGATGCATTTGCATCAGATAAAGAAATAAATGATATGACTAAAATAAAAAAAGATATCTGGACTATCCCTCTAAAAGCAGAGAATATCACAAAAGAAGAGATGGATGTACTATCTGGAGTACATACGAATAGGATGGACCCAGGTGAATTTACAATAAGGTCCCAAGAGGCAAGACTTAAAAAGACCAGTTCAATCAAAAAAAGAAATACAGGAGAAAGATTAAAGTACTTTCTGACAATAGACAATGAAGGATATCTTAGATATGAAAGAGAATTACAAATAGTCATGAAAAATCTTCCGTCTGATGATAGAATAAATATAATTGGAGATTTATCAGAATCATCTCTGTTGATTAATCAAATAAAACCAGGGGATAAATTTGAATTTTTGATTGATTAGAAAATTAAAAACCTTTAAGCAGGAGGAAAAAAATTGAGCTGTATCTTAAAAATTAGGGAGAGCTATAAAGTTTTCACCCCTACAGAAGAACGAATAGCTAACTATATCTTAAATAACAAAGAAAGGATAAGTTCTTTATCGGCTGCTGAACTTGGGGAAGCAGTAGGGACCAGCGCACCAAGTGTAGTAAGATTTGCAAGAAAGCTTGGATATACTGGAGTTCAAGATATGAAAATGGAGCTTGCCAAGGATTTGGTTCTTAGAGACAAAAGTCAGGAAAGGGTATATGAAGCTGTAAGTGTAAATGATTCCACAAAGGATATAATATATAAAATAGGGCATGAAAATATGAACGCCATAGAGGAAACCCTAAGTCTCATAGATGAAGACGAAATCGAAAAAGCCATAAAAGCTTTAATAAATGCAAACCATATAAATATATATGGTGTTGCAGCTTCAGGACTTGTGGGGCTTGATTTACAATACAAGCTGATGAGAATAAATAAAAAATCCAGCATGTATATGGATAGTCATACTCAGATGGCATCGGCAATTCATATGGGAAAAAATGATGTAGCAATCGCAATATCCCATAGTGGAAGAACCCTTGAAGTAATAAAGGTTTTAGAAGCTGCAAAAAAAAGGGGAGCGATAACAATATCTATAACTAATTATGGGAAAAATCCTGTAAGTGACCTTGCAGATATCAAGCTCTTTACTGCAAGTGTAGAAAAAACTTTGAGATCTGGGGCGATTGCATCGAGAATAGCCCAGCTTACGATTATAGATATACTTTTCATAGGAATAGCTAGAAATAATTTTAGTGAAATATTTGAGTATATTAAAGACACCAGAGAAATTGTAGAAGACTTTAAAATATAGGGGGAGAAAAAAATGAGAATATATATAGAAGAAAACTATGAAGCTATGAGCAAAAAAGCTGCTCTTTTAGTGGCAAGTCAGGTTATAATAAATCCTAAAAGTATTCTAGGGTTAGCTACAGGTGGGACTCCTCTTGGTATGTACAACTGCCTTGTAGAGATGTTTCATGATGGAGAACTTGATTTTTCCGAAATAAAAACCTTCAATCTTGACGAATATTATGGACTTTCAAAGGAAGATGACCAGAGTTACTATGGATATATGAATGAAAATTTTTTCAAGCACATAAATATTTTGAAAGAAAACACAGATATTCCAAATGGAAAAGCAGAAGATGTATTAAAAGAATGTGAAGCTTATGATGAAAAAATAAAAGTATCTGGAGGAATTGACCTTCAAATACTTGGAATAGGTTCAAATGGGCATATAGGATTTAACGAGCCTGCAGATAAGCTAAATGTAAAGACTCACCTTGTCAACCTTTCCCAGAAGACAATAAGTGACAATAGCAGATTTTTTGCAAACAAAGAAGATGTTCCAAAGCAAGCCATATCTGTAGGTCTTGAAACCATAATGAAGTCAAAAAAAATCATAATGCTTGCCAGTGGAAAAAGCAAGGCTGAGGCCATCAAAGCTATGGTAAGTGGATATGTAGACACTCATATACCGGCTTCTATACTTCAGACTCATAGTGATGTAGTTTTAGTAGTAGATAAGGAAGCAGCATCATTAATTGATTGATTTTCATCTAAAAAGAGAGGTTTGAAATCATGAAAGCACTTATTAATGGGAAAATATTAATGGAAAATGAAATATTAGAAGATAGAGTCTTGCTCTTTGACACTAAAATTAGAGAGATTTGCAAGGTAGAGGATATTAATCACTATGAAGTCACAGAAATCATAGATGCAAATAATCTATATATTTCTCCAGGTTTCATAGACATACACATCCATGGCTCTGGGGGTTTTGATACTATGGATGGAGATATTAACGCACTTGAAAAAATAAGTAAGACCATAGCAGCTTATGGAACTACTAGCTTCTTACCAACCACTATGACAATGGAAAAAAGTCATATAATAAAAGCCTTAGATACCATAAAAAAAGCTATGAGCACTGAAACCAAAAATGTAGCAAATATATTAGGCGTCCACCTTGAAGGCCCATTTATAAATCCGATTTTTAAAGGAGCTCAAAATTCAGAGTATATTATAGAGCCTGATTATGAATTTATAAAAAACTATCTTGATATTATAAAGATTATTACGATGGCTCCAGAAATAAAGGGTAGCTTTGACTTTATGGACTTAATAAAACAAAATTCATCTGCAGTTCTTTCTATAGGGCATAGTAATGCAACTTATGAAGAAGCTATGGAAGCTATAGAAAGAGGAATATCTCATAGTACACATATTTTTAATGCTATGACTCCCCTTCATCATAGAAACCCAGGTGTTGTAGGTGCAGTTTTTAATAGTGAAATAACCTGTGAACTCATAGCTGACAAGATACATGTTCATCCAGAGTTATTTAGATTTCTAATAAAGGCTGTAGGAGAAAATCGTATATGTCTAATAACAGATTCTATGAGAGCTGGGTGTATGAAGGATGGATGCTACGACCTAGGAGGACAGAGCGTCATAGTAAAAGATGGGAGTGCAAGACTTAGTGATGGACAGTTGGCAGGAAGCGTATTAACTCTCAATCTTGCTGTAAAGAACTTTTTTGAAAGCACAGATTATCCCCTCAACAAAATTGTAAACATGGTCTCTATTAACCCTGCAAAGGTCATAGGATTTGAAAATCAAAAAGGAAGTATAGAAAAAGGCAAGGATGCAGATATTATATTATTTGACAAAGAAATTTCTATAAAAAGTGTATTTATAGAAGGCAAAAAAATAAATTAAGCTAAAGCCCCACCTACAGGCAATAAAATATTGCTCATGGGTGGGGTTTTAATTTGTAAAACTTCTAGTTAGCTAGCACTTCTTTTTTTAAGTAAAAGCTAATGGAATTTTTTATGTGAAGGATTGTCTTAGTGACAGCTTCCTCTACTTCAATCTTATGCATTTTAGATATTATTCTATCCAGCATACCTTCATATATCAAAAGAGATACCTCACTAATGCTTTTAATATCATCCTTGGAAAAATAACCCTCCCTCACGCATTTTTCAAGAGATGCTTCTGTTCTATCATATATATTATGATGAAGCATCATTTCATTGAACTCTTCAGCCTCTTCCTTAGTAAGCTCATTTGGAAATATCTCATAATATTCCTTCAAAGAAGTGTTTAATGAATTTCCAAATTCCTCAAAAAATATCTTATGATATAATACTGGATTTTGGAAGGAATAGAAGCAGAAGCACTCCCAAATTTTCAAATATTTTTCCACGGGATTTTTAGCAGTACTTGTAAATTTTGGCAGATTATCTGCGTAGCTTTTCAGATATTTTAATGAAGCAAAAGCCATAAGATGGTCGATATTATCAAAATAATTATATAAGGTTGCACTATTGTAGCCAGCAATATCGGATACTTTTCTTATAGTTACCATATCTATTCCTTCATCTTCCATAATTTCGTATGTAGCCTCTATAAAATATTTCATTATTCGTCTTTTCTGTATAAGCTTTTTATCTAATTTTTCCATAATTTTCCCCACTATCTGTAAATTTCAAAATTATTTTGTCTTGATATAAAACCATTATATCTCATAATTTTACTAATTGAGAACAATATATTTAATAAGGAGGAAAGCGAAATGAAACTGGAACTAGGTAATTTTTATGTGAAAGATGCGGTTTTTGGTGATGAGACTGCCTTTAAAGACGGTATTCTTACCATAAACAAAGAAGAAGCGTTAAAAGTTGCAATGGAAGATGAAAACATTACAGAAGCTGATATTGTAATTGCAAAGCCTGGTGACAATATTCGTATTGTACCTGTGAAAGAAGCGATTGAGCCAAGGTTTAGAGTTTCTGGCGGGCCAGTATTTCCTGGTGTAACAGGAGAGCTTCTTCAAGATGGAAATGGAAAAACCTATGCCCTAAAAAATTCAAACGTTTTAGTAGTTGGAAAAAAATGGGGTGGATTCCAAGATGGACTTATAGATATGAGTGGAGAAGGAGCTAAATATACGCTTTTTTCTGAGCTTATAAACATCTGCCTAGTTGCGGACACAAATGAGGATTTTGAAAAAAGAGAGCAGCAAAAGAAAAATAAAGCCCTAAGATGGGCTGGGATGAGACTTTCAGAGTACCTTGGGAAAACGGTTTCAAAACTTGTTCCTGAAGATGTGGAGTGTTTTGAACTTCATCCTCTAACTAAAAGAACTGAAAAAGAAAAATCCTTACCAGGAGTTGTATTTGTAATGCAGCCTCAATCACAAATGGAAGAGATGGGATACAACGACCTTGTATATGGATGGGATGCAAATCATATGCTTCCAACGTTTATGCATCCAAATGAGGTACTTGATGGAGCTATAATATCAGGTTCATTCATGCCTTGTTCATCAAAGTGGTCTACATACGATTTCCAAAATTATCCTATGATAAAAAGACTCTATGAAGAACATGGCAAAACAATAAACTTTATTGGAGTTATAATGTCCAATTTAAATGTTGCTCTTGAGCAAAAAGAAAGAGCTGCACTTTTTGTAGCACAAATGGCAAAATCTCTAGGAGCAGAAGCTGCTGTAGTTGCAGAAGAAGGATATGGTAACCCAGATGCTGACTTTATAGCTTGCATAGTAGCACTTGAAGATGCAGGAGTAAAAACCATAGGTCTTACAAACGAATGTACAGGAAGAGATGGAGCATCTCAACCTCTTGTAACACTTGATCAAAAAGCAAACGCTATAGTGTCTTGTGGAAACGTATCAGAGTTTATAATGCTTCCTCCTATGGAAACTGTGATAGGAGATTTAGAAGCTCTTGGAAGAGATGGTCTTTCAGGGGGATGGGCAAATGATGAAGTACTGGGACCTTCTGTAAGGGAAGACGGGTCTATAATAATGGAAAACAATGCTATGTTCTGCGGAGATAGAGTTGCGGGATGGTCTACTAAAACCATGGTGGAGTACTAGGAGGGGCTAAAATGAAAAAAGGTATACTTTATATAAATCAGTTTTTTGGACAAATAGGCGGAGAAGAAATGGCTTCTCATGAACCAGAAATAAGAGAAGGGCTTGTAGGACCAGCACTTGAGCTTAATAAGCAGCTGGGAGATGATGTAGAGATTACTCACACAATAATTTGTGGTGACAACTTTATGGGTTCGAATCAGGAAGAGGCTATATCAAGAATACTAGAGTTTTTAAAAGATAAAGAAATGGACATATTCTTTGCTGGTCCGGCATTTAGAGCAGGAAGATATGGTTCTGCCTGCGGAAATATCTGTAAGGCAGTAAAGGAAAACTTTGATGTGCCTGTACTCACCTCTATGAATGAAGAAAATCCAGGGGTAGAGATGTTCAAAAAGGAAATGATAATATTTAAAGGTGGAGCTAGTGCCGCTGCTATGAGAAAAGATATAAAGGCAATGTCTAGCTATGCCCTTAAAATGTTAAACAATGAAGAGCTTTTATCAGCAGAAAAAGAAGGATATTTTGGAAGAGGAATCAGAAAGCAGGTTTGGCTAGACTCTAAGACTCCAGCAGCAGACAGAGTAATTGATATGCTCCTTAAGAAAATAAATGACGAGCCATTTAAGACAGAGCTTCCAATACCACCATCGGAATATGTTCCTATAGCACCTGCTATAACACCTGAGGAGCTTAAAGAACTTGAAGTAGCTGTAGTTACTTCGGGGGGGATAGTTCCCGTTGGAAACCCAGATAGAATACAATCAGCATCGGCAACCAAATGGGGAAGATATGAAGTATCGGAGCTTTATGATTTGGTGGCTGGAGAATATATGACAATACACGCAGGATTTGACCCAGCAGCAGCAAATGCAGATCCTGATGTAATAGTTCCACTTGATGCCCTTAGAGCTTACGAAAAAGAAGGTAAGATAAAAGGGGTTTATAAATACTTTTATTCTACAGTAGGGACTGGTACTACTCAGGCTGAAGCTTCTAGAATGGGAAAGGAAATAGCAAAAGAGCTTATAGAAGCAGGAATTAAAGCTGTAATCCTAACCTCCACCTGAGGTACGTGTACTCGTTGCGGGGCAACGATGAACAAAGAAATAGAAAAAGCTGGGATTACAATAGTACAGATGGCAAACCTGGTTCCAGTTGCAAAAACAGTGGGATCAAACAGAATAGTACCTACAATATCTATACCTTACCCTCTTGGAGACCCAAATACTACAAAAGAGGAACAGTTCAAGTTAAGACATCATAGAGTGGGAGTGGCTCTTGATGCACTAACAACAGATATTAAAGAGCAGACTGTATTTAAGGTAAAGATATAAATCATCTAAGTATGCTTTTAAGATATTTACACTAAAAATCCATGGTGGCTAAGGGAGAAGAGCTTCTCCCTTAGATTAGATTTTTAATTTAGTAAAGGGGTGAAAGCAAGATGAAACAAAAGGATAATTCTGTATTTTTAATCTCGCTAGTAGTGGTCTTTTCTATTTCTCTTTGGGGAATTCTCTCTCCTGTAGGTTTTGGAGAGGTTGCAAATGGAATCTTTGCATTTTTGACCAATAATTTTGGATGGTTTTATCTTTTGGCAATGTTTTTCTTTGTTATTTTTATGTTCGCCATAGCAGTAAGTAAGTTTGGTAGTATAAGGCTAGGCGAAGATGACTCAAAACCTGAATACAGCTATCTTTCATGGTTTGCAATGCTATTTTCAGCAGGTATGGGTATTGGTCTAGTATTTTGGGGAGTTGCAGAGCCTCTTAATCATTATATGGCACCAATGAATCTTGAAGCAGGAACTGCAGAAGCTGCAAACTTTGCTATCTATACATCGTTTTTTCACTGGGGTATTCATCCATGGGCTAACTATTCAGTAATAGCTCTTGCTCTTGCGTACATGCAGTTTAGAAGAGGAAAGCCTGGTCTTATAAGCAGTATATTCATCCCTCTATTAGGAGAGGAAAAAGCAAGAGGGCCAATAGGAAAGGCTATTGATATACTTGCTATATTTGCTACAGTTGCAGGAGTTGCAACATCTCTAGGTCTTGGGGTACTTCAGATAAATGGAGGACTAAATTATCTATTTGGAATTCCAATAAATACAACAGTAAATATAATAATAATAGTTACAGTTACAGTTCTTTTTATGATTTCTGCAATAAGCGGACTTGATAAAGGGATAAAAATCCTTTCAAATGCGAATATAGGACTTGCTACCATACTTATGATTTTAGGGCTTATAGTTGGACCTACAGTAATGATTCTTAACTCACTTACAAACGGAATAGGTATGTATATAGGAAATATAATTCAGGAAAGTATGAATCTTGAACCATTTGGAGACAACAGCTGGTTTGGCGGCTGGAGAATATTCTACTGGGCATGGTGGATAGCTTGGGCACCATTTGTAGGGGTATTCATAGCTAGAATATCAAAAGGAAGAACAATAAGAGAGTTTATAATTGGTGTTACACTTGTGCCTGCTCTTGGATCTTTCGTTTGGTTTGCAATATTTGGAACAATTGGAATCAGCCTAGGGCCTGAGATTGCAACAGAGGCAATTGCACTTACAGAAACGGCATTCTTCGTGGTAATGCAAAACATGCCAATGGGAAGTCTTATATCCATGATTGCTGTAGTACTTCTTTGCACATTCTTTGTAACATCTGCTGACTCAGCAACATTTGTACTTGGTATGATGTCATCAAATGGTGACCTAAACCCAAGTACTCAAAAGAAGCTTATATGGGGATGCATACAATCTCTAATGGCTTTTTCTCTGATGATGGCAGGAGGGCTTAGCGTACTTCAGATAGCATCTATTGCTGCAGCTTTCCCTTTTGCAATAGTTATGGTATTTGCTTGCTTTTCACTTTTAAAAGCACTTAGAGAAGACTCTCAAATAGCAGAAGATAAATTAGAAAGTGAGAAATCTGCATAAATTGATATCTTTATTTCTAAAAAAGAACCTAAATTTTAGGTTCTTTTTGTTTTGAATTCTTTTTTGTCAGTAAACAGAGGTTTTGTGTTACAATATATTTTAATGCATTTTTGAAAATAGCACATTAATTAAGAAAAATATAAAGAGTTAACTATTGGGGTGAGACATATGAACATAGAATCAATCCTAAAATCAGAACAGAAAAGTCTTTTTTTGAAATTTTTACTTCCTAGCATCTTCGCAATGATAGGAGTATCTATAAATATCCTTTGCGACACCATATTTATAGGAAAAGGAGTAGGTCAAGACGGTCTTTCTGCCCTTGGAATAGCTATTCCAGTTTATAATATATACAATGCGATATCCCTTTTGATTGGAATGGGAGGAGCTACACTTTATGCCATAAACATTGGAAAGGGAAATCATAAAGAAGCTCAAAACATCTTCTCTGCATCATTATCCCTAGGTGTACTTGTAGGCCTTATCATATCTATACTTGGATTTATTTATTCTAAGGAGGTTTCTATTTTTTTTGGAGCAAAAGGAGAAATATTAGGCCTGACAGATGCCTATCTCAAGGTAATACTTTTGGCTGGATTCAACTTTATACTCTCTGGAATACTGGTTCCTTTTTTACGAAATGATGGAGCTCCAAGACTTGCTATGATAGCTGTAATTGCAGGAAATATGACAAATATAGTCCTTGATTATATATTCATATTTATATTTGATATGGGAATAAGAGGAGCTGCAATAGCTACAGGACTTGCACCTATCGTAACTCTTTCAATAATAGGATCTAGATTTTTATTAAAGGGCGGATCGTTAAGGTTTAGACTCCAAAAAATAAATGGCAAAATTTCTTCAAGTATTTTAAAGCTTGGGCTTTCAAGTTCATTTACAGAAGTCTCTGGAGCTGTGGTAATAATATCTTTCAACTACAGAATACTTGGACTCTTAGGGGAGGTTGGAATTGCAGCATATAGCATTATAGCCAATATTGCTATGATAGGGGTAGCTATCTTATCAGGAGTTGCTCAAGCTATGCAGCCTCTTATAAGCATCAATTATGGGGCAAAGGAATATAAAAGGGCAATAGATTTTAGAAAGCTTGGATTTATTTCTGCATTTTCAATTGGAATGATGTTTTTCCTTGTTGCAGGTATTTTTTCGGAACCTATAATTCGTCTCTTTAGTGTAGAGGAAAAATATCTTATAGATCTCACAAAGACAGGTATTAGGATTTATTTTACAGGATTTCTATTTATTGGTTGCAACATTGTCTCTATAGCATACTTTCAAGCTATAGGAGAAGCAAAAAAATCCAATACTCTTTCATTGTTTAAAGGTCTAGTATTTGTACTTTTTAACCTTATAGTACTTCCTTTTATTTGGGGGATTAATGGTGTATGGCTTACTATTCCTATTGCAGAGGCCATGACATTAGGAGTTTCACTTTTATTATTATTTAAAGTCAAAGAAACGAGCCGCCCTTAGATAATTTATGATAAAATGAATAATATAGAATATTCAGAAAAAAAAGAGGTGGAGGTATGGAAGAATTAGGATATAAGATAGTTTTTCCAGATAGCTTTACAATAAGAAAAGTATATATAGAGCTTACAGACAGATGTAATTTAAATTGCAAGATGTGCTATAGAGGTAGTTGGCTTGATCAAGCGAGGGATATGGAAAAGGGAAATTTCGACAAGCTAGTGGAGGATTTGAAGCAAGTGCAAAATCTGGAAACTGTGGTTCTTGGAGGTATAGGGGAGCCTATGTTTTGTAGGTATTTTGAGGAAGCTATCCATGCATTAAGAGACTATAATATAGAAATTACTACAAATGGCACTATGATAAATGAAAACAATATTGAGCTACTTATAGATACGGTAAATACTCTAACTATATCAATAGATGGACTATCAGAACAATTTTATGATATAAGAGGGACAGCTCTTGAAGATATTATAGAGTCTTTAGAGATGCTTAACCAAAAGAAAAAAGAAAAAAAGTCCAAGACTCCAAATATACAAATTCAGTTTGTTGGTTCAAAAGATAATATAAATGAGGTATATGGAGTAATAAAATTAGCAGGAAAGCTAAAAGCTTCTAAATTTATTTTTTCAAATGTAATACCACAAAGTGAGCATTACAAGGACAAAATACTCTATAAAGACAAAGGAGAAAATCCAGAGATGAATATTCTTAAAAAGAATCTCAGGACTGAATCTTTTAGATATGGCATGAGGCTTCTTATGGGAAATGGTGAACTCAAGACAGATAGGGGTTGCGACTTTATCGATAAGGTATCCACATTAATTACTGCTGATGGAAATGTATCTCCTTGTTATAGATTTGCTCATTCCTATAAAGAATATGTGTTTGGAAGAGAAAAAAATGTAAAAGCTCATTATTTTGGAAATCTTAAAACCCAATCACTATTAGATATTTGGAACTCTGAAGAGTACAAGAGGTTCAAATATAGGGTTCATACAGGAAACTATCCATCATGTATGGATTGTGATCTTATCAAAGGCTGTAGTTATACAGAAGATACTTCAGAAGATTGCTATGGACTCACTCCAAGTTGTGGAGATTGTCTATGGGCGAGAAAATACGTGATTTGTCCTTAAAGTCTACATTTAGTGTAGACTTTTTTTGTGGGAAATTTTTAGAAATTAAAAGGACTTTCATCTGTTGATTACAGGAAACAGTCCGCTTGATAATATTTTTAGTTCGTGTTCACAGGTTAAGTAAAACACTATTATTTCAAATATTTATAATAATTATAAATATTTGAAATAATAGTGTTGATAAATAATCAGAATAATAGTATTATTAAAATAATGATAATTAAATAACAAAATAAACAAAGAGTAATAATAGGAGGTGGGTAAGTAAATATATCAGAAAAATGCTGCAAAATCAGGTGTTTGCTATTTTGTTTTACTTTATTACAATTAAAATCTCACGAACAAATGTACTAATATTCAAACAATTGCAATGTATAAAAATTTATTTGCATTACTAACAATCTTATATCGTTAAAATTATAACTTAAATATTTTAGGGGGCATAATGATGGACTTATTTCAGATTGTAAATAGTATTAATAGTGTGCTTTGGGGACCGGTGATGTTATTTTTTTTATTAGGAACAGGGGTGCTTTTTACTTGGAAGTTGAGATTTTTGCAAGTAAGAAAGCTTGGTCAAGCTTTTAAGGAAACTTTTGGAGGAATTTTCAAGAAAAGTGATGCAGCTGACGAAGATGGAATGTCTTCTTTTCAAGCTTTATCTACAGCGATAGCAGCTCAAGTTGGTACTGGGAATCTAGCTGGGGTAGCAACTGCTATAGCTGCTGGAGGACCTGGTGCAATCTTTTGGATGTGGATTAGTGGATTCTTTGGGATGGGAACTATATTTGCTGAGGCTGTGCTTGCTCAGATTTACAAGACAAGAGTTGATGGTGAAGTTACTGGAGGGCCGGCTTATTATATAAGAGATGGTCTTAAGAATAAGTATCTTGCAGGATTTTTCTCTGTAGCTATAGTTCTTGCCCTTGGTTTCATGGGAAATATGGTTCAGTCAAACTCGATTAGTCAAGCTGTTACTGGGGCGTTTGATGTACCTGCTGTTGGAGTAGGAATTTTCGTGGCTATAATAGTGGGACTTATAATCATGGGAGGTATAGGCAGGATTGCAAAGTTTACAGAAATGGTAGTTCCATTTATGGCGGCTTTTTATATAGTTGGAAGTCTTGTTATAGTATTTATGAACTTTGAAAATATAGTGCCTGCTTTTCAGATGATAATATATGGTGCTTTTAATCCGATGGCGGCAACTGGTGGACTTATTGGGGCTACTGTGAAGGAATCTTTTAGATACGGTATAGCTAGAGGGCTATTCTCTAATGAGGCTGGTATGGGGTCTACTCCTCATGCCCATGCTGTTGCAAAGGTAAAACATCCAGGCAAGCAAGGTCTTGTTGCGATAATGGGTGTAGTTATTGATACTGGAATAGTATGCACATTGACTGCCCTTGTAATACTTACTACTGAAGCTTTGGGTACTGGACTTTCTGGAGCAGCTCTAACTCAGCAAGGATTTGTAAATGGTTTTGGAGGGTTTGGTTCTATATTTATAGCCATATGTCTATTCTTCTTTGCTCTATCTACTATAATTGGATGGTACTTTTTTGGAGAGTCAAATATAAGATATCTATTTGGTAAAAAAGGAATAGGTCTTTACAGAGTTATTGTTTTATTTTGTATAGTATTTGGAACAACTATGGAAGTAGAGCTTGTATGGGAGCTTGCAGATACATTTAATGGACTGATGGTGATTCCAAATCTTATTGCACTACTTGGAATGTCATCTCTTATAATCAAAGCTACTAATGACTTTGAAGACAACTTTGAAAAAGGTAAGCCTTCTAGCTTTGAAAATAAAGAAAAGGGGATAAGTAAAAATATATCTTAAAATGAATTTAACATCCTTTTAATCACCTCTTAACAATAGATGGGTATTTGTAAAATAAGATAATTAATAAGATAAGGGTTTCAAGTGAGATTTATGATTTGAAAATCCCTAAATTAATTATCTTAAATACTAACTAAGAGGTGATAATGTGGCTAGGGTATTAGATGTTATTCAGGAGTATAAGCTTCTAAAAACGAAAAGAGATTTTGTTGTGGTCAACACAAATGGTACGAGGGAATACCATTCTCATTTCGATAAAGAAAATGCTGCTCGAAATCTAATTGATATCCTTATAAAGAAAAAAATACCCAAAGGTCAATATTTTCTTGAAGCTGCAAAAAGAGTAACTATAGACAAAGAATACAACGAGAGACTTGAATTAATGGGAAGAAAAGGTAGAAAAGAAAAATATATAAACTGCCATAGATAGTGGATGAAAAAAGTCGGAGCGATTGTTTCGGCTTTTTTTAATATAAAGAATTTTTATTTATTTTAGTTTTAAAATTTGTATTTGAAGGTGGTATCTGTTGTTTTGTAATATAATGAATATATTGAAGGATTAAAGAGCAATCAAGAAAGGTTGATTTTATGACTAAATATATCCGTCTTGAAATAAAGACCCAAGATAAAATGGGAATCACTCTAAAAATACTTGGAGCAATTTATGATTCTAAAATAAATCTTCATTCCTTGGAAGTTTTTTCAAAAAAAATCTGTGTGATGATTGAAGATATAAAGAAAAAGGAAAAGCTAGAATTGATTGAAGAACTAGAAAAAATAGAAGATGTGATAAGTGTTAGAGAGCTTGAGCTTATGGGGTATGAAAAAAACGAAAGGAAGCTTAAGGCTATAATTGACTCTGTGGATGAAGGGGTCATAGCTCTAAGTGCGAACTTAGAAATAGAGTTTTTCAACAGCTATTGTGAGAAACTATTTGGTTATGAAAAAAATGAAATATTAGGAAGAAACATAAAAAGCTTTATTGGAAAACAAAGCAGTCTTTTGGAACTTATAACTAGTGGGAAAAGTTACGAAAATGTAGAAGTTTCTATTTCCAATGAAAAAGTGGATGGAAGGTACCTTGCAACTGGAAGAGCAGTTAAGGACGACGACCTCAACCCTATAGGCTCTGTCCTTACAATCAAAGATTTTCAAAAAGCTAGGGAGATTGCAGAAATAGTGTCTCTGGATGAATCGGGGTCTTTTAAGGAAATAGTTGGAAGTAGTACATCTCTTGAGAAGGTGAAAAAAATCTGCTCATCTATAGCCAAGAGTGACTCCACTGTCCTCATAAAAGGAGAGAGTGGGACCGGTAAAGAGTTATTTGCTAAAGCTATAAAAAAACTAAGCAAAAGAGAAAATCAAAGATTTATTACGGTGAACTGTGCGGCTCTTCCTGATGCTCTCATAGAAAGTGAGCTTTTTGGATACGAAAAAGGCAGTTTTACAGGGGCTCTAAAAAGAGGAAAGGAAGGACTTTTTAAAGAAGCGGACAAAGGAACTATTTTTTTAGATGAAATAGGGGAGCTTTCTTTGGGGGTGCAGTCAAAGCTTCTTAGGGTATTGCAAGAGGGAACTATAAGGAAGATTGGAAGTAGCAAAGAAGAAAAAGTAGATGTGAGAATAATATGTGCCACTAATAGGGATTTAGATGAAATGATGAAAAAGGGAGAATTTAGAGAGGACCTTTATTATAGATTGAATGTAATTCCTATAACTATTCCACCCCTTAGAGAGCGCAAAGAGGACATACCTCTTCTTATAGGTCATTTCATAAGAAAGATGAATAAAAAAGTTGGAAAGGATATAGTAAGTGCTAGTATGGACTATATCAACTACATGATGGAATATGACTGGCCTGGAAATGTAAGGGAGCTTGAAAACTCTATCGAAAGATCGGTAAATCTATGTGAGGGAAATATACTTACGAATAATTATATTTTTGTGGACGAAAAACCAAATGAAAATTATAATGAGGATTTTTTACAATATAAGGAAATGGCTTCGTTAAAAGAACAGGTGAAGGAGCTTGAAATTGAAATATTAAAAAAATCCCTTCAAAAAAACAAATCTATAAGAAAAGCAGCAAAAGAATTAGGTATATCTCACACTGCTTTAATTAAAAAAATTCAAAAATTAAACATAAGAATGGAAACTAAAGATACCGTTGGAAACTAAAGTTTCCTAAAATATACAAAATTGGAAACTTAAGATTCCGGAAAAAGTTTTTTTAGGGGCAGATTATAGAAAATTGCGAAAAATACTATGATAAAAATATGGCATGAAACTTGCGAATACTTATTAGTTATGTTAATAACAAATAAGAGTAAACCCACGTGTAGATGAAATGGTTCTTATGGGGAAAACTGTCTTATTATATTTATTATAAAAATTGATGGAGGTATTTTATGAGCGCTAACGTAAAAAACATGGGATTTGCTACAAAGACAATACATGGTGGATATCAAAAAAATGAAATGGGAGCACTGACAACTCCTATCTATCAGACATCAACATTTATGTTTGATTCTGCTGAGCAAGGAGGAAGACGATTTGCCCTTGAGGAAAGCGGATACATATACACAAGACTTGGAAACCCATCAAACACGCCAGTTGAAGAAAAACTAGCTTTGCTTGAAGGTGCAGAAGCTGCTATGTCTATGGGTTCTGGTATGGGAGCTGTAAGCTCTGCAATCTGGACAGCTGTTAAAGCAGGAGACCATATAGTTGCAGCGGAGACTCTTTATGGATGTACATATGCTTATTTAAGCCATGGAGTTACAAGATTTGGAGTTGAGGTTACATTTGTAGATACGAAAGACCCCCAAAAAGTAAAGGATGCTATGAGACCAAATACTAAGGTTGTATATCTAGAGACACCTGCAAACCCAACACTTGATATAGCTGATATTGCTGCTATAAGTGAAATTGCTCATCAAAACGAGGGCTGTATAGTAATGGTTGACAATACATTCTGTACTCCTTATATCCAAAGACCGATAGAGCTTGGAGCGGACGTAGTAATCCACTCGGCTACAAAATACCTTAACGGACATGGAGATGTAATTGCAGGATTTGTAGTAGGGAAGCAAGAGTTTATCAATCAGGTTAGACTATTTGGAGTTAAAGATATGACTGGAGCTACTCTTAGCCCGTTTGATGCGTTTCTTATAGCTAGAGGTATGAAGACTCTTCATATCAGAATGGAAAGACACTGCGAAAATGCTGTAAAGGTTGCAAACTTCCTTAAAGACCATCCAGCTGTAGACAAGGTTTATTACACTGGCTTTGAAGATCATCCTCAGCATGAAGTAATCAAAAAGCAGATGAGCCTGCCAGGAGCTATGATAGCATTTGAAATAAAAGGGGATATAGAAAAAGGGAAAAGAGTAATGGATAGTGTAGAGCTTTGCGTACTTGCAGTAAGTCTTGGAGATGCAGAGACTCTTATACAGCATCCAGCTTCAATGACTCATTCTCCATACACGCCGGAAGAAAGAGCAAAGGCAGGCATCAGTGACGGTCTGATAAGACTTTCTGTAGGACTTGAAGACCCTCAGGATATAATAAATGACCTTAATCAGGCCCTTAACTCTATACTTTAACAGAATTTAGGCAAGAAGTCCCCCACTGAGTTTTTTCTTAAATTCAGTGGGGGGATGAATTGCTTTTTTGTCTTAAAACAAAAAAATAATTAAGAACCCAGTTTTTTGAGTGAAATACTTGGGTAGATATAGAAGAACATATGTTTTGTGAATCTAAGAGAAAGGAGGATTTTCATGATTAAATGCCTAAAGACTGATTTTGTTACAACTAAGAGCAATCTAGATAGACTATTTGAGTGTAATCGTATTTCAGCTGAGGTATATAACAGCTGCCTTAAAATAGCTAAAGAGTATTCACTTAATAATGATGGTAAGTGGATAGGTAAAACTCAACTTCAAAAGGAACTAAAAGATAAATATCCCCTTCATAGTCAATCAGTACAAGCTGTTTGTCATAAGTATCTATTTTCAAGAGACGCTACCTTTAAAGCAAGAAAGGCTGGTCTTAAAAACAAATATCCATACAAGAAAAAGAAAAACTTCAATACTAAATGGGTAGACAAAGCATTTACAGTTCATCTAAATGGAAAAATAACTTTATCTATGGGCACAGGAAATGGCAAAAGAAGGGAGCCTATTACAATATGGGTAAAAAACCTTCCAGCTAATGATATTAAAGAAATAGAGCTTATCTATGACAGAAAGCTTATGGTTTCAATAACATATGATGATGAAGCAGTTATAAGTCGAAATACTGGAGATAATATCTGCAGTATTGACCTTGGAGAAATCCATACAATTGCCTCATATACTAAAAGTGAAAACGCCCTAATTATAACTGGAAGAAAGATGAGGTCAGTAAATAGGCTAAGAAACAAAAAGGTAGCCGAGCTTCAAAGGTTAATGAGTAAGTGTAAGAAAGGCTCAAGGCAGTGGAAAAAATATAGCAAAGCTAAGCAATATGTATTATCCAAATCAGACGCTCAAATTAAAGACATTCTTCATAAAACAACTAAAAACTTTGTAGATTTTGCTGTAAATGAAGGAGTTAAAGAAGTTGTCATTGGTAAGGTTGAAGGGGTCCAAAGAAACACAAAGGGCAAAAAGACAAAAAAGGTAAACCAAAAACTATCCAATTGGAACTTTGGAAAGCTAAAGGATTACCTTAAATATAAGCTAGAAAGCAGTAACATAACTCTTAATGAGATAGATGAAAGCTATACAAGTCAAACATGTCCTGTTTGCAGTAGAAAGAAAAAGATTTCTACTAGAAATTACAAATGCAGTTGCAGTTATACAGCCCATAGGGATATTCATGGTGCTAGAAACATACTATCTAAGCATTTGTATAAAGACATTAGATACATTGGAGATATCAAAGAAACAAAGTATCTACGGATAGCGTAAGCTAGAAGTAGTAGATGGCGTGTTCCCGCCCACTTAGACAGTGTTGCCTATTTAGAAAGCTTAGTATATTCACATGCCTTGCATGAAACAAAGAAGCAAACCTTCTTTGCTATTGAAGTGCCTAGCTTTTAATGATAGGAAACCCCCACTGAGCTACTGCATCAGTGGGGGGAGGTTCATAAATAACTAAGCTTTGAGTTCAAAGCCATTAGTCTTGAAAAGGATTAGTGGCTTTTTCTTATTATTAAATTTGTAAAAAAAAAATTTATTGTTATTTTATTCATTTTTACGTAATCTGTTGAAATGTCATAGTTGTGGGTATGATGTTAATATATTTGTAAAGATTCATTGTATTATCTTAAATATAATATTATTATATTTAAGAATACATTAATATAACATATTGATTATAGATTAATAAAAACTAATCTATTAAGCAGGTTATTTTAAATATTAATACTTGTTATTTTGACATGGCATTTGACCTGAAAGGAATGATTTTATGAAATACAATAAATATATACTAGCTTTTGCTTTAGCGACTTTGATTACGTCAACCTCTGGAACAGCAGGTGTATTTGATGTAATCTCAAGGGGAAGTATTATCAATGAAAGTTTTGCATCTGGTACTATAGCGGATGACTATATAGGAACTCTTGAGGTTGTAAATGGAATTGGCAAATCTTATTCATTTGATGCCACAAAGGTTTTCAAATTTCTTCCGAATCCATATGGAGGAGAGATGCTCCTTCAAATGGACGAAGTAGTGTTTTCGAGAGAGCTTTCTAAAATGGCAGATACATTAAGTATAAAAGCTGTTGATGCATCTACAAAAATTAGCATGACAGGTGAGAGAACATCTCTTACAGAATCGGTCCTTGGAATCGATATGGATGTGGACACCGTAAGACAAGAAATAATAATGAGAGTTAAAAACAAGGATTACACTCCTTATGAGGCAGCATTTTATTTTGGGAAGGCTCCAAAGAGAACTACAGATGAAATGAAAAAAATAAACTTTGTTCTTTCGGAATTTTCCACTAGATTTGACAGCAATGTAAAAGGAAGATCTCAAAATATATCACTTGCAGCATCAAGTATAGATGGTACGATATTAATGCCAGGAGAAGAATTCTCTTTTAATAGGACAATAGGACCTATAACTACTGCAAGGGGATATCAATATGCTCCTGTAATAGTTTCTGGAGAATTTGTGGAAGGTGTAGGAGGAGGGATATGTCAGGTATCCACAACTCTTTTTAATGGAGTACTTAGATCTGGACTTCAAATTACAGAAAGAAGACCTCATTCTCTGCCTGTTGCATATGTACCTCGAGGAACGGACGCAATGGTATCTTCAAGCTCTGATTTTAAATTTAAAAATAATTTAAATAGCCCAATATATATTCAAGCATTTGTCCAAAACTCAAGAATTAATTTCAAGATTTATGGCAGTCAAGCTGATAATAAAGATGTGAATATCAGTGTAAAGAACACAGGAGAAAGAAGATATCAGCTAACTAGAACCATAGATGGTAGGACGGATAACTTCTACTCTACCTATAGAGAGCCCAACATAAGATAAAAGTATATAACTGTTCACGGAAATGTAATAAAGTTAAGAAGGGCTGATATAGATGGATTCTAAAAAAACTAATATTATTATAATATTACTAGCATTGAGTGCAATAATAGCAGCATATTTTGCCATTCAGTTTTTTAGCAAATCAAATGAAGATGTTTTAAGAGAGTCCATGGTAGATGAAATCACCAATGAGAAGACTGAGGAAAAAAAGTCCTACGAAAATGAGAAAGAAGAGCCAAGAAGTTTGACTCCTGAAGAAAATGAAGTAGAGACAAATACTGAAGAAAAAGTCCCTTTGGAAAATGAATCTGAAAATAATAGACTCAGCCCAGCAATGAAATTAAAAGAAAATATAGACACCATAACAAGTCAATTTATTCAAGTTGAAAGTATGCTCAATGAAGCTGACCAGTATTCGTGGTTTGATGACAATCTAGAGATGCATGTAACAAGCTATGGAAAAAATACTGACCTTTATAAAATAGAGGCTAGAGATAGAGATATGAATTTTGAGATTTATTATTGGGAAAATCAAGTTGTTTTCATACTTGCCGTTCCAACAGAAAATATCGGCGAGAAAAATGACAAAGGACAGCCCATAGGGTATAGGATGTATTTTAGAGAAAATAAAATGATAGCTTCTACTGATCTTGACTTTAATCCAGTGGATCCTAAATCTAATGATTTCATTACTATGGAAGATTTTACTCTTAGGCTTTCTTACTATTTTTATCTCTCACATATAGAATGATAAGAGGTGGTATATTGCAGAGTTTTTTGCCTCACATAAAAAATCTCAAGGGTTGGGAAACTTTAAATGACGTTACAAAGAAAAAACTTATCAACCTTTCAAGAGGGCATGTTGTTAATGAAGATACTATTTTATACCTTGAAGGACAATCTGATGTCCCTATATTTATTGTCCTAAAAGGATACGCCATCCTTTCTAAGTTTTCAGAAAAGGGAGAAGAAAAAATCCTCTATATATTTAGTGAGGGGGAGTTTATAAACGAACTTGCTGTGGATTTTCAAAAGACATCAAACAGCACTAGGGCCTTAAAGGACAGTATACTTATAAGCATAATGGCAAAAGACCTCCTAAAACTCATGGAGGAAGATTTTAATCTTAATCTATTAGTTTTAAAATCTTTGAGCAAAAAAGTCAGAAGGACTCAAAGGCAAGCACTAAACCTTGGGAGGCTAAAGACAGGACAGCGGATAGCTTCAAGGCTTTGGAAACTTTCAAGAGATTATGGTATAGTCCTAAAAGACGATAGCGTACTTATAGATTTGCCTATAAATCAAAGCAATATAGGTGCTATGGTAGGGACATCAAGAGAGACTGTAAGTAGATTTATTAAAAAACTGGAAAATGAAAATGTACTTTATTTAAAAGGGCATAAGATAGTGATTAAAGATAGAAGTGCACTTTTGAATTATGTAAAGCTTGATGACTAATCATATTAAAAGCACTTTGGAGTTTTTTAAACTTCAAGGTGCTTTTTTATGTCCTTAGAAAAGATTAAAAAGGATTGGATACTTCTTTTTAAGAAATAGTTTATCGAAATAAATTTATATTTGAAAACTGTGATAAATGTCACAGAATTTCCCCTAAAACAGTGTTATTTTATTGATATGTTATTAACAAGATAATCTTTAAGGATGATTAGGGAGGGCTTTTTATGATGAATGTTAAGGCGGCGGACAAAGTCTCGCAGATGGCAATTGCTAGAGTAGAAGGACGAAAAGATTTAATAAAGTACATAATAATGTCTATAATGGCGGGAATGTTTGTTGGAATCGGTGTTGTGGCGAGTTATTCGATAGCATCACCTTTTGCAGCGGCAGGGTCTCCAGCATTAAGACTAGTGATGGGTTCAGTGTTTTCCATAGCTCTTACTCTTGTTATGTTTACAGGGGCTGAGCTTTTTACAGGAAACAATATGATAATGACAATTGGAATGATGAAAGGCAAGGCTTCACTTGATGATACTCTTGCAGTTTGGATACTTAGCTTTATTGGAAACTTTGTAGGCTCACTTATTATTGCATATCTTATGAAGCTATCTGGACTAATAGATATTGATCCTACAAATTCACTTTTAGTTTCTGCAACAGCTACTAAAATGAATCTTCCTATCACAGCTTTAATAATCAGAGGAATACTTTGCAACCTTATGGTATGTATAGCGATTTACACATGTCAAAGAACAGAAAATGATGCAGCAAAACTTGTAATCATATTGCTTTGTCTTCTTGCTTTTGTAGGTTCTGGATTTGAGCATAGTATAGCAAATATGACACTACTTCCTATGGGTATGTTTGCTTCATCTGACCCAACTATTACTATGATGGGTCTTATTAAAAACCTAAGCTTTGTAACTCTTGGAAACATGATAGGGGGAATAGTGTTCGTAGGTTTTGTATACGGATATCTAGGACTTGATAAAAATGATTCTGGCAAGGCTAAAAAAACAGCTTAAAAATACAATATTTCTCTATAAACATAAAAATGCACCTAGGTGCATTTTTTAATATTATCCCTTCCTGTGATAATTATCACAGAAAAAATTTTTAAAAAATGATAACTTATTGTTACTGCTTTAACAATTATTAAAATAAGAGGAGGAATTACTTTGGGTTACGAACTATCAAATGCTAAGTTTGACGAAATTTTAGTTGAGCTTTCCAAGGAATATGAAATCCTTGCACCTTTTAAAGTAAAAGGCGGAGGAAGATATTCTGATACTGACAACATAAAATATAAAAAAGTAAAAACATTAAATGATATAGAGTATAGACAAAAATCTATGTTTTCTGCAAAAGAAGTAGTATTTCCAGCTACTGAGACGCTATTTCACATTCAAAACGATGAAGTTATAGAGCCTGTACATACATCTAAGAAAAGACTGGTTTTTTTAAGGGCCTGTGATATCCATGCTATGGATAGAGTAGACAATATATTCCTTAAAAATGGACTTATAGAAGATCCATACTACAAGAAAAAAAGAGACGAAGTGAGCTTTGTTCTTATGGGATGTCCAAAGAGCTTTGAAAACTGTTTCTGCGTATCTATGGGAACAAATATTGCAAAAGAATATAGCATGGGAATAGATTTTAGGGAAGAAAATGTAAAAGTAGAGATTAAGGATAAAAGCCTTGCTAAATATTTTGAAAGTCAAAATGAAATCCCATTTGAGACCTCATTTGTACTTGAAAACGATACAAAGGTAGCTACTCCAAATCCAGAAAATATAGACCCTTCATTTTTCAACGATGAAATGTGGGAAGACTATGCAAAGAGATGTATTGGATGTGGAAGATGTAACTTCTCATGTCCTACCTGTTCATGCTTTACAACTACAGATATTTCATATGATGACAATAGTGAAGTAGGGGAAAGAAGAAGAGTATGGGCAGGATGTCATGTTGACAAATTTACAGACATGGCAGGAGGTCATAGCTTTAGAAATGATTATGGCTCAAGGATGAGATATAAGACTATGCACAAGGTATATGATTATAAAAAGAAATTTGGAGACCATATGTGCGTAGGCTGCGGAAGATGTGACGACAGATGTCCTGAGTATATATCCTTTGCAAACTGTATCAATAAAGTAACTGAAAAAACAGGCAAGGAGGTACTTTAATCATGCAAAATCCATATATTCCAGTACCAGCTGAGATAACTAAAATAGTAAAGCAAACTGATATAGACTATACATTTTTCGTAAAATCAGATATGAATCTAAAAAGCGGTCAATTCGTACAACTATCAGTACCAAAGGCAGGAGAAGCCCCTATTTCTGTAAGTGATTTCAAAGATGGTGAACTTGAGATGACTATTAGAAAAGTTGGAAAAGTTACTGATGAGATATTCAATAAAGAAATAGGAGACAAGCTTTATATAAGAGGGCCTTATGGAAATGGATTTAGCCCAGAAGACCACTATGGTAAAGAACTGATATTAGTTGCAGGTGGTACAGGACTTGCACCTGTAAAAAACTTTATAAATCACTTCTATGACAACCTTGACAAGCTAAAGAGCTTTAGAGTAATAGTAGGTTTCAAATCAATGAAAGACAGACTCTTTGTAGATGAGCTAAATAAATGGAGCCAGAAGTTCCCTGTAAACATAACCCTTGATAGACCAGAAGAAGGCTGGATAGGAAGCACAGGATTTGTTACAGACCATATCAACAAGATGCTGATGAAGGACATGGAAAACACCCATGTAGTAATAGTAGGACCACCACCAATGATGAAATTTACTGCCCTTGGATTTTCGAAGATAGGTCTAAAGCAAGAACAAATCTGGATGTCCTTTGAGAGAAAAATGTCATGTGCACTTGGAAAATGTGGACACTGCAAGATAGATGAGACATACGTATGTCTTGAAGGACCAGTATTTAGATATGACAAAGCTGTCAATCTTATAGATTAGGAGGGGAAATTGTGCTGGATTTAAATACTAAAAAGATAAAGAAAAATGCATTTAGGATTACAAAACATAGAGGTAAGACAGCTATAAGGATTAGAGTGCCTGGTGGAGAATTGCCAGCTGATATAATACCTATACTTTATGAAGTTGCCACAAAATACGGAGATGGAAAACTTCATATCACTACAAGGCAGGGATTTGAGATAGCTGGAATCGACTTTGAAGATATGGAAGCTGTAAATAAAATGATTAACCCTGTAATAAAGAACCTTCTAGTAGAAGAGGGAGTAGAGGGAGTAGAAGACGGAAAAGGCTACCCTGCTGCAGGAACTAGAAACATATCATCATGTATAGGAAACAAGGTCTGTCCATACGCAAACTACAACACAACAGCCCTAGCTAGAAGGATAGAAAAGGCTGTATTTCCCCACGATCATCACTTTAAGATAGCAACTACAGGATGTCCAAACGACTGTATCAAGGCTCATATGCAGGACTTTGGAATAATAGGAACTGCTAAAGTAGAGTATGATTACAGCCAGTGCGTAGGATGTGAAGCTTGTGTAAAAAACTGTAAGAAAAGAGTAACTGGTGCCCTTGAAATGAAAAATGGAAAAGTAGTAAGGGACGAAAAAAGATGCATAGGATGTGGAGAGTGCGCTCTTACTTGTCCTACTCAGGCTTGGAGCAGAAATGAGAAGAAATACTACAGAATGGTAATCATGGGGAGGACAGGAAAGAAAAACCCAAGAGTAGCCAGAACCTTCCTAGAGTGGATAGATGAAGAAACTATAGTGAAGGTAATAAAAAACACATATAGTTTCGTAGATGACTATATAGATAGATCCCTTCCAAAAGAGCACGTAGGCTATATAGTGGATAGGATGGGGTACAACATATTTAAAGAATATGCTTTAAAAGACGTAACCCTTCCAGAGGGAGCCAAAGTAGCAGAGTATATAGACTTTGGAGGATACAAATACGAAAAGGATGCATTTATGGTAAATCCTTAAAAGTACAAACGCAGATTCTAAAAGCATGTGACTGAGAATTTTACCCTCTTTCACATGTTTTTTTAAATTCACTATTCCTTGACCCAGTACTTAGAGCCATCATTTTCTCTATCCATAAATCCATATTCTATAAGGTATCTCCTTATAAGGACATGATCAGAATATATTGATTTTAAAACCTCATTTACTTCCCTTTCTGTGTAATATGCTCCCCTTTCAAATCTTTTGATAAGATGACGAAGGATGGCAATCTTACGTTTTTCCTTTCTGATTGGGAATGTACTAAGGGGCCCGTCAAGTCCTTCTTTAAAATACATTTTTAGTATAGCTTCGTTTTCTTCATTTGTTATTGCATATCTATCATCTATCATGGTGGCACCTCTGTGAAGAGGGACAAAGTCATCTTTTTCGTCCCGTTTATTTTTCTCATCAAGTAGCTGCATTATAGCTAAAAATACCTTAGACTGCTTTTCCTTTTCCTTCAATGTAAATCTTTGATTTCGAACTGTTGAAGGACTTCCTCCCTTTTCCTTTACTATTTCATTGTCGCTAAGTCCCTCATAAAAAAACTGAAGTAAACTTTTTTGGGTATCTGTAAGCCCTGTGACCTTTTTGTTTAGATTTACAAGGTAGTCAAACATAGAATCATGGTCTTTGGCTATATGAATCTGGGCATACTTTTCTGCTTCATAATACTTTTCATCTTCCTTGTATATTACTCCTTTTTCGAAAGACTCTCCGCAGACTAGGCAGATATATTTGTTTGTATCTTTATCTTTTATATATCCTTTTGCCATATCTTTGCAGGAAGCCTTCCAAAAAAGTTCTGAAATTTTTTCCATAAACAAAACCTCCTTTTGTTTTTAAATTTATAAACATTATAACCATATGTTTATAAAAAATCAATACGTTGTTTACGAAATTGTAAATGTGGTATTCTATAATGGCAAAGATTATCAAAACGAAATATGGAAAGGACGTAATATATATGAGATTAATATCTTGGAACGTAAATGGGATTAGAGCTTGTGTAAAAAAGGGTTTTTTGGACTATTTCAAGGAAGTAGATGCTGATATTTTTTGTATACAGGAAAGCAAACTTCAGGAGGGGCAAATAGAGCTTGAACTTGAGGGATATAATCAGTACTGGAACTATGCTATAAAAAAAGGATATTCTGGAACAGCAGTATTTACCAAGGAAACTCCTATTTCTGTAACCTATGGACTTGATATAGAGCATCATGACACAGAAGGGAGAGTCATCACAGCTGAGTATGAAAAGTTTTATCTTGTAAATGTATATACCCCAAATTCTCAGCCTGAGCTTGCAAGGCTTGAGTATAGAATGCAGTGGGAGGATGATTTTAGGGAATATCTTCTAAGGCTTGATGAGAAAAAGCCTGTCATACTTTGCGGAGACTTAAATGTAGCACATACGGAAATTGACCTTAAAAATCCAAAGACAAATAGAAAAAATGCTGGTTTTACAGATGAAGAAAGGGGCAAATTTACAGAGCTTTTGGAGTCTGATTTTATAGATTCTTTTAGATACCTTCATCCTGAAGTTGAAGGGGCATATACTTGGTGGTCATATAGATTCAACGCAAGGGCAAACAATGCTGGATGGAGAATCGATTATTTTGTAGTTTCAAAAAAACTCAAAGACAATATAAAGGGTGCTGAGATTCATCCTGAGGTGATGGGATCTGACCACTGCCCTGTAGTTTTAGAAATTGAGATATAAGTTAGCTATATTAAAATTTAAAAACTGGATATAGATTTTTAAAACTGAGGGAAATAACAAAATAGTTGTATTAAATAAAATAATTTTATTAATTTAAGAAATAAAAGGGAGTGGCTTAATTGACTGAAAAGCTATATTATAGTGACCCGTATATAAAAGAAGCAAAAGCAAATATAATTGATATTATTGAAGAAAATGGAAAAATAGAGATTGTTTTAGATAGGACTATTTTTTATCCAGAGGGTGGAGGGCAGCCTTCAGACATGGGATATATAGATGATATTCCTGTGGTTCATGTAAGGATAAAAGATTCTGTAATATATCATGAGGTGACTGAAAAACCTGAAACTAAAGAAGTGATCTGCAAGCTGGATTTTAAAAGAAGATTTGACCATATGCAGCAGCACTCAGGAGAGCATGTCCTTGCAGGTACTTTTTACAGACTTTTTAAGGGCAACAACAAAGGATTTAGACTAGGGGAAAACTATGTAACTATTGATATAGATATAAAGGTTATGACGGATGAGATAATAGAAGAGGCTGAAAGAGAAGCAAATAAAAGTATATACGAAGATATAGAAGTAGAGGCTATATTTAGCGAAAATGGAAATATAGAAGGTATTCCTGTAAGGAAAGAAGTATCTGTTGATAAGAATATAAGGGTAATAAAGATGGGTGATGTTGACTGTTGTGCCTGCGGAGGTACCCATGTAAAAAGAACAGGCGAAATAGGAATAATAAAAATCCTAAAGACAGAGGCATACAAAGGAATGACTAGAGTATACTTCAATTGCGGAGAAAGAGCTCTAAAGGACTATGAGCAAAAGAACAATATAATTAAAACTCTAAAGAAAATATATTCATCTGAGGAAGACCTAATCATAGACAAGGCACTAAGACAAAAGTCTGAGCTAGATGAAGTAAAAAAATCTCTATCCCTGATGAAGAAAAAAATTGCGGAAATAATAGCTCGATCAGCGGATATAAAAGACAATAAGTACTTCTTTATATATGATGACCTAGATTTTGAAACTCTCCTTTTGATGGAAGATATCCTAAAAGAAAAGACAGATAGTCTAGTTCTTGGAAGCCTTATTGACAAGAGGGTTACCGCAAATACTAAAGATATAGATTTTAATATGGGAAGATTTTTTAAAGAAAATATAAATAATTATAGGGGAAAAGGGGGAGGACCTAAAGACAAGGCTCAAGGAGTCTTTGATGATGAACAAGGCTTGAAGGATTTTGCCGAGCTTTTAAAATCAAAAATTTAGGTGTAAAACAGAAATATCTAGTTGTAAATAGATTTTTTCTAATTATATTTGCCTAAAAATAAATTTATATGATACTTTGTCCCTTCTTTTAAATAGTACCTATTGACTAAAATATATAGGTGTTATATTATAGTAATATAAGGAGGGGGTAAAATGAATTTACTATATGATAAAAAAGTTTCTTGTCCAAATTGCAAAATTGATTTTACAACTAAAAAGCCCTTCAGCACTAGGCTAAAAGTAGATAAAATAGAATCTGACAATCATAAGATTTATAAAAATATAAATCCATATATTTATGAAATAAATGTTTGCCCTCAGTGCGGAATGGCATTTGGAGAAAAAGCGAATACAAAGCTCAACGAAGATAAAATAAGAAAAATACTGGATTATTTTATGAATATCAATGATTTTAACAAATATACTTCTGAAAGGTCTATGGAGGATGGAATTAGGGTATTCAAGTTAGCACTTCACATAGCGAGTCAAATATCTGAACCCAAGTATGTGATTGCGGGACTAGCACTCAAGGTAGCTTGGCTATATAGAGAGTTAGAAGAGGCTGCTATGGAGAGAAAATTCTTGGAAATAAGCTATCAAAACTATAAGTTCACATATTCAAATGAAGATTTTGAATCGGTGGGATATCAAAAGTATTTTATAATATATACTATTGCAGATCTTAGCAGAAGACTTGATTATTTTGAGGATGCCAGAAGATGGTATGGAGATTTATTTGCTCTTAGGAGTGCAGTCCCAAGACAGATGATGATTAAAGCTACTGATATGTGGGGAGATTACAAAGAAGAACACAATAAAAGAGAACTTCAAAATCAGCCCATAGGGGCGTGAATTAAATTAGATAAATAGCAAAAAGCTGAAGGATATATTTCTTCAGCTTTTTGTGAATAAAACAAGATTTAATATATTAGTGATTTGATTTTTCTATACAATCTCTTCTCCATTATATCTTTCTCCATCTATATCTGGAGTAGTGCCGTATCTTTCTGACCACAGAGTCTTATACTTCACTGCTTGAGAATGAATTTTCGATATATCTTCTGGAAGTTGTTTGATTATCTTTGCAGGAACTCCCGCAACTAAAGAAAACTCAGGCACTTCAAAATTTTCCTTTACAACAGCTCCAGCGGCTATGATGCTTCCTCTTCCAATTTTTGCTCCATTTAATACTGTCGCTCCCATACCTATTAAAACATGGTCTTCTATTGTGCATCCATGAATTATGGCTCTGTGTCCAATTGTAACAAAATCCCCTATTATAGTTGGATGATTGTCTCCTACGTGGACAGTACTATTGTCCTGCACATTACTATATCGTCCGATTGTTATGGAATTTACATCTCCTCTTACCACTGAGTTAAACCATACGCTGCTATACTCCAGCATAGTAACCTTACCTATAATATGACAGCCCTCTGCCACAAAAGTTTTTACATCTATAGTAGGGCTTTGCTTTTCAAAATCTTTAAACATAACATACCTCCCAATGTGTTTATAGTGATTTTTATAGTCAAAAAATAAAATCATAAAAAGAATATTTTTAAGTACTAATATACCCATTATACATAGTATATATCAAAATGAACTAATAGAAAGCTTCATTTTAAAATCGGGATTTGACAGTATAAAGATTTTTGTTTTACCATGGTATATAGTATAATACTTTAAGATACATAGTATTATGCTTTAAGAAATTTAAAATAGAAGATGGAGATGAAGAAATTGAGAATAAGCAACAGCACTGTAGATACTATATTGTCTAAATTCAAATCCACATTTTACAAGACTAATACAACTAAGGCGGAAGAGATACTTAAAGACAAAAATAAAGCAATAAAACTTCTTGATTCTGCAATGGAAACTGCGAAATCAAATAGAAGAGGAGCTCTTGATGAAATTTGGGAGAAATTACAGCTAGTTTTTTCACTTATGAAGGATTGGATTAAAGGGGAATACAAGGAGATTCCAAAGGCTTCACTTGTAATAATAGTGATAGGATTTATTTATCTTGTGACTCCTATTGATACCATTCCTGATTTTTTGCCTGGGGGATTTATTGATGATGTTGTGGTCCTTGGATTTCTGCTTAGAAAGATTGGCTCTGATTTAGATAGTTATCAAATCTGGAAAAGAGAGAAAGAAAGCATTGGATATTATGATGAAAACACATCAAGCTTCTTTGATAAAACTGCACATATAGATATGTCTGATGTATATGAAGAATTTGAGAAATATCTTGAAGAAGGAGATAGTGTTCTTGACCTTGGATGCGGCTCAGGGAGAGATAGTAAGTATTTTATAGAAAAAGGATATAGAGTTACGTCTATGGATGGCTCAAAGGAACTTTGCAAACTTGCATCTGATTATATAGGGCAGGAAGTACTCAATTTGAGTTTTAAGGAAATAGATTTTAACAAGGAGTTTGATGGGATATGGGCATGTGCTTCACTTTTGCATCTTCCATCCAAACAAATGTCTAAAATCCTAGAAAAGATAAGAAGAGCTTTAAAAGATGAAGGAGTTTGTTATTTATCCTTTAAGTATGGAACTGGGGAAACTATGGTTGGAAAACGGCTTTTTTCCTGCTATACTGAATCTATGTTCAAGGAACTAATCGAACAAAATAGGGGGTTCGATCTTGAGCATATGTGGCTTACAATGGACAAAAGAGAAGGACATGAAGAAAAATGGCTAAATGCCATAATAAAAAGGAGAATTTAATTATGATTTTAAAGAAAAAAATTATTGGTGTATTGATGCTTGCGGCTATGGTTTCAATCTTTGCAATAGGATGTAGTCAAGAGTCAGCACCTGAGGGAAATGAGAACGTTGAAGCAGGGGAAGCAGCAGCTATTGTAAACGGAGAAGAAATATCTAAAGAAGATTTTGATTATACAGTACAAAGAATCAGCATGAATTATGAGCAGCAAGGACTATCTCTTGAGGGTGAACAGGAGGAAGCAGTTCTTGAAGGGATAAGAGAAGAAGCGATTGATATACTTGTTGAGGAAAGAATACTTCTTCAAGAAGCTATCAAAAATGGACACTCTGTGACTGACGAAGAGGTAGAAGAGGAATTTGAAAGCCTAAAGGGGCAGTTTTCTTCACAGGAGGATTTTGAAGAGATTTTAGAGATGAATCTTCTTACAGAAGAAAGACTTAAAAAAATGCTAAAGACAGAGATGCATATAGAGCGTTTCTTTAACGAAGCTACAGAAAATGTAGAGGTATCAGAAGCAGAAAGCAAAGAGGCATATGACAGATACTTTGAAGAAATACAAGGAACCGAAGCTGAAGAGGATTTCCCTTCATACGAAGAGATAAAAAATGATCTTGAGTTTGAAATTATGCAGGAAAAGCAAAATGCAGAATTTAGAACAATAATTGAAACTCTGAAAGCGGATAGCGAAATAAATATTTTATTATAATAATAGAACTTTATTGAAAAAATACCTCCAAGTGAAAAGTGTAATTATTTAAAATTATACTATTTACTTGGAGGTATTTTTTGTTATATTAAAGGCAGAACTAATATTCTATTTTTCAATTATTACAACACAGTTAATTTGTTGCTTTATAATAACTCGTATGATAAAATATGAAAGTATGGTTAGAGTGTATACTTAGTGAGGAGGTGCTTGATTTGAGGACTTTTCTGATGATTTTAGAAATAATAGTCAGCTTAGGACTTATAGCTAGTGTTTTGCTTCAATCTGGAAGAAGTGCAGGTTTTTCTGGAACGATTTCAGGTGGAGCTGAACAGCTTATGGGTAACAAAGCAAGAGGCATGGATGTTATCTTAAGAAAAATGACAACAGTTTGTGCAGTGCTTTTTATAATTTTGGCTATAATTTTAGTAGCAATTCAATAACTAATCTTTTAATTGGGAGGTAACAAGAAATGCAAAACTTAATATGGGCTCCAGCCGTAGGAGTCTTGGCACTTGTATTTGCATTCCTTCTAGCTGGCAAAATCAACAAAGTTGATGTCGGTACAGAAAGAATGAAGGAGATTTCATCCTATATACACGAGGGTTCTATGGCTTTCCTTACAAGGGAGTACAAAGCCCTTGCTATTTTCATTGTGGTATTATTTGTAGTGCTTGCTATTGGAATCAACATTTTAACAGCAATTTGTTTCCTAGTAGGGGCTATTTTTTCAACTCTTGCAGGATTCTTTGGAATGCAGGTTGCAACAAAGGCTAACGTAAGAACAGCTAATGCAGCCAAAGAAGGCGGAATGAACAAGGCTCTTTCAGTAGCTTTCTCAGGTGGAGCAGTAATGGGAATGTCTGTTGTTGGTCTTGGTATCTTAGGAGTAAGCGGACTTTATATTGTACTTACTGCACTTGGAAATGATCCTTCTCAAACAGCAGAAATTCTTACTGGATTTGGACTTGGTGCATCATCTCTAGCTCTATTTGGTCGTGTGGGCGGAGGTATATACACTAAAGCAGCTGACGTTGGAGCTGACCTTGTTGGTAAAGTAGAAGCAGGAATCCCTGAAGATGATCCAAGAAACCCAGCTGTTATAGCTGATAACGTTGGAGATAATGTTGGGGACGTTGCTGGTATGGGAGCTGACCTTTTCGAGTCATATGTAGGTTCTCTTATAGCTGCAATTACTTTAGGACTTTTAGCTACTTCAACTGCAGGAACTGCATATGGAGTCGCTGGAGCTATATTCCCTCTAGCGGTAGCAGGAGTAGGAACAATAGCATCGATAATAGGAACTTTTTTTGTTAAAGGTGATGACAATTCAGATCCTCATAAAGCACTTAAAATGGGTACTTATGTAGCTACAGGAATCACAATATTAGCTTCTTTTGTTCTTTCAAATATGTTCCTTGGAAATCTTTCAGGTTTCTGGGCTATAATTATAGGTCTTGCTGTAGGTCTTTCAATAGGACAAATTACAGAGGTATACACTTCAGCTGATTTCAAGCATGTTAAGAAAATTGCTCAGCAATCAGAAACTGGACCAGCTACAACTATAATTTCTGGTCTTGCTGTTGGTATGGAGTCTACTTTATGGCCTCTTATCATAATCGCTGTGGGTATACTTGGAGCTTATATTGCTGCTGGTCTTTATGGAATTGCTCTTGCTGCTGTTGGAATGCTTGCAACTACAGGTATGACTGTAGCTGTTGATGCATATGGACCAATTGCTGATAATGCAGGTGGAATAGCAGAGATGTGCGAACTTCCTAAAGAAGTAAGAGCTATAACTGATAAGCTTGACTCAGTAGGAAATACTACTGCAGCTATAGGTAAAGGATTTGCAATAGGTTCTGCTGCTCTTACAGCACTTGCACTATTTGCATCTTATACCGCTGCGACAGGTCTTACTTCAATCAGTTTAACAAACCCAGAAGTTATATCAGGGATGTTTATAGGTGGAATGCTTCCTTTCTTATTCTCTGCTCTTACAATGGAAGCGGTTGGTAAAGCTGCATTTGAAATGATAGAAGAGGTTAGAAGACAGTTTAAGACAATACCTGGAATCATGGAAGGTACTGGAAAGCCAGATTATGCTAAGTGTGTTGATATATCTACAGCAGCGGCACTTAGAGAAATGGTACTTCCAGGAGTTCTTGCAGTTCTTTCTCCAATAGTTGTTGGTCTGCTTCTTGGAACAGAAGCTCTTGGAGGACTTTTAGGTGGAGCTCTTGTAACTGGAGTTCTTATGGCAATAATGATGGCTAACGCAGGTGGAGCTTGGGATAATGCTAAAAAGTACATCGAATCAGGTGCACATGGCGGAAAAGGTTCAGAAGCTCACAAAGCTGCAGTTGTTGGAGATACAGTGGGTGATCCATTTAAGGATACTTCTGGACCTTCAATAAACATCCTTATCAAACTTATGACTATAGTTTCACTAGTATTTGCTCCTATATTTGTTCAATATGGTGGAATACTTATGGGATTTTTAGGAAAATAAGAGCCTAGTAAGATTAAAGTCTAAAAACTAGCTAGTCCAAACTAATATAAAAACCAAATCACAAAATGCCCCTCGGATTTCCGAGGGGCATTAATAATGTTATCTAGCTGTATAAAAATTTTGAGTATAATATGTACCAGAAGCATTTCCTTGGCTATATATTCCTACTCCTAGAGCTTTGAAATCTCCAAGTAAATTTTTCCTATGACCGCTTGAGTTTATCCAAGCTTCCACAACATCAGCTGCATTTTGCTGACCCATGGCTAGATTTTCACCTGCAGAAGAATATCTAATTCCCTGAAGAGCCATTCTGTCCCAAGGCTCAGTGCCACTTAGTGATGTGTGAGAAAAGTATTTTAAATTCGCCATATCAAGACTATGAAGCCTTGAAGCTGTACTAGCAGTTTCACAGTATTCAAAGGGCTTTAATCCATTAGACACTCTATAGCTATTGGTAAGGTCAAATACCTGTCTTTCAAAACCATTAATTACGTTTTGAGTATATGCTCTATTAAAGCTTTTAGAGTCGTCAGATAGCTTCACTCCTATCTTAGAGCTATCTCCCATCCAATCTTTAGCATTTGTATATATCTCAATAACATTTCCGTTATGGACTCCAAGCTGGATGTATTTTGAGTAATCTGAGTTATAGATATATACCTCATATCCTTTTTCAGAAGTGTCTATTCGATTTGGACTTCCAAGGACTGAAATCAAATCACTCTTACTTTGTCCAATAAATACGGTCTTCCCTGTAGATGAAACCAATGATTTTTCTGGTGATAGCGCTGGAGTTTGAGTTGTTTCCCTAGGATTTAAAGATTTAAAAGCTGGAGCAGTTTGATTGTTTGGGGTAACGATAGAAACCAGTCTTTTGCTTTGATTCCAAGAAATATCTGCACCAAGAGCTTCTGAGGCAGCCTTTACAGGGATAAGAAGCCTTCCATTTCTTATAATGGCTGGAGAATCTATCTCAATAGAGCCTTTATTACTGTTTGCAAATCTTCTTCCATTTGAAAAAGAAACCCATTTTCCATTTTGGAGTATGCCCTTTCCTTCTCTTGTAGTTTCGTTCCACTCCACTTTTGCTCCCAGACCTTCAAATATAGACCTAAATGGAACCATAGTTCTTCCATTTACAATTTCAGGAGCAACCTCTATATTCATAGGAATATTATTAATTTCTATTTTTATAGGGGAAGCTCCATAGGATACACTATAGCTTGAGGTGCAAGCTATTATTATACTGCCAAGTATAGCTATATATTTTTTCATTTTAAAACCTCTCTTTATTTAAGTATAAATTTATTTTAACCTAAATAAGAGAAAAAATAAAATTAAAATTAAATTACAATTTTTCGTTTTTATAAAATTTTAGATAAAGTTCTTCATTCATGGTGAACTTAGCTCCATAAAATTTATCGCTTATGTGAATATCTCCTATGAATTTGATTTCATCATCTGCAATCATTTCTATAAGCTCATCTCTGGATATTCTATGATCAAGTGGTGGACCTTCTTCCATTTCTTTTTTGCTCCACTCTAATACCCAAAGCTCTCCTTCTTCTTTTAATAGTCTTTTTAGTTCATTTACAACAAGTTTTGGATTATATACTTCGTGAAAAACATTGGACATAAATACAACATTTGCTATACTGCTTGGCAGAGCTGTGGAATTTTCATGGGACAATATGAACTTTGCACTAGAGCCTTCATGAATATTCTTTAGTGCATAATCTATCATCTTTGGCTCTATATCAACGCCAATCACTGTTTCGAAATATTTTTCAGCAGGAAATGTAAAGTATCCAACTCCGCATCCAAAGTCCACAAAGGTTCCTTTATAGGTTTTTCCTTTCATGAATTTTTCAAGAGTTTCAAGAGGAGGAAGCTCTTTTTTCCTTTTTTCACTAATAAGCTTATCTATATTTTGGGGGTTGAATTTTAAATTCTCCACTTTGCACATCCTTTCTATTAGTTTCTTTTTTACATATACCTCATAAATTAAACGCTACACTATAAATTTAATAAAAATAAAATTATACCCGAATTATTCATAAAAAAATAATTTAGGCTCTTAATTCAGAAATTAGAAAATTCCACAATAAAAGTTCTTAATTTTAGTTTTCTACTCAAATGAATTTCAAATAATATTAGCTTTTTCAATTTCAGAAACAAATTAAAATAATTTTGTTTTTAAAAATGGATAGACTTATCCCTTGGTTGAAAACTCTAATTTTAAATTTTTGATTTTATACTATTAAAATCTTATAGAATCTATATTTTCCATTATGCTATCGAAAATCTTTTTATAAGGACTACTTTTGCATAATTTGAAAATAGTTTTTCTTCCTGAATTTACACAGCGACAAGCTATTTTTATTAGGTTAGCTCTAATAGAAAGAAGCCTGCTTTTTTCCATATCTTTAGGCAGGACTGATCTTTTCATAATATTTATAATGCTATAAGCTAACGCTTTAATAATTGTCTTGACTGCGTTAGCAGTAAAGGTTGTATGAGAGGCTGTATCCATGAAAAAATCTAATTTAGCCTCTTTAATGAAATTTTCCATATTACCTC
>NZ_JAGGLI010000006.1 GCF_017874355.1 Acetoanaerobium pronyense
AATAAATATCATCGCTTCGCGAATAAAAAAATCAAGAAATATGAGAGAAAAATAGCGTAGCTAGTTTAAAATGAAATAAGTCATGAAAAAATATAGCATGGCTTTTTTGTCATGCAATAAATATTTATAGATATTAAAAATCCTAGATTATTTTAAAACATTTACATTTCTGAATGTCTTTAATAATCTAGGATTTTTAATTTTTAGGGTTCATCGTTCAAAAAACGCCTTTTCCCGACAGCCCCTTTTGTTTTTAAATTAAAATCATTATTTTTAAGTTCAAAATTTTTTAGACTGTTTGATAAAAAAACGTTTTTATTACTATCCACAATAATACATTCAGAATCCTTTAATGAATTTATAAGCTCTAGACCCTTTTCAGCTCCCAAAAGAAGTACTGTAGTTGAAAGAGCATCAGCTTCTAATGAATTTTCTGAAATGATTGTTACTGATTCAATATTATTTTCTATAGGGTATCCATCAAATGGGGACAAGATATGATGATAATCTTTATTTTCATATGTGAAAAATCTCTCATATTTGCCAGAAGTTACAATCGTTTTGTCAGCTATCTTTACAGTTGCAAAATGATTTCCTCTGCTCTCGAATGGGTTTTGTATTCCTATAGTGTACTCAGAGCCATCAGGCCTTGTGCCAAGTAAGGAAATATTGCCCCCAACATCTATCATTGCACTTTTTACTCCCTTTTCCTTTAAATGATTATAAACCTTGTCTGCAGCAAAACCCTTTGCTATGCCTCCTAAGTCAATTCCCATTTTCTCTCTTTTTAGTTTGATTTCATTATCTTCAAACTCTATGTCTTTATAGTTAATCAGAGATAAAGCTTGGTTTATCTCTGATTCAGATGGAACTTGAGGAGAATCTGATGTAATCCCCCAAAGATTAACTAAAGGAGCTATTGATATATCAAAATGTCCTTTTGATATATACCCATATTCTACTGCTTTGGATACAACATAAAGAGTATCGTCTGATACCTTGCTAAATTCTATACCAGCATTATTATTAATTTTATTTATTTCGCTTTCAGGGTTGTTAAGACTCATTTTATTGTCGATTTCGTTAACTATTTCGATGGATTCTTGTATAAGTCTATCTGAATTTTTTCCATATATAGATATTTTAAAGGTAGAGCCTAAAACAAATTCAGTTTTAGAATTTAAGTTGTATAATTCATTTTGAGAAATTTTGAAAAAAAAGTAAGATATTCCTAAAGCCAATAATATTAAAATAATAAAAATGGTTTTTTTTTGTTTCCAGAAAATTTCAATCACCTCTTAGTTTGAAATATAGATATTGTTTAGTATGAAATTAGACTATCTTGTCGAAGTTAACATGAAGTATGTTAAGATATTAATAATTTATCATTTATAAAGAAGATTATATATAAAATAATAATGAACATAATGAACAAATAATATTTATTTTGAACAAAAAAGGGGTAATAGTATTCTAAGACTAAGTTTGTGATAATATTAGCATATAAAACTTAAAGATTTAACAAAAAGTTGTAGGAGGAATTTATTTCTATGAAAAAAATAGTTATACTTGGAGGAGGCTACGGAGGCGTAGCCACAGGAAAAAAGCTTCATAAATATTTTAAAAAACATAATGATATTCAGATTACGCTTATAGACAAAAAACCATATCATACTTTAATGACAGAGCTTCATGAAGTAGCGGCAGGAAGAACTCCTGAAGATTCTATAAGAATTGATTTAAATTCAATATTTGAAGGAAGAAAAGTCGATGTAGTACTGGATGAGATAACAAATATTGATTTTAAAGCTAAACAGCTTACTTCAGATACAAAAATCTATGACTATGACTATCTTGTCATTGGAGCTGGAAGTGAACCTGCTTTTTATGGAGTAGAGGGTGCTCAGGAGTTTGGACATACTCTATGGTCGTATGAAGATGCAGTTAATCTTAAAGAACACATACATAACATGTTTAGACTTGCAGAAAAAAAATCCTCATTAGAGGAAAGACAAAAGCTTCTTACTTTTGTAGTAGCAGGAGGAGGCTTTACAGGAATAGAAATGGCTGGAGAGCTAGGCGAATATAAAGAAGAGCTTTGCAGAATATATGACGTATCTAAGTCAGAAGTAAAGCTTTATGTTGTGGATATGCTTCCTAAAATACTTCCAATGCTTCCAAGTGATCTTATAAAAAAATCGGAAGACAGACTAAAAAAACTTGGAGTAGAGATATTAAATAATGTAAGTATTACTAAAGTAAATGAAGAATCTGTAGAACTTGGAGAAGGTAAAGTAATACCTACTAAAACTCTTATATGGAACGCAGGGGTTCAGGCATCAGGATTTTCTTCTAAGCTTGGACTAACATTAGGAAAAAGAGGTAGAATCCAGACAAACGAATTTCTTCAGACTATTGAACATAGTGAAGTATATGCAGTTGGAGACAATGCATATCTAGAAGAAGAGAAAAGTCCTCAAGGGATACCTCAAATAGTTGAGACTGCAATCCAGACAGGAGCGGTTATAGCTCATAATATTCATGCAGATGTGACAAAAGGGAGTAAAAAGGCATTTAAATCAAATTATCATGGATATATGGTTTCTATTGGTGGAAGATATGCAGTAGCTAACCTTGGATCAAACAATAACCTAAATATCAAGCTTTCCGGATTTATGGCAATGCTTATGAAGCATCTTGTGAACATCCATTATCTTTTAGAAGTTGCTGGCTTTAATAGAATATGGACTTATATGATGCATGAGTTTTTCCATATAAAGAAAGAAAGATCATTTGTAGGAGGACATTTTTCTAAATCATCTCCAAACTTTTGGTTAGTTCCCCTTAGATTATTCTTGGGAGGAATGTGGATATATGAAGCTCTAAATAAGATAAGTGATGGGTGGCTTAATCCAGAAAATATATATATTGTTCAAACTGCAACATCGGCTGCAACGGATTGGGCTGAATCAGCAGATTATGTTGAACCTCTTCTTTCACAACCATGGCCAATAGTACAATGGGGACTTGATACAATCGTAGCTCCGTTTGCGTTTCAGTTCCAAGCAATGGCAGTTATTACAGAACTTGTAATAGGAGTAATGCTTATAGTAGGACTATTTACAGTTGTTGCAGCAGGAATAAGCACAATTATGACTTTTGTATTTATTTTAAGTGCTATGGCAGGACTTGAAGTTCTTTGGTATACTTTTGCAAGTATAGCTTTAATAGGAGGATCAGGTTCAACCTTTGGATTGGATTATTATCTTTATCCATATTTAAAGAAAATATATAAAAAAATACCGCTAATCAAGAAATGGTATTTATATACTGACTAATAATAAAATTAGAACACTTTTACTTAAAATAAGTCCTTACAAAGAAACCTTTGCTAAGGGCTTATTTTTGTAGTAAAACTTTTAGTTATAGATTCTATTTGAATCTTAGCAAAGCATTAAATCCATAGACATCAGAAAGTGAAACAAAGAGTTAAATTCTTAAATTTTTGTGTTAATATATAGTATAATTTTTAGTAAATATAATAAAAGATAAGGTGGTATCTATAAAATGAGTAATTTTTGGGAAAACTATCCTTCCTATAAAGAAGATTTAGATAAGGTACAAGATATAATGCATGATACTCTGATATCAAAAGAGAGTTATTTAAATGAAACTCTAGGAGCAATGATTAATAAAAGAGGAAAGATGATAAGACCTGGTTTACTACTAATTTCTTCGGAATTTGGAAAAAACCAGAAATATAAAAAAGAGGAAATACTACAACTTGCAGCCATTATAGAAATGTTTCATATGGCTACTCTTGTACATGACGATATCATTGATGAAAGTGAGACAAGAAGAGGTGAATATACCCTACAGTATAAGTACGGGAAAAAATATGCTGTTTATATAGGAGATTATATATTTACAAAATGTTTTTCTATGTTATCTGGAAGCTATGACATGGATACTATGAAAAATATTTCAAATGTGATATCGAGAATATGTACAGGAGAACTTATGCAGTTTCACTCCAGGTATGATCTAAATGCTTCCTATAAAAAATATCTCAAGGTTATTTCAGGAAAGACTGCAGCTCTCATTTCTTTAGCATGCTATATAGGAGCTTATGAAAGTGGTGCAGATGAAAAAACCTCAAAGATACTTGGAAAAATTGGATATTATTTAGGTGTAGCATTTCAAATAAAAGATGATATACTAGATATTACTGAAGATGATAAAGGCCTCAAAAAAACCTCACAAATCGATATTTTAAATGGATATTATACACTTCCTGTAATATTTGCGCTACAAAAAGATGAGGCTGGAGTTTTAAAAGATTTGCTAAAAAAAGAAGAAAAAACTAAAGAGGATGTTGATTTGATTTTTAATTTTATTAAAGAGCATAAAGGGATAGAAAAATCAGAAGCTATAGCAACAAGACATACAAATAAAGTACTTAGCTTAATAAACAAGCTGGATAATATTGAACATAAAGATATACTTAAAAAACTAGTTGAAAACCTTCTTTATAGAAAAAATTAGAGACTATATAAATTCAAAAAAGGTGATTTAATGAAAATCCAAAAGAAATATATAATTTTTATAATATTAATCCTATTTTCTATGATTTTATATCAATTTAGAAAAGAGTCAATTTTTAATGAAGGAATATATATAGGAACTGGTGAGGGATATACTTCAGAGATTATATTAAAGGTTGAAACAGACAGCAGAAAGATATTAGAGATTGAAGTGGTATCAGAAAACGAAAATCCTGAAATAGGGAACATAGTATATCCTCTTTTAATTGCAGATGCTAAAACTAATAATGGAGAAAATATAGATGTGATTACTGGAGCGACTTTAACTAGTCAGGGGTTTATTGATGCACTAAAAGAGGCTCTTAGTAAGGCGAAAGGATTAAAAGAATGAAGCTGAGAAATAAAATTTCCATATTCTTTATTATAATGATAACAGCTTTGGTTTTTTTAATTCGCTTTATGGTTGTAAGTCATCTAAGTCAGACACTTGAAAATCAGATATCTTCTTCTGCTATTGATGTAGCTCATATTGTCAGTCAAAATCAAAAAATACAGTATGCATTATATGAAGAGAATGATTATCTAATACAAAAGGAAATAGAGCTTTTCAGAGACAAAACAAGATTTCAGTATATAATAGTATTGGATAAGAACTCTGTTCAATATTCTCATCCTAATGAATCAGAGATAGGCAAAAAATATTCAAGGGGAGGAGAACATGAAGTCTTAAAATATGGAAAAAGCTATGTCTTAACGTCTAGAAGTAATATTTTTTCCAATATTAGAGCATTTGTTCCAATTTATTTAAACAAAGAACAGGTAGGGGCTGTTTTAGTTGCTACAGTAAATGATAGCGTGAATAAAGAAGTAAAGGGATATGAAAATGAATTGAAATTTTTATTTCTTTCCATCTTATTTTTAGGGATAGTAGGTTCTGGGATTTTAACAGTAAGTATCAAAAAACAGATATTTGGACTAGAGCCTTATGAAATAGCCGAACTTCTTGATGAAAAAGATAGAGCGGCCAACCTGGCCAAAGAACTAAACAACTCAAGAGAAATAATAGAAAATATCAGAGCGCAAAATCATGAGTTCCAAAATAAACTTCATACTATATCTGGACTTATACAACTTGAAGAGCACCAAAAAGCTTTAGAATATATTGACATGGTAGCTAGTGATAGAGCAGATTTTTTCAATAATATTACCAATAAAATAATTCACCCTCATGTTGCGGCTATACTCTTATCAAAGTATAATAAAGCTCTTGAAAATAAAATTTCTTTTCATATAGATGAAGAGTCAAATTTAAAAGAACTTCCTGCTACGCTAAGCGAAGATGACATAACCTCAATTATTGGGAACCTTCTAGAAAACTCAATTGAGGAGTTAAGTAATGTAGAAAATGGAGTTCTTTCAATCAAGTTGAATTCAGACAATAAAAAAGTTAATATAATAATTAAAGATAATGGTAGAGGTATTGATGAATCAATACTTGGAAATATTTTTTCCAAAGGATTTACGAATAAAGAGGGACAAAGAGGATACGGTCTTTGGATAGTTAAGACATTAATTGAAAAATCGGAAGGAACCATCAGGCTTAGCTCAAATGAGGGCGTGACATGGGACATAAGTATTCCGATTGAGAAGGGGGGAACCTTATGATTAAGGTTTTGATTGTAGAAGATGATCCTATGGTTAGGATGATTAATGAAAAATTTTTAGAAAAAGTTGAAGGATTTGATTTAATAGGCAGCGTAGATAATGTAAAAAATGCTAAAAAATTTCTTGAAACTAATTCTGCAGACCTTGTTCTTTTGGATGTTTTTTTACCTGGAGAAAAAGGCCTCGAGCTTTTAAAATGGATGAGAGAAAACCATCTAGATACGGATGTAATCATGATAACTGCAGACAAGAATATAAAAACTGTAGAAGATGCCTTTAGAATAGGCGTTGTTGATTATTTAATAAAACCATTTACCTATGAGAGATTTAGCGAATCTTTATTAAAATATAGGCAAAGATGTGAAGCTATACTCAATATAGAAACTGTAGATCAAGAGGATATAGATAAATATCTATTAAATGAAAAAAAGGGAGAATTATTTCATCAAGATAAAAAGAAAAATAATTCCAACACTTTTGAACATGTTATGGAATTTTTTAAAGAAAATAAGGAGACTGGATACACTGCTATGGAGATAGCAGATGTACTTGGTTTTTCACGAATTACAGCAAGAAGATATTTAGATGTTTTAGAAAAACAAGGATATTTAGATCTTCATTTCGAATATGGAACGGTTGGAAGACCCAAAAATGTCTACAGGTTTAGAGAAAAATAATTAAAAACTAAGAGGTGAAATATGAGAAAGATTAGTGTATTTGATGTAATAGGTCCAATAATGATTGGTCCATCTAGTTCCCATACAGCGGGAGCATTAAGGATATCACAAGTAGCATACAAAATATTTAAAGATGAGATAAAAGAAGCGAATTTTACCCTTTATGGATCTTTTTCCCAGACCTATAAGGGTCATGGTACAGATAGAGCTTTAATCGGAGGGATTTTGGGATTTAACACAGAAAACGAGAAAATTAAAAATTCATTTGAATTAGCTAAGGAAAAAGGTATTAGTATAAGTTTTGAAATAGGTGAAATGGATCCCGATATGCATCCAAACACAGTTGAAATAGATTTAAAAGGAGAACAAAAAACTCTATCTATAATGGGAGAATCTATAGGTGGAGGAGCAATAATAATAAAAAAGATTAATGGAATAGATGTTAAATTTACAGGAGAGTATACTACAGTCATAGTTCAGCAAATTGATAAACCTGGAGTTGCTGCACATATCACAAAGGTATTGACAGAGCAAGGTATAAACATAGCCTTTATGAGTATATTTAGAGAGTCAATGGGAGAAAAGGCTTTTACGGTTCTAGAACTTGATGAAAAAATGAAACCAGATTTACTAGATGAATTAAAAAACAGCCCAAACATAAACGATGTTTTTTTGGTTGAAATGTAATATAATTACGAAAATTAAGGAGGACTTATGGAATTTTATTCTGGAAAAGATTTATTAAATATGTGTGAAGAGCATAAATACAAAATATCTGATTTAATGATAAAATCAGAATCATTAACTTTTGGCAAGAATGAAGAAGACATAATAAAAGAGATGAATAGATCTTATGAAGTAATGAAAAAAGCAATAGAAAAATCCCTAAAAGAAGATTTAAAATCTATGGGAGGACTTATAGGTGGAGAAGCAAAAACTCTTTACTCAAATATAAAAAACAAAAAAAATATATGTGGTAGTCTTGTATCTAAAGCTATGGCTTATGGAATGGGAGTACTGGAAGTAAATGCATCGATGGGACTTATTGTTGCGGCTCCTACAGCAGGATCTTGTGGTATAATTCCAGGGGTTTTTAGGGCTTTACAAGAAGAATATAATCTCGATGATGAGATTATGGTTGAAGGGCTTTTTAATGCTGGAGCAATTGGAATGATTATTTCAAGAAATGCTACAGTTTCTGGAGCGGAAGGTGGATGTCAAGCTGAGACAGGTTCAGCTGCGGCTATGGCTGCATCAGCAGTTTGCGAAATAATGGGTGGCAGTCCAAAGCAGTGCCTTGATGCAGCTGCAATAAGCATAAAAAACATAATGGGACTTATATGTGATCCTATCGCTGGGCTTGTAGAAGCCCCTTGTCAAAAAAGAAATGCCATAGGAGTAGCCAATGCTTTTATTAGTGCAGAGATGGCTCTGGCAGGTATTGATAGTCTTATACCTTTTGATGAGGTAGTGGCTGCGATGTATAAGGTTGGAAAATCAATGCCTATGGAATTGAGAGAGACTGCACTTGGAGGAGTTGCTGCATCTGAAACTGGATGCAATTTATGCAGTAAGATATTTGGATAAAATAAAAGACCATATCTCTATTTTATATATAGAAATATGGTCTTTTTTATTGTGAATTAAGAAAAATTCCCAATCCTCATTGGCAATCTTTGATTGCACTTATGGGTGGGTTTATATTTTGAGCCTCAGTAGTTTTCTAAACAGTTACTTTATCAAAAGTAATAAAATAATCCTTTAATTCTTGTTCCAAGCTTGGATCATCAATGCTTGAAGAGATAATCATATCAATTTCGTACTTATCTGTAAACTTATTTATATCTTTCATAAAGTCAATCATTATAGGAGTTATATTTCCTACAACCTTATCCATTCCGTCTATATATATCTTTTCTATGTCGTAATTTTCGCTTACAAGACCACATAAAAATCCATAGAGGGAATTGAATGTATTAAGCGCAAAATCCTGAGTGGAGATAAATCTTATATTTCTATGGAGCTGGTGCATATGTTTACTGCTTGATTCAATGTACACTATCTCACCTTTCGCAAGATCCACCGCTTCATTTGCCATATGAATCATAGCCTTTGTCTTTCCACTACCTGCCTCACCAACCAATAATTTTACCATTGGAATTACCTCCTCGTAAAATTTTGAAATGTTTGAATTTTTGTACTTATATATATTTAACCAAAAAAACCTTTAAAAGGAAAGAGAATTAATATATATTTTTATATTTTTTTCTTCTCATCCTTTTTCTTCTTTTTCTTAGCATAATTAGCCTCAAGGCAAAAATACTAAGTATAAAAATTACAAAGGATATAAAGGAGTAAAAAAGAAATCTTGGAATATTATCACTAAATACAGTCATAGCATATGATACTGTGAATTTTGATTCCAAGTCATTAAAAGCTATTAGATCTAGTTCCTCCATAAAACTATCCCTTGTTACTATTACTTTACCCACAATATCCCCTTTATATACAGGAAATTGTAAATTATTAATTATTATTTCTGTATTATAAACTGGAGACTCATTTTGATTAAAAACATCAATCATATCTTTAGTTGTTCCATAATCTAATGACCCTTGGATAGTTTTAGGAAATTCCTCTGTTCCCAAAACATTATCCTTTTGAATAATACTTTTCAGAGAAAAATTTTCAAATCCATAATCCATAAGAATTCTTGAATCTCTATATACTTCGTATCCTTCTGCTTTAAAAACAACTGCAATAAATCTTATTCCATTTTTTTCACCAGAGGTTACAAGACAATTTCTTGCTTCACCAGTATAGCCGGTTTTAACTCCGTCAATATAATCATATTTTATTGGTATGTATTCATTGTTATAGATGATTTTACTTGTAGACCATAAAAACCTATTTGTATTTCTAAAATATCTTTTTTCAGGTGTTTGCTCTGTTTCATCTAGAGTTACGTTTACTTGAGAAACTAATTCTCTAAATACATTGTTTTTCATTGCTTCTTTTGTAATCAAGGCCATATCATGTGGAGAGACCACATGCTCAGAATCTGGGAGACCATTTGGATTTTTAAAATTTGAATTTTTAGCTCCTAATTCCCTTGCTCTTTCATTCATAAGAACAGAGAAACTCTCTACACTTCCCGATATCTCTTTTGCCAATAGCACAGCCGCATCATTTGCAGACTTTACCATCAAAGCATCAAGTAGGTTTCTTACGGTAAATCTTTCTCCAGGAAGTAGGTACATAGCACTTCCCTCAGCTGGCCCCATATCTTCTGGGACTGTTATGACTTTATTAAGGTCAAGGTGTTCTAAAGCTAAAAGAGCTGTGAGAACCTTTGTTGTTGAAGCTGGATACATAGGTTTATCTGCATTTTTCGAGTAAAGGATTTTTCCTGTTTCATATTCAATCAAGACAGCTCCTTCTGCAGAGATAGGCAGCTCTGTAAAGGAAGAACTTGCGTATGATGCTCTAGCTAAGCTGTTAAATATAAAAATAAATAAAAATATTTTTTTGAAAATGGAAAGACAGTTCATTTATAAACCTCCATAAATTTAATTTCGTAAATAGTATATCATAATAGTTATTTTAGAATCCATTGAATTAAGAATCTTTAGTAAATATATTTATCTAGGTTGCGGATTAAATAAATGGATATATATTCTATTAGTAAATAAAGATTTCAAAAATAACTTCGGGGGTGGGTTATGAAAAATAAAAAAGAAAAATACATAGTTGCTGTTATTGTTCTTTTTGCTTTGCTTTTAGGGGTTTACAGGATTTACCCAAGAGAAAAGGAATACATAATAGATAAAGACAAAAATGATGAAATAGAAAATATTGAAGAAATCACTTTTGAAGATACATCTGAAAATACTGAAGTGACTGTTTTTATTAGTGGAGAGATAAATAGTCCAAAAGTAATAACCATGGAAAAAGGAAAGCGGCTTATAGATGCTGTAGAGGAATGTGGTGGTCTTACTGAAGATGCTGATCTCAATAAAATAAATTTATCACTTGTTCTTGAAGAGGAAGGTCATTATATAATACCTAAGATTGGAGATGTTCTAGAAGCAACAAATACAAATTTTAGTGAAGCTGGAAGTATAAAATCCTTGAAAATTAATATCAACACTGCAACAAAGGATGAACTTAAAAGCCTTCCAGGGATAGGGGATGTTCTAGCAGACAGAATAATTGAAAAGCGAGATTCGATAGGGAGGTTTAAAAACATTGAGGATATAAAAGGGGTATCAGGTATAGGAGATAAAAAATATGATGATATAAAAGATAAGATTTCAACTGAATAATATACAAAGCAAAGGGTATAAAGGTTTAATGATAATATTTGAAAATGAAGGGAGAAAATAAATCATGGAAAAAAGAAGCGGAATAATAACAATGAAGGGAAACCCTGTAACATTAGCAGGTAAAGAGATAAAAGTTGGAGACAAAGCTCCCAATTTTAAAGTCATAGACAATGATATGAATGAGGTTTCATTTGAAACTTTTAAAGGAAAAAAAGTCATAATAAGTGTAGTGCCTTCTCTTGATACTTCTGTTTGTGAGTTTCAGACCACATCATTTAATGAAAGAGCATCTGAGATTGAAGATGTTGTAATTTTGACTATCAGTGTAGACTTGCCATTTGCTCAAAAAAGATTTTGTGTAGGAAAAGGAATTGACAAAGTAAAGGTATATTCTGACCATAGAGATTTATCATTTGGAAAGGAATATGGATTTATAATTGAAGAACTCCGATTATTAGCTAGGGGTATTGTTGTTGTAGATAAAGAAGGAATAGTAAAATACGTTGAGTATGTAAAAGAGGTAACTGAGCATCCAGATTATGATAAGGCTATTGAAGAAGCTAAGAAATTAATATAAATTTTATTATAAACTTTTAAAAAGTATAAGAGCTTGCCTTAGAGGCAAGCTTTTTCATTTTTCAAATATATAACCTCTCAGTCTTTATTATATATCCCTAAATATGTTATATTGTTTTTATGTAAACGAAAGGATGGTTGGAAAATTGGATAAAATAAGACTTACTCAGCTGACTACATCTTCTGGTTGAGCTGCTAAAATAGGGCCAAAGGATTTGGCTAAAGCACTTGAAAATATTCCCCAGATGAATCATGAAAACTTAATTGTAGGATATGAAAAATCAGATGATGCTGCAGTATATAAAATAGATGAACAAAAGGCTATTATTCAAACTCTGGATTTCTTTACGCCAGTTGTAGATGACCCCTACGTCTTTGGGGAAATAGCGGCAGCAAATTCTCTTTCTGATGTTTATGCTATGGGAGGAAAGCCCATTTTAGCCATGAACATAGTTTGCTTTCCAAACTGTCTTGATATGTCAGTACTTGGTGAAATCCTAAAAGGAGGACAAGCCAAGGTTCAAGAAGCAGGAGCACTCCTTGTAGGGGGACATTCTGTGGAAGACAACGAACCTAAATACGGTTTATCTGTAACTGGTATAGTTTCTCCTAATAAGGTTTTAAAAAACTCTGGAGCAAGGCCTGGAGATGTTCTTATACTCACTAAACCTATAGGAACTGGAGTACTCAATACTGCAATAAAAGGAGAAGTAATAGAAATAGAGCATTATAATGAAGCTATAAAGGTGATGTCAAGTTTGAACAAATATGCTGCAGAGGTATTTCATGACTTCACAATTAATGCAGCTACAGATATTACAGGATTTGGATTAGTGGGACATCTTGTGGAAATGGCTAAGGGCTCGGAAACTACTATTGAAGTATTTTCAGGACAGGTGCCTATAATCAGTGGTGCTATTGATTATGCAGCTATGGGGATAATTCCAGCGGGGATGTATAATAATCGAGATTACTTTGAAGATGATGTACATTATGCAAATGAAAAAATAAAAAATACCCCTCTTTGCGATCTTCTTTATGATCCTCAAACTTCAGGGGGGTTATTACTATCCTTACCGGAAAAAGATGGGGGAAAAATGGTTGAAGCTCTCAAAAAAAATGGTTGCCTGTCCTATAGCATAATAGGCAAAGTGCATGATAAAAAAGAAAAATATCTAATAATGGAGTAGATAATATTATGAGTAAAACTAATTTGGAAATCATAAAAAAAATTCCTTCTGTTGACTTGATTCTTCAAGATAGTTACGTGAAAAAACAAGAAGAAAAAGATGGAAGAGAAAAAACTGTACAAAATATTAGAGAAGTATTAGTAGATTTTAGAAAAAAAATACTAAATGGAGATATCACTGATGAAAAAATGATTTCTATTTCAAGTATAGTGGAGCAGCTCAAAGAAATCGAAAGAAAAATGTCAAATAGAAAGCTTAGACAAACTATTAATGGAACTGGGATAGTGGTTCATACAAATCTTGGAAGATCTCCTATATCAAAAAAAATATTAGATGATTCCCTAAAAACTATAGAAAACTATTGTAACTTGGAATTCAACATAGAAACAGGCAAAAGGGGATCAAGGCATGATCATCTCAGAGATTTGCTAGTTCAAATTACAGGAGCTGAAGATGCTATAGTTGTTAATAACAATGCAGCGGCTGTACTTTTGATTCTTTCAACATTTTCACAAGATAAAGAAGTTATAGTTTCAAGAGGAGAACTTGTAGAAGTAGGGGGTTCTTTTAGAATTCCTAGTGTAATGGAGCAAAGTGGGGCTAAACTTGTTGAGATTGGAGCCACAAACAAGACTCATATTCATGATTATGAAAATGCAATAACTCCACAAACTTCACTCTTGATGAAAATCCATACAAGCAATTATAAAATTTTAGGATTTACAAAATCAGTATCGGGTTTTGAACTTAAAGACATAGGAGAAAGATATGATATTCCAGTGGTTGAAGATCTAGGAAGCGGAGTATTAATTGATTTAAGAAAATTTGGTTTAAGCTATGAACCAACGGTACAAGATGCAGTAAAGCAAGGAATAGATATAATTTCATTTAGCGGAGACAAGCTTTTAGGTGGACCTCAAGCAGGGATTATTGTAGGAAAAAAGAAATATATAGACATGATGAAAAAAAACCAACTCTTAAGGGCATTAAGGGTGGACAAGGTAATAATATCCCTACTGTATAACACTCTAAGAACATATTTAAATGAAGATAATGCGGTAGCTGAAATCCCAATATTGAAAATGCTATCTGAAAAACCTGAAACCATAAAAGAGCGTGCACAAGGTCTTAAAAATCTACTTGATATTCCTGAAGATATAGCGGATATATCCATCGAGGAGTGCCTATCTCAAGTTGGAGGAGGTTCTTTGCCTAATGAATTTATGGAAAGCTTTGCATTAACTATAAAACCAAAATCTACAAGTGTAAATAAACTTGAATCAAAATTAAGGCTTGGAGATTATAATATAATAACAAGAATTAATGAGGATAAGATATTTATAGATTTAAGAACAATATTTGAAAAAGATATTGAAAAGATAGCAAGTGAGTTAAAAAAATATTTGAATTAGAGGTATCTTTAGATGAATAAAAATATAATAATTGGAACTGCTGGGCATATAGATCACGGAAAGACCACCCTAATAAAAGCTCTTACTGGAACGGATACCGACAGATTAAAGGAAGAGAAAAAAAGGGGAATATCTATAGATTTAGGGTTTACAAGCTTTAAAATAAATGAAAATAAAAGTGCTGGAATCATAGATGTTCCAGGGCATGAAAAATTTTTAAAGAATATGCTTGCTGGTGTAGCTGGTATGGATATGATTTTACTAGTAGTATCTGCAGAAGAGGGAATCATGCCTCAAACTAGGGAGCATCTAGATATATTAAATTTAATTGGAATAAAAAAAGGAATTGTTGTAATAACAAAAGCTGAAAAGGTAGAAAAGGAATTTATTGAACTTATAAAAGAAGATATAATTTCAGAAATAAAAGGAACATTTTTAGAAAATAGCGAAATAATAGCAGTAGACTCAATTTCAAGATTTGGAATTAATGATCTTGTGAAAAAAATTGATAACATGACAGATGAAGTAGAACCCAAAAACTTAAGTGTGCCTGCAAGGATGTTTGTTGATAGAGTATTTTCAATAAAAGGCTTCGGAACTGTGCTTACAGGAACTCTAATAGAAGGGACTTTGAATGTGGATGATGAAGTAACGATATATCCTAAAAAAATCACTTCAAAAGTAAGAAATATTCAAGTACATTCAAAGAGTGTAAACTCTGGTTATGCAGGGCAGAGGGTGGCAGTTAATGTCTCTGGAATTTCAGTTGATGAAGTTGAAAGAGGAGATATTCTTTCAAGTTCAAACAGTATTCCAAAGAGCATGATGATAGATGCAAAGATAAAAATTCTAAAAAATGCATCAAGGGACCTTGAACACTGGGATAGAGTTAGAGTCTATCATGGAGCAAGAGAGATACTAGGTAGGGTTGTTCCCCTTGAGAAAAATAGGATTAATAAAGGTGAAGAAGGCTATGTACAAATAAGACTAGAAGAGGTTTTAGCATCAAAATCTATGGACAAAATAATACTGAGATTCTATTCGCCTATGGAAACAATAGGTGGAGGAACTATCCTTGACCCGAATCCTCCAAAGCATAATATCAATCTAGATATTGTGGAGAATCTTAGAATAAAAGAAGAGGGAAGATTAGAAGATAAAATAGAAAAAGTTCTTATGGAATCAAGCTCACCTCTTTTATCTGAAGTTATAACTCAAGAACTAAATGAAGATAAAAAAATAGTCGAAGAAGGATTAGAGATTCTAATAGAAGAAGAGAGAGCTCTTAAAATTAATGAGGGATATTTTAGTAAAGATAAATTAGCTGAATTAAACATAAAGGCCATAGACGTAATAAGTAAATATCACAAAACTTTCCCATATAGATTTGGAATATCAAAAGAAGAACTAAGGTCTAGAGTATATAAATCATTTAAGCCAAAAGATTTTGATAAAGTACTTGAGCTTTTAAATATATCAAAAGAAGTAAAAATAAAAGAAAATATAATTTCTTTAACAGACTTTGAAATCACATATGAAGGAAAGGGAGCAGCTGTAAAAAAAGAACTTGAAAATCATTATCTAAATAATATGTCTCCACTTCAGACAGATAAAGTAACTGAAAAAGATAGTCTAAAGGAAGAAATCTTAAACTCATTAATAGGAATCAAGCTTCAAAGAATAAGCGATGATTTAATATACGATATAAGTCTTATGGAAAAGATAAAGAATGATTTGTTGAATTTTTTAGCTGAAAATGAAAAAATAACAGTTAAAGACTTTAAAGATATGACAGGGCTTAGCAGAAAATATACAATAGCAATACTTGAATACTTTGACAACAATAAAATCACTAAAAGAGATGGAGATTTTAGAATAAAGTACAATTAATTACATGAAGATAAAGTCTTTGAAAATACATCTTGTTTCAAAACATAAAGTTATGTTATAATCCATAGGTAGTTTAATTGGGAGTAGATGGGTGCTGGTGTGCCCTCTGGTCTTCAAAACCAGTTTGAGGGGTTAGGAGCTTCTTAGGTGGGTTCGATTCCCACATACTCCCGCCAATTTTTTTGAAAAATTAAATCCACATGTAAAGAACTTAAATTGTCATCAACTTTATTATATGCACTAAAAAAATATTATAGGGGTGAATTTATCTATGAAGGTTTTAGTTATTAACTGCGGAAGTTCTTCACTTAAGTATCAAGTAATTGATATGGAAAATGAGAACGTTTTAGCTAAAGGGCTTGTTGAAAGAATTGGTATTCCAGGATCTGTACTTAAACACGAAGCAACAGGAAAAGAAAAAGTAACAATAGAAGATGAGATGCAAGATCACAAGATTGCACTTGAGCATGTTATTAAAGCTATACTTGATCCAGCTCATGGAGCAATAAAGGATATAAGCGAGATAACAGCAGTTGGACATAGAGTAGTACATGGAGGAGAAAAATTCTCAGCATCTGTAAAAATAGATGAAGATGTAAAAAAAGCTGTTGAAGAGTGTATAGAGCTAGCTCCATTACATAACCCTCCAAACCTAATAGGAATAAATGCATGTGAAGAAATACTTCCTGGAGTTCCTATGGTTGGAGTTTTTGATACTGCATTCCATCAGACTATGCCAAAATCATCTTATCTATACGGACTTCCGTATGAGTACTATGAAAAATATAAGATGAGAAAATATGGATTCCACGGAACATCTCATAAGTATGTATCGCAAAGAACTGCGGAGCTTCTTGGGAAAAACCCAGAAGATATCAATATAATAACTTGCCACTTAGGAAACGGTGCGAGTGTTACTGCAATAGAAAAAGGAAAGTCTGTAGATACTTCAATGGGATTAACTCCACTTCAAGGTCTTATAATGGGAACTAGATGCGGAGATATAGATCCAGCTATAGTAACTTTTTTAATGGAAAAAGAAAATCTTAGCATATCTCAGATTAATGATGTTATGAATAAAAAATCTGGAGTGTTAGGTATTTCTGGAGTAAGCTCTGACTTTAGAGATATAGAGCAAGCTGCTGCTGACAATAACGAAAGAGCTAAAGTTGCTCTAGAAACATACTACAAGACTGTAAAAAAATACATCGGTTCATATATGGCAGAAATGGGAAGTCTTGATGCTATAATATTTACAGCAGGATTAGGAGAAAACTCTTCTGAGGCTAGAGCTGAAATCTGTAAAGATATGCAGGCACTTGGTATAGAGGTTGATTCTGAGAGAAATAATGTTAGAGGAAAAGAGCAAATAATATCTTCGGATGCTTCTAAGATAAAAGTATTAGTTATTCCTACTAATGAAGAGCTAATGATTGCAAGAGAGACTTTAGAAGTACTTAACAAATAAAGAAAACAGCTAGAAGACTAGATGAAAGCTTCTTAAAACTATTAAGAATTTTATTGAAATGCTATAAAAACTCAAGGAGGCTTTATGCCTCCTTATTCTATCAAGTTATTTTACTTGACAAAACACTAGCCTGTTTGTATAATTAGTTTTGTTGATTATTGAGGTGTTATAAATGGAAATATCCATAAAAGAGTTCAAGGGATTAAGTAAGACCACTATGGCAATAGAAAATGTAGTCTTGCCAATAGATTACAAGAAAATAGGCAATTTAGAGTATCACTTTTATAAAAAGCCTGAAATAAGAGGAAAACTATCTAAGGACAAATCCAGAATAATTGGAGAGTTTGAAATAAATGTTTTTCTTGAAGAACAGTGCTCAAGATGTCTTAAAGAGCTTCACAATTCATATGAGTTTCAGGTTGACGGAGTACTTGTTGACGAAAACCTTGAATATGAGGACTTTGAAAGCATTATTATTGAAGATGAAAAAGTGAATCTAACTCAAATATTAGAGATTGCCCTAATAGAAAACACATCCATCAAAACTTTATGTGATGAAGGTTGTAAAGGATTGTGCAAAACCTGTGGTGGCAATCTAAATTTGGATGAATGCATATGCGATAGTGAAGAATATGACGTTGATCCAAGACTTGAAAAGCTTAAGGATATTTTAAAATGATTATTTTAAAGGAGGTGCACTAAATGGCAGTACCAAAGAGAAAAACAGCCAAGTCTGCAACTCGCTCAAGAAGAGCTGCAAACATGCAGATATCTGCTAATGGACTAGTAGAATGTCCACAATGTCATGAGCCGAAATTGCCTCATAGAGTTTGTCCTGATTGCGGACACTACAAAGGAAGAGAAGCTGTATCTAAATAAAAAGTGCATGTAGATTTCTACATGCTTTTTTATGGGCTTAAGGGTCCAAGGGAAATATCTTATAAATACATAAACAATAAAATGATTTCAAAAATAAATAATGGGATGCTTTATAAAATTTACGTTTTATAAAGCATCCCATTATTTATTTTTTAGATAAAGTAAAGTCAAAATGATATTCATGTTGAGGATAAAGCTCAATTTCCACTCTGGGATTTTCCTTGTCAATAAAATCCAAAATAAGAAAAGGCTTTAGCTGTTTATCATTTTTTATAATGCCGCTTTTTTCTATTCCATCACAGATGCTTTTGGGATAATTATGAACATCTCCCATAACTTTATTTGGGAAATAAAGTTTCAATACAGTTATTATATTGCCCTCGAGTGGGACGTCTTTATATGTTTCATTTATTATTCCTGCGATAAGGTTTTCATAAGCGACATATTTAGAGTATTTTCCCTTGTGGGGCATCCATGTTTTACCCTTAATATTACTGAGCTTAAAATTAGATTTACTTATAGGTCTTCCTGGTATGATAAATTTTAGCATTATTCACCTTCATTTTTTTTATTCTTTATTGTATTATACTAGTGATAACTAAAAGGAGCAAATAAAATGAATCATATAGATGAAATAATGAAAAGCTTTATAGATGTTGAATATAGAGTAATTGATTTAAATAATATATATAATGAGCAATTAGAGTGCTTGAATTTCTTAAAAAAGAGAAAAGAAAAAAAACTAGCAAGTGAGTTTGAAGAACAGGATATAGAAAAAAAAATATTTCCAGAAACCAGTTTAGAAAATGCAAAATCTTTAATTATTTTTTTCTTTCCGTATCTCACTAAAAGACATAATCCAAAGGGAAATATATCAATATATTCTCAAGGGATAGACTATCATATCTGGGTAAAGGAAAAGATTGAACAAATAGAAGAATTATTCATTAAAAAATTTCCAGGGGCAAATACTTTTGTTCAAGTAGATAATGGACCTTTAGATGAAAAATTTTTTGGATATATTTCTGGACTAGCATTTTTGGGAGAAAACGGGCTTCTTATACACAAAGTATATGGAAGTTATGGCTTCTTAGGAATATTAGCAAGCGATATAAGACTTAGAGAAAAGAAAACGGTTAAAAAAAGGTGTATTAAGTGCAGAGTGTGTATTAACATATGTCCTGGGAAGGCATTGAGTTCAAATGGAGAATTTAATCCTAAGTTGTGTGCTTCATATATAACTCAAAAAAAAGGAGAGCTTACTATAGATGAAGCTACGATAATAAAAAAATCAGGAAAAGTTTATGGCTGTGATATTTGTCAAATGGTATGTCCTATGAATAAAGAAATAACTATATCGAAAAGAAAAGACATAATTATGGAAGATATTACAGAGGATATCTGCAGTAATTCAAATAAAGAATTTAAAAAAAAATATGGGGATAGAAGTTTTTCATGGAGAGGAAAAAAAATACTAGAAAGAAACTTCACTGCTATTAAAGACTTTAAAAAGGATTAGGCAGTTGGGCAATCGAGGTATTTGTGATAAAATAAAAGTAAAAGAAAGTCATAGGTGATATAATGATAGTAGGGATATGTCAGGTGGAATTAAGAGTATATAATTGCATATCACTCAAAAGCAAAAGGCAAGTAATAAAAAGTATTATAGAGAGATTAAAAAGTAGATATAATATTTCTATAGCAGAGGTAGGAGACAATGATATATGGCAAAAGAGTCTGCTAGGATTCAGTTGTGTTTCTAATTCTAAGAAGCATATTGAATCAGTAATAAGTAATGTATTCAACTTTATTGAAAATGATGAAAGAGTAGAAATAATTTCAACAGACATAGAAATTGTATAGGAGTATTGAATGACTAGATATAAAAAAATCTTAGAAATTTTAAAAGACATGTATCCTGATGCAACTTGTGAACTGAATCATTCTAATGCATATGAGCTTTTGGTTGCAACTATACTTAGTGCGCAATCAACTGATAAACGTGTAAATATAGTTACTTCTGATCTTTTTAAGAAATATAATACCCCAGATGATATGGTAGCTTTGGGAGAGGAAAAACTTGCAAAGTTAATCAAATCTATTGGTTTTTATAACAGTAAAGCAAAAAACATTATAGAAATGTCAAGGATTTTAATTGAAAAATTTGATTTTAAGGTTCCAGATAATATGGAAGATTTGCTGTCTCTTCCTGGAGTTGGAAGAAAAACAGCCAATGTAGTCCTTAGCAATGCATTTGACGTTCCGGCGATTGCTGTAGATACCCATGTATATAGAGTATCTCATAGGTTAGGCTTTTCAAAGGGAAATACACCCGAGCTTGTAGAAATAGACCTGATGAAAAAAATACCAAAAAAAGACTGGTCTCTTTCCCATCATGTATTTATTTTTCACGGAAGAAGAACCTGTAAAGCTAGAAATCCTCTATGTGATAATTGTGAAGTGAAAAATTTTTGTTATTATTATAAGGGGTTGGATTAGGAGGATTAAAGTTGAAAAAAGCAATAATTTTATTTTTAATTAGTGTAATATTAATAGCTTCATCCGGAGTTATTTATGCAAACAAGATTGTAAAATCTAATCTTATTCATAAAGGCATATATGTGGAAGGGGTTTCAGTTTCAGATTTGACTAAAAGCGAAGCGCTTAACCTAGTGGAATCCACATTCAGCTTTGGAAAAATAAAATTTATCCATGAAGACAAGGATTGGGAATATGATTTAAAAGAGCTTGGTTTTTTTTATGAATTACAAAAAGCAGTAGATGAAGCCTATAATATAGGCAGAACCCATGGTTTTATAAAAAATTTATCAGAAATTATATCTTTACGAGCTGGATCAGATATTAATATTCTACTAACTAGGAATGAAAATTTTGATTCTTTTGAACCTATATTTGAAGAAATAACTCAGGCAATAGATCAAAATCCTCAAAATGCAACTATATCAATAAATTCTGAAATCAATATACAAGAAGGGATTGAGGGCTTTAAAGTTGACAAAGAATCTCTCAAAAATATAGTTCAGACATCTTTAGCTAATGAAAACTCCCCAGTTGTTGAGATTCCGATAGAAACTAAAGCTCCAGCTATAACATCTCAAATGCTTAGACGAATCAACGGCATAATTGGAGAATACACAACTACTTTTAATGCAAATGTAGCCGGCAGGTCTCAAAATATAAGATTAGCATCAAGCTCTGTAAATGATGTACTTCTTCTTCCAGGGCAGGAGTTTAGCTTTAATGATGCAACTGGAAGGATTACTATTGCAAATGGATATAAAAATGCACCTGTTATTGTTGCTGGTGTTCTTCAAGAAGGAGTAGGTGGAGGAGTTTGTCAAGTTTCTTCTACTTTATATAATTCAGTACTTTATGCAGGACTTGACGTTGTGCAAAGAAGAGCACATTCAATTCCTTCAACCTATGTTAATATAGGAAGAGATGCAGTTGTAGTTCACGGAGTTTTAGATTTGAAGTTTAAAAATACTCATGATTTTCCGGTTTATATAAAGACTTATGTATCAGGCAATAAAGTAAGAGCTGCAGTTTATGGAGATACTACAAATCATAGTAAAGTTACTCTATCTTCAGAAATAGTTGAGGTAATTCCAAGACAGGTTGAATATAAAAATGATCCTAGCATTCCAATTGGAAAAGAAGTTGTAGAAGAACCAGGAAGAGATGGAATAAAATCAGTGACATATTCTGTTTTAAATGGAGAAAGAAAAGTTGTTTCTAGAGATCATTATCCAACAAGAAAGAAAGTAATTAAAGTAGGAACGGGTCCTGTTGTAGTTCAAACTCCTGAAACTGCTATTATAGAAACTCCTGAAAATCAAGATGAGGGATTAAGTGAAGAAGTTATATTTAACGACTAAAATGAGTGTGATATCACACTCATTTATTTTTAAAAAATAAAGGGGGCAAATATGGGAAAAATTACTCTTGTAACTGGAGGGGCTAGATCAGGAAAAAGCCAATTTGCAGAACAGTTATCAGATATGAGAAGCGAAAAGATTTGCTATATAGCAACCAGTGAGTCATTTGATGACGAAATGAAAGATAGAATTAAAAAGCATATAGCTCAAAGACCTTCTCACTGGGAAACTATAGAAGCTTATAAAAATTTAGGACCTATAATAAACTCTATTTCTAGCTCATATGATTTAGCTATGTTAGATTGCGTAACTGTGATGATTAATAATCTAATGTTTCATTCAAATATTGATTTTGAAAAAGATACATTAGATATTATCAATGAATTTGAAAAAAGAGTAATTCAAGAAATAGGTGATATGCTAATAGCAGTAAAAAGCAATCCAATTGACCTAGTTGTTGTAACAAATGAGATTGGACTTGGCATAGTGCCAGGAAATAGATATACAAGAATTTATAGAGACATAGTAGGAAGAGCAAATCAGTTTATAGCAAAGCAAAGTGACGAAGTTCATCTTATTGTATCAGGGATAAATATAAAAATAAAATAATCAATCAGGAGGATTTCAAATTGGACAGAATGATTAGTACTATTGGTTTTTTAACTAGGATTCCAGTAAAAACTAGCTCGAAATTTGATCCTAACTTCAACAAATCTATTGTTTATTTTCCATTTGTAGGATTAATATTAGGAATTATATATTTCATGACACTCTACATAGGGAATATTATTTTTGGATCATTTGTTGGAGGGATATTTACTGTGACTGCAACTGTCTTTTTAACAGGTGGATTACATCTTGATGGACTTGGAGATACTTTTGATGGCCTTTACAGTAATAGAGATAAAGAAAGAATACTTGAAATTATGAAAGATTCTAGACTGGGAACTAATGCACTTTTAGGGATTATGATTAACCTTATTTTAAAAATTGGAATGATTGACTTGCTTGTAAAAAACAATATGCTTTATGTGATTTTAATTATGCCTATTGTTGGAAGGTTAGCTCTTTGCCTTTCGTGCTATAAAGGAAAACCTGCAAGAGAGCAAGGTATGGGAAATGTATTTATAGGGAAAATTCAAAAAAAGGATTTTATAATTACTATGATAAGTGGATTTGGATTTATTTTTTTATATACCATTTCTTTTTATAATCTTATGATATTTTTCCTAACAGCAATTTCTGCTTTGATTGTAGTGACAATCGTATATTTTTATAGAAACCACGTATATAAAAAAATAGATGGAATTACGGGTGACATATTAGGTGCGATTTGTGAGCTATCAGAAACTCTTTACTTAATTGTACTATTTTTAGGAGTAAAAATATGGTTATCTATTTAATAAGACATGGTGAAACAGTAGACAATAGTGAAAAAAAATTCTGTGGACATACAGATAGCGCCTTAAGTGATATTGGAAAATCTCAAATTAAAAAATTATCGGATAGACTAAAAGATTATAGATTTGATAAAGTTTACTCATCTCCTCTTCAAAGGGCCTTAATTACTGCAAAAGAAATAACAGGAAATGTGATTATAGATGAAGGGTTTAAGGAAATTAATTTTGGAGATTTTGAAGGAAAAACTTTAAATGAAATAAAAACGTCATCTGTTTTAGAATACGAAAAATTTATTTGTCAAGATTCAAACTATAGATTTCCAAATGGAGAAAGCACTTTTGGGTTTAGTGCAAGGATACAAAAAACTTTAGAAGATATAATCTCAAGCTCCTCTGAGGATGATAATATCGCTTTAGTGTCTCACTCGGGGGTTATAAGAGAAATAATATCCTATCTTATCTCCAAAGATGATTCATTAAAATGGAGCTTCCAAATAGATAATTGTAGCATAACGAAAATAACATATAAAGAAAATTTTGCGACTATAAACTATTTGAATTTAACAGAACACTTGAGGTGAAAAAAATGATTAAAATGATTGTATGTGACATGGATGGAACTCTTTTAAATTCTAACAAAATAATCAGCGATGAAAATTTTAAGGCTATAAAGTATGCCATGGAAAAGGATGTTCTTGTAATGCTAGCTACAGGAAGAATTTATACATCTGCTAAATTATTTGCTAAAAAACTAAATCTTCACCCTTCTATAATTGCATGTAACGGAGCTCTAATACAAGATTATTTAACTCAGGAAAAATATTATGAAAAACCAATTAAAAAAAATCTATATAAAAGGTTGTTTGAGCTGCTTAAAGAAAACAATCTTTATTACTATTTCTATACAGATAAACATTTTTACACAAGTGAACTCAAATATTCAGCTCTTTATTATATGAACAATAATGAAAATCTAAAAGAAGATGAGCGCATAGATATAAAGCTAATTGATGATATAGAAAGGATAATTGAAGCTAATTTAAACATCCTCAAATTTATTATTATTGATGATGATATTAAAAAACTCAAAACAATAAAACAAAAGCTATCTGAAATTGATAATATAGAAATAAGTCAGTCATGGGTAAACAATATAGAAATCATGTCAAAATCTGTATCAAAAGGAAATGCCCTAAAGCTTATTTCAAAACGGTTAGAAATAATGCCTGAAAACATAATGGCCATTGGAGATCATATGAACGATATAAGCATGATAAAAACTGTAGGCTATGGGATTGCCATGAAAAATGGAGAAAAAGAATTAAAAGACTTAGCTTTTGATATTACAGACAGTAATGATGACAATGGAGTAGCTAGTGCTATATACAAATATATTTAAGGAAAGGAAAGATAAATTTGTCAATTAATATAGTTCTTGTAGAACCGGAAATTCCTCAAAATACTGGGAATATTATCAGAACCTGTGTTTGTACAGACTCAGTGCTTCATCTGATAAAACCCCTTGGATTTTCATTAGATGAAAAAAGCTTAAAAAGAGCGGGACTAGATTATTTCGATTTAGCTAATATTAAAATTTATGAATCATTTGATGAATTTCTAGTAAACAAAAATCTGAAAGATATGTATTTTTTTACGACAAAGGCTTCCAAAAAATATACAGATGCAGAGTTTGGAGATAGTGTTTTTTTGATTTTTGGTAAAGAAACAAAGGGGCTTGAAAAAAGAATCCTGAAACTAAATCCTGAAAATAATCTAAGAATGCCAATGTTAATAAATGATAGGGTAAGGTCATTAAATTTATCTAACACAGTAGCAATAGCACTTTATGAAGTTATAAGACAGCAAAATCTGGATTTTTTAAAGTGAAAAATATTTTTTTAACAATTAATGAAAAAAACTGAATTTTTTTATTGCATTCTGGAATTTTATAGTATAGAATATGCTTATAGAAAAGATAAAACAATTTAATAAATTCTGAATGAAGAGCAAAAGAGAGTCTCATTTTGAGCGCCGAAGGGACAAGTCCAAACATGCCAAGTTTTGGATGAAATTCTCAGGCAAATGGATTTTGCTTCGACAGAGCTCTGGACTAAACAGGGAAACAAGGCTATTGTTTCCCTGTTTTTTTTATTCATAGGAAAACATTTGCGAGGTTATAATTATGCTAATTATTTCAAACAACCCTAAAGTTGAAGATTATTTTTCTACTGAACGGGTAGAATTACTAAGTGGAAGTTATTATGATGTCCTATTAAGAGTCAGGGATTATGTTCATCAAAATTATGTACTATTGACTCACCCTCTTTCTGGTAGTATTAAGCCAAATGAGACACCCTATAAATCAATAGCGATTGAAAAGTCAGATAAGTTAGACTTTGATTCCCTTGGGTTAGTCGAAAAAGCTATAGACACATATGTTAAGCTTCAAAAAGATATTGCAACGCCTGTCTGGCCAGATAGAATAAAAGAGGATTTCATGGTAATTGATTTCGACTTAATAAAAAATGCATTAAAAAAATAGTTAAGGAGTGAACCAGATGTCAAAATTATACGACCTAGTTATTATAGGGGCAGGACCTGCTGGTCTTTCAGCAGGATTATATGGAGCAAGAGCAAAAATGAGCACTTTAATTATTGAAAAGGACAGAACTGGAGGACAAATAGTAACTACGGAAGAAGTTGCAAATTATCCAGGATCTATTCCTGATGCTTCTGGACCGTCTCTTGTTGCAAGAATGGTTGAGCAAGTAGATGAATTTGGAGCAGAAAAGGTAAAAGATAATATTCTTGATGTTGATTTTACTGGGAAAATAAAAGTAATAAAAGGTGAAAAAGCTGAATATAGAGCTAAGTCAGTTATAGTTGCAACTGGAGCAAGTCCAAGAAAATTAGATGTTCCTGGGGAAAAAGAGCTTACAGGAAAAGGTGTATCATATTGCGCAACCTGCGATGCTGATTTCTTTACTGATATGCAAGTGTTTGTAGTAGGTGGAGGAGATTCTGCAGTTGAAGAAGCTATATACTTAACTAAATTTGCAGAAAAAGTTACTATAGTTCATAGAAGAGATTCATTAAAGGCTGCTAAATCTATCCAGGAAAAGGCATTTGCAAATCCTAAGATTGATTTTATGTGGGATACAAAAATTAATGAAATAAAAGGCGAAGGAATAGTAGAATCTGTTGTATTTGAAAATACAGTAAGCGGAGAAATTACTGAGTACTTTGCAGATGAAGAAATAGGAACTTTTGGAATATTTGTGTTTACAGGATATATCCCTCAAACTCACGTGTTCCAAGGTAAAATGGATCTCAACCCAGCTGGATATATAAAGACTTGCGATCTTATGAAAACTGAAATCGAAGGAGTTTTTGCTGCGGGGGACGTAAGAGAAAAAATATTAAGACAGGTTGTTACAGCAACAGCAGATGGGGCAATAGCAGCAGTAATGGCTGAAAAATATGTTGATGAGCATGTATTTGAGGAAGCATAGTCCATAAGAATAACTTAAAGATTCGAGTTTTTATGACAAAATTTATATAAACCAAGAAAGTGTAGTTTTTCTTGGTTTAAATATAAAATTAAGGAGGCTTTTAATTATGTTACCAGTAGATAAAGATACTTTTGAAGTAGAAGTACAAAAAAGCGAAGGACCTGTTTTAGTAGACTTTTGGAGTGAGGGCTGCGAACCTTGTAAAGCTCTTATGCCAGATATTGAAGAATTAGAAAAAGCATATGGGGAATCAATAAAATTCACAAAATTAGACACTACAAAAGCAAGAAGACTTGCGATTAAAGAGAGAGTACTTGGTCTTCCTACCATAGCTATCTACAAAGATGGTCAAAAAATTGACGAACTTACAAAGGAAGATGCTACAAAAGCAAATGTAGAAGCTATGATTAAGAAATATATCTAACAAATAATGAGGAGGTGACTCTATGCGTCTTGAAATAGGAAATATCTTTATTAAAGATATTCAATTTGGTGATGTAACTAAAGTTGAAAATTCTACTCTTTATATTAATAAAGAGGAAATGATTAAAGAAATTTCTAACGATGATCATATCAAGTTTATTGATATCGATATCGTAAGACCAGGAGAAAGTGTTAGAATTACACCTGTAAAAGATGTAATTGAGCCAAGAGTTAAGGTTGAAGGAAATGGTGGAATATTCCCAGGTTTCCTTAGCAAGGTTGATACTGTTGGAGAAGGTAGAACTCATGTTCTTAAGGGAGCGGCTGTAGTTACTACAGGTAAAATTGTTGGTTTCCAAGAGGGAATCATTGATATGACTGGCCCTGGAGCTGAGTACACTCCATTTTCTGAAACATGCAACGTTGTTGTTATCGCTGATCCTATAGATTCTCTAAAGCAACATGAGCATGAAGAAGCTGTTAGAATAGTTGGCTTTAAGGCTGCAAAATATTTAGGTGAGGCTGGAAGAAATGTTGAACCAAATGAAATAAAAACATATGAAACTAAACCTATATTCGAATCTGTAAAAGAATATCCTGACCTTCCTAAGGTTGCATATGTATATATGCTACAAACGCAAGGACTTTTACATGATACTTATGTATATGGAGTAGATGCAAAGAAAATAATACCTACAATGATTTATCCAACTGAAGTTATGGATGGAGCTATTGTATCTGGAAACTGCGTTTCTGCTTGTGATAAAAACCCTACTTTCGTTCATATGAACAACCCAGTTATACATGACCTTTACGAGCTTCATGGTAAGGAGTATAACTTTGTTGGAGTTATTATCACAAATGAAAACGTTTATCTTGCTGACAAAGAGCGTTCTTCTAACTGGACAGCTAAAATGGCTGAATATTTAGGTCTTGATGGTGTTATTATTTCTGAGGAAGGTTTCGGAAATCCAGATACTGACCTTATGATGAATTGTAAGAAAATCACAGCTAAAGGAATCAAAACTGTAATATTAACTGATGAATATGCAGGAAGAGATGGAGCATCTCAATCACTTGCAGATTCTGATCCATCAGGAGACGCTTGCGTTACTGGAGGAAATGCAAATATGGTTATAGTTCTACCTAAGCTAGATAGAATTATAGGACATATAGAAGTTGTAGATGTAATAGCTGGAGGATTCGATGGTTCTCTTAGAGAAGATGGAAGCATCGAAGTTGAAATTCAAGCTATAACTGGAGCAACAAGTGAAGTTGGCTTCAATAAAAGAACTGCAAAAACTTATTAATTAAATAAAAATACTTTGATTCAAATAAAAATGACTAAGGAGGATGAATATGAGCCGTTTTGAAGGTAAGAAAATTGTTATAATCGGCGATCGTGATGGTATTCCAGGCCCAGCTATTGAAGAATGCCTAAAGCCGATAGATTGTGAAGTTATTTTTTCATCAACAGAGTGTTTTGTCTGAACCGCTGCGGGGGCTATGGACCTAGAAAACCAAAAGAGAGTTAAAGATGCATCAGAGAAGTATGGTGCTGAAAACTTAGTGGTTTTAATAGGTGCTGCAGAAGCCGAAGCTGCTGGTCTAGCAGCTGAAACAGTTACAGCAGGAGATCCTACATTCGCAGGACCACTTGCAGGTGTTGAGCTAGGATTAAGAGTTTATCATGCAGTAGAACCAGAATTCAAAGACGAAGTTGATGCTCAAACATATGATGATCAAATCGGTATGATGGAAATGGTTCTTAATGTAGATGAAATAATAGAAGAAATGAAAAATATAAGAACTGAGTTTTGCAAATTTAACGATTAGATGAAAGGGGGACGTACCTATGGGAAAAGCTAAGGTTGTCCATTATATCAACCAGTTCTTTGCTGGAATAGGTGGCGAAGAGAAAGCTGACACTAAACCTCATATACTTAATGAATTACCTCCAGTTTCTGCTCAACTAGACAAAGCTCTAGGAGAAGAAGTAGAAATTGTTGGAACAGTTGTATGCGGAGATTCATATTTCAATGAAAACCTTGATGAAGCTAAAGTTGAAGTTTTAGATATGATTAAATCTTTTGAGCCAGATATGGTTATAGCTGGACCGGCTTTCAATGCAGGAAGATATGGAATGGCTTGCGGTGCTGTAGTAAAAATGGTTCAAGAAGAATTAGGCATAAAAGCATTTACTGCTATGTATGATGAAAACCCTGGAGTAGATGTATTTAAAAAAGATGCATATATAGTAAGAACTAAAGATTCAGCAGCTGGTATGAGAACAGCTATTCCAGCAGTTGCAAAATTTGCTCTTAAACTAATAAGTGGCGAAGAAATTCTTAGTCCTGCTGAAGAAGGATATATCGAAAGAGGAATAAGAGTTAATGCACCTGCTGAAGAGAGAGGTTCTATGAGAGCAGTTAGAATGCTTATTCAAAAGCTAAAGGGAGAAGAGTTTGTAACTGAGTATCCTATGCCAGCTTTTGATAGAGTTGCTCCTAATCAGCCAATTAAAGACGTTACTAAAGCAAAAATTGCTATAGTTACATCAGGTGGAATAGTTCCTAAGGGCAACCCTGATCGTATAGAATCATCTTCTGCTTCCAAATATGGAAAGTATGATATTTCTGGATTTGCTGATTTAACTGAAGCAGATCATGAGACAGCACATGGTGGATATGATCCAGTATATGCAAATCTTGATGCTGATAGAGTAATACCTGTTGATGTTCTTAGAGAAATGGAAAAAAATGGCGAAATAGGCGAATTATTCCAGTATTTCTATACTACAGTGGGTAATGGTACTTCAGTTGCTAATTCTAAGCAATTTGCAGCTGAAATAGCAAAAGATCTTCTTGATAACAAAGTTGATGCTGTTATCTTAACATCTACCTGAGGTACGTGTACTCGTTGCGGTGCAACGATGGTTAAGGAAATAGAAAGAGCTGGAATTCCAGTTGTTCATATGTGCACAGTTGTTCCAATTTCACTTACAGTTGGAGCAAATAGAATAATCCCTACGATAGCTATCCCTCATCCACTTGGAAACCCTGCGCTTGATCCAAGTGAGGAAAAATCTATCAGAAGAAAACTTGTTGAAAAAGCTTTAAGAGCTTTAGAAACAGAAGTTCATGGACAGACTGTATTTGAAGATTAGTTAAATATAAAAATATTAAATTAGATGGGAGCTTTCCCATCTAATTTAATATGAAAAGTTAACTATAGAGCAAATTACATAACCTTATAAAACTAAATTTATTCATATATATATGATTCATATGTTATGTGTAATTTCCTCTGTACTATATATCAGAATTTACTTGGAGGTGCTTTATGACTAAACCTGTACTAAAAAATGCAAGCTATATACTTGTACACACTCCTGATATGATACTTCATAATGGAACAACTGCTCAAATGGAAAAACTTTCAAACCCAGATTCCGAGTTTTTAAAAAATCTTGGAAACTCTATAAGATCTTATGAAGATGTGGTTAACTATGCTCCTAATCAGGTGTTTATAGGAAACAATGCTCCAGAGTCTTTAAATGAAGTACCAGTTCCATGGTTTGAAAATCCAGTGAATGGATCTAGAGATGGAAAATTTGGGGAAATTATGCCTCAAGATGAATTTGTTGGAATGATTAAAATGTCTGATTCCTTTGATCTTGTAAAATTAACTAAGGAATTTACTTCTTCAGTTATTGCAAGATTTAAAGAAAGAGGATTTTTTACTGACCAAGAGCTTGCTGTTTTTAAAGAAGGTGAAGATTTAGATTCTATAATGACATCTATAAACGAACATCATGCTGAGGCTCTTTATCATAATGGGGAAATAGTGGGATGCGTTAAAAGAGCTCATGAGTCGGATACTAACTTAAATGCTCATATAATGTTTGAAAATCTAGTTGTAAAGGCTTCTGGAATTCTTGCTGCTAAACATCTTATGGCAAAATCAGAAATAAAGCCTGAAGAAGTAGAATATGTAATTGAATGTTCAGAAGAAGCTTGCGGGGATATGAATCAAAGAGGTGGAGGAAACTTTGCTAAAGCAATAGCTGAATCTTGCGGATTCGTAAATGCAACAGGTTCTGACACAAGAGGATTCTGCGCTGGACCTACTCATGCTCTTATAAATGCTGCAGCCCTTGTAAAAGCTGGAGTATATAAGCATGTAGTAGTTGTAGGTGGTGGAGCAACTGCAAAACTTGGAATGAACGCTAAAGACCATGTTAAGAAAAATATTCCTGTATTAGAGGATGTTCTTGGAGGATTTGCTGTTTTAGTTTCTGAAGATGATGGAATATCTCCAGTTGTAAACACAGATCTTGTAGGAAGACATACTGTAGGTACTGGATCATCACCACAAGCAGTAATTACTTCTTTAATAACTATGCCTCTTGATAAAGGTGGATTAAAAATAACAGACATAAATAAATACTCTGTAGAAATGCAAAATCCTGATATAACTAAACCTGCAGGAGCTGGGGATGTTCCAGAAGCGAACTACAAGATGATTGCAGCACTTGGGGTTAAAAGAGGAGAGCTTGAAAGATCAAGTCTTACAACCTTTGTAAAAGACCACGGAATGCCTGGATTTGCTCCTACTCAAGGGCATATACCATCTGGAGTTCCATATATAGGATTTGCTATTGATGAGATAAAAAATAATAACATAGAAAAGGTTATGATAGTTGGAAAAGGAAGTCTATTCCTAGCTAGAATGACTAACCAGTTTGATGGGGTCTCATTTGTTGTTGAAAAAAATGATGGAGTTAAGGAAGCAACAGCAAGCTCTTTTGATGAGGACAAAGTTAAATTAATGATAGCAGACGCAATGAGAAAGCTTGCTGAAAATCTTTCTGAATAATAAGGAGGCATAAATTATGGAACTGAATAAGTTAATAGGAAATGCCTTTTTGGAAATTGCAGATGCAATTGAAACTGGAAATTTTGGAAAAACCAAAAAAGTTGCATTAACTACTTTAGGAAGTGAACATGGAGAAGATACTTTGATTGAAGGAGCAAAGCTTGCATCAAAGCTTTACCCTGATTTAAAGATAGTTTTAATAGGTCCTAAGAATGATTCAGGTCTTGAGACGCTTGTTGCTGAAACAGAAGAAGAAATGTACAAAATAATGGAAGAAAAGCTAGACAATAAAGACATAGGAGCATGCATTACTATGCACTATAACTTTCCAATTGGAGTTTCAACAGTAGGAAGGGTTGTAACCCCATCGAAAGGAAAGGAAATGTTTATAGCTACCACAACAGGGACTTCTTCTGCCCATAGAATAGAAGCTATGGTAAAAAATGCAATATATGGAATTATAGCTGCAAAGGCTTCAGGCATTGAAAATCCTACAGTGGGGATACTAAATGTAGATGGAGCGAGAACTGTAGAAAAAATTCTTAAAGAAATAAAAGCACAGGGCTATAACATAAACTTTGGGGAGTCTCAAAGAAGTGATGGAGGAAATGTACTAAGAGGAAATGATCTTCTGCTTGGAACTGTAGATGTAATCGTAACTGATACTTTAACAGGAAACATACTAATGAAATTATTTTCTTCCTTTACAAGTGGAGGGCAATATGAAATTTCAGGCTACGGTTATGGACCTGGAATCGGAGAAGGGTACAATAGAAATGTACTGATACTTTCTAGAGCATCTGGAGCACCAGTTATTGCAAATGCCTTAAAGTATGGTCACGAAATAGCTAACAATAATATAAATGATATTGCAGCGAAAGAGTTTGATATATTGAACAAAATCAACTGGATGAGTATAGTTGCAAAAGCTACAGAGAAGCAATCAGTTAAGAAAGAAGAAAAAGAAGAGATTAAAATTCCTGACAAAGTTGTTGTTACAGGTTCTATTTCAGGCATAGACATTATGGAGCTAGAAGATGCGGTAGCTGTATTATGGAAAAACAATATTTATGCTGAAAGTGGTATGGGTTGTACAGGTCCTATAGTTTTAGTTCCTGAAGACAAGGTGAAGGAATGCCAGCAAATACTTACATCAGCAGGCTATGCAGCTGGAGAAGGGGATATTTGTTAATTATAAGAATGGCGGGCTTAAACTTAGGCCCGCCTTTTTAGTCTATTGAGTTTTTATACTCAAGTTAAGTATTTGTATAGAATATATATAAATTTTACTTGTAAAATGTAAAACTTTTGTTAAAATAAAAGAGAGCCTTATAATAACGTTTCCATACTAAACGAGGAGGGTATTAAACTATGAAAAAAAGACTTGCAGCATTACTTTTAGCAGCCTTTATGGGAACTGCGGTTCTTAGTGGTTGCGGAACTACAAATGAAACAGGTACTGGCACAGACACAGATAATGGAGGGTCTCCAGTAAAAGTTGGACTAGTTACGGATTCAGGAACTATTGATGACAAATCTTTTAACGAAGGTACTTGGACAGGTATAGTTCAATATGAAGAAGAACATCCAGATGCAGTTGAAATTGATTACCTACAGCCTGGTGGGGAAGAGCATGCATATTATGTAAGTGCAATAAATGACCTTGCAGATACTGACTATGAAATTATAGTAACTCCAGGATTCAAGTTTGAAACAGCTATAAATGAAGCTGCAGCAACTCATGAAGATATAAAATTCATACTACTTGATGGATATCCCCATACTGGTGATTTTGAATTTGTGTCACATGAAAATGTAGTATCAGTTTTCTTTAATGAACATGAAGCTGCTTTCTTAGCTGGTATTGCAGCTGCACTTTCAACAGAAACAGGAAATGTTGGATTTATAGGTGGTATGGAAATTCCTCCAGTTCAAAAATTTGGATGGGGATTCAAAGCTGGGGTTCATTATGCGAATGAAAACCTAGGAACTGATGTAAATGTTGACGACAACTACGTATTCCAAGGAACATTTACAGATGTAAGTGCAGGTCAAACAATAGCTTCTGGAATGTATAATAGAGGTGTAGATATAATATTCCATGCAGCTGGCGGAGTTGGAGTTGGAGTATTCAACGAGGCTAAGCAAAGAGCTACTGCAGGAGAAAATGTGTTTGTTATTGGTGTTGACGTAGACCAATATGAAACAGGTATGATGGAAGATGGAAGATCTGTTACTCTTACTTCAGCAGTTAAGAGAATAGATGTTGCTGCTTATGATTATATAGATGCAATTATAAACGGCGGATTCCCAGGTGGAGAAATAGTAACTCTTACACTTGCAGATAATGGGGTTGGAATACCTGAAGAAAACCCAAATCTAAGCAGTGAAATTTATCAACAAATTCAAGAAATAAGAGATCTTGTAATAGATGGTTCTGTTGTGGTTCCAGCTAGCCAAGAAGATCTTGATGCTTTTATACAATAAAGTATTTAAAATACACTTTATAAAGTAGATGCCAAAAAAAGTGTGCTTTGCACACTTTTTTTGCGACTTCAGCAATAGTTTATAAATTGATTTATGATATAATGTTAAAAAACATTTGGAGGCTAAATATGGAATATATAATCGAAATGCTAAATATTCGAAAAGAATTTCCTGGAATTGTGGCCAATGACAATATAACACTCCAACTAAAACCACAGGAAATTCACGCTTTACTTGGTGAAAATGGGGCTGGAAAATCTACTTTGATGTCAGTTTTATTTGGTCTATATAAGCCAGAAAAAGGAATAATAAAAATTAGGGGACAGGAAGTAAAAGTTTCAAACCCTAATATAGCTACTGAACTTGGAATAGGAATGGTACACCAGCATTTTAAATTAATCGATACTTTTACAGTAACTGAAAACATTATCTTAGGGATGGAAGAAACTTCTGGTCTTTCTATTGATATAAAAAGTGCAGCAAAAAAAATAGAGACTCTTTCAAAGCAATATGGACTAAGAGTTGACCCATATGCAAAAATTCAAGATATATCAGTTGGAATGCAGCAAAGGGTAGAAATCCTAAAAATGCTTTATAGGGATGCCGAAATTCTGATATTTGACGAGCCTACAGCTGTATTGACTCCTCAAGAAATTGAAGAACTTATGAAGATTATGAAAGACCTTGTTAAAGAAGGAAAGTCTATTATACTTATAACCCACAAGCTTAAAGAGATTAAAGCTGTAGCGGATAGATGTACAGTTATTAGAAAAGGAAAGGGAATAGGTACTGTAAACGTAGCTGAAACAACCAAAGCAGAAATGGCTGAGCTTATGGTTGGAAGAGAAGTGAGTTTTTCAGTTGAAAAGGATGAAGCAAAGGTTGGAGATGTAGCCTTTAAAATAGAAAACCTAACTGTAAAAGACAAAAGAGGATTGGATGCAGTAAAGGATTTATCCCTTTCAGTAAACTACGGAGAAATACTTGGAGTAGCTGGAATAGAAGGGAATGGTCAAACTGAGCTTATTCAAGCAATAACAGGACTTGCGGAAATAGAGTCAGGGGATATTTTATTGAAGGGAGAGTCACTAAAGTCAATGCCTATTAGAAAAAGGTATAGTAAAGGTATAGGCCATATTCCAGAAGACAGACATAAGCATGGACTTGTACTTGATTTTACCTTAGAAGACAATATGATACTTCAAAACTACTATAAATCTCCCTACTCGCAAAATGGAATCTTACAAAGAAATGAAATTAGAAAGAACTCAGAAAAACTAATAGCGGAATTTGATGTTAGAAGTGGTCAAGGTTCCAAGACTCTTGTAAGGAGTATGTCTGGTGGAAATCAACAAAAGGCTATAATAGCAAGAGAAATAAGCAATTCTCCAGATTTGATGGTTGTTGCTCAACCAACTAGAGGACTTGATGTAGGAGCTATTGAGTATATTCATAAAAGAATAATTGAAGAAAGGGATAAAGGTAGAGCTGTAATGCTTTTCTCTCTTGAGCTTGATGAAATATTAAATCTAGCTGATAGAATAGCTGTAATATATGGTGGAAAGATAGTGGGAATAGTTAATGCAAAAGAGACTAATGAAAATGAAATAGGACTTATGATGGCAGGCTCAGGAGGTGAAGATACCCATGAATAAACTTATAAAATATATAACGGATGAAGGAAAACAAAATATTATAATTCCGTTTTTATCAGTATTTCTTGGTTTTTTAGTTGGTGCTATTATAATGATGGCCTCGGGCTTTAACCCTATTCAGGCTTATTCCGCCCTACTTATGGGAGCTGGATTTTATGGAAACCTACAGAGATTTGGAAACACTTTGCTAAATATGACTCCTCTTATTCTAACTGGGCTTTCAGTTGCTTTTGCTTTTAGAACAGGTCTTTTTAACATAGGAGCCTCAGGGCAGATGTTAATGGGTGGTTTCGTAGCCGTATATATTGGGATAGTATTTGATTTTCCAAGAATTATACATCTCCCTCTAGCTGTTCTTAGTTCAATAGTATTTGGAGGACTTTGGGCTTTTATACCAGGGCTTTTGAAGGCTAAATTTAAAGTCCACGAGGTAATAAGTACTATAATGATGAACTGGATTGCATACTGGACTGTATATGATTTAGTAAGAGCTACTATTCCAGGAAATTTTGATACTGAGTCTGCAGTTATAAAATCAACAGCATCTTTACGAACAGCTTGGATGAGCAATATGTTTAATGGCTCTTATATAAACCTTGGACTATTTTTAGCTTTTATTGCCGTAATAATAATATGGTTTATTTTAGAAAAAACAACATTTGGATATGAATTAAAGGCAGTAGGATTCAATCCAGATGCAGCCGAATATGCTGGAATGAAGGTTGATAGAAATATAATCTTATCAATGATGATTTCTGGAGCCTTAGCTGGTCTTGCAGGAGCGACTTATTATTTAGGTTTTACAAACAATATTAAAATTGGAGTTTTACCTCCTCATGGATTTGATGGAATAGCAGTTGCACTACTAGGACTTCTATCACCTATTGGAGTTGTTTTTTCGTCATTCTTATTCGGATTTATGAACTCAGGAAAGCTATTTATGCAGACATCTGCAAGAGTTCCAAATGATTTAGTACCTGTAATAATAGCTACAATAGTATTCTTCTCTGCAGCAAATTTAATGGTTAAAAGCTGGCTTTCTCAGCTTGGAAAATCACTGAAAAAAGATGGAGGTGAAAAATAATGTGGGAATTAGCAGTAAGTATTTTCCCTCTAGCTTTAGCATACACAGCTCCTCTTCTTATAATAGCGCTTGGAGGACTATATAGTGAGCGAAGTGGTATAGTTAATATAGGTCTTGAGGGCTTGCTTGGAATAGGTGCTTTTTCTTATGCTCTATTTGTTTACTATACGTTTCCATCCTTAGGAGGGACTGCAATTTGGGTTGGGTTGTTAGTTGGAGCATTGGCAGGTGGGATTTTTTCACTGCTTCATGGATATGCCACTATAAAAATGAAAGCAAATCAAGTAATTAGTGGTACAGCTATTAATATGCTTTCTCTCGCCCTTACAATTTATTTAGCAAGAAGACTTACAGGAAGCGCAAATATTCAGCTTACAAGAGGAGTACCAAGAAGAAATATTGCCCCTTTTTATGATATCCCAATAATTGGTCCATTATTTTTTGGAAATGCGTATATTACTACCTTTATAGTTATTGCTATAGTGGCCCTGAGCTGGTATGTTCTTTACAAGAGGCCTTTTGGACTAAGACTTAGGGCGTGTGGAGAAAATCCCCATGCCGCAGATTCAATGGGTATAAATGTTACTATAATGAGATTCATAGGAGTATTTATGTCTGGTATACTATCAGGACTTGGTGGAGCAATAATTATTGGAACATACTCAGGGGAATTTTCCCAATTAACTTATAGTGGATTAGGATTCCTTGCTCTTGCTTCTTTGATTTTCGGACAATGGAAGCCATGGGGGGTTTTATGGGCAGCTAGTTTCTTTGGCCTTGCAAAAACTATAGCCGACATGTCTATCATTATTCCGGCATTCAATATAGTTCCAAATGCTGTGCTTAACTCATTTCCATATGTTATAACTTTGATTGCCCTTGTTTTGTTTTCTAGAAATGCTAAATCTCCAAAAGCGCTTGGAGAACCTTATGATGCAGGAAAAAGATAAAAAAAGAGATTTTAAAAAAGTTGGGTTAGGTATAATTTTTATGCCAAATCCAACTTTTTTATATCATTTTTAAGGGAGAAAAATAAATAGACTAGATTTTAAAAGGAATTTCTATTATCATAATCAATGGGACTATATAAATACATAGGAGGGTCTAAAATAATGAAAAAAGTAGTATCATTAGATACAGCAATGGATAAAATTCAAGATGGAATGGTTTTAATGATAGGAGGATTTTTAGGATGTGGAACACCTGAGATCTTTATTGATGAGCTAGTAAAACGAAATGTACAAAATCTTACTATAATAGCCAACGATACATCTTTTATAGATAAGGGACTAGGAAAGCTTATAGCAAATAAACAGGTAAAAAAAGTAGTAACCTCTCATATAGGGACCAATCAAGAGACTGGTAAGCAAATGCTTGCAGAGGAACTGGAAGTTGATCTTGTGCCACAAGGTACTCTAATCGAAAGAATAAGATGTGCAGGAACAGGACTTGGTGGTGTATTGACTCCTACAGGTATTGGTACACTTGTGGAAGAAGGAAAAGAAAAAATTATAGTGGATGGGAATACGTTTTTACTTGAAAAACCATTAAAAGCAGATGTAGCTTTAATATTAGGAAACAAAGTTGATTCAAAAGGTAATATAGTATATTCAAAATCTGCTAGAAATTTCAATCCTCTTATGGCTATGGCTGCAGATACAGTGATTGCATATGCTGAAAACCTTGTTGAAGTTGGAGACATAGATCCAGATTCAGTAGTTACACCTTCAATTCTTGTAGATTATATTGTAAAGGAGAAATAAGATGTCTAGAGAAATCATAGCAAAACGAGTAGCAAAAGAACTGAAAGATGGAGATGTAGTAAATCTAGGAATTGGAATGCCAACATTAGTAGCTAATTATGTTCCAGAGGATATAGATATAACACTTCAATCAGAAAATGGATTTGTAGGTATTGGACCTGCTCCAAGTGAAGAAAATATAGATAAGGATTTAATAAATGCTGGGGGTCAGCCTGTTACAGTAAGAAAAGGGGGGGCTTTCTTTGATTCTTCAATGTCTTTTGGGATAATTAGAGGAGGACATGTTGATGTTACTGTATTAGGTGCATTACAGGTTGATGAAGAAGGGAATCTTGCAAACTGGATGATTCCTGGAAAAATGGTTCCTGGAATGGGTGGAGCTATGGATCTTGTTGTAGGAGCTAAAAAGGTTATCGTTGCAATGGAACATACAGCTAAAGGAAAAGCAAAAATTCTAAAGAAGTGTAATCTTCCCCTTACAGCCAAAGCTCAAGTTGATTTAATAATTACCGAAATGGGAGTTATGGAAGTTACAGAAAAGGGATTAATACTTAAGGAAATTTCACCTGAGTTCACTTTAGAGGATATTATAGCTGCAACTGAAGCTAACTTAATTATTGATTCTGAGCTTAAAACTATGGAGATTTAACCTTCTTAATTTCTTTTACATATTAAGTTATATATTGACTTAATATGTATTTTTAAGTATAATCTTGTATAATATAATACTTTAGTGATGACGAGAAAGAGTAATGATTTTTATGTATGTCAGAGAGAGAAGCATAAGCTGAAAGCTTCTTCATACATTTTTCATGAAAACCACCTCTGAGCTTTTTCCAATAAAAAGGAAAACGTGTTAGCACGTTATAGCTAGCTTAAGATAATAGATTTTTCTATTAATTTGGGTGGAACCGCGACTTTTAATCGCCCCATTTCTGGGGCGATTTTTGTTTTTTTGAAAAAAATTAATATAGGAGGGAAAATAATGATAAAGATTGAATTAAAAGATGGCACTATAAAAGAATTTGAACAGCAAACAACTGCACTTGATATTGCATACTCAATAAGTGATGGACTTGCAAGAGCTGTAGTAGGAGCAAAAATAAATGGTGAAGTAAAGGATCTTATGACAAAAATAGATTCAGATTCCAAACTTGAGTTTTTGAAATTTGATGACATAGATGGGAAGGATGTTTTTTGGCATACATCAACTCATATTATGGCTCAGGCTGTTAAAAGATTGTTTCCAGAGGCTAAGCTTGCTATAGGACCAGCAATTGAAAATGGATTTTACTATGATATAGACTTAGAGCATAGACTTACACCAGAAGACCTCGAAAAAATAGAGCAGGAAATGAAAAAAATAGTAAAAGAAGGATTCGATGTAGAAAGATTTGAGCTTTCAAGAGAAGAATCTATAAAATTAATGAAGGAAATGAAAGAAGAATATAAGGTTGAATTAATTGAAGCTCTTGAGGAAGGAAGTACAATTTCTTTTTATAAGCAGGGAGAATTTGTAGACCTTTGTGCAGGGCCTCATTTACCTACTGTAAAAAAAGTCAAAGCATTTAAGCTTCTTTCTGTAGCTGGAGCATACTGGAGAGCTGATCAAAACAACAAAATGCTTCAAAGAATATATGGTATTGCCTTTGAAAAGAAAAAAGACCTTGATGAACATCTTCATATGCTTGAAGAAGCTAAGCTTAGAGATCATAGAAAGTTAGGCAAAGAACTGGAATTGTTTACAATACTGGAAGAAGGACCAGGATTCCCTTTCTTTTTACCAAAAGGAACTATCTTAAAAAACAAACTACTCGAGTACTGGAGAACAATTCATAGAGAAGATGGATATGTAGAAATAGAGACTCCTATTATATTAAATAGAAAACTATGGGAGACATCTGGACACTGGTTTAATTATAAAGAAAATATGTACACTGTAGAAATCGATGAAGAGGATTATGCAATTAAGCCGATGAACTGTCCAGGATGCATGCTTGCTTATCAAAGTAAAATGCGTTCTTATAGAGACCTTCCGTTAAAAATGGGAGAGATCGGAAGAGTTCATAGACATGAATTATCAGGAGCTCTTCATGGACTTATGAGAGTAAGGGCATTTACTCAAGATGATGCACATATATTTATGCTTCCAGAGCAAATAAAAGACGAAATAAAAGGGGTTGTAGCTCTTATTGATAAGGTCTACAAGACATTTGGCTTTTCTTATCATCTAGAGCTTTCTACAAGACCAGAAAAGTTTTTAGGAGAAATATCTCTGTGGGATGAAGCTGAGGCTAATCTTAAATCTGCTCTTGAAGAGCTTGACATGCCATTTAAGATTAATGAGGGAGATGGAGCATTTTATGGTCCTAAAATTGATTTTCATTTAAGAGATTGTCTAGGAAGAACTTGGCAGTGCGGAACTATACAATTAGATTATCAGATGCCAGAACGTTTTGATTTATCATATATTGGAAAAGATGGAGAAAAACATAGACCTGTTATGATTCATAGGGTTGCTTTTGGAAGTATTGAAAGGTTCATTGGTATATTAATAGAGCATTATGCAGGTAAATTCCCTCTTTGGCTTTCTCCAGTTCAGGTAAAGATACTACCTATATCAGATAAATTTATGGACTATGCTAAGTCAATTGAAAATAAATTATTTAATGAAGGGTTTAGAGTTGAATTAGATGATAGAGCTGAAAAAATAGGGTATAAGATAAGAGAGGCTCAATTAGAAAAAGTTCCTTACATGATTATAGTAGGAGAAAAAGAATTAAATGAAGGTTCTATATCTGTAAGATCTAGAGATTTAGGTGATTTAGGTTCAGATATTATAGATAGTTTTATAGATAAGCTCAAAGAGGATGATATAAATAAAAGATAATTACTTTCACTTATCAGAATTGAGTTTTGCCATGGGAAGGTGATAAATTAATGTTTATAAAATATGAAGAGATGCTTTTAAACTCGAAGCCCGCTCCACTGACATCGATTTTTGAAGGCTTCATGATTAATTATGGTGGATTTGAAAAATTCACTCAAAGCATACACCCTCTTTATGGAAGAGATAATAAGGGAACTCACGAAAAAACATTAAGATGTGAAGATATTATTAAAAGCAGAGGGTTTGAAAGCAGATATAGAATAGTATTTCAAAATGACTACAAGAAATTGGACGAAGAGCTTTTTAAATCCGGTTACGAAAGAGAATCTCAAGGAACTGTAAAAGGAATAGATATTTCTAATTTACAAAGAGAATTATTTACCTTTGCAAACTTCATACAAAATGGGGTTTATGTGGAAGAAGAGCTTAAAGATTTCTGGCTTTCAGACTATTCCTATCTAATGAATATAGGAGAGTATGATACAAAAGCTTTAGCTGATTCTATTAGGGGAGGACTTTCAAAATTTGTATATTTTACACTAATTGAAGAAAATATTCTTTTAGGACAGGGATATGTTACTTTTCAAGAAGAATTTATGATTATAAATAATATTATTATTAATCCCAAATATAGAAGGCTTTCTTATGGCAGAAGGCTCCTAATGAGCATGCTTAGCTATGGTTTTAAGCAAGGGGCATCTATTGCTCTCGCTGATGTATTTTATGATGATATCCCTTCAAACAAGCTTTTTAATAAGGTGAATTTTGAAGATATTTATGGCTATTGCTATAGAGTGAAAAAATAAATATAAAATGTTTGACATATTATAAATTTATTGTTACAATTAACAAGTTGATTATTAAGTAGAAGTATCCGCTTCTCACCTTATTGCTAAGGCGTATAAGGTAATTACTAGGCTCTTACTATGTAGGAGATTGATTAGTATCTTCGTGCGGATAGCTTGTGCTATCCGCATTTTTTATTTGCAATATTTATTTTCAAATTTGGAGGTGTATGAATATTAAAGATCAACAAATTAATGAGCAAATTCGAGATAAAGAAATCCGTGTTATTGATGAAGATGGGACTCAATTAGGAATTATGACATCAAGAGATGCTCAAAACTTAGCTAATGAAAAGAATTTGGATTTAGTTAAGATCTCTCCAAACGCAAACCCCCCAGTTTGCAAAATAATGGACTTTGGTAAATTCAAATATGAAGCAGCCAAAAGAGAAAAAGAATCTAAAAAGAAACAAAAAGTTGTGGTTATAAAAGAAGTTAGATTAAGACCTTCTATAGAGGAGCATGATTTGACCACAAAGGCAAAAATGGCCTACAAATTCCTTGAAAACGGAGATAAAGTAAAAGTTTCGGTTAGATTTAGGGGAAGAGAATTAGGCCACAAAGAAATAGGGATTGAGGTAATTAAAAAGTTTGTAGATTCCTTAAAAGAAGTAGGAACTCCTGATAGAGCGCCTAGATTAGAAGGAAATACTATGATTGTTATGCTTGACCCTAAGAAAAATCTTTAAGAACAACAAACTAGAAGGAGGAAAACAAAATGCCAAAAATGAAAACTCATAGAGGAGCAGCAAAAAGATTTAAAGCTACTGGAACAGGTAGACTTAAAAGAAGTAAAGCCTACACTAGCCATATATTAACTAAGAAATCTCCTAAGAGAAAAAGAAATCTTAGACATAGTGGACTTGTATCAAAAGGTGATCAAACAAGAATTGCAAGATTATTACCATATATTTAAAATATCTTAATTATCAAGGAGGTTAACATAAAATGGCAAGAGTAAAAAAGGCTATTAATGCCCGTAAAAAACATAAAAAAGTACTTAAATTAGCAAAAGGTTTCAGAGGTGGAAGAAGTAAACTTTTCAAGCCTGCTAATGCATTTGTAATGAAAGCTTTAATGCACTCATATGTAGGAAGAAAACTTAAAAAGAGAGATTTCAGAAAAATATGGATTGCTAGAATCAATGCAGGAACAAGAATGCACGGATTAAGCTATTCAAGATTTATGAATGGTCTTAAAAAATCAAATATAAACATAAACAGAAAAATGCTTTCTGAAATGGCTATAAATGATCCTAAGGGCTTTGAAAATCTTGTTAATGTAGCAAAAGAATCACTTAATGCATAATTATTATATTAAGCACACGTTTAAAATCGTGTGCTTTTTCAATAAAATAAAGCAACAATGTATTTTTTCTGAACACACAATAAACTATGTTCACAAAAAATACATTGTTTTTTATGGCTCATTTAGTTGATTGTAGAAAAAAAAAAGAATAAGTGTTCAAACATAGGACATTTTTTATTCTGGATATTTTTCGTTTTAGAATTAAATCTGCTAAATGCCTTATAAAGGCTGGGTTTCAATTCAAGAAATTACTTTGATTTATTTGGCATATATATTGCTTTAATATAAAATGTATTATTATACGAAAGGAGAATGATTATGAATGGAAAAAAAATCTCTCAAATAAACATAGGAGACAAAGCTAGCACACAAAGAACCATATCAGAATCAGATGTATATTTATATGCCGGAATAACAGGTGATTTAAATCCTGCTCATATCGATGAAGAAACTTCTAAAAATAGTATGTTTAAGGGAAGAATAGCTCATGGTATGTTAACAGCTGGTCTTATTTCAGGTGTTTTAGGAATGCAACTTCCTGGTCCAGGCACGATATATTTATCCCAAGAATTAAAGTTCACTGCTCCTGTGAAATTTGGAGATACAATAAAGGCTGAGGTAGAAGTTGTTGAAATAATCAAAGAAAAAATAGTAAAGTTAAAAACAACTTGTACTAATCAAGAGGGCACTATTGTATTAGAGGGTCACGCAACCGTAATGCCCCCAAAGTAATATTTTTTAAAAAAATTCGTTAAATTAATAATTAACAATAGGAGGAATTAATCATGGAGTTTGGTTTTTCAAAAGAGCATGCTTTGCTGAAACAAATGTATAGAGAATTTGCAGAAACTGAGGTTAAGCCCCTTGCTGCTGAGGTAGATGAAAATGAAAGATTTCCAGTAGAAACTGTTGAAAAAATGGTCAAAGCTGGATTTATGGGGATACCATTTCCTAAAAAATATGGTGGAGAAGGTGGAGATAACCTTGGGTATGCAATGGCGGTTGAAGAGCTTTCAAGAGTTTGCGCAACGACTGGAGTAATACTTTCTGCCCACGTTTCCCTTGGAGCTCATCCAATATATCAGTTTGGTACAGAAGAGCAGAAACAGAAATTTCTAGTACCAATGGCAAAAGGAGAAAAAATTGGAGCTTTTGGTCTTACTGAAGCAAACGCTGGAACTGATGCTTCAGCGCAACAGACTACTGCAGTTTTAGATGGAGATCATTATATAATAAATGGGTCTAAGATATTTATAACAAATGCTGGTTATGCTGATACATATGTAATTATGGCTATGACTGACAAGAGTGCGGGCACTAGAGGTATTTCTGCATTTATCATAGAAGCTGATACAGAGGGATTCACAATTGGTCCAAAAGAGAAAAAATTAGGAATTAAAGGTTCTTCAACTTGTGAGCTTATATTTGAAAACTGCAGAATTCCTGTTGAAAATAGACTTGGAAAAGAAGGTTTTGGCTTCAAGGTTGCTATGCAGACTTTGGATGGCGGAAGAATAGGGATTGCTGCTCAAGCACTTGGAATAGCTCAAGGAGCTTTAGATGAGACAGTAAATTATGTAAAAGAGAGAAAGCAATTTGGAAGACCAATATCTGCTTTCCAGAACACTCAGTTTCAATTAGCTGATATGGCTTCAAAGGTTGAAGCTGCAAGACTACTTGTGTATAAGGCTGCTTACAATAAGGACATGGGTTTACCTTATTCTAATGAAGCGGCTATGGCTAAGCTGTTTGCATCAGAAGCTGCTATGGAAGTTACAACAAAAGCTGTACAGCTTCATGGAGGATATGGATATACAAGAGAATATCCTGTTGAAAGAATGATGAGAGATGCAAAAATAACAGAAATATACGAAGGTACTTCAGAAGTTCAAAGAATGGTAATAGCAGCAAATCTATTAAAATAAGGAGGAAATAAGATGAAAATTGTTGTATGCATAAAACAAGTTCCAGACACAACAGAAGTTAAACTAGATCCAAAAACAGGAACTCTTATAAGAGAAGGAGTTCCTTCTATAATAAATCCAGACGACAAAAGTGGACTAGAAGCTGCCCTAAGATTAAAAGATACTATAGGAGCAGAAGTTACGGTTTTAACTATGGGACCGCCACAAGCCGATGCAGCACTAAGAGAAGCTTTGGCTATGGGAGCTGACAAGGCAATACTTCTTACAGATAGAGCATTTGCAGGAGCTGACACATGGGCAACTTCTTCAGCCCTTGCTGGAGCTCTTAGAACAATGGAGTTTGATTTGATTATAGCAGGAAGACAGGCTATAGATGGTGACACGGCTCAAGTAGGTCCTCAAATAGCTGAACATCTTAATCTTCCATCTGTTACATATGTTGAAGATATAGAAGCAGCACCTGGAAGCATAATAGTTAAAAGATCATTTGAAGATGGATATCATAAAATTAAAATCAATACTCCATGCCTTGTAACAACTCTTCAGGAAATGAATAAATCTAGATATATGAGAGTTTCTGGAGTTTATGATGCATTTAAAGAAGATAAAGTAGAAATTTGGAACGTTGACAAGATAGAGGTAGATCATAGCAATCTTGGATTAAAAGGATCTCCAACAAAGGTTAAAAAATCCTTCACAAAAGGAGCTAAAACGGCTGGGAAAGTATTTGAAGTCGAGCCAAAAGAAGCAGCAAAAATCATAGTAGAAAAATTAAAAGAAAAATATATAATATCTTAATTATTTTGAAACATAAAATCGACAGGAGGTTAGAAAGTTGATACTATCTGATTATAAAGGTGTTTTAGTATATATAGAGCAAAGAGATAAAGAAATTCAAAAAGTATCCTTAGAGCTATTAGGAAAAGGTAAAGAGATTGCTGAAAAATTAAATACAACACTTACTGCAGTATTATTAGGTTTTGAGATTAAGGGGCTTTCTGAAGAACTTGTATATCATGGGGCTGACAAAGTAGTTTATTCAGACAGTGAAATACTGAAAAATTTCACTAATGAGCCTTATACAAAAGCGCTTTCAAAAATCATTGAAAGCGAAAAACCTGAAATTGTGTTAGTGGGAGCGACTTCAATAGGTAGAGATATAGCTCCAAGAGTAGCAGCTAGAATAAAGACAGGACTTACTGCAGATTGCACCACTCTAGATGTAGATGCTGAAACTAACAATCTTCTTATGACAAGACCAGCTTTTGGTGGGAATATAATGGCTACAATCATATGTCCTGACCATAGACCGCAGATGTCTACTGTTAGACCAGGAGTTATGATAAAGCTTGAAAGAGATTCAAGCAGAAAAGGCGAAATAGTAGAATTTGATTCTCAGCTATCAAATTCTGATTTAAATGTTGAAATCTTAGAAATTGTAAAGGAAGATAAAAAGAAAGCTAATATAGAAGATGCAAAGGTACTTATATCAGCGGGAAGAGGTATTGGATCAAAAGATAATATGGCTGTACTTTATGATTTAGCAGAACCATTAAAAGGGGAAGTTTCAGGATCTCGTGCCGTAATAGACAATGGATGGCTTGACAAAGAAAGACAAGTAGGTCAGACTGGGAAAACAGTACGTCCAGACTTATATTTTGCTTGTGGTATATCAGGAGCAATACAGCACGTTGCAGGAATGGAAGAGTCGGAATTAATAATATCAATCAATAAAAATCCTGATGCACTTATTTTTGAAGTATCTGATTTAGGGATTGTTGGAGATGCTGCAAAAATAATTCCGCTAGTAACAGAAGAGCTAAAGAAAATAAAATCAGAGAACTAATAATATAAAAACAGCACATATTTTTATGTGCTGTTTTTATATTGAAAAAAATTTATAATCTGGGCTATTTCAATTGAAATATAAATTTCTAGTAGTATAATAATATGTATCGCCTATTTAAAAGGAGAGTCTTATGATTAAAATACCAGAAAATAAAAAATTAAATTTTTCTCCACCACAGATTATTGTGGGAGGATTTGCAATTATTATATTTATTGGGGCAATACTTCTTAATCTTCCTATCTCATCTACAAGAGGGGAAAATATAGGATTTGTAGACGCCTTATTTACAGCTACGTCTGCTGTGTGTGTTACTGGACTTGTAGTTGTAGATACTGGTACATACTGGACGACTTTTGGGAAAACTGTAATTCTTTTGCTTATTCAAATTGGCGGACTTGGATTCATGACTCTCGCAACCTTAGGAGCACTAATTATAGGAAAAAAAATATCATTAAAAGAAAGACTTTTAATTCAAGAATCCCTTAATGAGCATAAGCTATCTGGAGTAGTAAAGTTTACAAGACAAATTATATTCACTACATTTTTTATTGAATCAATTGGAGCCTTTTTTTTAGCAATAGTTTTTGTTCCAGAGTTTGGTTTTTTAAAAGGGATTGGTTATAGTATATTTCATTCTATATCAGCCTTTTGTAATGCAGGCTTTGATATAATAGGTGGAGGAAGATCGTTGACTCCTTATGTAAATAACACTCTCGTAAACCTGACGATAATGAGTCTTATAATACTTGGTGGACTAGGTTTTACAGTCCTGTCAGATGTAGCAACTAAACGAAAGTTTAAAAGGCTTTCCCTTCACTCTAAAATAGTTCTCTTTGTATCTGCTATACTTATTTTAGTACCATTTATTTTGTTTTTCTTTATGGAATATTCAAATGAGGGAACAATAAGGGAGCTTTCTTTGAAAGGAAAATTACTTGCCTCTTTATTTCAGGCAGTAACTCCTAGAACAGCTGGTTTTAACACAATAGACCTCGCAGGTATGCAAAACAGCTCAAAACTACTTACTACGGTACTTATGTTTATAGGCGGATCTCCTGCTTCCACTGCAGGAGGTATCAAGATATCTACATTAGCAGTTCTTATTTTAGCAGTAAGGACATTGATTACAGGCAAAGACGATGTTTATGCATTTAAAAGAAAGATATCCTATAGTTCTGTAAATAAAGCTCTAGCAGTCCTTTTTGTGGGGCTCAGTGTGATTATTTCAGGAACTATGATACTTTCTTTGACTGAACCTTCAAAGGAATTTCTTTATGTCTTATTTGAAACAGTCTCAGCATTTGGAACAGTTGGCCTTTCCCTGGGAATTACTGGAGAGCTTTCAGTATTTGGCAGGCTAGTTGTAATTTTAATAATGTTCACAGGAAGAGTTGGAGCTCTAACAATACTTCTTGCCCTTGCAACAAAAGAAAAGAAAGTGTTATATAAATTTCCGGAAGATAAGGTTATTGTTGGATAGGAGAATGATATGAAAAACTATGTAGTTATAGGATGCGGAAGATTTGGAAGCTCTATTGCAAAGACTCTTCATAGTTTAGGACATGAAGTTCTTGCGATAGATCAAAATGAGGAGATAATACAAAATATAGCTGATCAGGTCACCCATGCAGTAGAAGCAGATTGTACAGATGAAAACGTATTAAAATCTCTGGGAATAAGAAATTTTGATGTTGCTGTAGTAAGCATAGGGTCGGATGTCCAGTCGTCTATAATGGCGACCCTTATTGTAAAAGATTTAGGAGTTCCTTATGTACTTTGCAAGGCTCAAAATGAGCTTCAGGCCAAGGTTTTATATAAAATAGGGGCAGATAGAGTAGTATTTCCAGAAAGAGATATGGGAATTAGAGTAGCTCATAATCTAGTTTCTCAAAATGTACTTGAATACATAGAACTTGACCCACATTATTCGATTGTAGAAATAGTTACACCAGCAAAATGGATAGGAAAATCCATAGGAGAGCTTGATTTAAGGGCGAATTATGGGGTTAATGTGATGGCTGTAAAGCATGGAATGGAGATTAATATTTCTCCTCTTGCTGATGATGCCTTAAAGCCAGGAGATATTCTTGTGGTAATTGGTAAAAACGAACAGATAAATAAAATTGAAGAGCGTGGATAAATGAATAAAATAGAGTCTAAAGATAATATTAAATATAAAATTGCATTATCCTTAAAAACTAAAAAAGGTAGAGAACAAAATGGCCTGTTTTTAGTTGAAGGTCTTAGAAACATTAAATTGGCATTGGATTATAGCTATAAGAGCGAATACTTATTTCTAAATGAGAAAAATATTGACAATGAAGAAATAAGGGGTTTAATAGAAAATGAAGAAAACTCTTATATCATCTCTGAAAAGCTATTTGAAAACTTAAGTGAAACTATAACATCTCAAGGGATTATAGGTATATTCAAAATCTCTCAAACTGAAGCTAGAGATGTGTTAAATGAAAATACTATCTTACTCCTTGATAGAATTCAAGACCCAGGAAATTTGGGGACTATAATAAGGACAGCAGATGCAGCTGGCATAAAAACAATTCTTTATACTAAGGGAACTACAGATCCGTATTCCCCTAAAGTAGTGAGAGCTGCTATGGGATCTATATTTTATATGAATATACTTCCTATTGAAGATGTAAATTTGCTTAAAGAAAATGGATATTTTATAGTCTCTTCTGCCCTTGAAAATTCATGTTGCTATAAAGATATAGTAGTTAAGGAAAAATTTGTACTTGTTTTGGGAAATGAAGCAAATGGGATATCAAAAGAAATTTTAAATATTTCAGATAAAAAAGTAAAAATACCTATATTGGGGAAAGCTGAATCACTTAATGTTGCAATTGCAGGAGCAATTCTTATGTATGAATACCAAACTAAGTCATTGAAATGAAAATAAAACTATGTTATTATAACATTTATAAAAATTAATAATAATACTGTGATGAAGACAAGTATCCTATTGTTCAGTATACAGAGAATAGCCTTTTGCTGAGATGGCTTAACTGAAATAATAATGAGAAATTCACTTCGGAGTTAAAAGCTGAAACAATAGTAGGCTTTTCGCAAGAAAAAGCGATAAAATATCAACGAGAGTCTTTTATTTATAGGGTGGTACCGTGCGTAAGCGCCCCTATGAAATGAATGGCTTTTTTTTTATAAAAAAACGAAAGGTTGTGAAATGAATGAGAGAGGCATTACAAACCCTTAGAGATAAGGCAGTTACTTCTTTGAAAAATTCACCAACACTAGAAGAATTAGATAATCTAAGAGTTCAGTACATGGGCAAAAAAGGAGAGCTTACTCTAATATTAAAAGAGATGGGTAAATTAAGTCAAGAAGAAAGACCAATAATAGGTAAGGTTGCTAATGAAGTAAGGGAAGAAATAGAAAAAATTATTGATGAAAAAAAAGAAGCATTTAAGATTGAAGCATTAAATGATAAATTAAAAAATGAATTAATAGATGTAACTATTCCAGTAAAACCCAAATTTGTTGGAAAGATTCATCCAATAACTTCTGTAATCAGGGATATGGAAAAAATATTTATGTCCATGGGTTTTTCTGTTGTAGAGGGGCCAGAAATTGACACAGTAAAGAACAATTTTGATGCTCTAAATGCTCCAGCGAATCATCCTTCCAGAGAGATGAGCGATACATTTTATATAACTGAGGAACTTCTTCTAAGAACTCAAACATCTCCCGTTCAAGTAAGAACTATGAGAGAAACTAAATCACCTATTAAAATAATTTCTCCGGGAAGATGCTTCAGATATGATACTCCAGATGCTACTCATTCACCGATGTTTCATCAGATAGAGGGGCTGGTTATTGATAAAAACATAAATTTTGCAAACTTAAAATCCACTCTTGAGATTTTTGCTCATAAATTTTTTGGAGAAAAAACAAAAACTAAGTTCAGGCCTCATAACTTTCCTTTTACAGAGCCAAGTGCAGAGATGGATATAAGCTGTTTTAAATGTGGAGGCACTGGATGTCCTACATGTAAAGGAGAAGGATGGATAGAAATCCTAGGCTCAGGTATGGTTCATCCAAATGTATTAAGAAACTGTGGTATAGATCCTGAGGTATACAGTGGTTTTGCCTTCGGCATGGGTGTGGAAAGAATAGCCATGTCAAAATATGAGATCGATGATATAAGATATATGTATGAAAATGATATGAGATTTTTAAGTCAATTCTAAGGAGGCTAAATTATGAATGTACCTATAAAATGGCTACGTGATTATGTTGATATAAATATGGAAATAAAAGAATTTTGTGATGCTATGACTATGTCTGGAACAAAGGCTGAAGGTTATAAATTAATTGGAGAAGGTATAGAAAATGTAGTAGTTGGAAAAATAGTAGATATAAAACCTCATCCAGATGCAGACAAGCTAATTATAGTTTCTGTAGATGCAGGAAAAGAGAATCTTTTGCAGATTGTGACAGGAGCGAAAAATGTAAAAGAAAATGACTTGGTTCCAGTTGCGCTGCATGGAGCTTTATTGCCAGATGGTACAAAAATAAAAAAAGGAAAATTGAGGGGAGAAGTTTCTGAAGGAATGCTTTGTTCTTGTCAGGAATTAGATATAGAAGAGAAGTATGTAAGAGAGGATCTAAGAGATGGTATATTTATATTAGACAATAACCATACAATAGGTGAAGATATTAGAGAAGCACTAATGCTAAATGATGCAGTTGTAGAATTTGAAATAACATCTAATAGACCTGACTGTCTTTCAATCTTAGGTATAGCTCACGAGGCTGCAGCAACTTTTAAGCTACCACTCAAAATGCCAGAAAATACTTATGAAGAAATAGATAAACCTATAAATTTCAAGGTAGAGGTTTTAGAAAAAAATCTTTGTCCTCGATATATAATTAAAGAAATAACTGATGTGAAAATAGAAGAATCTCCATATTTTATCCAAAGAAGACTTATAGAATCTGGAATAAGACCAATCAACAATATAGTCGATATTACAAACTATGTGATGCTTGAGTATGGACAACCTCTTCATGCATTCGATAAAGATAAACTTTCATCACAAAATAAAATCACATTAAGAAGAGGTATGGATGGAGAAAAATTCACCACCTTAGATGAAGTTGAGAGAACTGTTGATTCTACCATGCTTCTTATCACAGATTCGGATGCCCCTATAGCTATTGCAGGTGTAATGGGGGGATTAGATTCTGAAGTGTCTCTTCAAACAAAAAATATAATTATAGAAAGTGCTATATTTGATGCAAATAATATAAGACAAACTTCAAAAAAATTAGGACTAAGAACTGAGGCTTCTGCAAAATTTGAAAAAGGGATAGATTTAAGTAGAGCTAAAGAGGCTGTTGATAGAGTATGTCACTTGATTTCATATTTTGGATATGGAAAAGTTTTAAAGGGAGATATTGATACTTTAGATACTGTCATTTCAAATAAAAAAATCTCAGTGAACATAGATAGAATAAACTCTCTCTTAGGAGAAGAATTATCCCCTTCTGAAATGGTGGATATCTTGTCGAGATTAAAGTTTAAAGCTCAGGCCGATAAAGAAAAACTAAATATAGAAATTCCATCATTTAGGCTTGACATCGAAATGGAAGCTGATATCTTAGAAGAAATCGCAAGACTTTATGGATATAATAATATAAAATCTAGAAATATTGTTGGAGAACTCACCTCAGGAATAAAGTCAGCTGAGAGAGAATTTGAAGATACTTTAAAAGATGCTATGATGGCAAATGGTCTTACTGAAATTATGAATTATTCCTTTACAAGTATTAAAGGGCTGGAAAAAACAAGAAGAAGCCTAGAAAATATAGTTTCACTTATAAATCCTCTTGGAGAAGAAACTTCTATAATGAGAACATCTTTGATTCCGGGAATGATAGAAGTATTATCAAGAAATATATCGAAAAAAGTAGACTTCTTTGGTGGATTTGAAATCGGAAATGTTTTTTTTCAAGATGAAAATCCAGTTCAAAATAGAGCTATTATAGCTGGCCTTTATGGGAAGGAAGAAGATTTTTATTCTATGAAGGGAAGACTTGAGGGAGTATTTGAATATATTGGGCTTAAAAACAGAGATTATATTCCATCAAGTGAGGATCCATCATTTCACCCAACAAGGTGTGCTAAGATATATTCAGATGATGCGTTTATAGGTTATATTGGAGAGATTCATCCCTTTGTACTTGATGCATATAATATTAAGAAAAGATTGTATCTATTTAGTTTGAATTTTGAAGTATTAATGGAAAAATCTGAAAAAAACAAACTTTATTCTCCAGTTCCTAAGTTCCCTGCAATTAAAAGAGATATAGCTATTGTAATAGACGAAGACATATTCGTTAGAGAAATTGAGACAATAATAAAGAAAAATGGTAATAAGCTTATTGAAAAAATAGACCTATTTGATATATATACAGGAGATCAAATTGAATCTGGGAAGAAATCAGTAGCATATTCAATCATCTATAGAGCTAAAGACAGAACATTAACAGACAATGAAATTTCAGAAATACAAGAAAAAATCTTAAATGAGATTGAAGAGGTTCTTAAAGGAAAATTAAGAGAACTGTAATTATTCTTACTCTAGTGATAAAATATAAATTGGCTTTTATAAATCTCTTTTTATCTAAAGGGAAAAAGCTGAGTTAATATAAATCACTAGAGTTTTTTCATTTATTTAATCTTCAAATATTGTTTATAGGTTTCTATTATTATGTAATTATAGTAAAATAGAAATATTAATATAGATTGTCTGGGGGAAATGTTATGAACAAAGTAACCGTAAAGATTGCAAACCATGAGTATACAATCGTTGGAGAAGAAAAAAAGGAATATTTATTACAGCTTGCTGCCCATGTAGATGAAAAAATCGAAAGTACTTCAAAAGCGAATCCCAAGCTAAGTCAGACTATGACAGCAGTTTTGACGGCAATTAATATTGCTGATGAATATTATTCACAGTTAAGTGAAAACAACGAGCTTAGAAAAAATCTTAACAAGCCTCTTGAAGAACTAGACAAAGCAAATAAACATATAAAAGATTTAGAAAGAGCTGTTTTAGAAAAAGAATCACAAATTGATAAAATCAATCAAAAAATACAAGAATATGAAGATAGTTTAAATCTTACTAATAACTCTAAAAATGATGTTGTAAAAAAAATGGAGGAAAAAGATTTAAAGTTAAAGGAAGCAGAAAATTTAGTTGATGATTTTCAAAATAGACTTTATGACATGCAGTTAAAAATAATAGAACTAGAAGAAAAGCTTGAAAATAAAGAATAGTATTAAGATCTCATGATAGCCTTCTATTAAACTTAAACGGTTAAATGAAAGGCTATTTTCTGAGTTTTTGGATAGTGGAGGAATTAGATGAAAAAAATTGAATTACTTGCTCCTGCTGGCAACATGGAATCATTAAAAGCAGCTGTAAGGGGTGGCGCTGATGCAATATATTTAGGAGGCAGAAGTTTTGGAGCAAGGGCATTTGCTGGAAATTTTAACAATGAAGAAATCCAAGAAGCTATAGATTATTGCCATTTGAGAAACGTAAAGGTTTATATAACAGTAAATACACTTATTGCAGACGAGGAACTATCTGATTTTATAGAATATGTGGAGTTTCTTTATAAAATTGGAGGGGATGCTTTAATAGTTCAGGATATAGGAGCTATAACCTTAATCAAAAAATATTTCCCAGAAATGGAAATCCATGCATCTACTCAAATGACTAATAATACCTCTGATGATATTATTTTTTTGAAAAATCTTGGGGTGAAAAGAGTAGTTATGTCTAGAGAAATACCATATACACAAATAAAAGCGATACAAGAAAAAACTCAAATAGAGATGGAAGCTTTTGTTCATGGCGCACTGTGTATATCATACAGTGGAAAATGTTTGTTTAGTGCTATGAATGGTGGCAGATCAGCTAATAGAGGTATGTGTGCCCAGCCCTGCAGGATGAAATATGAATATATCGGTCTTGAGGAGCCTACAGGAGAATATCTTTTAAGTCCTAAAGATTTAAATACAATACTTGAAATAGATAAAATAATCGAATCAAATATTCATTCTTTGAAAATCGAAGGTAGAATGAAGCGACCAGAATATGTTTTTCTTGTGACAAACCATTATAGAAAAGCAATAGATAGCTATATCAAGAAAGAATCCTTAGATAAAAAAGATATGTATAAAGATTTATATAAAGTTTTTAATAGAGATTTTACAAGTGGATATATACTTGGAGACAATGGGACTGAAATAATAAACTCTAACTACCAAAAACCCATTGGAACAAAGCTCGGTGAAGTAATCTCCTATAATAAAAAAACTAAGAAGCTAAAATTAAAGCTTTTAGATGACCTTCATAAGGGAGATGGCTTAAGTACAGGAGAGTTTGTAGGTAGAGTATTGAAGAACAATGAAGTATTAACTAAGGGTTTTAAGGGAGATGTTATAGAACTTGATTCTTTAAAAAAATACATCCCCGGAGAAATAATATATAAAACCTCAGATTTTTTATTTATGGAAGATTTAAACTCTAGAATAAGCTTAGAAAAGAAAGTTCCCATAGATGTTAAAGTAGAGATACGGTTAAATGAAAAACCCAAAATAGTGATAAGAGACTATAATGAAAGACAACTAGAAAAAGAAATGGATTTAATAGTTGAAAAGGCACGTAACAAGCCTTTGGATGAATTTACTGTTACTACTCAGATATCCAAAACTGGCAATTCTCCATTTTATATAGAAAAAATTTCTGTAATTCTAGATAGAGATATAAATTTGCCTATAAAATCTCTCAATAGCTTAAGAAGAGAAGCTATAAGTGAATTTGAAAACCTAATTATTAATTCCTATAAGCGAATTTCTTCAAATACTATAAATTATGTTGGAAATAATTTCAGTAATGAGAATATCCCAAAAAAGAATATAGCAAAAACAAAAATAGTAAGCAAACCAAAATTATCAGTTAAAATAACCAAAAATGAGCATCTCGATTTTCTTGAAAATATAAATGTTTCTAGAATATATATATCTGATAGGAAGTTATATGACTTAGCAATTGAAAATGATAAATTTAAAGATAAAATCTGGTTTTCAATGCCCTCTGTTATAACAGAAAAAAATCATAAATATATTAATGACTTAATGAATTCTTTAGAAAGTAATATGATGTTTTCCAGTAATGGAATGATTACGAAAATGAAAGAAAAAAATTCTATAGGGGATTACCATTTGAATTTATATAATTCAATATCTCATAATTACTTTCATGACTTGGGTATTAGGACGACTGCTTCGTTAGAGCAAATTTATGGAAATGAATTTTCTATTCCTGAAAATGTAGACAAAACTATGATGGAAATACCTATTTATATAAGACCTCAACTCATGATTACAGAGTATTGTCCTTTTAAAAATTCAGAAGGAAAATGTAAAAAAAATAAATGTGAGATTGAAAATGTGAATTTAAAAAATGAAAAAAATGAACTTTTTTATTTTAAAAATATAATTAATTGCAGGTTATCTATATCAAGTCAAAATCCAAAATCCCTTGATATAAAACATTTTAGAAATTTAGTGAAAATGGGATATGAATCTTTTAGGATTGAGCTTTTCAATGAGTCCAGAAATGAATTTTTAGAGATTCTCAGTTATTACGGTTTTGATATTAAGGAGGATTAGAATTAATGGACAAACGAAGCATGAAAGTGCTTGAATACGATACAATTGTAAAAATGCTGGAAGAGGAAGCTAGTTCCCAGTTCGGAAAGAAAAAGGCTTTGAATATTAAGCCATTGAAAAGTAGAGATGAAGTACTTAAGAAACTCAAAGAAACTAGTGAATCTCAGAGCATAATACTAAAAAAAGGTAGCATACCGATTGGCGCGGCATATGAAATCTCTCCATATGTAAAAAGAGCTTCACTTGGAGGCATTTTAGAACCGTATCAGTTTTTGAGAATAGCGGATACTCTAAGGACGTCTAGAAGGATAAAAACTTTTGTAAAGGATTTAACATATGCACCGATAATACAAAGCTTAACAGAAGACCTTTTCATATTAAGAGATTTTGAAGAAAAAATTGAAAATGCAATAATTTCTGAAGAGGAAATTTCAGATAATGCTAGTTCTGAGCTCAAAAGAATAAGAAGAAATATTACGCTTTTAAAAGAACAGATTAGAACTAAACTTCAATCCATTGTATCATCATCTCAGTACTCAAAATTCTTACAGGAATCTGTAGTGACAATGAGACAGGATAGGTTTGTAATACCTGTAAAAGCTGAAAATAAAAGTAGTGTTCCAGGTATAGTTCATGACTCATCTGCATCAGGGGCTACTTTGTTTATCGAGCCAATAGCTGTAGTTGAAATGAATAATAAAATAAGAGAATTAAGGGTTAAAGAAAAGGAAGAGATTGAAAGAATTTTGACAGAGCTTTCAAATGAGATTGGAGAATTTTATAGTGAAATAAAGCTAAATGAAGAAATAATTGCAGAAGTAGATTTTATTTCTGCAAAAGGAAAATTATCAATCAAAATGAAGGCTCAAGAACCTGCTTTGAATAATGAGCTATTTTTAAATTTCAAAAATGCAAGACACCCTCTGATTCCAAGTAAAGATGTAGTTCCGTCAAATATACATCTTGGGAAAAAATTCAACACACTTGTAATAACTGGCCCCAATACCGGGGGTAAGACAGTTACTCTTAAAACAGTAGGCTTATTTGCATTAATGGCTCAAAGTGGGCTTCATCTTCCCTGTGATTATGGTACTTCAATATGTATTTTTCAAAATATATTTGCAGATATTGGAGATGAGCAAAGTATAGAGCAGAGTCTTTCTACATTCTCTTCTCATATGACTCATATTGTAAATATACTAAAAAATGTACATGATGACTCTTTAGTCCTCTTTGATGAACTTGGGGCTGGGACGGATCCTCTTGAGGGAGCAGCTCTTGCAGTTTCTATTCTTGAAAAACTAAGAAATTTTAAAGTACTTACTATTGCAACTACCCACTATAGTGAGCTGAAAACTTATGCACTTACAACAGATACAGTTGAAAATGCATCTGTTGAATTTGATATAAATACACTAAGCCCTACATATAGACTTCTTATAGGGATTCCTGGGAAATCAAATGCATTTGAAATATCTAGGAAATTAGGACTTATGGAAGATATAATTAAAAGCGCAACACTTCATATGGATTCAGACTCAATTGCAATGGAGGACATATTAAAAGAAATAGAAGATAATAGAAAATCCATCGAAGATGAAAGAAATGAATCTAAAAAGCTTTTAGAAGAAACTCAAAGATTAAAAAACTTACTTGAGGAAAAAGAAACAAAACTTGAAGCCCAAAGAGAAAAAATCATATCTAAGGCTAAAAAAGATGCTAAGGATATCTTAATTGAAGCTAAATTGAGTTCTGAGGATCTTATAAAAGAACTTAAAGAGCTTAAAGAACAGGTTGATGAAATAAATATAAATAAAAAAATTGAAGATTCTAGAAAAAAGATAAAATCCTCTATAGACAAATATTCTGTTCAAGAAGAAAATTTAATTAAAAAATCAAAAAGTACAAAAAGAATTAAAGAATTAAGTCCAGGGGATAATGTATTCGTTTCATCTTTTGGAAAAGAAGGAACAGTAGTTTCAATTGATAAAAGTAAAAAAGAAGCTTTAATTCAAATTGGAGTAATGAAAATGAATCTTCCATACTCTGCATTAGATATTAAAGAAAAGCCTGAATCTCAGACATCAAGTAGTAGTGGAGGAAAGAGCTATAAAGTAAAATCAATGGATATAAAAACAGAAATTGATGTAAGAGGAATGGATTTAGAGAGTGCTAGATTAGAAGTGGACAAATATCTAGATAATGTATATATATCTGGAATAGTAAGTGTTACAATAATTCATGGAGTTGGAACTATGGTCCTCAAAAACGGTCTTAAGGATTTATTAAAAAAACATAAGCATGTAAAATCCTTTAGAGATGGAGTATATGGAGAAGGTGGAATGGGAGTAACTGTAGTAGAGATAAAATAATTTTTGAATGGCTAAAGCAATGACTTTTTAAGTAGCTAGATAAGTGGTATAATATTGTAAAGATTACAATATTATACTAAAAGGGGAATGGCAATGAAATCACATGGCGGAACTATAAAAGATATAAGTGAATTTCTTTCTAGTAAAGGAATCAAGCCCTCTTATCAAAGAGTTAAAATCTTAGAAAGAATGTACAAAATGAAAGATCATCCAACAGTTAATGACATTTATAAAGATTTAATTGACGAAATTCCTTCCCTTTCTAAGACGACAGTATATAATACACTTAATATATTTATTGAAAATGCGATAGTAAAGAGCTTTTCAATGGATGGGAATGAAGCGAGATACGATATTTTGTCAAATATTCATGGACATTTCTTTTGTCTAGAGTGCAACAAAATATATGACTTTGAGATAAATGAACCTCAAATATACGATAATCTTCTAGAGGGAGCAGAAATATTTGAAAGCGAGATTTCTGTAAGAGGAATTTGTAAAGCTTGTAAAAATAAAAAATCCTAAATATTCATAAAAGGGATTTCCTCTCGTCTCTTTCAATTTTCAGACGAGAGTTTTTTATTAAAATTAAATATCTATTGGGAGGCAACTATGGACTTTAAATTAGAAGTAGGAAATATTTTATCATCAAAGATAGAAGATATAAAAAGTGAAGATATAATATCTATGATTGAAATTCCACCAAATTCGGATATGGGAGATTATGCATTTCCTTGCTTTAAATTAGCTAAAATATTTAGAAAATCCCCAAATCAAATTGCACAAGAGCTTTCATCTCAATTTGAAAAACCTGACTTTATAGAAAAAATAGAAAATGCAGGGGGATATGTAAATTTTTATATTAATAAGACTTTAGTAGCAAAGCAAATGATAGATGAGGTTTTTGAAAAGAAAGAGGATTTCGGAAAGCTTTCTATAGGAAATGGTAAAAATGTAATAGTTGAATATTCTTCTCCAAATATAGCTAAGCCATTTCATATAGGACACATAAGAACCACTGTCATTGGACATGCTTTATATAATCTATATAAATTTTTAGGCTACAACACCATAGGGATTAATCATCTTGGAGATTATGGAACTCAGTTTGGTAAGCTTATAGTTGCATATAAAAAGTGGGGAAATGAAGAGGAAGTAAAGCAAGAACCAATACAGTCTCTTTTAAAACTTTACATAAAGTTTCATGAAGAGGTTGAAACGGATCCTTCTCTGGATGATGATGCTAGAGAGTGGTTTAGAAAGCTAGAAGATAAAGATGAGGAAGCATCTGAGCTTTGGAAGCTTTTTAGAGATGTATCCCTAGAAGAGTTTTCTAAAGTATACGAAATGCTTGGAATCAAATTTGATTCATATGCTGGAGAAAGCTTTTATTCAGATAAAATGCCTAAGGTTTTAGATCTAATGGAAGAAAAAGGTGTTTTAGTAGACTCACAGGGAGCTAAAATAGTAGATTTAGAAGAATACTCAATGCCACCAGCACTTATAAAGAAAAAGGATGGCTCGACATTATATATCACTAGAGATTTGGCTGCTGCTATTTATAGAAAAGAAACTTATGATTTCTATAAAAACATATATGTAGTAGGATCTCAGCAGACGCTACACTTCAAGCAATGGATGAAAATCCTAGAAGTGATGGGGTATGAATGGGCAAAGGATTGTGAACATGTTCAATTCGGAATGGTTTCTTTAGAAGAGGGTACATTATCCACAAGAAGAGGTAGAGTGGTATTTTTAGAAGATGTACTTAATAAAGCAATAGAAAAAACCAGAGAAATCATTTCTGAAAAGAACCCTAACTTAGATTCAGTAGACCAAGTTGCAAAGCAAGTAGGCGTTGGTGCAGTTGTTTTTCAGGAACTTTCAAACAGCAGAATCAAAGACTATACTTTCTCTTGGGAGCGTACATTGAGCTTTGAAGGAGAAACTGGACCATATGTTCAGTACACTCACGCAAGAGCTTGCTCTCTTATAAAAAAAGCAAATATAGAAATAAACTCAGATATTGATTTTAAAGTTCTTTCTCAAAACAAAGATGCAATGGAAGTTATAAGAGTTCTTGGTACATTTAAATCGGTTCTTATAAGAAGTGCAGAGAGAAATGAACCTCATCATGTATCTAGATTTGTACTAGATTTATCCCAAGCTTTTAATAAATTTTATCATGATAATTTAATTTTAGTTGAAGATGAAAATATCAAAAAAGCTCTCCTTGCTCTTGTAGAAGCTACTAGAATAGGTATCAAAAACAGCTTAAATATACTAGGGATGGAAGCTCCGGAGAAGATGTAATGCAAGGTAAAAGTCAGTCTGCAAGGAAAGTATTAACATATCTGCTATCTCTTGAAGAAGGGAAAAATGAATTTTTTCTTGCTATGGCAAAAGCATTAATCCCAGACTATGAAGCTATGGAGATAGTTGTTGATAAAAAACGATTACAAGATGAGCTTTTATTATTGCAATTCTATAGAGATGAAAAAACCTATAGAAGCTTAGTAGAAATGATCTCCTTAATTGGACTTTTAAACAGAGATCAAAATGTTGCAATGAGAGAAATTATATCAGGCTATGAAGTTATATTCAAGAAGCAACCTTCATCTAAGGAGGTTGTTTTACTCTTAATCATTTATGCCTTAATAAGTAACAGCAATTTGAAAGAAGCTCTTATAGGTTATAATAGAGAGATTGATGATAAAGCAAATATTATTGAGTTTCAAAGAGCAAAAGTCTCTCAAATAATAAGCCTTGAATCAGAGGACTTTAGAAAATCTGCTTTTTCAGAGTTTTATAAAAGCAAAGAGCTGATTGATTCCGAAATTTTAAAATTAAAGAATATTGAAGAGATTTATTTAAATGAAGAGATCATTGAACTTTCAGATAGTAAAAAAATCATTATGGATTTTTTAATGAAAATCAGAAATTTTAAAGTGAATCGACATTTTTATTCTGATTCTGTAGATCCCTATGCTCTTATAAATTTAGAAGAGGGAATGGAACTGAAATTTCCAATTCTTGGTTATATTAAGATTAAGTCAAAAACATTGGAACAGGATGTTCTTTTAATCGAGTTAGAAGGAAAAAGCAGAAATTATTCCTTCAGGTTTAAAAAAAAATAAACTATGCATAATAAAAAGGTCTTCTTTTTAAGAAGACCTTTTTATGAGTTTAGAAGTTTTATTAATTCATCTGTATTAGGTATTTCAGCTAAGGCGCACAACTCCTCAAGAATTGAGGTTTTTAGATCTGAAAATTCATCTATTTTAGTTTGTTCGTATGTGAAATCAAGCGCTTGAATTATTACAAGCAAATCCCTTTTTGATATTTGATCTATGGATATTTTATCAAAATTTATCATCTTTACCCCCATATAATTTGATTATAATATTCTTACTTTAATTATTATATCATAGCAGGTAAAGAAAAATAAGATGATAAATTTAATATTTATATTGTAACAAGCTCTGGTTGGTATATAGCTGAATTTTCTATTATAATCATACTTATAGCAGAAGATACATTTATAGAACCTTTTATATCGTTTTCATACCCCATTGGAGATGTAGAGTATTCATAATGAAGCTCATCAATAAAGCTTCTTATATCCTCTTTTTCCAAACCCATTAATGAAGGCATTTTAATTTTTTCTAAGCCAGCAAATTCTTTAAACTTATAGTGAAGATTTTTTTCATAAATCATATGTTCCGTAAGCTTATCGGAAAAATAATCTCTATCATGATGTGGTAGGCAAAAGAAGTCAGATAAAAAATGAGTTATTACTCCAAGCTTTACTGAAAATTTATTGATAGAAATTAAATCCTCTGATATCCCTATTTCCATTAGCTTAATAATTTCGTCTATAACAAAATCTAAAGTAGGTTCTTTATAATGTTTTTTTGATTTTAGACTTGGCGCTATGTCAGGCTTCATGCTCCCATATGATAACATAGGTCTGTTTAGCTTGAAGTTCATATTCGAATTAACATTTTTGAATACATTATGGGCAATTATTCTATGTGTTGGTATAAGCAAAAGTTACACTCCTTTGAAATACAATAAATGAAGGTTAAAACCATTTACAATAATTATATTTTACTGGAATTTATAATATAATTCAAGTGTTTATTTGAAAATAATTGAGAAAATTTATCAAAAGATAATAATTATCTCTTGAGCTATATTAAAATTGTTAGTTTTATGAAATACTAATAGTAGATTAAATAATAAAAAAATGAAAATATAAATTAATAACTAAAATCAAGGAAGTGATTTAAAATGAAAATATTATTAACTACCCTCAACTCAAAATATATACATACCTGTTTATCTATTAAATATTTATATGAATTCATAAAAGATGAATGTAATTGCTTCATGAAAGAATTCACGATTAATGAAAACATGGACAAAATTTTTTCTGAGATAATTTCTGGTGACTATGATATAGTAGCTTTTTCATGTTATATATGGAATATAGAGCTGACACTAAAGCTATCTGAAACAATAAAACAAGCAAATCCAAAAATTAAAATCCTTCTTGGAGGCCCAGAAGTCACCTATGATTCAGTTGAGGTAATGAAAAATAATGATTTTATTGATTATATAATAGAAGGGGAGGGAGAAATAACTTTATTTGAGACAATAAAAGCATTAAAGGACAATGAAAATATGAATATAGATGGACTGACTTATCGTGAAAATCAAAATAAAAATAACAAAACTTCATATGATAAAAATTCTCAAATAATAAAAAATACCCCGAGAGACCAAATCTCTGACCTAAGTATTATAAAAAGTCCATATACAAGTACCATGAAATCTGAACTAGAAAATAAAATTGCATACTATGAAACATCAAGAGGATGTACTTATAATTGTGAATATTGTCTTTCTTCTACCATAAAGGGAGTGAGATTCTTCCCTGAAAATCAAATTTACTCGGACCTTAAAAAACTGGTCTCTATGGAAGTAAAACAGATTAAATTTGTTGATAGGACTTTTAACTCCCATAAGGAAAGAACTTTAAAGCTAGTAAAATATCTTAAAGAAATAGATAATGGAAAGATAAATTTCCATTTTGAAATAACCGCTCATATGTTGCAAGATGACCTTTTAGAAGAATTCAGGACATCAAGAGAAGGGTTATTTCAGTTTGAAATTGGAGTACAATCCACTAATGAAAAAACTATAAAAGCTGTAAATAGGATAGATAACTTTAAAGTTTTATCTGAAAAAGTAATTATGATTAAAAAATTCAAAAACATACATCAGCATTTGGATCTTATAGCTGGATTGCCTTATGAGAACTTGGATAGATTCAAAATATCCTTTAATGATGTATTTAGACTTAATCCAGAAATGATACAGTTAGGATTCTTAAAGCTTTTAAAAGGAAGTCCGCTGCTAGAAAAAACAGAGCTATATGGATATAAATACAGGAAATATCCTCCTTATGAAGTAATAAGCAGTGATTATATAACACCTAAAGAACTTATATTTCTTAAAGAAATTGAAGATATTGTAGAAAAGTTTTATAATAGCGGTCTCTTTATAAAATCAATATGGTATCTATATGAAAATCACTATTTAAACAATCCCTTTCAACTATTTGAAGATATTAATATATTTTTAAAATCCAAAAAAATCCATGAAAACTTATCTAAAGATGCATTATATGAAGTAATGTATGATTTCTACAAAGACAAGAATTTTCAGGATTTACCATTTTTTAACGACTTATTAAAATTTGATTTTTTAAGACTTGGAAGGGCGAGAAATGTTCCTTCATATTTAAGAAATGAAAGAGAACTTTTCTCTAGAGAGGATTCCCATATTGTATTAAGTGATGAAAAGCTTAAAGAAAGACTAGGATATAAAAAAGATACTCATCCTCTTGAGATAATAAAAAATGGCCATTTAGAGATTTTTAGATACAATATAGATATGTATTTGGAAAATAAAGAGCAGAAGTTACAGTCTAATTACTTTATATATTTTGATTATACTGGCAAGAAGGATTTTAATTCTAGAGTAAGGTTTTTTGGAGGTAATTATGAAAAGTAAAATAGAACACCATCTTATTGAAAAAACAAAAAAACTGGTATTTATTAAAATAGATAACGATCTTATTTTAAGTAATCATAAGCTTAGTACCCTTAAGGAAGTAGAAGTTCCTGTTTTTGCAGAAAGGCTTGTTACTCTAGCTACTGATACTAAAGGCGGAATTACAACAATTGACGTATCAAGTGCAATGATGTATTTGATGGGGATTGATTCAAAATTTATACACAATGATAAGTATTTAAAATTTTTAAAGACAGTAATTGATAGTCCTTCTTCTTTTGCTAGCTCTTTAGCAAAGGAAGCATATGACAAAAAAAGTATAATAGACAGTATAATATATTCAAAGGCTTATATTGCAAATTTTGATATAGATAAGTCTATCACCTATAATTATGCATTACTATGTTATCAGTTTGGACTTTCAAAGGAAGATGAAATTATAAAAAATGACTATATCTTAGAAAGTAAGTACTATTTTGAACAGCTTGTTTCTCTATATGATGATGTTCCCCTCGCATATTATTATTTAGGATATATTTATGGAATCAAGGGAGATGATGAAAAAGCATTAAAATCCTTTGAAAGAATCCTTAACTTTAAAGTTGAAGAGAAGTATATTTTAGATTCAAAAAAGAATATCGATATACTTTCTTCTAAAACAAAATTAGAGAAGGCAATAGATCTTTTGGACGAAGATAATCTAGAAGATGCCCAGAAGATTTTATATGAACTTTCTTTATACGATGATGTTCCATTTGAAGTGGATTTTTATATGGGTTATATCGAAAGATTAAGTGGAAATTATGAAAGGGCAATTGATCTTTATGAAAATGCTTATAAAAAAGATAATAAAAATCCAAAGCTTATGAATGAACTTGGAATCTGTTTTGCTTTTATTGGAGATTTAGAGCAGTCTTATGAGATTTTAAAATATGCAGAGCAGCTTGATCCAGGTAATATAGATATTAAATGTAATACTTGTGTAGTGCTTATGAATATGGGTAAACTTAAAGAGGCACGTGAAGTAATTAATGAAGCTATAGAATTAGCCCCTGATGACGAAATTGTAAATTCGTGCTATAAACAGCTAAATCATCTTGAAAGTTTATAATATAAACAGATTTAAATTGTAGCAGGAAAATGTTTTTTTATATATAATAAGTTAAGGAATTTTTTCTATAGAGGGGAGCAGAAAAATGATAAAACACCTTGATGAGTTACTTGAAGAAGTAAAGTCCAATCCTAGACTAAAGCTTGCTGTGGCTGCAGCAGAAGATTTAGATGTATTAGAAGCTCTAAAAAAAGCAAAAGAAGAGGGCCTAATAGAGCCCATATTAATTGGAGATAAGGATAAGATTACTTCTTTATGTAAAGACATTGGCTTTTCAATAAGCTTTGATGAAGTAATTTCAGCAGAATCACTAGAAGAAAGTGCAAGCATAGCTGTATCACTTGTAAAATCAGGTAAGGCTCATTTTTTAATGAAGGGTCTTCTTGATACGTCGATTTTACTAAAAGCCGTTCTCAACAAAAAAAATGGCCTTAGAACGGATAATTTAATTAGTCATGTAATGGCATATGAAACTTCAGCCTATCATAAATTATTGCTTTTAACTGATGGTGGAATGAATATTTCACCAGATATAAATGAAAAAGCAATGATCATTAAAAATGCAGATATAGTAGCAAAATCTCTAGGAGTAGAGAAGACAAAAGTAGCTGCAATTGCTGCAAAGGAAAAAGCAAGCGATAAAATGCCTGCCACAATAGATGGGTTAAAACTACAGGAAATGTCAAAAAATGGAGATTTTGGAAAAGATGTGATTGTGGAAGGACCTTTAGCCATGGATTTAGCACTTTCACAAGAAGCTGCAGATATAAAAAATTTCAAAAGTGAAATATCAGGTGATGTAGATGTTATTTTAGCACCTTATATAGAAGTAGGAAATGCGATAGGAAAGACTTTAACTTACCTAGCTGGGGCAAAATCAGCCGGAATTATAATGGGTGCTAAGGTACCAATAGTTCTAGTCTCAAGAGCTGATGATGCACAGACAAAGCTTTACTCAATTGCACTAGGTTCTCATATTGCTAGTAAATCTTTGTAAACTTAAATATTTATAATATAAATTAAGGGGGAGTACAAATGTCATTTAAAAGTGATATAGAAATTGCACAGGAAGCGGTTATGTCCCATATAAAGGATATAGCATCAAAGTTAGGACTTTCAGAAGAGGATTATGATTTATACGGAAAATACAAAGCAAAGATTGATTATAATTTATTGAAAAAACCAACTGAGAAAAAAGCTAAGCTTATTCTTACTACTGCAATTAATCCAACTCCAGCTGGAGAAGGAAAGACAACTACCACTATAGGTGTTTCGGACGCTCTTTCAAGACTTGGGAAAAATACAATTGTAGCTCTTAGAGAACCATCATTAGGTCCAGTATTTGGAGTAAAGGGTGGAGCAGCTGGAGGAGGATATGCTCAGGTTGTTCCAATGGAAGACATTAATCTTCATTTTACTGGTGATTTACATGCTATAGGAGCTGCAAATAATCTACTTGCGGCTATGATAGACAATCATATTTACCATGGGAATACTCTAGATATAGACCCTAGAAGAATTACTTGGAAAAGAGCTATAGATATGAATGATAGACAGCTTAGATTTATTACTGATGGTCTTGGTGGAAAGGCAAACGGATTCCCTAGAGAAGATGGTTTTGATATCACAGTAGCATCAGAAGTAATGGCTGCATTTTGTTTATCTTCAGATATAGTAGATCTTAAAGAAAAGCTTGGAAAAATTGTTATTGGATACTCAAGAAAAGGAGACCCTGTAACAGTTGGAGCTCTTAATGCTCATGGAGCTATGGCGGCTCTTTTAAAAGATGCCTTAAAGCCAAATCTAGTACAGACACTAGAAGGGACTCCAGCGTTTATACATGGAGGGCCTTTTGCAAATATAGCTCATGGATGCAACTCTGTAATAGCTACAAAGATGGCAATGCATTTTGCTGACTATGTAGTAACAGAGGCAGGATTTGGAGCGGATCTTGGAGCAGAAAAATTCATTGATATAAAATGCAGGAAATCGGGACTTAAACCAGATGCTGTAATAATAGTAGCTACGGTAAGAGCTCTTAAATATAATGGTGGGGTTGCAAAAGCTGACCTAAATCAAGAAAATCTAGTAGCTCTTGAAAATGGACTACCTAACCTTTTAAAACATGTAGAAAATATCACTACTGTATTTAACCTTCCAGCAGTTGTAGCTATAAATAAGTTTCCTCTTGACACTGATGCAGAAATTCAGCTTATTAAAGACAAATGTAATGAGCTTGGAGTTAACGTTGCTTTATCTGAAGTTTGGGCAAAAGGTGGAGAAGGTGGAGAAGAACTTGCAAATGAAGTTCTTAAACTAATAGAAACAAATGATAAAGAACTAAAGTATGCATATGATGTAAATAGCTCTATTAAAGAAAAGATAAATAGTATAGCTACAAAAATATATGGAGCTGATGGTGTTGATTATACTCCATTAGCGGAGAAGCAGATTGCTGAAATTGAGAAAATCGGCCTTGATAATCTTCCAATATGTATGGCTAAAACACAATATTCACTTACTGATGATCAAACAAAGCTAGGTAGACCTCAAGGATTCAAAATTACAGTAAGAAATATTAAAGCTTCAGCAGGAGCAGGATTCTTGGTTGCATTAACAGGAGAAATCATGACAATGCCAGGACTTCCAAAGATTCCTTCAGCAGAAAAAATAGATATTGATGATACTGGTAAGATTTCAGGATTATTTTAGAGGTGCATCATGGAGCTAAAGGAATATAGCTTATTTGATTTCATTGAAAATCTTTCTTCAAAGTCTCCAGCTCCAGGAGGGGGCGGCTCAGCCGCTCTTTCAGGAGCTCAAGGAATGGCTCTTGCTGCTATGGTATGTAATTTAACTATTGGAAAGAAAAAATATATAGAATTTGATGCTGAGCTTAAAAACATATTAGAAAAAAGCATTTTGATGCAGGGCAGATTTTTGGATTTGATTGAAGAAGATAAAAACAACTTTATTCCTCTTTCAAATGCATATGGACTTCCAAGTGAAACTGAGGAAGAAAAAAATATTAAGCTAACTTACATGGAGGAAGCTTTAAAAACAGCTTGTAAGACTCCATATGAAGTTGTAGAGCTTGCATATGAAGGGATACTTCATCATCAAAGGCTTTTAAATATTTCTTCAAAACTAGTGATAAGCGATGTAGGTGTTGGAGTACAAAATTTAAGAACTGCTATTTTGGCTGGACAGATGAATATATTAATTAATACTAAGCTAATGAAGGATAGAGTTCACGCTCAAGATATGGAAAATCATATATCTGAGCTTGTACAAAAAGGTATAAAAATAGCTGATGAGATTTCAATAAATGTACTGGAAAGAATGAAGTAAAAATTATTTTACAATAAGGAGAATATTCATGGGAGAAATCATAAAAGGAAAAGATGTTTCAGAAAAAATATCTAATGATATTATTAAAGAAATTGAAATTTTAAGTGCCAAAAATATTATTCCTAAGCTTCAAATCATAAGAGTAGGAGAAAATAAAGATGATATCTCCTATGAAAAATCCATAATAAAGAAGATGCAGACTCTTAATCTTCCTGTGGATATAAAAGTATTAGAAGAATCGGTTAGTCAGGAAATATTTTTGGAAACATTAAAAGAAGCCAATGATAGTGAATCTATCCATGGAATATTGATTTTTAGACCTCTTCCAAAGCATTTAGATGAAAATATAATTAAAAACGTAATATCGCCTGAAAAAGATATTGATTGTCTTAATCCATTAAATGTAGGAAAAACTGTAGAAGGTGATAAAACTGGGTTTGCACCTTGTACCCCTTCGGCAGTAATGGAAATCCTGAGTTACTTGGATATAGACTTAAAAGGGAAAAAATGTGCTGTTATAGGCTCATCAATGGTAGTAGGTAAGCCAGTATCTTCACTTCTTTTAAATCAAAAGGCTACAGTAACTGTCTGCAACAGCAGCACAAAAAATATCCAGGATATAACTAGAAGCTCTGATATTATAATTGCTTGCGCTGGAGTACCTAGACTTGTAAAAAAAGATTGGGTATTAAGAGGAGCAGTTGTTGTTGATGTTGGGATCAACTTTGATGAAAATGGAGTGATGTGCGGAGATGTTGATTTTGAAAATGTAAAAGAAATCGCATCCATGATAACTCCTGTTCCTGGGGGAGTAGGAGGAGTTACCACCTCTATATTGGCCAAACACACGGTAAGAGCATGCAAACAGCTTACAAACAATATCTAAAGACAGCCACCCTATTAAAACAATAAAATTTGCTGATTATAATATTAAGCATTGATTTGTTCAAAATAAAAAGATGAAACTAGGCATATTACTTTCGCCAGGTTTCATCTTTTTTTATAGAATTATATTTAAATCTATAATAATATATTTCTATCTTTTACAACCAGTTTTCCAAGTTTATAAACCTCTTTTACGTGATTTACTCCAAAATGATAAAGGATATAATCAAGATTAGGAGCATTAAAAACTACTAAGTCTGCATTTTTTCCTTCTTTTAGACTTCCTCTATCAGTTGCTTTATCAAGAGCATAAGCACCGTTTATTGTAACAGCATTAAAAACCTCTATAGGAGTCATTTTCATAGCTAGTGAGCCCAGCTGCATTATAAGCTGCAAGTTTTCAGTAGGACAGCTTCCTGGATTATAGTCGGTAGATAGAGCCAATGCAAGATTTTTTTCAAGCATTTTTCTAGCATCCGCATAAGTGTTTTTCATAAGACTAAATGTTGTACCTGGAAGAAGATTAGCAATTATATTGTTTTCTGCCATAAGCTCCATTCCTTTTTCAGAGGCTGCCATTAAATGATCTGCTGTATGAGTACCCATCTCCGCAGCAAGTTCAGCTCCACCTAAGGATACTATTTCATCTGCATGAATCTTTAGCTTTAAGCCACTGTCTTTTGCAGACTGAAGAATCCTTCTTGTTTGATCTACACTAAAAACTCCTTCTTCACAGAAGACATCGCAGAAATGAGCTAAATCCATTTGCGCAACTTTAGGAATCATATCTTCAATTAATTGCTTTACAAACACTTCTGGCTCTGTCTTGTACTCAGTAGGGATAGCATGAGCACCCATAAAAGTAGAAATTATATCGGCAGGGTGATTTTCGTTTAATTTTTTAGCAACTTTTAGTTGTTTTTCCTCTGTTTCCCAGTTGAGCCCATATCCACTTTTACCTTCTACAGTTGTAGTTCCATGTATAAGCATGGTATTTAAGCTAGCTTCTGCCTTGTCATAAAGCTCATCAAATGTGGCATTTTGAGTAGCTTTAACAGTACTTAGAATCCCGCCACCAGCTTTCAAAATATCCAAATAGCTGACGCCGCTTAGTTTTAGATTGAATTCATTTTCTCTGCTGCCTCCATGAACTAGGTGAGTATGGGAATCTATAAGTCCAGGAGTTACAGTATAGCCTTTAAGATCTTTCAACTCAGTATCAGAGCCTAATATATCCTTTGGGACATTACCACTTCCTATTTTTAATATTTTACCGTCTTTTACAGCTATATATCCATTTTGAATGATATCAGCCTGAGCCATCTCGGTACCTTTTAAAGGTCTTCCAAAATCATTTGGAGAAAATATTTGATTTATATTATATAAAACTAAATCTGCATACATGAAATCACTCCAATTACATTTTTAAATTATCGTGGATTCTATCAAGTACGGTATCTCTTTTAGCTCTAACGTGTTCAAGGATTTTATTACACTGTGATTCTAAGTTTTTCCCTCTCTCTATATCAGCTACTGATCCAAGATTGATTTTTACATTTAGTATTGCCCCTTCAGCTCCTGAAGCGCACATCAAGTATGCAACTCCTATATCTGTTAAAGCGTTTTCATTTCCATAATTTAATATAATTTCCATCTTTTCCATTGCCTCTTGTGATAATTTAGCAATCTGGTATGGAACTTCAATGGAGCCCCAAGTTGCAAATTCAAGGGCATCCTTTCGCAGAAGTTTTTCTTCTTCTGTATCTTTAGGCATTTTTATTGCCTTCATTACTTCATTGAAGGACTCAGTATCTTTATCAACAAGATTAAAAAGCTCTTCTTTTATAACATTTAACTCTTCATATGCAATTTCAAAATCCTTTTTTATACTTTCATCATGAATTTCAAATTTCTTTTTTCCAAAACTTAGTTTCGCCATCATTCTAGAAAGTGAAACTCCTACTGCAGAGCTATATGCTGAGCATGAACCTCCTCCTGGAGCTGGAGACAAGGAATCTACTTCATTGGCAAAATTCATTAGTGACATTTCTATTAATTTCATTTTTTCACCTACTCCCAAATTCTTGTTTCAAGTACTTGATCCATTGAAAAATTGTCTAGCTTTAAATGATAAATTGCAGTATCTATTAGAGTCTTCATTGGTACAAGTCCAACGATTTCTGAATCAGTTACGGCAACTCCATATCTAGCTGCTTCTCTTTCAACTGTATCAAAGACTCTAAAAATAGTAGTGAAATCAGGGTTTACAAGGTTCATTGATACCTGAGCTTTTCCAGTTTCTTCAATTAAAAGGCCCATTGCTTTACAATAAACAAAGCCACCTTTAGCCGCACGAATAACATTTGCAATATTTTTTGCTATCTTTACATCAGAAGTAGCAAGATTTATATTATAAGCCACAAGAGGAGGTCTAGCTCCTACTGCAACAATACCAGCATTAACATTGAACTGCTGTGGACCGTAATCTGGTATCCATTTTTCTTCTTTTATTTTTTCTTCCATACCCTCATACTGTCCTCTTCTTACATCTGCAAGGTTAGTTCTATGTGGAGCAGAAGCAGAGCTCTCATATAAAGTTACATGCATATTGCACTCGCTTCCGATTTTTTCTCCAAGTTTTTTTGAAAGTTCTACAGCTTCTTCTATAGTTATATCTTTGATTGGAATCAGAGGTATTACATCTACTGCACCCATTCTAGGATGTCCACCTGTATGAGTAGTCATATCTATTAATTCTGTGGCTTTTTTTGTAAGCTTATATGCTGCTTCAATTACTGCTTCTGGCTCTCCTAAAAATGTTATAACAGATCTATTGTGATCCTTGTCAGATGAATAGTCTAAAAGCTTTACACCTTTTGTGTTTCTTACTTCATCTAAAATCTTTTCAACTTTTTCTAAATCTCTTCCTTCACTAATATTTGGTACACATTCTAGTATTGCTGCCATTTAATCACCTCATAATTGATTTGTATTTAATATTAGAATTACATCTTTAAATTATCATAAATATTAGTTTTTTTAAAGAGAAATTAATATTTATCAGGTAATCGTTTTCTGATATATTAATGAGTGGGTAATAATTTTTTTAAAATCATGATATAATTACTTAAAAAGATGAAAATTTCAGGAGGTATAAAATGAATTTTGATATTGAAAAAGCAATGACTATAAAATTGGATTTAGAATTGCCTGAATATCCTGAATTTGAAAAAGGGATAAGAAGAGCTCCAAAGAGAGAAGCGAATCTTTCTCAAAATGATATAGAACTTGCAATAAAAAATGCTTTACGTTACATACCAAAGGCACATCATGAACAAATGGCAAAAGAGTTTTTAGAAGAGCTTTTAACAACTGGACGTATCTACGGATATAGATATAGACCGCAAGGAAGGCTAGTTGGAAAATCAATTGATGAATATAAAGGAAATTGTATAGAAGCGAAAGCATTTCAGGTTATGATTGACAATAACTTGGATTTTGACATAGCTCTTTATCCTTATGAGCTTGTGACTTATGGGGAAACTGGACAGGTATGCCAAAACTGGATGCAATATCAGCTTATAAAAAAATATCTTGAAGTTATGACAAATGATCAAACTCTAGTTATCGAATCAGGTCACCCATGCGGATTGTTTAAATCCCATCCACTAGCGCCAAGGGCAATTATAACAAATGGTCTTATGATAGGCATGTTTGATAATCAAGATGATTTTAATAGAGCAGCCGCAATTGGTGTGGCAAATTACGGTCAAATGACGGCTGGGGGCTGGATGTATATAGGACCTCAAGGTATCGTTCATGGAACCTTTAATACATTACTTAACGCTGGAAGAATAAAACTAGGACTTGAAAAAGATCAAGATCTTAAAGGCAAGATATTTATTTCTTCTGGACTTGGTGGAATGAGTGGAGCTCAAGGTAAGGCTGCTGAAATTGCAGGTGCGGTTTCTATTATAGCTGAAGTGGATTATTCTAGAGTAAAAACTAGATTTGACCAAGGATGGGTTTCGGAAATATCTTCGGATTTAGATGAGGTATTTAAAATAGTAAAAGAGAAAAAAGAAAATGGATCTCCTTGCGCTATAGCTTATCATGGAAATGTTGTAGACTTATTAGAATATGTAATTAAGCACAATATACATGTGGATTTATTATCAGATCAAACATCATGTCATGTTCCATATGATGGAGGATACTGTCCTCAAGGAATGACTTTTGAGGAAAGAACTGATATGCTTGCTGAGAATCCAAAGAAATTTAAAGAGAAGGTAAATGAAACATTAAGACACCACTATGAGTTAATTAAAGAGCTTGATCAAAGAGGAACATATTTCTTTGATTATGGAAATAGCTTTATGAAAGCTATATACGATGCTGGTGTAAAAGAAATATGTAAAAATGGAAATAATGAAATAGATGGATTTATATTCCCATCTTATGTTGAGGACATACTAGGGCCTAAGCTTTTTGATTATGGATATGGACCATTTAGGTGGGTATGCCTTAGCGGAAAACAAGATGACCTAGATGCTACAGATAAGGCAGCTATGGAGTGTATAGATCCTGATAGAAGATATCAAGATAGAGATAATTATGTATGGGTTAGAGATGCTAAAAAGAACAAGCTTGTTGTAGGAACTAAAGCAAGAATACTATATCAAGATGCTCTTGGAAGAACAAAAATTGCCCTCAAATTTAATGAAATGGTAAGAAATGGTGAAATAGGACCTGTAATGCTTGGTAGAGATCATCACGATACAGGAGGAACTGATTCTCCATTTAGAGAAACTTCAAATATCAAAGATGGTTCAAATATTATGGCTGAAATGGCAACTCAGTGCTTTGCTGGAAATGCAGCTAGAGGAATGAGCCTTATTGCACTTCATAATGGTGGTGGAGTAGGAATAGGAAAATCAATCAATGGTGGATTTGGGATGGTTCTTGATGGAAGTGAAAGAGTAGATACTATACTAAATATGGCTATGCCTTGGGATACCATGGTAGGAGTATCAAGAAGAGCATGGGCTACAAATGAAAACTCCATATCTACTTGTATAGAATACAATGAACTAATGAAGGAAACAGACCATATCACTCTTCCTTACGTAGCTGATGAAAAAATGGTTAAAGAATTAGTAGAAAATAAGATAAAGTAATTATAAACTTTCGCTATAGCATATATTCAATAAATTAATAAAGGTTTTATAATAGCACTAATGTAATATTTATAAAATCTGTGGTATAATTATAAACGAGTAGGCTGAGTAGTCGCGTGATTAATAATCACGAGGAAAGTCCGAGCTCCACAGGGCGAGGGTGCCAGGTAACTCCTGGTGGAGGTGACTCTAAGGACAGTGCAACAGAGATATACCGCCTGCATATGCAGGTAAGGGTGGAAAGGTGGGGTAAGAGCCCACCAGCAGCTAGGCGACTAGTTGGCTATGTAAACCCCATCCGGAGCAAGACCAAGTAGGGGCTGATGTGGAGGCTGCCCGTCTCCGTCCCGTAGGTAGGTCGCTAGAGGTAATTGGCGACAATTATCGTAGATAGATGACTGCTTTCGACAGAACTCGGCTTATAGGCCTGCTCATTTCAACATGAAAAAAACCTCGAACTGATATTAATATAATGTCTTCGAGGTTTTATTTTAGGCGAATTTATAATTATCGAAGGAGGACAATATATGAATATTAAGCATAGTGTAGATTTGATAGAATCATATTTAGATTTAGATAGAAAGCCAGTAGGTGTTAAATTTCTGTTTAGCCAAGAAGAATTTAACAATTATGAAGTTCCTCAACGAGATAGAAAAGTAACTTATTGTAATTCTGTACAACTTGCAAGCAAGGGTCAATCAATGAAACTGACTAAAGAAAATCAAGGATGTCCTAATGGTGCGATGGCTCTAAAAATGAAAGAAGTACCTGAACCAATGGCAAATGGAAAAGGAAGATTTAGCAAAAATATATACAATGATGTACAGACGTCAAAGAGCATTAGTGATGAAATGCTATTTTTAAAAGAAGAGCCTGCAGGTATCGTAGTTATGCCTCTTGAAAATTACATAGATGCTCCAGATGTGGTGATTGTAATTGGTAACTCCTATAATGTTATGAGAATGATACAGGGCCATGGTTATTTTAATGGATATACAGCAAATTTAAGGACAGTTGGCCTTCAGGCGGTCTGTCAAGATTTAACTACTTACCCTTTTAATACAGAAGATATTAATATTTCTTTATTATGCCCAGGAACTCGCTTAGTTGCAAACTGGGAAGCTGATGAAATGGGAATCGGTATTCCTTTTGAAAAATGGTATGAAGTTGTTGAAGGAGTAAAAGAGACTACAAACCCGTTTGAAAGAAATAAGAATAAAAAATCTATTTTAAAAAGATTAGAAGAGCGTGGATTAGACACTAGCGAGATTATACTTAATCAAAATTATGATGATGGATCGTATAGTGGCGGGAAAATAGAAATTGAGAAATAAATTTATTTGCCTCCATACTATGGAGGCATTTTTATAGAGCTTTTTTCCTTGAAAGGATGAACGTATTGATTGAAATAATGAAACACATGGTAAACAACCTTGGATATATTGTTTTAATGGCCTTTGTTTTGAGTAAATTAAAAATGTTCAAAAATATTTTTATTAGAGAAGAATTCAGCAATAAAGAAAAGTTTATTTTGACTCTAATCTTTGGAACTTTTGGAATTCTTGGAACCTATATTGGAACTGATGTCAATGGAGCGATAGCCAATACAAGAATTATAGGAATTATGGTAGGAGGAATTTTGTGTGGTCCTATAGTTGGATTATTTGCTGGAGTAATAGCTGGTCTGCATAGAATACTTATTGATTTTGGAGGAATCACAGCTCTTCCTTGTGCAATAACCACTATTTTTTCTGGATTAGCTGCTGGAATTATACATAAAAAAGTATATCAAAAGAAATACTGGATTTATGGACTTCTTGGTGGAACTATCATGGAAAGCCTTGGTATGGTACTTATACTAATTATGTCGAAACCTTTTGAGCAAGCCTTTACAATAGTAAGAAGTATATATGTGCCAATGGTTTTAATCAATGGAATAGGTATCGCTTTAGTAATTCTTATGATTGAAAGTATCTTTCATGAAAAAGAAAAGCTTGCTTCTGATCAGGCAAAGTTAGCCCTTGAAATAGCCAATAAAACTCTCCCTTTTTTCAGGCATAGTGATAATAACTCATTTGAAAAGGTATGTCAGATAATTAAAGAATCAACAAATTCTGATGCAGTAGCTATTACAGATAGAGAAAAAATCTTATCTCATATTGGAGCAGGAAGTGATCATCATATTCCTGGAGCAACAATTTCAACTTCTGCCACAGAGTTTGTCCTTAAAAGTGGGGACATAAAAATATTAAATAATAAGGATGATATTTGCTGTTTAAATTCTCAGTGTGGGTTAAAGTCTGGAATTATAGTACCATTAAAAGATAATGATAAGGTTGTTGGTACTCTCAAGATATACTATACAAAAGACCACGCTATTAATCATATAAATAAAGTTCTTGCCATTGGACTTTCCCAAATAATTTCTACTCAAATTGAAATTAGTAAAATTGAAAGGTTAGAAACAATGAATGTTAAGTCAGAGCTTAAAGCTCTTCAGGCCCAGATTAATCCACATTTTTTATTTAATGCCTTAAATACAATTATTTCTTTTATACGAATAGATCCTTCTAAGGCTAGAGAGTTAATTATAAACCTATCTACATATCTTAGATATAATATTGACAATATAGAATCTATGGTTGATATAAATAAAGAAATAGAACAAATAAAGGCTTATATTGATATAGAAAAGGCAAGATTTTCAAATAGAATTAATGTTCAATATGATATAGACGAATTAAATGACTTTAAAATCCCTAGTTTGATAATACAACCTCTAGTAGAAAACTCCATAAAGCATGGAATATTGAAAAATAATCTTAATGGGAACATAATAATAAAAATAAAGGACCTTAAAAATAAGCTTATTCAAATTTCAATTGAGGATAACGGCTCAGGAATACCAAATAGCGTAATTAATTCACTAAAGTCATCTAATTTTCCTCATCATAATATCGGTCTTTTAAATGTTCATAAAAGACTTGAGATGCACTATGGAGAGGGCTTAAAGATAGAAAATCTAAGTAGCGGTTCACGGATAACCTTTAATATACCAAGGGAGCAGATTTTATGATTAGTTGTATCATTATAGAAGATGAATATCCTGCTAGAGAAGAATTGAAATATTTTATAAAAAATACTTCTGGCTTTGAGCTTCAAGGAGAATTTGAATCTTCAGAAGAAGCTTTACAATTTTTAGGTAAAAGGGTTCCAGACGTGATTTTTATGGATATAAATATACCTGGTATAAATGGAATGACATTGAGTAAAATAATTAAAAATTTAAACTCTATGCCACAAATAGTCTTTATTACAGCCCATAAAGAACATGCAGTAGAAGCTTTTGAAATAGAAGCTTTTGATTATATTTTAAAACCCTATTCAGAAGAACGAATTGTAAAAGCATTAAAAAAGTTAGAAACTCACTTTAATGAAAAAAACGTCAGTGATATTAAAAATGAAAGAATTTCACTTTGGAAAAACGATAAAATGATAGTTGTTGATGTAAAAGATATAATTTATTGTGAAGCAAGTGAAAGAGAAACTATAATTACAACAAAATTTGATATATTTAACGTCAACTTTACTTTTTCTGAATTTGAAAAAAAGCTACCAGTAGATATTTTTTTTAGATGTCATAGATCATATATTGTAAATTTGACATTGATAGACGAGATAATTCCATGGTTCAATGGAACCTTGATGATAAGATTTAATAAACTAAAAAAAGATGTTCCAGTTAGCAAAAAAAATGTAAAAGACTTTAAAAATCTAATGGGTTTGATTTAAAGCAAACAAGCCATACTAGGAAAATGTTTTTCGAAAATATTTCATGTATGTTATTAGTCACTTCATGCCATATTTATGTTATTTCAAAGCTATACTTGATAAATAAATAACCTTCTTATTTATAATATAAATTAAGTTTTACAATTATAAAAGGAGGGTATGGTATGATTACTTTTGTTTCAGCAATTATAATTTTGATTGGCGGATATTTTATTTATGGAAAATTTGTAGAAAATGTATTTGGAATTGATGAACTTCGCAAAACACCGGCTTTAGCCTTGGAAGATGGAGTAGACTATGTTCCAATGCCATGGCATAAGATATTTTTAATTCAATTTTTGAATATAGCAGGATTAGGACCGATTTACGGCGCTGTAGCAGGTGCACTTTGGGGACCAGCGGCTTTCTTATGGATTGTATTTGGATGTCTTTTCGCTGGTGCAGTTCATGATTATTTCTCTGGTGTACTTTCTATGAGACATGAAGGGACAAGTGTTTCTGAGATAGTTGGTATTTACCTTGGAGAAACTGCTAGGAATGTTATGAGAGTTTTTTCGGTAGTTTTACTTGTACTTGTTGGAGTTGTATTTGTAATGGGACCTGCTGGTCTTTTAAGCAACATGACTAATATGAATACTACATTATGGGTAGGAATAATAATAGCTTACTACATACTTGCTACTGTACTTCCAGTAGATAAAATAATAGGTAAGATTTATCCGATTTTTGGTGCTTCACTTATTATAATGGCCATTGGTATTGGTTTTGGCATTATATCTCAAGGATACACAATTCCAGAATTATCATTTTCAAATATGCATCCTAAATCTACACCAATTTTTCCGTTTTTATTTATAACGATAGCTTGTGGCGCAATATCTGGTTTTCATGCCACTCAGTCGCCTCTTATGGCAAGATGTGTTAAAACAGAAAAAGATGCTAGAAGAATCTTCTACGGATCTATGGTTGCTGAAGGAATTATAGCTTTAATTTGGGCAGCCGCAGCTATGGCTTTCTTTGGGGGCACAGGTGCACTAGCTGAAACTCTTGGAAATGGCGGGCCTGGAGTAGTGGTAAATACTATTTCCACAAGTCTACTTGGAACTGTAGGTGGGGCTCTTGCTCTTCTTGGAGTGGTAGCTTGTCCAATAACATCTGGAGATACTGCATTTAGAAGTGCTAGACTTGTAATAGCAGACTCTATTAATCTAAAACAACAAAGTATTGCAAATAGATTTTATATAGCTATACCACTATTTATTGTAGGGATCGCACTTACAATGATAGATTTTAATATAATATGGAGATATTTTTCTTGGTCAAATCAAACTCTTGCGATGATTATGCTTTGGGCAGCTGCAGCATATCTATCTAAGGAAAATAAAATGCATTGGATTTGCAGTATTCCAGCAACTTTTATGACAGCAGTTACTACAAGCTATATCATGCAGGCTCCTGAAGGATTTAGAATTAATGCTTTAATCTCTAACTCTACAGGTATAATTGTTGCAGCATTATTCTTATTTATGTTTATAAACAAAAAATCTAAATCTTCAAAAATATCAAAAGCAGCATAACCTAAGCTTTTACGCATATAAGGCCTGAAATCGATTTATAGATTTCAGGCCTTATTCATATAAAATTAACCTAATAGAAAATAATCATTTCTCATGATATAATATATTCACATTTATTGTATTCTTTACAATAATGAAATTACTTTATATTTAAAATTTAATATTAGAAAGGACATTATAGATGATTGAATTTTTAAAAGAACACGGAGTTAAGGACAGACTTATAGAAGATTTAATTCATTTCAGAGGTTTTTATAAGGTAAAAGATGAGCATGCAAACAGAATTCCGGAGCCTAAAATGTTTTATTTTGGAAAGGAAGTTTGGAATATGTCACTTTCTGCCTTATTAGAGGGTGAGCATATACTAATTAGCGGTCCAAAGGCAACTGGAAAAAATGTACTTGCAGATAATCTTGCCTGTGCATTTCAAAGACCTGCGTGGACGGTATCTTTTCATGTGAACACAGATAGTTCTAGCTTAATAGGGACAGATACTTTTGAAAACAATCAAGTTGTGATGAGGAAGGGATCTGTTTTTGAATGTGCTGAAAATGGAGGTTTTGGAATATTTGATGAAATAAATATGGCCAAAAACGATGCACTTGCAGTTCTCCATTCGGCTCTGGACCATAGAAAAATAATAGATGTTCCAGGTTACCAAAAGATAAATCTCCACGAATCAACGAGATTTATTGCCACAATGAATCACGGCTATGCAGGAACAAAAGAGCTTAATGAAGCACTTGTTTCCAGATTTATGGTCATAGATATTCCTCCTCTTAATAAGGAAAAACTAAAGTTAATTTTAAAGAATGAATTTCATAATTTATCTGAAGATTATTTAGAACAATTTGCAGGGTTATTTTTAGATTTGCAGTTAAAATCTCAAAATTCCGAAATATCTACAAAGCCTGTAGATTTAAGAGGATTAATTGGAGCAGTGAAATCAATGAGAAGGGGACTTAGTCCTTATCTAGCAATTAATATGGGTATACTTGGAAAGACTTTTGATGATTTTGAAAAACAAATTGTAGCAGATGTAATTAAACTTAGAGTACCAAAAGATGTAAAATCTGAAGAGATTTTCAAAAGATAAAATATATTAAGTCAGATAGGTAGGTTAATGAGAGTATTTTAGCCTTATAATAAAAATTAAAAAGAAAGAAAAGATGCTTATATGAACTCTTTAAATGACAAACTAAAAATAAGAAACTCCAATATATTTTGGACTGTAAGTCAAGAGTATGGAATAAATCCTAATAAAAAATATATTACTAATATACGTAGTAAAAGAAATTATATTTTTGAATCTATTTTAAGTGGTGGAATTCATAAATATTTCGATGTGAGCTTAATAGACAATAATCTTGAAAATATAAAAAAAACCACTAAAACTCCTGAAATTTTTTCAGAAATATTATTTTTGCTAATAGAAGAGTCTGTTTTTTTTAGGCTCGAATCTGAGTGGATTGGAATAAGAGATATAAGACTTAATCATTACAAAAAAGAAGCCGCCTGGTTTGATTATCATCCTCCTAAAGATGTCCTTTCTGAACTTAGAAGTGTTTACTATATTAAAAAACTTAATAAGTTCCCTAAAACATCAAATGAAATTTTAGTTTTGTTAGATGAAATATTAAAATTTGAAAAAAATACAACAACTAAAGACATTATAAATAAGACATTTGTTATTTTAAAGCGTTTTTTTCATTTTGACTCATCTTTTTTAGAAGAAAAATTAAAGCCTCATTTAGAGGAAAAAATTGAAAAAGAACCTATAAAAAAAGAAAAAGAAAAGCCTAAAGCTCATTCTAAGTTAGATTTAAATGAAGTGGATCAAGAAGAATATGTTTCGGCAGAATATAATCCGAATGAATCTGTATTAAATCCAAAACAAGGCTACGATGGAGATTTTTCTCTTAAGGAAGTAGATATAGACATCAAAGAATATAGCAGTATGAAACATAAGATAGAGTCAAAATTTGGTAAAGGAATTATATCGGAATCTGAGCTATCAAGACTTGAAAAAAATATATGCCAAGATATTCACGATGGGTGCAGACTGCATCTGACAGATGGAGAATTCTCTACGGAGCTTGAAAAAAGCTATAGATTAAGTTATTTGAAGAATCAAAGAACCCAGAATCTAGAAGAATTCGAATATCATGAAAATATTTATAGACGAAATATAGTGAAATTAAGAGAAATTATACAAAGGTCTATTTTAGCGAATACAGACACGGGAAAATACAAGGCTAATAGAGGTTCATTTATAGCATCCAGTGCTTGGAAATCAGTATATCTCAATGATTTCAAGGTTTTTAGCAGGGATTCCAAAGATGAAATTGGAAATTTTGTAGTAGATATATTTTTAGACGCTAGCGGATCTCAGACTGAAAGGCAGGGGAAGGTAGCCGCCCAAGGTTTTATAATATCAGAAGCATTAACCCTTTCCCATATTCCTGTTAGAGTAACTGGCTTTAATAACTTTCTGGATTTTACTATCTTAAGACAATATAGAGATTACGATGATCCAATAATCAAAAACTCAAGTATCTTTGATTTTCATACTTCAGGAACTAACAGAGATGGTCTTGCAATTAGAGCAGTTGTAGATTCTCTAAGTAAAAGGTCAGAAGAAAATAAGATTTTAATAATTCTAAGTGATGGAAGACCAAATGATATTAGGATAACTAAAACTACGGCTTCTAGTATAAAAGGAGAGCTAGATTATAAAGGATATAAAGCAATAAAAGATACAGGATTTGAGGTGAGAAAAGCAAGGCAAAAGGGAATTGCTGTATTAGGAATCTACACAGGAGAAGAAAATGATCTAGAAGCTGAAAAGCTTATATTTGGAAGAGATTTTGCATATATAAAAAATATAGATAGATTTTCTGAACTAGTAGGATTTTACCTGAAAAAACACATAGAAAATATGTTGGATCCTTAGATTATAAATCTTTTATGGATTCAACATATTTTTTATTCTTATTTTAACTCTACAATTATATAGCCACTTTTTTTATCTATATACAAATGTGTTTCCTTAAGAGTGATATCCATATTTGCAAAGCTTGACAAGAGATCTATATCTCTTAGGAAATGTAAAGTAACATCCATTGATTTAGTAGAAGCTCTCAATAGAATTGCTTTTACAAGAGGAAACTGTATCCTATTTAAGTATTCTATATTTGAATCTCTAAAATCTACAGTAAGCATATCTATAGGAATATATAAATCAATATCTGTTCCGTCATCTCTAATTATCCTGTAAGGAAGACTTATAAAACAATTATTTAGGTTCATAAATATTCTCCTTAAATTAATCTTGAAATTTTATTAATATTTTTAAATTATACAATAAATAATAGTGGAAATATACTAAACTATTTCAAAAAAAATGAAGGAAAAAAATCGTTATTGTAGTATAATGTAGGTATACTTGTATAAAGGGGGATTCAAATGATTTATTCAAAAAAATATTCATCAATAGAGCCATCAATAACACTTGCAATAAGTGCAAAAGAAAAGAAAATGAAATCTGAAGGTATAGATATTATAGGCTTTAGCGTTGGAGAACCTGATTTTAGAACTCCTGAAAATATCAGAGCAAAAGCTATAGAAGCCATCAATGAAAAAGCAATAGGATATACAGCAGCTTCTGGTATGCCAGAGCTGAAAAAAGCAATAATTGAAAAACTGAAAAAAGAAAATAATTTAGAATATAGTCCAAACCAAATAGTTATATCAAATGGAGCAAAGCATTCTTTACATAATGCAATAGAGGCTATAAGTAATCCTGGAGACGAGATAATAGTTCCAGCTCCTTATTGGGTAAGCTATATAGAGCTTGTTAATATGGCAGGGGCGGTACCTGTTATAGTAGAAGGTCTTGAAGAAAATGAATTTAAGGTTTCAGCAGAAGATATATCAAAAGTGGTTACTGACAAAACTAAGGCAATTATATTAAATTCGCCTTCAAATCCAACTGGAGCAGTTTATTCAAAAGAAGAACTTAATGCAATAGCTGATTTAGCAGTAGAAAAAGATATTATTATAATTTCTGATGAAATTTATGAAAAGCTTATCTATGATGGAGAGCATATAAGCATAGCATCTTTCTCAGAAGAAGTTAAAGAAAGAACAATAGTAATTAATGGTATGTCTAAGGCCTATGCTATGACTGGCTGGAGAATTGGATACACAGCTTCAAACAAAGAACTTGCGTCTATTATGGACAACATGCAAAGCCATGCAACTTCAAATCCAAACACAGTTGCCCAATATGCAAGTATAGAAGCTTTAGAAGGAGATGAAAGCTCTGTACTTGACATGAAAAAAGAGTTCAATGAAAGAAGATCCTTAATGGTTGATTTAATCAATGATATAGATGGATTAAGCTGTAAAAAGCCAAAGGGAGCTTTTTATGTTATGGTTAATATTTCAAACTTTATAGGAAAATCTATAAATGGGAAAGAAATAAAAAATTCTTTGGATTTTGCAGATTTCTTACTAGATAGTGCAAAGGTTGCTGTAGTTCCTGGAATAGCTTTTGGATCTGATAATTATATAAGATTATCATATGCAACATCTAAAGAAAAAATAACTGAAGGAATTTCAAGAATTAAAAAATCCCTTGAAAGCTAAAAAAATTAAACCTGGCGATTAAAAGCCAGGTTTTTTTATACTCTAATAAAACTCAAGTATAGAAATAGTTTTAAAAATATTTTATACGAAAGAAAAGATAATAATTTACAAAATAAAATTTTTAAATATAATCCAAAATCCTATGAATAATAGGGTTATATTTAAAAAAACCAACTAGTTTTTAAATGTATATTTAGGGAATAGTTTGATTCGGTAATTTTCTTATACTAAAATTCTCTTGGATTTCAGTATATTTTTTAATTAATATATTATTACTGATATTTTATTTATCTTCCTTTTGCTTTCTATACTTAAGTAATATTACTAACTTAATATTTTCCGAATCAAAACACAAAATCTATTTAAAACTACGAAAAATATATTTTAATGACATTAAATCATTTTTGGATAAATAGTATTAAAAACATGAAAAACCCCTCTTAAATCTTAAAATAAACGTTTGTTTTTTCGAGTCATTTTAGATTTTTATAATATGTTGTCTTTTGTTATAATAAAAATAAAGAATACATTTAAGGAGAAGAAAATGGTTAAAATTCACAATAAATCCGACAAACCCGATAATATTATTTTAAAAGAAAATAATATTATTGAAAAATGTAAAAAATTAGAAGATGATATGCCCCTTTTTTTTAGAGACTATTTTATATTCCTTAAAAATTCAGTATCATTATCTTCAAGGTTAGCATATTTGGAGGATATTTTTTATTTTCTAAAATATCTAACTGAAGAAGAGGAAAAGTTCATGGGATTTAATACTATCAAAGACATAGATCTAGAAACATTCGCTATGTTAAAAGCTAGAGATATAAATTACTATATTGGTGAATATTGCTCTAGGTATTACAAAGATATCAATGGCAAAGAATACATTTTTCAAAATGACAATAGATCATTGGCTAGAAAAAAGTCTTCTCTTTCCTCTTTATTTAAATATTTATACAGAAATGAGCAATTAGAAAATAATATTACTGATGGTTTTAATCCTATAAAGTTGCCAAAATCACAACCCGATGCAGTTAAAAAATTAGATATTGATGAGGTATCAATACTTATTGAGGTTGTTGAAACGGGAAAAGGACTTAGTGATAAAGAAAAGATATATTGGAACAAAACTAAACTTAGGGACAAAGCGATTTTGTTATTTTTCATAACCTATGGTCTGAGACTTTCTGAAATTCAGCAGCTAAATCTATCTTCATTTAACTACTCTCGAAATGAATTTAAGATATATAGAAAAAGAGGAAAAGAAGCTCTTATGCCCCTAAATAAAACAATTCAAAAGGCACTTAAGGAATATTTAGAGCAGGAGCGGCCTCAGATTAATCACTTAGATGAAGAAAATCAAGATGCTCTTTTTCTATCTCTTCAAAATAAAAGGATGACTATGAAGGCTATCAGAGAACTAGTGAAAAAATATACCTCAATAGTAATGGGTACTACTAAAAATAATGGCTATAGCCCTCATAAGCTTAGAGCTACTGCTGCTAGTTCTTTAATTGAATACGGGTTTTCCATCTATGATGTAAAAAACATTTTGGATCATGATAATGTTACAACTACACAGCTTTATTCTGCCCATAGGAAGAATTTAAAGCGAGACATTATAAAAAACTTCGAATGGGAAGATTAAAAAAGCCAGCTTAAGCTGGCTTTATTTTGATGGGATATATACTATTTGTCCTGGAACTATGTTTAAACTTTCCATATTATTATACTTTGATATATTATAGATGACTTCTCTGATATCTTCCTTATCTTTTTTGTGTTTTTTGGCTATATCCCAAAGAGTATCACCTTTTTCAACCACCACATAAATCTCCTCTTCGTGACTTGGATGGCTGCTACTATCTGTTGCCCATGACAAAATACTATAAGATGCTATTATTATTAATGCAGTTAGAATCAACAAAAGATTAATTTTTTTAAAAGACTTTCTATTCATAGATTATCATCCTTTCCGAACATATGTTTATATTTATATTATCAGAACGTATGTTCTAAGTCAATATAAAATGTGAACAAATGTTTGTTTTTTAATGAAATTATGATATAATGTTAATAAATATAGCTTCATTAATTATTATAAGAAAGGAGCGATTTTATGTATCAAGATTTAAATCAAAAGCAAGTTTCTATACTTTTATATATAAAAGAAGAGCTCCAGAAACGTGGTTATCCTCCATCTGTAAGAGAGATAGCTTCAGCTTTAAATATAAAGTCAACTTCTACAGTACATTCACACCTAAATAAAATAGAAGAAAAAGGCTATATAAAAAAAGACCCTACTAAACCTAGAGCGATAGAAGTGATTTCAAACTCGGATGATGACTTAATGTTTAACCCAAATACAATCAGCATACCTTATATTGGAGAAGTAACAGCGGGCGAGCCTATTTTAGCCATTGAAAATATTCAAGACTTTATACCTCAGCCTACTAAATGGTATAAAGAAACCCCTCACTTCATTTTGAAGGTTAAGGGCGACAGTATGATTGACGCTGGGATATTTGATGGAGACTTAATTGTAGTTGAGCAAACTTCATCTGCAAGTAATGGCGATATTGTAGTAGCTTTAATAAATGGTGAAGAAGCAACTGTAAAGAAATTCTTTAGAGAAAATAATAAAGTAAGATTGCAACCAGAAAACAAAGATTATGATCCAATATTTCCAAGTGATGTGAGTATTCTTGGAATTGTAAAAACCCTAATTAGGAAGTATTAAAAAAACCAGACATTTGTCTGGTTTTTTTATTTAAAATAAGTTCTTTTTGTAGTTACTATATAAAATTTTAAGTTCTTTTATTTTTTCGTTCATGAGAATTTGGTATTCTGAGGCTTTAGCAAAATCCTCTTCATATATAGCTTCTCTTAATAAAGTAAATAAGGATTTTTTATCAACGCTGTCTTTCATTAAATCCCATTTCAGTAAATTAAGTCTATTCCAGTTAACTATATCTAAATCTGATATCTCATCATCATGAATTTTAGTAAGATTTCTAATTAAAGTCATATTATCTTCTATTATTCTTCCTTTTAGCTCATTTGACCATATATCTATAGTTGCTGTTTTATAAGAATCAATAATTGGCTTTGTAAAAACATCAGCTTTAAGAAGAACTTCAAGCTTTTCGGGATAATCATCCAGTGCTCTTACGTTCTCATAAACAGTAGATGGAGGAGTACCGAATAATGAGTTTCTCTGAGCTTGATTATAGTGCTCAAATACATCTTCTTCACTTCTGTATTGTCTATCCTTTTCTAAATAATAGCCCTCTTCCCCTGCTTCTTTTGAAAATTCTTTTTCTATTTCATCTAAACTTAACTTAGGGCATATAGTTTCTACTCCATCTAAAATACTTTGGTAGCATGTTGCTAACACTAGATATGTGTTTGAATTTGGGTTTGGAGCTCTCAACTCAAATCTAGTTGCAAAAGGATTTTCCATATCCTTTATAAGTCCTATAAGAATAGATCTATTTCTAGAAGGGAAATCTGCTGTGTGGCCAATTGAAGAAACTATACAAATTGGAGCTTCAAATCCTGGTTTTAATCTGTTTAGTGCATCATTTGTGGAAGTTACAAATGGATTAATAACTTCATAGTTTTTCAGAATCCCCATTAGAGATGCAAATCCTATAGAACTCATATATCTTTTATCAAAATCCTTATGGCTAAATACATTGACTTTTTTACCATTTTGAAGTTCTGCCATGATTCCTATATGTGTATGCTCTCCACTCCCAGCTACCCCTTCTATTGGTTTAGCTAAAAATGTAACTTCAAGTCCATGGTTATTAAATACATCCATAACGAGCTGCTTTATAAAATGTTCGTTGTCTGCGCACTGCATAGAATCTGAATATTTCCAGTCTATTTCAAGTTGTTCCATTATATGATTTTGTGTACCTGTAACACTTATAGTAGATCTTACTCCCCCAACCTCTTTATGACCCATCTCAGGCTCAAAACCATATTTGCTCATCATTAGTAAGGCTTTTTCCATTGCAGTTCTTACTGTGCCTTCTGTTCTTTTCCAGTACTGTTCTTTTAATGTCTGTGATGTGGATAGCTTTTCTTCATCTGCCTTATCCTCGGGAGTTTGTACCCAAAATTCTAGTTCGGTAGCCGATGTCATATGAATTTCTTTAATTTCATCTTCTGATTTTATTCCTAATTCCTCTTTAAGATGAGGGTTTTCATTTAGTATGTTTTTACATTCCTTTTTAAATCTCTTTATTGACTTCTTTAAGATAGAACGTGAACAAACCATTTTATTGTTATGAATTAAGAAAGATGGGATTACTAGTGTTCCAATTGGAAGGCCTGTATTTACATCTATGTTGCTGAAATTATAATCAACATACCAGTTACAGTCTATATCAGGCAGAATTATTACTTTTGCATCATTTAGGGTTGCAATATTATGAAGCACAACACTTGAGCCATCTGTTTGGATTCCTAGTCTTAGGAAATCCTCAAGATCTTCAAGCATTAACTCTATCGGGATTCTTTCGTCAGTTGCATTTCCTCTAAGGTCAAGCCCTGCAAGTGAAACGAACTTTATTTGAGGATGCTTATTCAATAGAGTTTTTATTTCTTCGTGAGAATGTTCATCTTTTTTAATTACATATAATAATTCCTCAAGTGGTAGAATTTTGTTTTTTATAGGCATAATTAACACTCCTTATTTTTTATTTTTGAATAAGCCATCAATGCTCCTAGCTTCGAATGCTCATAGGTAATTCCGCCTTGAAAATAAACTGTATATGGTTCTTTTATGGGGGCATCTGCACTGAGTTCTATTGAAGAACCTTGCACAAATGCGCCTGCAGCCATTATTACTTCATTTTCATAACCAGGCATTGCCCATGGCTCTGGTGAAACAAAGGAATCTACTGGTGCGGCCTGCTGGATTGCCTCGCAGAAAGAAATTATCTGACTTTCTGAGTTTAGTCCAACAGCCTGTATTATGTCGCTTCTTTCATCGCTATATTTTGGGAATACATCATATCCAGAATCGTCAAATAATTTTGAGCAGAATATAGCACCTTTTAAAGCGCTGTTTACTACAGATGGAGCCATAAATAATCCTTGAAGTGTTAGCCTTGAGGTTCCAAAAGTAAGTCCGCATTCTTTTCCTATTCCTGGGGATGTAAGTCTTTGAGAAACTATATCTATAAGGGCTTGTTTTCCTACGACATATCCACCTGTTATAGCAAGTCCTCCACCCGGGTTTTTTATTAATGATCCGGCCATTATATCCGCCCCTACATCAGTAGGTTCAAGTTCATCTATAAACTCTCCATAGCAGTTATCTATCATTATGATAGCATCTTTATTTAAAGTCCTTATAAAGCAGCATATTTCCTTTATATCATTTATTGTAATACTTCTTCTTCTGCTATATCCTTTTGATCTTTGGATATAAATCATTTTCAAGGAAGGGGAATCTTGAATCTTTTTCTCGATTTCTCCTAGATTGAAATCTCCATTTTCTAGTAAGTCAACCTGTGTATACTTAACACCGTAATTAGAAAGGGATAGATCGTGTTTTGATATTCCTATTACTTTATCAAGAGTGTCATAGGGTTTACCTGTTATCGCTATCATCTCGTCTCCCGGCATTAAAAGGCCTTGTAGACATATTGTAAGTGCATGAGTACCGTTTACTATATTTGGTCTTACAAGTGCATCTTCAGTGCCAAAAATCCTTGAATAAATCTCCTCGACCTTTTCTCTTCCTATATCGTTGTATCCATATCCGGTTTGAGAATTAAAATGTATATCGCTAAGTCTAGATTCCTGCATAGCTTTTAAAACCTTATACTGATTAATCTCTTTGATTTTATCTAATTTTTCAAAGATAGGATTAAGTTGCTCTTCTATTTTTAAAGATAATTTTAAATCTTCATCTGATAAATTAAAATGCTTATATATCAGATTTTTATGATTTGTCATTTAAAATATAACCTCCTCTCAAAATGTTGGCTTATAGAGTTATTTATCGATGTAATATTAAGGTAAAAGTCGAACATTAACTCTATTTTTTTAATTTTTGTTATTATAACTATTGATTTTATTACCAAACTGATAAAAATGCAATAATTTTATTTAAAAATTCAAAACATAATTTAAAATCCTACTTTGCGAAGAAAATAAAATAAGATATACTAGTAGTACGCATAATATGTATTATGCGTACTAAAAATATTATAAAAGTGCAAAGTTTAAATAAATTTGAAGACAGAAAGGATTTTTATGACTGATTACATTAAAATTAAATTTACGAGGCTTATAGATGAAAAATATAGTTCTTATAATAAAAATTTGTTATATATTTTTGTAAATGCTCTATCAAGCTCAGGGAAAAGTGATAATACTATTATTTCTTATCTTCTAGACCTAAAGACATTCTTTGATTATCTCAATATTGAAGAATCTCTAAAAGATATTAATATATCTAATTTAAGGCCAATACATATAAATATGTATTATTCTTATTTAATCACACAGAGAAATAATAGTTCTTCCACACTAAAAAGAAAAAAATACGTATTGAAACTTTTTATGGATTTTTTAAAAGAGCAAAATGAAATAAGCTCAATCCCTATTCCATCGGAAAGTGTGATTAAAGTCAAACAAAACAAATTACCTAAAATGCCTATATTTTTAGAGCTTAAGGAAATTAGAAATTTAAACAAAGCTTTGGAAGAACTTTGCAAAACAGAATATACAAAGATTAGAAATATTTATATAATAAATCTAATGCTAAACACTGGCATGAGAATAAGCGAGGTATTAAATATAACCCTCGAAGATTTGAGAAGATCTAAAGCGAATGGATATATAGTAATTAGGGGAAAAGGAAATAAAGAAAGGTATTTTCCTATAGATATTTCGGATTTTTCAGATGATCATAAAATAAAATCTTATATTAGTAAGTATATAGAATATAGAGATGATATAGATACTACAGAAAACAGTCTGTTTGTATCCTTAAAAGGAGAAAAAATATCTCAAAGATACATTCAAAAGATATTAAAAGAAGGGGCAGAATTTTCCCAGCTAAATAAAAAAATATCTCCCCACAAACTAAGACATACTTTTGCAACTCATATTCTTAGAAATGGAGCTAATATCAGACATGTTCAAGAACTTTTAGGTCATAGCTCTATTTCAACCACTCAGATTTATACTCATGCAAATATTGCTGATTTAAAGGAGTCTTTAACAAAAAATAAAATAAAGTATTAGATGTTTATCTAATACTTTATTTTCAGAACTAGTTTTCTTCTTCAAAAGCTTTAACAGGAATGACTTTTGATGGAATTATTGTTGAAATAGCATGCTTATAAATTATATTTTGCTTTCCCTCTGTTTCCACTAATATTACGTAATTATCGAATCCCTTTATAAAACCTTTAATTTGTACTCCGTTGACTAAAAAAAGCGTAATTAATACTTTTTCTTTTCTTGCTTGATTTAACATGACATCCTGTAAATTTATTGAGTTTTTCAATTTTAACCCTCCCTAGAATGTTTTATAATCAATAAAAATTATATATTATAATTGATATAATTTTTATAATGATTTACTTTAATTGATAATAATTATTTTTGATTTGTTCAATCATAGAAGATGAAGAATTTGTTAAAGTATCTAACCAAATTCCACTATCATATTTTTTGAACCATGTTATCTGCCTTTTGGCATATCTTCTGCTATCTCTTTTTATTAAATCTATAGCCTCTTCAAAAGAAATATTTCCATCTAAATAATCAATAAGCTGTCTGTAACCGATTCCTTTCATTGATTGCATATCAGTAGTATAGCCTCTTGACTTAAGTAGCAGAACCTCATCTAGTAAACCATTTTCCAGCATTAAGTCAACCCTTTGGTTAATTCTATTATATAGGATTTCTCTATCTAATGATAGGATATATATATCAAAGTTCCATTTTCCTTTATTTTTGTCTAAATTTGAATAAGGATTAAATAAACGCTCCTCGTGAGAAACTTCTAAGGCTCTAATTATTCTTTTTATATTGTTTGGATGAATTTTTTCTGCTGCAATTGGATTCTTTTCAAGAAGAAGTGAATAAAGAACATCTTTTCCCTTAGTCTCTAAAATTTCATTAAGTTCTTCTCTATACTTTGTGTTGGGACTTGCATCGTTAAACCTCATGTCAAATAAAATAGAATCAAAATATAGACCGGTTCCTCCAGCTATAATAGGAACTTTATTTCTTGAAAAAATATCATCTATAGAGGTTTCAGCTAATGACTTATAATCCGAAACACTAAATGATTTGTCTGGTTCTACTATATCAATTAAATGATGAGGAATACCTTGCATTTCTTCTTTAGTAACTTTTGCAGTCCCTATATTCATATCTTTATATATCTGCATAGAATCAGCAGATACTATTTCTCCACCTAACTCTTGTGCAAGTGCCACAGAAAGACTGGTTTTTCCTACCGAAGTCGGTCCGGCTATAATTATTCCTTTTCTGCTCATAATTCAATACCTTTCTTAAATTATTCTCTTAAACATTTTTTCTATTTCATACTTGGTTAATTTCACAACTATAGGTCTTCCGTGTGGGCATGCGAATTTGTTTTTACATTCGTTTAATTCATTTAAAAGATGATTTATTTCCACGAAATGAAGCTTATCATTTCCTTTAACCGCAGCTTTACAAGCTTTTGATGCTATCATATCCCTGATAAATTCCGTGCTTGAATCTATTGAGGAATACAAATTCATTAATTCATATAAAAATACTTTGCTGCTTTGAGTATCTAATGTATTTGGAATCCCTCTTATTGCTATTAAGTTATGAGAAAAACGAGAGCCAGAAAACCCATAAAACTCTATTTGAGTTAAAAAATCATCTACATACTCCTCAAAATCAGGTGAAAAATTTAATTCTAATGGAATAATAAGCTCCTGAACAAGAATTTCTTGATTTTCAAAGGAATTCATATACTTTTCGAATAAAACACGTTCATGGGCAGCATGCTGATCTATTAGATAAAGGCAGGACTGAAACTCAGCAAGAATATAAGTATTAAAAACTCTGCCAATTATAATAAGATTTTTATAATCAATATTTTCTTTTGTGATTTCAGTTATTTCATCAACCACGTTTTCTTTAAAATCATCTTCTTTTTCAATTTCATATTTTTTAGAAGGAAATGAAACAAAGGAATTATCTTCTTTGATTACTTCTATTTTTTCCTTAGGTTCATTATATAAAGATTTCTCAATAGATAAATCAGGTTTAGGTTCATTTAAGGTGTCTTTAGAAGCAATAAACAAATCATTTAACTGAATTTCCTTGATTATCTCTTTTGGTCTCTCCTTATTTACAGGTTTTACTGAAGGAATCATAGTTATTTTTTTTAATTCATTTTTTACTATATAGAAAAGCTTATCGTATATATTAAGATTTTCATTAAATTTAATTTCTAGTTTATTAGGATGAATATTCACATCAATCAAGCTAGGGTCTGCATTTATGTTTAGTGCAAACGCTGGATATCTTCCTGAAGGTATATATTCCTTATAAGCCTTTTCAATTGCATTTGATAACATTTTGCTTTTAACTATTCTTTTATTAACATAAATATGTTGACTTTTACGACTTGGAAGCATCAAAGAATTAGTACCTAGTATTCCCTCTAAGCTTATATTTGAAGCAAGATTTTCGTTTACTGAAATTAGATTATTTTTGAAATCATTTCCATATATCATATAGAATAAAGTTTCAAGAGATCCATTTCCATAACTTGAAAAAAGAACCTTGCTATTATTTATATATTTGAATTTTATATTTTGATGAATTATACCTAATTTTATAATTGTATCAGTTATTTTTGCAGATTCTGCCTGATTTGATTTCAAAAAATTCCTTCTAGCAGGGGTATTGAATAAGAGATCTTCTACTATTATAGTGGTTCCGTCTTTAGCTCCTATGCTGTAGTTTTCGATGACTTGTCCTGCTGATATTTGAAGATATGTTCCATTAATAGAACTGGCCACCTTAGTTGTTATAGATATATTTGAAACAGAAGCTATACTCGCTAGAGCTTCTCCTCTAAAGCCATTGGTTCTTAAAGTATTAAAATCGGAAAATGTACTTAGTTTACTAGTAGTATGGCGCATAAAAGCCTTTTCGACTTGGCTTTGAGGTATTCCAAAGCCATCATCTGTAATTCTTATATAGTCTTTTCCTCCATTTTTTATCTCTATAACAATTGATTTTGCATTTGCATCAATAGAGTTTTCTATAAGCTCTTTTACTACAGAAGCAGGACTTTCTACCACTTCTCCTGCTGCAATTAAATTTATGGTTTTTTCATCCAGTTCTCTTATTATATGGTTCACTTTTTCATCATCCCAACTTTTTCTTTAAATCATTTAAGATAACAAGGGCTTCCATTGGAGTTGTATTATTTAAATCTACTTTTTTTAAGTTTTCAATTATATCTATATTATATATGTCTGCAAAGGATATTTGCTCTTTTATTGGTGAAGGAGCAGGAGTAGATTTTGAGTCTATAGAATTAATTGAATATTTATTTTCTAATTTCGAAAGAAGTATATTAGCGTTACTAATTACATCTTTTGGAAGGTCAGCAAGCTCGGCTACATGGATTCCATAGCTTTTATCTGCCTTACCTTTAATGATTTTTCTTAAAAATCTTATTTCTGATCCTGTATCGTCTACTGCCATTGAATAGTTAGTTATGTTTTTATGATCTTCCTCCAAAACAGTAAGCTCGTGGTAATGAGTTGAAAACAGGGTTTTAGGAGATAATTCTTTAGAGATATATTCTATGATTGACCAGGCTATACTCATACCATCATAAGTACTTGTTCCTCTTCCTATTTCATCCAAAATCAATAAACTATTTGATGTAGCATATTTTAATATATGAGAAACCTCTGTCATTTCAACCATAAAAGTACTTTGACCCTGAGACAAGTCATCACTTGCCCCCACCCTTGTAAAAATTCTATCTACTACACATATATCAGATTTTTCTGCAGGAACAAAACTTCCGATATGAGCCATGAGTACAATTAGTGCAACCTGCCTCATATATGTAGATTTTCCTGCCATATTAGGCCCAGTTATGATTTGAATATCACTTTTTTCTATAATCGTGTTATTGGGGATAAAATGCTCTTGAGGAATCATTTTCTCAACAATTGGATGTCTTCCATTAATTATTTCTATTTTTCCAGATTCATTTAATTTAGGTCTTGTGTAGTTGTTATCGTGAGCAACCTTTGCAAGTGAACAGTAACAATCAATTTCACCAAGGATGCTAGCGGAAAAAAGTATTTCCTTTGTTTTTAAGTTTAGCTGGCTGAGTATAGATTGATATATTTCTTTTTCAAGTTTCTCCTCTTTATCTTTTGCAGTTATTATCTTTTCTTCTATAGATTTTAGCTCTTCATTAATATAGCGTTCACTTGTAGTAAGGGTTTGTTTTCGTATATAGCCCTCTGGCAACTGAAAATTTTTGAGATTTCCCCGGGTTATTTCTATGAAATACCCAAATACCTTGTTATAACCTATTTTTAAATTTTTAATCCCAGTATTTTCTCTTTCTTTAATTTCAATATTTTTTAATATATCTGAAGTATGATTTATTAATTTTCTAAGTTCCATTAGATTTTCGTTAAAGGTTGATTTTACTAAGTATTTATTTTTAGAAAATTCATCACCCTCTTCAAGGGAATTATCTAAAAGATCAAATATATCATCTAAAGTAGAGAGCTTTTTTCCAATATTTTTTATAGCTTCTTTGGATGATCCTAATAAAATTTCTTTAATTTCAGGAAGTGTTTTTAAAGATTTTTTTAGTTTTATAATGTCCATATGCTTTATATTGTTGTAAGAAAGCTTATTGGATATTCTTTCTAAATCATATATATTTTTAAATGATTCAGTTAATGAATTCAAAATATCCACTTCTTCATAAAATGAGTTTACTTTGTGGAGTCTTGCCTCTATAGAATTTTTATTTACTAAAGGGTTATCGACCCATTTTTTTAGAAGACGCCCTCCCATAGGAGTTTTAGTTTTATCTAAAATCCAAAGAAGAGAGCCTTTTTTTTGGGAAGTCCTATTTGCCTCAGATAGTTCAAGGTTTTTGGATGTGAAATTATCCAAAAACATAAATTCTTCTTTATCTGACTTCTCCATAAAATGACTTAGAGTTTTTTGGGTATCTAAAATATAATCTAGTACTATCAAAGTAGAAGGATTAGAACTACTTATATTTTTTGATATATCTTTATTCATATAAAGATTTTCATCAAATTCTCTTATATTTAAAATAATATTATTTTCCTTTATATAATTTAGTATGAGAATATTATTTTTATAGATATCATTTGTTAGAATATATTTTGTATGGGAGTCTAAAACAAGCTCTGATGGGCGAATTTTTAGGAAAAAATCTGCAAAATTATCAATATCTATTGAATTCTCATTGATTTCTCCTGTAGAAATGTCCACGTAAGCAACATGGAAAGTCAGCAATTCATCAACTCGCTTTGAGGCTAAAACTCCAAATATATAGTTATTTTTTTCTTTATCAACAAGTCTTTCATCCATAACTGTACCTGGGGTTAAAATTTTTACAACTTCCCTTTTGACTATTCCCTTAGCCGTAGAGGGATCTTCTACCTGTTCGCATATAGCTACCTTTTTCCCAGAAGCTATGAGCTTATTTATATAATTTTCTGCACTATGAAAAGGAACTCCGCACATTGGAGCCCTTTCTTTTAGCCCACAGGATTTTCCGGTTAGAGTTATATCTAGTATTTGAGATGCCTCTATAGCATCATCAAAAAACATTTCATAAAAATCACCTAATCTAAAAAATAAAATAGCATCATTATGATTTTTTTTAATATCTAAGTATTGCTGCATCATAGGAGTTAGCTTTTCCATAAAACCCTCCAATATATTTTTATATAAATAGAGAAAGAAATAGTACTCTGCTTAGAGTACTATTCCATTGAGTGAGAATGATTTGGGATCAGTTACTTTAATGTTTATTATATCACCAATCAAAGATTCATCACCTTTAAAATTTACTAATTTATTTTGACGTGTTCGTCCTGTTAAAATATTTGGGTCTTTTTTACTCTTACCTTCTACTAAGACTTCCACTACTTTATCTTTATACGAAGCATTTATTTCCCTTGCAATTTCATTTGTTTTTTCTAACAATCTATGGAATCTCTCTTTTTTTACTGACTCTTCTATATGATTTTCCATATTTTCAGCAACAGTACCTTTTCTTACGGAATAAATAAACATAAATGCAGAGTCATACCTTACTTCATTAATTAAATCTAAAGTATCTAGGAAATCCTCTTCTGATTCTCCTGGAAAACCTACCATTATATCAGTAGTTAAAGCTACATCTTTTATTTTAGATTTTATTTTTTTGATAAGACTTAAGTAATCTTCCTTTGTATAATTTCTGTTCATAGCCTTTAAGACTCTGGTACTTCCAGCTTGTACGGGCAGGTGTATACTTTCACAAACCTTAGGAAGATTAGCTATAGCATCAATTACATCATCTGAAATATCTTTTGGATGGGAAGTCATAAATCTGATTCTCTTTATTCCATCCACATCATTCAAAGTTTTTAAAAGGTCTGCAAAGGTATAGCTTTGTTCAAATGTATTTCCATAGGAGTTTACATTTTGACCAAGCAGTGTGATCTCTTTTACTCCGTCTTTAACTAAGCTTTCTACTTCCGTTACTATATCCTTAGGTTCACGACTTCGTTCCCTTCCTCTAGTATAAGGAACTATACAGTAGGAACAAAAATTGTTGCATCCATACATTATATTAACGAATGATTTAACTTCCTTTTTTCTATAAGTTGGAAGACCTTCAACTATTCTTCCGTCTATATCCCATACATCGATTAATGTACCTTGATTACTTGATAAAAAGTTTGTAAGTAGCTCTGGAAACTTATATAGGTTGTGAGTTCCAAATACTAAACTAACATGAGGGTACTTCTTTTTGATTTCATCTACTATATGGGATTGTTGCATCATGCATCCACAAACGGCTATGACAAGATGTTCTTTAATTTTTTTTATTTTTTTAAGATGACTTAGATTTCCATAAACTTTTAACTCTGCATTTTCTCTAACTGCACATGTATTGTAGATTATGATATCTGCATCCTCTTCATTTTCTCCTGGAGTAAGTCCCATAAGATCAAACATACCTGTTAGATTTTCAGAGTCATGCTCATTCATTTGGCATCCCCATGTGACTATATAATATTTTTTATATTTTGTTTCATCCTCGCTTAACAGTGTTCTCAGTTCATTTATAAACTGTTGCTGTCTTAAGATTTCTTCGTGTTTTACTTTTATACTCTTTCGTTCGCTCACCCTAAGCCTCCTGATTAATATTCTTTAGAGGGACTACTTTAATTTTTGTATTTGTATACAAAAAATCGTTCTTTAATTTAAAGATAACGCTATCCTTTTCATCTTGCTGTCTGGTTTCTCCCATTACAACATAATCAATCTGATTATCTACAGCAAATTTTACTAAAGTCTCTCTTATATTATTTGATTTTAAAACTGTAACACTTGCGCCATAGCCCTTGGATTTGTCAAACAGATATTCTAAAGCTTCAGCGGCTTTATTGTCTTCTAGGACCTTCAAATCCTTAGTTGCTACGTGTATTACAAAAATTTCACTATCTTCATTATTTACTATATTCAAACCTTCTTTTATTAGTCTCTCACATGTTTTTTGTTCAGTCACGCAGACCATAACCTTTTGAGTCATTATTTTACTCCTTCCGAAGCAACCTTTATATAATTATTCTTTGCATAGTAAGAAGGATTAAATCAAATATCATTAATCCTTAGAAATATTAAGTCTATTTTTAGTTTTGATTTCAATTGACAACATCTATTATTCAATGTAAGTATATCATAAAAGTGAGTTATTATCTATGAATAGTACTGCAATTTATATGCAAGACGCAAAATATAACTAACCCACTATCTCAATTTCTTTCACTTCTATAGCCTTTTTTATTAAGGCTTCTTTATCTAACAACTCTTCGGCCTTTAAAATCTTCTCTAGTCTTGGTTTCGTGGCAGGCCTTTTTGGTAAAAAGACTGTACAACAGTCTTCTTCAGGGATAATTGATGTTTCAAAGGTATCAATTTCTTTTGCAAGCTTTATTATATCTTCCTTATCATATGCAATTAAAGGTCTTAAAACCGGAAGAGTCTCAACTGCATTATTTGTTGCAAGAAGTCCTTCAGCAGTTTGAGATGCTACTTGACCGATACTTTCCCCAGTAACTAAGGAGTTACATTCTTCTTCTAATGCAATTCTTTCAGCTATTGACATCATAAATCTTCTTGATAAAATAGTCATAAGCTCTTCAGGACATTTTTCAGAAATCTCTTTTTGTATTTCCAGTAGATTCACCATATGAATACGAATTTTGCCTGTATGTCTTGAAAGAATCTTTGCTAAATCCATCACCTTCTCTTTTGACTTATCACTTGTAAAGGGAAAGCTATGAAAATGAACTGCTTCTAAATATAAGCCTCTTCTTGATATAAGATATGAAGCAACGGGGCTATCTATTCCACCTGAAAGAAGTACACATGCCTTTCCATTTGAGCCTAGAGGCATACCTCCAACCCCTTTTATCTTCTCAAAATATATAATGTTTTCATTTTTTTTAAGTTCAGCAACCATGTTTATCTGAGGGTTAACTACTTCAACTGAAACCCTATCCTTAAATTCATTTAAAATATATCCTCCGATATCTTGATTCATTTCAGGTGATTTCATTGGAAATGACTTGTCTTGTCGTTTAACTGTAATCTTAAAAGTAGTATTACTAGAGTTTACAAGAGATTCCTCCATCAAATTGCGTATTCCAGTTTTTAAGTTTTCATAGCCGGCATCTGTTTTAATAGCAGGACTTATGGATACTACTCCAAAAACATTCTTTGCCTTTTCAATCACATCTAGATGATTCTCTCCATTTAGATAAATATAGATTCTCCCATCACCTTTTGAAATCTTTAGATCCTTAAATTCATAAAGCCTGTATCTTAGATTTTTTATAAGTGAACTTTCAAAAACATGCCTATTCATACCTTTTATTGAAACTTCACCGTTTCTGATTATAAGTATTTCATACATACTATCCCTCTTTTATGGTTTATATTTTAATATTTTTCTCAATTGTGTTACATGTGATATCAGCTTTTCCACTGTATAGTCGATTTCTTCCTTCGTATTGAATGTTGAAAATGAAAATCGAATAGCCCCTTCCTTTTCAACGTTGTTTAGCTTTATTTTCTCAAGTACCCTAGAACCCTTCTTTTTTGAAGAACAAGCAGAACCTGTTGAAACATAAATCCCATCTTGTTCTAAAGAATGTAGAAGTATTTCTCCTTTTACCCCTAAAAATGAAATATTTAAAATATGGCTACTGCTATTTTTAGGAGTATTTATTTTTATATTATCAATACTTTTTTCTAGTTGGTTTCTAAAATAAGTCTTAAGATTTTCAATTATATCATAATTTTTATTTATTGAATCCTTTTGTAGTTCTACTGCTTTAGCAAAACCATTAATAGAGGTTGTATTTTCTGTCCCTGATCTTAAATTTAATTCTTGGCCTCCGCCTGTAAATAATGGAGCAATAGATAAAGAGTCTCTAATATAAAGTGCTCCAGCTCCCTTTGGACCATGAATTTTATGGGAGCTTACACTCAATAAATCAATATTTAAAGCTTTAGGATTTAGCTCTAACTTTAAAAAGGATTGTACAGCATCTACATGGAAGCTTATTTTATTACTTTTTTTCTTTATAAGCTCTCCAATTTCTTTGATAGGATTAATCGTTCCTAGTTCATTATTGACATGCATTATAGATACTAGTATCGTGTCTTCTCTAAGCTCTTTTTCTACCTTTTCCACTGAAATATATCCATCTTCATCTGGTGATACAAAGGATACTTCAAAGCCGTGTTTATCTTTAAGCTCCATAAAAATAGTATATATAGAGTCATGCTCTATGCTAGATGTAACTATATGTTTTCCTTTACTATTTCGAGAATTTAATAATCCTTTAATGGCCAGATTATTTGACTCGGTTCCACCTGAAGTGAAAATTATTTCCTTAGGAGAACAATGAAGAGCCTCAGAAAGTATAAGTCTGGATTTTTTTAAAAGCTTTTCTGCTTGAATTCCAAGCCTATGTATAGACGATGGATTACCATAGTTTGTAGATAAATCTGATACTATAAAATCTATTACTTCTTTATATGGTTTTGTTGTAGCACTATTGTCAAAATATATTTCCAATTTATCCTCCTATTTAATATCCCAAATCCTTGTCAATTAAAAGCACTTCTATATCTACAGAAGGAAGATGTCCTTCTATTATAGTAGTGACATTGCACATTCTATTTACTCCTTTACAATCATTGCATTTTCCTGTAATAGCACATGGAGTATCTCTATTTAGCCTTCTCGCATTTAAAGGACAGGCTTCTTCTTTTATTCTCTTTAAAGCAGCATCTATATTTGAGACAATTTTATTTTTTCCTGCAATTATTACTACCTTATCAGGACCAAATATCATACTCGATACTCTATTTCCATTTCCATCTATATTCACTAATCTCCCATCCTCAACTATTGCATTGGAACTTGAAAAATAAATATTGGATGAAGAAGCTTTTTTTAAAATTTCATTTCTTTTTTCTGGTTCAACCTTCCAGTGCCAGAAAATTTCCTTTTCCTCTTCTTTAAAGATTTCATAAAGACCAAGCTGTTCAATAGTTATAGAACCTCCTATACCTACAGTTTTAGCATCCTTAATTAGTTCTTTAATATAATTTATAATATCCTCTTCTTTATAAAATACCTCTGACTTTATGTTTCTTTTAATAAAATTTGTTTTAATACTTTCTAAATTCATATCTTACCTCCAGTTAAAAAGTATATTTAGACTTTTTCTACTTTCCTATTATATCTTAATTAGGTTTTTATGTCATATTCTTAGTATATTAATTTTAAAGTTCAAAATGATTTGTTCAGTAAGTTTTATTGTAAAATTTTTAAAACATTATTGCAAAATTTGTCGAAATTTGTTATACTTATTTCAGTGGTTATCCCCCTGGTAACCTCAACAAAATCTCTATTCCCAATACCCCTTTTGAACGGATTTTTTACGTTTAGCCTGCTTATTTAAGCAGGTTTTTTCTTGCAAAAAAATATTTAATAAAAATTTTTATAGACTCTGATATTACTGAATGCTAAAATTCTATTGTAATAACTTAAAAATTTAGGGGGACTTTATTAATATGAAACCAAAAGTAGCTATTATTTTTACAGGCGGAACAATATCAATGACAGTTGATGAAAAAATTGGTGCGGCAATACCAACGTTGACTGGAAATCAGATTTTATCAATGGTGTCTAACATCGATAAATTGGCTGAAATAGAAACAATAGAGTATTCTGAACTTCCTGGACCTCATATGACAATAGATAGGCTTTTAGAAATTCGAAAAATAATAAATGATTTAGTATTAAGAAAAGATATTTCAGGAGTTATTATAACTCATGGAACGGACAACTTAGAGGAAACTGCTTACTTTTTAGACCTTACAATGCAAACTAGCAAACCTGTAGTAATGGTAGGAGCTATGAGAAACAGTTCTGAACTAGGATATGATGGACCTAGCAATCTAGCAGCAGCTGTTTGTACTGCTATTTCTCCTAAAGCAAGAGATAAAGGTGTTTTGGTTGTACTCAATAATGAAGTGAATATAGCAAGAGAGGTTACAAAAACCAATACTCTTTCATTAAATACTTTTCAATCTCCATATGGGCCTATTGGAAGTATAGATACGAATGATCTTATTATTCATAGAAATATAGTTTCTAAACAATATATAGACACTGATATAGTCGAAAGAAAGGTTTATCTTATTAAATCCTGCTTTGATATGGATGATACATTAATTAATTGCGTAGTTGCATCAGGAGCGAAGGGTATAGTGATTGAAGGAATGGGAAGAGGTAATATCCCTCCTAAAGCTGTTGATGCAATAAAAGAAGCGTTAAGCTTAGGAGTTGTAGTAGTTATAGTATCTAGATGCCCTTCAGGCAGAGTAATGGAATCTTATGGATACAAAGGTGGCGGAAAAGATCTTGTGGATATGGGAGTAATCTTAGGAGGAGACTTAACAGGACAAAAAGCAAGAATCAAGCTTATGGTTGCTCTTGGAAAAACAAATGATCAAAATATAATCCGTGAAATTTTTGAAGATGATATCTATTCGTAAATAAATTTTTATAAGAAATATATTACAAAAACCCCTTAAGCAATCTGGTAATATGTCAAGAAAAGATATTTAAAGAAAACGTACAAAAGATTTAAAGAAGGGCAAAGCAAATAGAACCTATGATTTTCAATGAAAAAAACAGGTTAAAGATTGAGAAATATTT
>NZ_JAGGLI010000007.1 GCF_017874355.1 Acetoanaerobium pronyense
AGAAAATAGAAAATCCCTATTTTAGGGAAAATTATATTCCAAAAAATAGGGAAAATTATTTGCCGAAATTTATACAAAAATGCTTGCCGGTAACATTTTTCTTATTGGAATTCATATACAGGGACAAGTAGCTATAATTAACTCAACTTTCCCACCCTCAAATCATTCACAGATGTTGATATACAGATAAGAAGTTTTCTTAAAAAATAAATATTGCAATAAAAATGCACCAGTCTGTCTGATAGAATTAAGTTAACCAAAACCAAATTCAAGACAAGAAAGGTGCATGCATATATGATACAATACAACAACTCATCTGAACAGACTAAAATTGAATTGTTTAAAGCTTTTTCTACACTCGGCATTGCAAAATTACTGAAAGAATCCGGTATTCGTAAGGCGTGTGGTCACTCTGCCTATAGTGTTTTTAAATTTTTGTTTTCTCTCGTATTTCAAGGTAAGAACCTATTTCGATTTCTGGATTCTTCTCGTTCAGGCGAGGCTGTTTCAAAGAATACCTACTATAGATTCTTAAATGAACCCACATACAACTGGAATAAATTTTTATCTTTGCTGGCATCAAAAGTTATTCATGCCTTCTCACGACTCACTAGACGAGAGAGAGTCAAAGTACTGATTTTAGATGACTCTATCGTTACAAGAAATCGAAGCAAATCCGTTGAATTGTTGGCTAGGATTTATGATCACGTTACTCACAAATATCAAAAGGGATTTACTATGCTCACGCTTGGATGGTCAGATGGCTACAGTTTTGTTCCAACTGGATTTACACTGCTTTCATCAGCTAACGAGAAGAATCGTTATCAAGAAATTAATGACGACATCGACAAACGTACTAATGGTTATAAACGTCGAAAAGAAGCACTCACTCAAAAACCGGAAGCGGCTATAAAACTCATCAAAAATGCATTGGCTTATGGCATTGAAGCTGATTATGTTCTTATGGACACCTGGTTTACTAATGAGCCCTTAATCAAGTCAATCCTCAAAGAGGGGCTTGATGCCATTGGAATGGTTCGAAAAGGCAATGCAAGATACCATTATCAAAATCAAATGTACGATCTCAAAGAGCTTCGTAAATTCGTCATAAAAGAACGTGGTGGCAGTATACTTGGTTCCGTTGCAGTTACCACCAAAGAGGGGATTCCCGTTAGGATTGTCTTTGTCAGGAATCGTACAAACAAAAAAGAATGGCTGGCAATTTTAAGCACCGATTTAATGATCTCAGATGAGGAAATCGTAAGAATCTATGGAAACAGATGGGGTATAGAAGTGTTCTTTAAATCTGCCAAATCCTTTATGAAGCTTGGTTCTGAGTTCCAAGGGAGAAGCTATGATATGTTCATCAGCCATACAACTATTGTGTTTTGTAGATATATCCTTCTTGAATGGTTACGCCGTGAAGAGAATGATACTAAAACATTTGGTGAACTATTTTTCAGATGCTGCGAAGACATTCAAGATATAGAATATTCAACAGCCCTACAAAGCTTGATGGGGCTATTTGTTGAACACATCAAATCAACTACAACAAAAGGTAAAAAATTGGTTCAACGTCAACTTCAGCATTGGATTACCCAACAAGCTTCATATATCAAGGCTTTGTTTGCTGAATTGTGCTGGGAAAGTTGAGTAATTAATTTAAATATAGAAGGTTAGAGGGTGTTAAGTTTGTCTTTTCAATTATTTATTCTGATGGCAGTTGATTAAAAGTAATTGTAATGGGATAAATAAAGTGTAAGGAGGCTCTTATGACAACATATCTAAGAACAGCTTGGAATATTCTAAAATACATCTTAATTCATTTTATAATAATGGTTCTCTACATAATGGGAGCTAGTTTTTTTTATGGAATAAAAATGGGTATTGATGGTAGCGCTGAAGATATTGAAAATCTTGCAGCTAGTATGGCTAATCACACATCACTAGCAATTATTGTGGCGGCCGTAGGTTCATTTTTGATTTATAGGTATATGATGAAAAGAAGAGGTCTAAATTTATATAAAGAATGTAGATTTAGAAGGCTTACAAAGGGTCAAATAGTAGCATCTTGCTTAATTGGTTCAACTGTAATATTTTTGAGTATGATTATTCTTAATCTGACAGGGATTATATTTCCTCAATCTTTAGAAAATCATAGTAGTAATATGGGGTCAATAATTACGCCAAATACATTACTGATTATTGCAAGTGTGGGTATTGCAGCTCCTTTAATAGAAGAGATTTTATTTAGAGGATTGATATTTAGAGAATTAGAGAGAAAAACTACAATGAAATTGACAATTATTATTCAAGCTCTCCTATTTGGTATTTATCATTTGAATTTAGCCCATAGCACTATGGCAGCTGTAATGGGGATATTTTTAGGACTATCTTTGTACTGGACAGAATCTATATGGGCTCCAATTTTGATTCATCTTATTAATAACTTACTAAGCGCTGGATTAGAGCTCCTTGGATATAGTGGATTTGTAGAACTTTATCCACTAGTAAATCTAGCTATGTATGGGGCTGCAATATTCATAGTTCTTCCTTTAAGCTTGCGTTACCTTTATAGAACCCGTACTCCATGGGAGTCATATGGACTTAAGGATGAAATAGAGAGTGAAGTGGGAATATTACCTTTAGATTAATTAATAACTATCAAAGACTCAAAGTTCATAGTAATTACAGTGAACTTTGGGTTTTTTAGATATACTAAAAATAGGCTGATTTTCAAAGTAGATAATTCCTTTGATGGAGTTTAAATATGAAAATAATAGATTTCACACAGCGCTTTTGATGTTTGTGGAGTAATTTCTCTATGAAAGCTTTGGACGAAATATAATCAATAAAGTCAGAATATATTTTCGGAGGTTTTATGATACAAACTATAAATAAAAAACCATCAATAAAAAATTTAATGATAGTACTTATGATAACACTAAGCATTTACATTATTGAACTTTATTCTGTTTATGGAAGTAATCTATTAAGAAAAGCTCTTATATTTGAAAATCCTTATTATAATTCAATAAATTATTTGCTTTTTACAATATCTGGAATTTTCTATTTTTGTTTAGGAATTTTGACTGCTAAGTTAGATTTTTCAGTAAAACAAGATAGGGTGATTACGGCAATTGTCACTGCAATAATAACATTTATAATGGTAGTTTTTTTTAATGAGCCTTTTGGACTCACAGCTTTAGCAGATCCCGTTAGATTATCTCCTTTATTTTATATATTAGGCCTTACGTTATTATGGAGATGTTATATCTTAAATGATACTGCTAAAAAAGCAGCTCTAAAAAATTTGTTTATTATCCTCATAATAACAATAATTATTTTTATTGCTCAGATATATACAAAATCTGTCAGAACTGATATTAAATTCGGTGTGAATGCCTATGAAGGAATTATGGTTAAGACTTATTTGGCTTTTATAATATTTGCTCTTATATATATTGCAGCAGGGATGCTGACAAATTTACTTGATTTGTCAACTAAAGTTAATAGAGTTATATTATCGTTTATGATTGTTATTGTTGGAGTTTTATCTGTTTTTATTTTTAGGTATCTAATGCTATCAGGATCAACAATGATTCCATCTAGGTTAACTCCACTTTTTTATATTCTGGGACTAGTGTTATTTTGGAAAAAGACCAGTGAAAATATTTTATTTTCATAAAAAGACTATATGAATAACTCAAAAAAGGAGAATTTCACTATGAAAAATTTCAAAAGATATAGGTTTAGAAAAGCTAACTATATTATAGTTTTTATTGCCACATTTCTTTTTTATTTAATTAATATATTTGGAAGTATTGATTTTAAAACTATTTTAGCTTTATTAGTATCAGCTACTATAACGGCGGGGATATTGGGAACACTGACAAATCTCATATGGAAGAAAAGAGACTGAGCAATTTAATCTATTTTGGAATATGAACCTCCATCGACTAAAATAATAAGTTTATGAAACATCAAAAATAAATTCAATAATTGAAAGTTTTAGTTGTATTTTTATTATATAATTCTAATAGCTAATAGTTTTTCATTTTAAATACTTAAATTAAAAAGGAGGACTGCGTTTTGAGAAGATATATTATGACTGCATAGCACTGGCTATTGCAATTAACCCCAAAAATAAAAAATTGCTTTGGCCATTGCTATTCCTAATAAATACTATATTTTTAGGAGGCAGTTATGGGCTATATCAAAGCGGAGGAAATTCTTCCTACTGAAGTAATAGAGTTGATTCAAAAATACGTTGATGGTAAAAACATATATATTCCTCGAAAAGAAGATTCTAGAGAAAATTGGGGAACAAATACAAAGACAAAAAAGGAGCTTTATCGTAGAGACAAAGAGATATATAACGCGTATATCTCAGGATCTAAAACTTTAGAGTTAGCATCAAAATACTATCTTTCGGAAAAAAGCATCCAGCGTATAATTAGAAAAATGAAATCCATAAATTTGTAAAAAAGAGAGCTGATACATTATGTATTGGCTCATATTTTTTTATAAAAATTTATAAGGTAGAATACATTTATTTCAAAATGATAAGCTGTTTTTAGTAGATATATCAGAGCTATGATTCTAATCCTTAATTTATAAAATATTTCTAAATAGGATTTTTTAATGAAATCGTGGATCTTCTATTTACTAAATCCAATCTAAGGAGAAAATCTATATGACCACGCCTATATATTTTGCATAGCGCAGCTATTGCAAATAAAAAATTAATGTAATAGCTTGCGCATCCTAAGATTTTAGTTATAGGAGATGCGATATGGGCTATATTAAAAAAATAGAGTGCAGTATTATTTCAGAGAAATCTTTCAAGATAATCCACAACTGCTCAGGATGCAAAGGAAAGACAAATTATATTAATACTGAAAAGTTTAGAGTAAATGCAAATGGAAACAAGCTTGACGTTTGGCTTATTTATCAATGTGAAAAGTGCAAACACACTTATAATATATCTATATATGAAAGACAAAAAGTAAGTAGACTATCAAAAGAAGAGTATGGATTGTTTTTAGAAAACAACAAGGAGTTAGCTCAGAAGTATGGACGAGATTTTCAGTTTTTCACTAAAAACAAATTGGAAGTAGATTTAAAAGATATAGAATATAGCTTTATGGATTCTAAAGGTGAAAAACTCATATTTGATAAAATAATATTTGAAGAAGGACAAGAAATTATTATTGAAAATCCTTATGGACTAAAAATTAGAAAAGAAAAATTAGCATCAGAAATTCTAATGATATCAAGGAGCAAAACAAAGAAAATGCTAGATAATAACCATATAATACTTTTGGATTGTTCTCAAAAAATAAAAATAGAAATTATTAGGATAAAAGAATAGATTAAGTGCTAAGTAAATTTACAATTATCATACTAAAAGTCATAAACTACTAAAATGTTTTTCAGTAGCTTATGACTTTTTTAAATATCTTTAAAAATTTTTTTTTATGAAACCCTTGTAATACAAGCTTTCAACTAATCTTTCAAATACGTAGTTACAAAATAAACAAAACAAAGGTAGCTTTTAAATCTACTCTATACTAAAATAAATACTAAGTATTTTAGAAAAATCACTAAAATACTTTTTAAAAAAGCGTATTTCCACATTAAATATAATAGTTTCTAGGAGGAGTGCATGAAAAATTTGAAAAATGAAAATCAAAATCTGAACTCTGGAAAAAAGACAAAAATGTTAAAAACTAAGGGAATGACAATTTCAAAAAAAATCATTTTGTCTATTATAATTACTAATGTAGTTATTGTAGCCATAATTGCAGGAATGATGGGGTTTACTCTTGATAGAAATATTAGAGAAACTTCAAGAACCACAGCTGCAAATCTAGTTCAGAGTAATGTAAATAGTTTTGAGCAGGATTTTTTCAAGGTTGAAAGTGCAGTATCAGTACTTGCAAGCTCTATTGGACAAAGAGTAGATGTTGATAGAGTGCTACAAAATGATGAAGCATATATAGCTGAAATAAAATCTGATATTGTATCAGAGCTTCAGGCGGTAGGAGCTGACACAAGGATATCAAGAAGTATATATTCTTATTTTAATGTAGATATGTTCGGGCGAGAAATTGATATGTGGGTACTAAATGAGGGAGGGTCATATACACTTCAAGATTCGTTTGGACTTGAATATTACAGTGCAGAGTACTATGAATGGTACAATAAACCAATTGATACAAAAAAGGCTTTATGGACATTTCCATATATTTCGGAAGATGGAAATCTTATATCATCTTATGTAAACCCTATAATAAAAGATGGACAAGCTATAGGTATTGTAGGTATGGATTTTTATCTGGATGATATCGAAAAAACACTTAGTGAGATTACTCTATTTGATACAGGATATCTTTTTTTAATGCATCCTGATGGTAGGATAATATATCATCCGGAACTTGAAATTGAGACAAATATTACTACTGTAGGAGATTATAGCAGTATATTAGAAGAAATTAATGAAAAAAAATCAGGGGTTCTTACTTATGATGATGTAAGAGGTATAAAAACTATATCAGCTTACAGTCAACTGGAAAATGGATGGATTATAGCTTCAAATATACCTGAAAATGAGGTTTTTAAGTTATTAAGAACTATTTTAATTACAATGCTGATTATAGCTGTACTCGCTATAGCAGTATCAATTATAGTAGCTTCTATCATTGGAAGAAGTATATCAAAACCTATAATTGAGGTAGTAAGCGCAGTTGATAAAATAAAAGATGGTGATTTTACAGTATCAGTAAATACAAAATCTAATGACGAGACAAAAATACTTTCTGATAGTATCAATGAAATGATATCAAATGTAAAAAATCTAATAAAAAGTACTAAAGATGTGAGTATTACTATGGTCGAAGAAGCTTCAAGTCTTGCAGCTATGTCTGAAGAGGCTTCGGCTACAGCGAATCAAGTAGAAAATACTGTAAATGAAATTTCAAAAGGAACGAATGATGCTGCTATGGATTCTGAAAGCAGTGCAAATCTTGCATCTTCTATGGATGAAAAATTTAAGAGTCTAACAAAGAGCAGTGATGCTATGAGAGAAAATGCAGAGCAAGCAATGGAAATAAATAAAGAAGGGGCAAGCGTACTAAATCTTCTTAAAGAAAAGTCAGAGATTAGCATTACTTCAAATAAAAAGGTTTCTGATGCAGTAAACAACCTAGATGCAAAAACAAAACAAATATCTGAGATAATAAGTACCATTACTTCAATTACAGAGCAGACAAATCTTCTAGCTTTAAATGCATCTATTGAAGCTGCAAGAGCAGGAAATGCAGGAAAGGGATTTGCAGTAGTGGCAGATGAAATCAGAAAGCTTGCAGATTCATCAGCAATGGCTGCGAAAGAGATTGCTCAGATAGTTACAAATATTCAAAATGAAAGTAAAGAAACTGTTTCAGTGATAGGAGAAGTGGCTAAAATAACTGAAGAACAAGGTGAGGCAGTTGTTAATGTTGATGAAGCTCTTTCAAAAATATTTAAATCTGTAGAATCTATTGTAAATCAGATAGGAAACGTATCAAATCAGCTTATGGAAGTAGATGAAGACAAAAATAATATTGTCCTTGCTATAGACAATATTTCAGCTGTAACAGAAGAGATAGCAGCATCATCTCAAGAGGTAAGTGCATCTATGTCCGAGCAGACTAAAGCTGTTGAAGAGGTAGCAATAAGTGCTGAAAAATTAAATGAGCTTTCAAGTAGACTAAATGAAAATATAAGTATATTTAAAGTCTAAAATAGAGCTAGAAGATAAAAGAATAAAAAGAATAAATAAGCAAAAATCCCCTCTTGAGTAATTGTCTTGAGGGGATTTTAAATTTCTCTTTAAATTATTTGAACCCTAGACTTCTTCTATAGCCTTGAGGTGTTGTATTCATTTTTTTGCAAAAAACTCTATTAAAATAAGAAGGATCAGAGAATCCGCACTCAGCAGAAATCCTATAGGATGGATAATTCGTATTTTCAAGTAAGTTACAAGCATATTCTATTTTAAGATTAACGATGTAGTCTGTAAATGAAAGTCCTGTCTCTTTTTTAAATACAAAACTAAAATATTTTGGATTCATAAAAAGTTTATTTGCAACCATATCCAAGCTTAATTTTTCTTTGAAATTTTCTTTTATGTATTTTAAGGCATCATCTATAAATGGCTTTTGTGTTTCATTTATGTTTGTATCTACCAGTTCTACAGAAGCTGATATATTCTTTAATGAATTCTCGTATGAATCTATCATTCTCTTAAGCAAATCCTTAAAATCTCGAGGTTTGACAGGTTTCAAAAGATAGTCAAATACCTTAAGACCAATAGCTTTTTGTGCATATGAAAACTCAGAACAACCAGAAATTATAGAAATACAGGAATTTGGTAAAAATTTTCTGATTTCACTAATAGCAGTGAGTCCATCTATTTCTGAAATAATCAAATCAGTTATAATTATATTTGGATTATATTTTTTTGAAAGTTCAATTGCTTCCGAGCCGCAGCTGCAGGTTAGAAGGATGTCTTTAGAGTCAAGATATTCTAAGGCAATTTCTCTTAAAAAATCCTGTTCTAAAACTTCATCCTCTATAATCAAGACTACGTTCATAATAAACACCTCTGCTTCCTAAACAGGAATTGTAATTGAAACTGTACTACCTGAATAATCGGATTTTTCAATACTAAGGCCATAGCTATCACCGTAGTATTTTTTTAGTCTTTTATCGGTACAGCTAAATCCAAGACCGGATATCTTCTCTGAATTATTAATTTTATCAATCGCATCTTTATTAAAGCCATTTCCATTATCAGAAATTGAGATTAGTATAGTATTATTAGATAATTCACCCTTTATATGTATCTGTCCGCCATCTCTTTTAGGAGTAATTCCATGGACTATAGCATTTTCTACTATTGGCTGTATTACCATATTGGGTATTCTAAAGGATTTTATTTTGTCTGCAACATCAATTGTGTACTGGATTCTATTTTTGAATCTCGCTTTTTGTATGTATAGATATTTTTCGATATTGTCTATTTCTGATGCTATAGTATGAAGCTGATCAGATTGTTTTAAATTGTATCTTAATAAATCAGAAAGACAATATATAAGCTCTTCTGTTGTATGTGATTTTTCAAAGTATGCTATTCTGGCAATGCAGTTTAGAGTATTGAATAAGAAATGGGGGTTGATTACCAATGAGTTATTTTTTGCTTCTAAGTCTATGATTTTTTTTTCGAGCATATCCTTTTCTATAGACAGCAGAGTCATATTTGGACTATCGGACCTTAGAGTCTGAGATAAATCCAGAGAAATATTCTTCGCGATATGTTGACAAAGTTGCTGATGAATATTTATTTTATCTAAATCTGCAACTTTTAAAGCAGAAATAAGTTTTGCAATAAACTCTAAATCCAAATTTTTTTCATTATTCAAAGATTCTATATTTATCATATGTTTTTTATATTCTGTTTCTTTGGTGTAAACCTGTAAACCAGCTATATAACCGTAAGTATCTCCATCAAGGTTTATTGGAAGGGATATATTTTCCAGGCCATATTGGCACACAAAGCTTCCATCAAGTTTATTGTCCAGACGTTCTTTGTATTCAGGACAAACCTTAGACTCGCTTTCCATACACATGTATCTGCAAAAATCTGGAAATGGTATTAGTTCAAGAAGTATTTCCCCATCAGTATCCATTAAAAATAATGGAATATCTGATAACGACAAAATACCGCTATAGCGGTTATATAAATTTGAAACAATTAATTTTTTTAAAGGATTATCAGTAGTATTCATAGTATACTGCCCTTTCCAGAGTGCGATTATTAATCGAAAAACTACTAACTTAAGAAAAACAAAATGGTTATCTGTTATTTTAATATATTATATGATTAAAGTAAACTAAATCAAATATTGTTTAAGATACAGTTGTAAGTATGAAGAAATAAAAACAAGCTTTTTCAATAATGTTAAGAATTTTATAGATAAAAATCTATTTTACTTGTATACTGCTTTCGATTTTAGGAATTTGTGATTAGTGAAACAAAACGGCAGTAGGTAGAGTCATTCTATCCACTGCCGTTTTTATAAAAATATATAAGGACAAAGTTTATTGTCACCCAAGGACCGTTCGACTGATGATTTCATCTTGTACCTCTTTACAAAGTTCCACGAAGAAGGCACAGTATCCTGCCACTCGTACAATCAAATCCCTGTGAAGTTCCGGATGTTTCTGGGCATCGATTAAAGTAGCATTATCGACACAATTGAACTGTATCTGGCCATTACCCATGATGGAAGCGGTTCTCAAGAGGCCAATTAGGGCATTTCTTCCTTCGGGGTTTTCCAGAAATCCTTCGCTAATTTTGAAATTATGAGCCATACCAAGACTCATGGACTCAACATTCAGTTTGGAGACTGACTTGATAACAGAGGTTGGGCCTTTGGTATCTGCTCCCTGAGAAGGGCTCATGGCATCAGATAAGGGGGCGTAAGCTGTTCTTCCGTCGGGGGTAGCCCCTATCATTTCTCCAAGAGGGGTATTGAAGGATTGGGAAAGTGTACCGTGAATCTGACGTGCATAGAGAGATTGATAGGAATTCATCTTTCTTTCAGTATAGTCTATTATTTCTTTAGCAATCTGATCCGCATAATCATCATCGTTACCATATTTGGGAGCATTAAGACAATCCTTATGGAGTTGCTCATATCCCTTCCAGTTGGCATCCATGGCTTTCTTCATATCAGTTAAGGTATATTTTTTTTCATCGTAAACTAATTTTTTTATAGCTGCAATGCTGTCTACATAGGTGGCCAGGCCAGCGAAGATGGTACCAGGTCCATCGTATAGGACAGAACCACCTGCTGTCACATCTTTTCCTTTATCCATACATCCATCAATAAAGAGGGACATATAGGGAGTGGGGTTGACATCTCGGAAGACCTCCTGAATGATTATGGTTCCCCTGCAGTTCATATCAATCAAATAATCCAGCTGTCTTTTCACAGCTGCTTCAAAATCCTCAAAGAATTGAAAATCTTCTAAAGTTCCTGTATCCAACCATTGCTTATCCCCATAGGACCTTAATACTCCCTGGTTCAGAGCTAGTTCGATGGTGATTGGCCACTGTGTAAAGCCACCTGCTGTCCATTGATGGATTTTGCCGCTTTTCTGAGGTTCTACACAGCCCATGAGGCTGTAATCTCTGGCATCTTCGATGTTGTAGCCTTTGCTGAGCATCATCCTTATATGGGCGTCATCAAAATGACAGGCTGGCATACCACCCCCAGTTTGAATCAAATCCACAATTTTTTCCAGATACTTTTGGGGGGACAGGTTGTGGATGCGACAGGCTAAAGTAGGCTGATACACTTTAACTAGACGGACAGCCTCCATAATCAGATAGGATAGCTCATTGGTACCGTCCCCTCCATTCCGATGGAGACCGCCTACGCACATATTTATAAAGGGCATATAACCGGCGAAGTATTTGGCCGTTGCTCCTGGGGTATACCAAATCATTTCTGAGCATTTTAGCATAAAGCAGCCTATTAGCTCAAAGGCATGCTGCTCAGTAAGTGAACCGGACTCAATATCTCTTCTAAAATGCGGAAGCATGTACTGATCGACTCGCCCCAGGGAAGTGCTGCACTGGTTTTCCTCTAAAAGGAATAGCGATTGAATGGTCCATACCGCCTGCAGGGCTTCATGAAAAGTTTCTGGAGGGTTTGCCGGAACTTTCTTGTTTACTTCGGCTATTGTTTCCAATTCCTTTTTTCGGATAAGATTCTGTTCTTGAATAGCTAGAAGAGCAGCATAATCCGATAGTCTTTGAGAATAGGTTAGGACACCCTGGCAAATCTCGATGGAAGCTTGGTAAAACGCATGCTTTTCTTCAAAATTCTCAGAGGTATTATCGATTTCAGAAAGATGCTGTTCTGCTTCTTTTAAAACACCAAGAATACCTTTTTCAAAAAGAATAATGTCGTAGCCGGGGCTGGAATCTCCCCCGCCGCTAGTGACGTGGTAGGTCAAGTCAGTGATAGCTGCCTCTGCACCGTATTCCCAGATTCCTGCTTTACGGAGCTTGGTTTCGCAGGCTTCGGCTAGAGACTTTCCTTCCCAGAAGGGAAAGAGTTCTTCTATCATGATTTTTTTGTCTTCTTCGCTGATATAATAAGGGTCTTGAGGGCGGGTACTGATTTCATCTAGTTCTTCCTTGACCCAGCTCCAAGCAATATCGGGTGAAAAAGATCCGGCTCTCGGCTTTCCACAAGGGTGTCCGACAATTAGTTCTCCTTCCTGAATCAGCATAGGAGCAGTTTCACAAGCTAGGCGAAACCCTTTTGCCCGCTTTAGGTTTGCAGGAAGGTCCGGATAGTTCTTGGCTATTTCCGTAAAAGCCAGAGCACGGTTGATGGCAATACTAGGGGTCACTTTCAGATAAGCTTCTTTTAAATGATTCAAGCGATCAGTCATAACAAGATTCACGTTTTTCATATTTTTTCATCCTTTCATGAATTCAACAATTTATTGACTTTTTACCATACGTATAATCTAAAATCTATGTTATTTTTCCAAATTTATAGTATTTTTAAATTATAGTTTTATAGAAAAAAATTAACTCTAGCAACAATTATTATAAATTTCAATTAAATCTTCTTTAGTAGGGAGCTTAGGATTTGAAGCTGTGCATCTATCTTTTAATGCAGTTTCAGCCATTACTTCAATTTCTTTAGAGAAATCTTCTTCTTTTATTCCAATATCCCTTATACTATTTTCTATTCCAATGTTTTTCTTAAGTCTTTCTATTTCTGAAATTAGGCTTACTACTCCTTCTCTAGATGTTCGAGCCGGAAGGTTTAGGATTTTAGCGATATTTGAATATTTTTTTGATGAATACTCATCAAGAGTGCTTTTTAAGCCAGAGTTGAATTCAATCACAGATTTTAACATTAGGGCATTAGACCTTCCGTGAGATATATGAAATTTTCCGCCAAAAGCATGAGCGAGGCTATGATTTATTCCTAGACCTGTATTAGTAAATGCAATTCCTGCCATACAGGAGGCATTATGGACATGACTTCTTGCTTTTATATTATTTATGTCTTTATAGATTATTTCAAGGTTTTCGAATATAAGCTGAATAGCCTTTTCTGCCAGAGCATCTGTAAAGTCTGTTGCATCTTTGGATACATATGCCTCTAAAGAATGAACAAGAACATCTATACCCGTATCTGCAACTACTCTTGATGGAACATGCTGAATGCAGGTTGGATCTAATATGGCGATGTCAGGAGATATGTCATTATCTACGATACATACTTTTTCGTCATTAGATGTAATTACCGAAAAATCAGTGACCTCTGAACCGGTTCCACTTGTTGAAGGGATGGCAACAAAAGTAGGCTTTTTATACACTTTATTTTTGTTTCTAAAACCAGACTCGAAATAAAGTATAGCTTTAGCTGTATCTATTGCAGAGCCTCCTCCAAGAGCTATTAGGACATCGGCTTCACTTTCGCTGTATTTTTTTATTCCATTTGCAACAAGAGCTATATCAGGATCTGGATATATATCAGAAAATACTTCGGATTTGATTCCAGCTTCATCCAGATAGTCTATTGTTTTTTGAAGATACCCTAGGTCTTGCATTATAGCATCCGCTACTATAAAAGCTTTATGTCCAGATAAATCCTTTAAAAGACTTAATGCATTTTCACTGAAATAAATTTTGGGTTTTAATACAAAACTTCCTTTGATGATAATTACCTCCTAGTAGTTTGAATATTGGTTTTAAAGTTTTTCAATCAAAATCAAGCTATAGATTAAGTAAAGTATAATTTGTAAACTACAGATATTTGACTAAATAATAACATACATTAAATAACTTTTATTGAATATTAGTCATATAGTTTTTGGATTTATGGTACTTTGTTTTAAAAAAAATTGTACAAATTCTTTTTTATTGTAAAATAAACGGCATTTAAGGAATAAGTTGATTCTAAATACCATTCTTGATATAATTGGTAAAATATAAAACTAATAAGGATGCTCCCATAAGAAATGTAAATATTGGAATATAGGAGCATAATGTTCTGGTAATTTGACTTAAAATTTGAATAAACATGGTGGAATACTATATGAAAATGGAAGAAATTGTAAAAGAAAAGTTAAGAGCTGTTTTTAAGGATGATTCCTTAATTTTTGATAAGTCGCGTTTTGCTGGAGGGCTTACAAACTATAATTATATTATGGAAATAAATGGTCTTGAATATGTAGTTCGTGAGCCAGGCGGAATGACAAATGAAATGATTGACAGGAAAATTGAAAAAGTAAATAATACCATAGTATCCGAGATTGGAGTCAACTCTAGATGTATTTACTTTGATGATGAAACTGGAGTAAAGATAAGTATATATATAAAAAACAGTAAAAATATTGCGATGGCAAACCCTTGCGACTTTTCAAATATAGATGCAGTATCTAGTATTATGAAAAAAATTCATTTCAGTGAGAGCAGGTTTCCCAATTCCTTTGACTTTAAAACTGAACTTGAAAAATATGAAGAAATTGTGAAAGCTTTAAAAGGGGATTTTTTCTTTGATTATTTTGATTTAAAAAACTACCTTCTAAGCTTTATGAATGAAAATATAAAAAATCCAATATCTTTGCCTTGTCATAATGATACAGTGCCAGAAAACTTCATACTAGATGATAGTGGAGCCACATATCTTATAGACTGGGAATATTCAGGTATGAACGACCCCAATTGGGATATAGCTGCGTATATTTTAGAGTCTCATTTAGATGAGGACTCCATAGATTTTCTTATAAAAAAGTATTATGATAGGACTGCTACAGTTGAAGAAATTTTAAAAATAAAAAGTTATATACTAGCTCAGGATTTGCTCTGGACTGTGTGGGCTCTTATTAGACATTATAATGGCGATGATTTTTTGGAATATTGCTATATGAGATACGAGAGATTTAAAAAAAATATGGAAAAGATTATGTTGTCTAAAGATTATCCAATATTTGAAATGGTAAAATGTTAGAGATTTTATAACAATAAAATATAAGCTGAAATAGACAGGTAGTATAGTAGCTATCTGTCTTTTTTTCGGCAATTTATGAATATTATAGAAATTCAATAATCAAAAATGCATATATGGAATTTTCACAATAATATGACTAAAATACAATGTTATTAAAAAACAAAAGGATATTATCCATTAAAAGGGTGGGATTAATACCATGAAAAAAAAGCGTATTAAGATATCATTAATTTAATGTCGGAAAACGCTTTTAGAAAAACAAAATGGAAATGGGTTAAAAATCAAAATTTTAATGAGGGGGCTTTAAAATGAATGAAGCTATATCGGTAGTACAAGCAGCTAATGTAGACAGCTCAGCCGTTGCTGCCAAAAAGAAATTATCTTCGCAATTCTTTAAAAAAGGAATCACAATAGGACTACTTTCAGGACTTACATATGGTATGTTTTCAGCTTTCCTGACACTAGGAATGTCAATGGGAGTTTGGGCAGACTGGTATGGAGACAATACAGCTGGATTATCAGCATTTGCAATTGTATTTATAGTGGGAGCACTTGGTAGTGCAGTAAATGATATATGTAGTGCAGTATGGGCACTTATAAACGTTGGAATAAAAGGGAAATTAGGAGATTTTTTCAGGACTATAAACACGACACCAGGAAGAATGATTATGCTTGCGGCTCTTTTAGGGGGTCCTATAGCAAACGTTTCCTATGTTGTTGGTATACAGCTTGCAGGGTCTATGGCAATTCCGATAACTGCACTATGCCCAGCCATAGGTGCAATTTTAGGAAGAGTTTTATATAAGCAGGAATTAAACAAAAGAATGATGCTAGGAATTGTAATATGTGTCTCTGCTAGTGTAATGATTGGTAGTGTAGGAATTGGAGCAGATGCTGCAGATTCAGTAATACTTGGACTTATAATAGCATTTATTGCAGCTCTTGGTTGGGGATTTGAAGGAGTTATAGCTGGATATGGTTCTGCTATGGTAGATTCTGAGGTTGGAATCACTGTTCGTCAGGTTACTTCAGGACTAGCAAATCTATTTATTCTTCTTCCAATACTAGGAATATTTGGTGGAAGTATAATGCAGCCATTTAGCCTTGCAGGGCAGGCATTTACAAGCTCAAGTGCAATGATATGGTTTGTAGTATCAGGATTCTTTGCATTTATATCATTTATGTGGTGGTACAAAGGAAACAGTATGACTGGTGCTGCTCTAGGAATGGCAACAAATGGAACTTATTCATTCTTTGGACCACTATGCTGCTGGTTATTACTTGGAGTAATATTTGGAATGGAAGGCTGGGAGCTTAGCATGATAGAGTGGGCTGCAGCTACGATGATGGCTATAGGAATATTTGTAATAGCAGTTAACCCTATGGATTTATTTAAAAAAAAGGAGGACTCAGCAAATGAAGCCGCTTAATTTTGCGATATTGAAACACTTCACAAAGGTTGAAGATGCATGCGCTGAAGATGTTATCGAAGCACTAAAAGGTCAGTATGGAAGCTTTAAAGCATTAAACAAGAAAGAAGTTCTAAATGCAATGATGACAGCTGAGGCAAATGGACTTATAGAAGAAAGCAAGCTTGAGATGGATAAATCTGGAGAACTAAAAATATACTACCGTGCTCACCAAGAAGGTGAGGATGCGATAAACAAATATATTAAAGATTAATTATTAAGCCAATAAGATCTGAAAGGGGAAAATATGATGAAATATTTTGGAGAAGAAGCGTTAGGTCTTGTTGAAACTGTGGGAATGGTTCCAGCAATCGAAGCAGCGGATAAGATGTTGAAGGCAGCAAATGTTGAGCTTGTATCCTATGAAAATATAGGGTCTACCTTAGTTACTATTATGGTAAAAGGCGACGTTGGAGCTGTTAAGGCAGCAGTAGAAGCAGGAGCAATAGCAGCAGGAGCAATCGGGAAACTTACTGCTCAAAATGTTATGCCAAGACCTATAAAAGATATTGGACAGATAGTTTCCATATACGATATAGACAAATAAGAAGCTCAATTTATTAGCACTGCAAATCGCTAATTAATTAGAAAACATTGCTGTAAAAACAATAAAAACCTAAATTTGGAGGGCTGAAATAATTATGAAAACTTATAGCGCCTTAGGATTAATAGAAACTTTTGGAATTGTATATATACTAGAAGCGGCAGATGCAATGTGCAAGGCAGCAGATGTTGAGCTTGCAGGATTTGAAAACGTGGCATCAGGGTATATTTCGGTTCTTGTACGTGGAGATGTGGGGGCTTGCAAAGCGGCAGTAGAAGCAGGTGTGAGAGCAGTTGAAAACATGGGTTCAGAAGTCTATAGCTCAGTTGTAATACCAAGTCCTCATCAGGATATAGAAAAAATAATAGCACGTTATTCACTTGAAAACTTAGATATTTAAAGGATTTAAAAAGAAATAGGAAACGAAAAGGAGAGAAAAAAATGAATATTATAGACAATGATTTGCTCTCCATACAAGAGGCTAGAATACTTATAGAACACGCAAAGGAAGCCCAAAGTCTTTTATCTAGTTTTTCACAAGAGAAGCTAGATGCGGTTGTAAGGGAAATTGCAAAGGAGATAGAAAAGCACTCAAATGAGCTTGCGTTTATATCTCAAAGTGAAACTGACTATGGCAATACTTCTGATAAATATATCAAAAATAAATTTGTGTCAAGTTACGTATTTGAAAAAATCAAGGACATAAAATGCATTGGAATAATATCTGAAGATACACAAAACAAAACCATGGATATTGGAGTTCCAGTTGGAGTTATAGTAGCACTTGTCCCTTCAACTAGCCCTGTATCAACAGCTATATACAAGACACTAATAGCCATAAAATCAGGAAATGCCATAGTGTTTTCTCCCCACAAAAGAGCAAAAAAATCTGTGGGTAGAGCACTAGAAATAATGATTAAAAAAGGACTAGAGTTTGGACTTCCTCAGGGTTCACTATCATATCTTAAGACCGTTACTGAAGCAGGAACAAAAGAGATGATGAATCATAAGGATACCTCCATTATTATGAATACTGGAGTTTTGGAAATGCTAAGTGAAGGACAAAAATCTGGAAAACCTGTAATATACGGTGGCAATGGCTGCGTCCCAGCCTTTATAGAAAGAACCGCAAATATAAAGGACGCTGTGAGGGATATAATAAAGAGCAAGACATTTGACAATGGAGTTCTTTCCGGGTCTGAGCAATCAGTTGTTGTAGATAGCCCAGTAGCCATGCAGGTACAAAATGAAATGGAAAACCTTGGGGCCTACTTTATGACAGAAAAAGAATCAATGATGATTGGGAATATTCTGTTTGATTCAACGGGGAATCAAGAGGTAGAAACCATTGGAAAAACAGCACTTGAGCTTGCTAAAAGAGCAGGGATTAGTGTACCTGAAAATACAAAGGTTCTTGTATCTAAGCAAAAATATGTTTTTGAAAACAACCCATACTCCAAAGAAAAACTTTGTCCAGTTCTAGCTTACTACATAGAAGAAGACTGGATGAATGCCTGTGAAAAATGCATAGAATTACTCCTTAGTGAAAGAAACGGACACACCCTTTCTATTCACTCCAATGACCAAGAAGTAATCAAGCAATTTGCTCTAAAAAAACCTGTAGGAAGAATTCTTGTAAATACCCCTGGAGCCTTTGGAAGCATGGGGATTACAACAAATTTATTTCCAGCTATGACCTTAGGAAGTGGCTCAGCAGGCAAGGGTATGACTTCAGACAATATATCTCCCATGAACCTTGTATATATTCGTAAGGTTGGAGTTGGGGTGAGGTCTTTAGAAGATATAACTAAGGATAACCCTATAAATAAAGCTGTATATGAAACAAAGACTATAAATAGTGAAAATATAGACCATGAAGATGGACTCAAGGAAATACTGGAAAAAATATTAAGGGAAATAAACTAGAAAAATATTTCTTATAAAATTGCAATATAAAAAAGAACTGGAGGTAAGAATTTTGGATATTCGTGATTTTTCAAATAAGCTTGCAGAAGCAACGAAAAGTATGTCTGCAGAAGAACGAACATCTTTAATGAAGATTTTTGAAGGTATTTCAAAGGAAATTCAAAAAGATGAAGCTCCAAATCAAATATATAGAGCAAGTAGCAGTCAAACAGAGGCTCCAGACGGAATTACAGATCGTCTAAAGAAGCTTAAAGAAAACTATATGAAGTGGACACCAACAATAACTACACATAGAGCAAAGGCTATTACAAAAATAGTTAAAGAAAATCCTGGAATGCCTAAAGGACTGCTAAGAGCAAAGAGCTTTAAATACTGCTGTGAAACTGCTCCCCTTGTGATTCAGGACCATGAGCTTATAGTTGGAGCACCATGTGGAGCACCACGTGCAGGAGCTTTTTCTCCGGATATATCATGGAGATGGCTTGAGGCAGAGATAGATACTATAGGAACTAGAGCTCAGGATCCATTTTATATATCAGAAGAAGATAAAAAATACATGAAAGAAGAGCTTTTCCCATTTTGGAGTGGAAAATCAGTTGATGAATACTGTGAAGATCAGTTTCGTGAAGCTGGAGTATGGGAAATATCTGGAGACTCTTTCGTATCAGACTGTTCTTATCATGCATTAAACGGTGGAGGAGACTCAAACCCTGGATACGATGTAATACTTATGAAAAAAGGTATGCTGGATATTCAAAGAGAGGCAAGGGAGCACCTTGAAAAGCTAGATTATGCAAACCCAGAGGATATAGAAAAAATATATTACTATAAGTCAGTAATAGAAACTGCTGAAGGGGTAATGATATACGCTAATAGACTAGCTGACTACGCTGAAGAATTAGCTGCAAAAGAATCAAACCCAATACGTAAATCAGAGCTTTATAAAATAGCAGAAGTAAATAGAAGAGTACCTGCCCACAAACCAAGTACATTCTGGGAAGCGGTTCAGTCAGTTTGGACAATAGAGTCACTGCTAGTTGTTGAAGAGAATCAAACAGGTATGTCAATTGGCCGTGTTGACCAGTATATGTACCCATTCTTTAAGGCTGACATAGAAAGTGGAAGAATGAACATGTTTGAGGCTTTTGAGCTTGCAGGTTCTATGCTTATCAAAATGTCTGAAATGATGTGGGTTACAAGTGAGGGAGCATCTAAGTTCTTCGCAGGATATCAGCCATTTGTAAATATGTGCGTTGGTGGAGTTACTCGTGAAGGATTCGATGCTACAAACGATTTGACTTACCTTCTTATGGATGCAGTTAGACATGTAAAGATATATCAGCCATCACTAGCTACACGTATTCATAGCAAGTCACCGAAGAAATATCTTAAAAAAATAGTTGATGTTGTTAGATCAGGAATGGGATTCCCAGCTTGTCACTTTGATGATGTTCATATAAAAATGATGCTTGCAAAAGGAGTTTCAATAGAGGATGCACGTGATTACTGCCTTATGGGTTGCGTTGAGCCTCAAAAATCAGGAAGACTATATCAGTGGACTTCGACTGCATATACCCAGTGGCCTATTTGTATAGAGCTTGTACTAAACAATGGAGTACCACTTTGGTATGGTAAGCAGGTTTGCCCAGATATGGGAAATATAGATAGCTTCAAAACCTATGAAGAGTTTGAAAATGCTGTAAAAGAGCAGATAAAATACGTTACTAAGTTAAGCGGTATTGCTACAGTAATCACACAAAGAGTTCATAGAGAACTTGCTCCAAAGCCTTTAATGTCCATAATGTATGAAGGTTGTATGGAAAAAGGAAAAGACGTTTCTGCAGGGGGAGCTATGTACAACTTCGGTCCTGGAGTTGTTTGGAGTGGTCTTGCGACTTACGTAGATTCAATGGCAGCTATTAAAAAGCTAGTATTTGATGAAAAGAAATATACATTAAGACAGATTAATGAAGCTTTAAAGGCTGACTTTGTTGGATATGAGCAAATAAGAAAAGATTGTCTAGATGCTCCAAAGTATGGAAATGATGATGACTATGCAGATCTTATTGCAACAGACCTTGTTCACTTCACAGAGATGGAGCATAGAAAATACAAGACTCTATATTCTGTAATGTGCCATGGAACACTATCAATATCAAACAACACTCCATTTGGACAACTTACAGGAGCTACTGCAAATGGTCGTATGGCTTGGAGCCCTCTATCGGATGGAATCAGTCCAACCCAGGGAGCTGACTTTAAAGGCCCTACTGCAATAATCAAATCTGTATCAAAAATGTCTTGCGACAATATGAACCTTGGAATGGTTCACAACTTCAAGCTAATGTCAGGATTACTTGACACTCCAGAAGGAGAAGAGGGAATAATAACACTTCTAAGAAGTGCTTGCATGCTTGGAATTGGGGAGATGCAGTTTAACTACCTTGACAATAACACCCTTTTAGAAGCTCAGAAAAATCCAGAGCAGTATCGTGACCTTGTTGTTCGTGTTGCTGGATACAGTGCATTCTTCGTAGAGCTTTGCAAGGATGTTCAAGATGAGATTATAAGTAGAACCATGCTTACTCATTTTTAATAAATCCTTCACATTAAATTAACAAAAAATGATTTATAAAACCTGCATTTGGATAAGGACTATTGTCCAAATGCAGGTGAAAATACAGAATTAAACAGGAGTGCAGATGATATGAGCAATAACAAGCTAGGTTTACCAGAGCGAAAAGCAGTTATATTTAATATACAAAAATACAATATGCATGATGGACCGGGTATAAGAACCTTGGTTTTTTTCAAAGGATGTCCATTGAGATGTAAATGGTGTTCAAATCCTGAAGGATTAGAGAGAAAATACCAGGTTATGTTCAAAGAAAGCTCGTGTATTGATTGTGGCGCTTGTGTATCTGTTTGCCCTGTTGGGATTCATACTTTAGATGAAAATAAAAAACACATAGTAAATAGAAATATAGACTGCATAGGCTGCAATAAGTGCAAAGATGGATGTATAAAAAACTCGTTATCTATAGCAGGTGAAGTAAAAACAGTTTCAGAGATTTTTGAAGTAGTTGATGAAGATTCCGCTTTTTATGAAATGTCAGGTGGAGGAGTTACTTTAGGTGGAGGAGAGGTTACATCTCAGCCAGAATTTGCAACTAACCTTCTAATGGTTTGTAAAAGCGAAGGAATAAACACAGCGATTGAAACCTGTGGTTACTCAAAGATGGAAAATATAATGAAAATGGCAGAATTTACTGACCTATTTTTATATGATCTAAAGCACATAGACTCTGACAAGCACTATGAGCTTACAGGAGTAAGGAACGAGAGAATAATAGAAAATCTAAAAGAATTGCTCCACAAAAGGCACAATGTAAAAGTAAGAATGCCTCTATTAAAGGGAGTAAATGACAGCGAAAAAGAGATAAAAGGAATAATAGAGCTTTTAATGCCTTATAAGGATTATAAAAACTTTAAAGGAATAGATTTACTTCCATATCATAAGCTAGGAGTCCACAAATATAATCAGCTGGGAATGAAATACCCTATAGAAGGGGATTTTCAGCTAAGTATGGATGAACTGAAACAAATAGAATGCTGGATTAGCAAGTATAATTTTCCGGTTTGGGTTGTAAATCATTAAATTTTCACAATAAAGCTATGGAGGAAATAATATGGGAAATGTATTTGAAAAACCTATAGAGCGTATTATACAAGAATCTGTTCCAGGTAAACAGATAACAATAGCCCATGTTATAGCATCACCAACGGAAGGTATTTATGAAAGACTTGGGATAGATGAAAAAGGGGCCATAGGTATACTCACTATAAGTCCTTATGAAGCGTCAATTATAGCAGCTGACGTTGCCACAAAGGCAGCAGATGTAGAAATAGGATTCTTAGATAGATTTACAGGCTCCCTCATTATTACTGGAGATGTACAGTCAGTGGAAACATCCTTGGAAGCAGTGTGCTATGCACTTGAAAGCCTCCTTGGTTTTACAACTGTACCAATTACAAGGACATGAGAAAAAAGAGAATAATGATAGTTGGACCTAAAAATTCTGGGAAAACCACCCTTGTAAATCAAATAAATAATTATAAAGGGAAATTAAAGAAGACTCCAGATGTGATATATGGTGAAAAGACTATAGATGTACCAAGTGCATATATTGAAAATTCTTGGATGTACAAGCATCTAATAGCACTTTCTCAAGATGCATCATATATTATTTTGTTGGTTGATCAAACCAGTAAAGAGAAAATATATTCACCGGGATTTGCAAAAGCATTTAATTGTCCAGTAATTGGGGCTATAACGAAGATAGACTTAATGAAGGAAAATGAGGATATAGCTATTAATCTCCTTAAAGAAGCAGGGGTCTTAGAGCCTTATTTTAAAATAAGCACAGAGATGGGAATAGGAATTGAAGAATTAAAAAAACATTTGTTTTTAAAAGAAGAAGGTAAAGGGGGATTAATATGAGGTTTATAACCGAAGAAAATTTAAAAGTAGCATATAAAAAAGAACCTTTTACTACCTATGATACTAAAGCAGGGGAGAGGTTAACTCCTGGAGGGCGACAATTTCTTTTAGATAAAGGTATAAAGATATTATCTGATTCTGCATATAACAAAAATATAAACAAATTTAAAAAAGAAAATGTTGAAAAAGCAGATAAAATCAGTGAAGCAGTTGAAAATACATTATCTGAAAAGATATTTATAAATAAAGTGAAAACAATTGAAGCCTTGTTTCTTGTAACTGCAGAAGAACTTTTAGATAGAGATGTTTTTTTAGCTCAGCAGATAACCATACTTGGCAAACAGTTTGGGAATCTAGGGAAAGATAAGGATGCCCAAAATCATATAAGGCTTTCAGTAAAAGAATGTGAAGGGATAAATACGAAAAATCTGGATAAGGAATTAGGGGATTGTTTTGAAATCACAGAGTTTCATATTCAGCTTAAAAGAGGTAGAGAAATTGTAATTCTTCACAGGTTAAGATGCACACTTAGGGAACTGGAACCAGTGATTATACAGCTATTTGGAGAAACAGAATTTTCCAGTGAGACGATTGGCAAGGTTAATATATGTATAAACACCCTGTCTCAAATGATTTGTTCTATTTTTGGAGGTAAAGAATGTCAAAGAAAAAGCTAAACTATGAATACTGTGACCAGCTAGTTAGAGATTTTGAAACAGTTGTAAAAAAGCCAATAAAAACAAAATCTCCTTTATATTATACAGGTGTGGATTTAGGTACAGCATGCATAGTACTTGCGGTTCTTGATGAAAACTACAAACCTGTTGCAGGGGCATATAGATATGCAGATGTAGTACGTGATGGTATGGTTGTTGACTACATTGGGGCAGTAAAAATAGTAAGGGAGCTAAAGGAAGAGCTTGAAGAGAAATTGGGAGCAGAGCTGATATACTCTGCGGCTGCAATCCCTCCAGGAACTGATCTATTAGATTCAGGAGCTGTTAGAAATGTGGTTCAAGCAGCAGGATTTGAAGTTACCAGTCTTTTAGATGAACCGACAGCTGCAAACAAGGTACTAAACATCCAAAATGGAGCGGTTGTGGATATAGGTGGAGGAACCACTGGAATCTCAATACTTAAAGACGGCAAGGTAATATATGTAGCAGACGAGCCAACTGGAGGAACTCACTTTTCCCTTGTAATCTCAGGTGCCTACAACATGGAGTTTAAAGATGCTGATATCTACAAAAGAAACCCTAAAAATCACAAAGAGCTTCTTCCCACTTTAAAACCAGTGGTTGAAAAGATAGCTACAATAATAAATCAGCATATTAAGGGATTTGATGTAAATGAAATATTTTTAGTTGGAGGGACATGTTGCCTTGCTGGCATTGAAGATATCATAGAGAGAAAAACAGGAATCTTCACCCATAAACCGGAAAATCCAATGTTTGTAACCCCGCTAGGAATTGCCCTTGGATGCACAGATAAACCCTTAGATTAGGAGCTGTTTTTATGGAATATAGAATTATAAAATCTCCATCTAAATCAACACTGCAAATTATAATTAAGCGAACATCTCTAAACATAGAAATGAATCCAGATGAAATACATGCAATAGGCCTTGTTCAAGGGCGGATGATAGATATGATATGTGCAGTAGACATTGCAGAAAAATCTGCTGGAGTAACAGTTTCAGATGTCAAGGGGAGCTGTCCTCAAAATCTGATAATGATAGGGATATTTGGAGATACATCTTCTGTTGAATCTGCTATTTCAGAGATAAAATCCAATTTCGAAAAGGGGAATAAGCTATGCTAACTGCAAGATTACTCGATAGTATATGGGCAACTAGAAAAGCAGAATCATTAAATGGACTCAAATTCATGTTAGCAGAGATAATTGGTGGAAATGATAACGGTCAAAGACTTGTGGTAGTAGACACAATAGGGGCAGGTATAGGAGATAGTGTCATTGTATGTACTGGCTCAGCAGCAAGAAAAATGCTTTCAAACGATGACCTGCCAGTTGATGCAGCAGTTGTGGGAATAATTGATAGAGACTGTAATTTTGGATAGACTCAGGAGGAATATTAAATGACCCTTCTTGATATAGTAAAAAAATCAGGAATTGTGGGGGCGGGAGGAGCAGGATTTCCCACCCACGTAAAGTTGCAAGGAAAAGCAGATTATATCCTTTTAAATGGAGCGGAATGTGAACCCTTGCTTAGGGTAGATCAGCAGCTTATGGAAATCTTTCCAGCTGAAATAATAAAAGGACTTGAAGCTGCAGGAAGATTTATAGGGGCAGAAAAAGGGATTATAGGAATAAAAAACAAGCATAAGAAAGTAATCTCAATACTAAATGAAACCATTAAAAGCTTAAGCCTTGAAGATTTTATAGAGATAAAGGAAATGGCAGATGTATACCCTGCAGGAGACGAACAGGTACTTGTATATGAGCTAACAGGTAGAGTTGTTCCAGAGATGAATATACCTATTTCAGTAGGATGCGTAGTAATTAACTCAGAGACAGCCCTAAATATATACAATGCACTTGAAGGATTGCCGGTTACCCACACCTACATTACTGTGGCAGGGGATATCCCAAATCCTAAGACCATGAAAGTACCAGTTGGAACACCTATAATAGAAGTTTTAAAAAGATCTGGAATAGAATCCTTTGAAGATTACAGGGTTATTGACGGTGGACCGATGATGGGGCCTGTTATGAATGATTTAAATGGATATGTAACAAAGAAGACAAAGGGGTTCATAATCCTAAAAAAAGATCATCACCTTATTAAAAGGAAATCAATGGATATAGTTCAGGGAAAGAGAATAAACAGGTCAGCCTGTGAGCAGTGTCGCATGTGTACAGACTTATGCCCTAGATATCTTTTGGGACACGATATAAATCCCCATAAGATTATGACAGCACTTAATTATTCTTTAGATGATGGAAACCTTCAGTCAAGTGCTCAGCTATGCTGTCAGTGTAATCTCTGTGAACTATACTCCTGTCCAGCGGGACTTTATCCAAGGCTTTCAAATCTTTACTTTAAAACAAAGCTGGATGAGGAAAGGGTAAGACATATTCCGAAAAAAACTGATTATGCACCTAGAAAGTTTAGGGATTATAGACTTCTTCCAAGCAAGAGGCTCGTAGCTAGACTTGGACTGAAAAACTTTGACAAATACGCACCCCTTACTGAGGAAATCTTAGAACCTGAAATGGTCTTTATATACACAGGACAGCATGTAGGGAAAAAAGCAAATCCAATTGTAAATAAGGGAGACATGGTTCAAATAGGACAGCAAATTGGGGTTATTCCTGAAGGTGAATTAGGGGCTGCAATACACTCAAGTATTACAGGAACAGTAACAGAAGTTAATGAAGATTTTATTGCAATAAGGAGGAACCTAAATGCCTAAAGCAATAGGAATGGTAGAGTTTTCCAGTATTGCCAGAGGAATATATGCAGCAGATCAGATGGTGAAGGTTTCTGATGTGGATATAGTTACGGCAGGGTCCACATGTCCAGGAAAATTTATAGTGATTGTTCATGGTGATGTTGCAGCTGTTGACAACTCTGTTGATACTGGAGAGCAAATAGCAGGAGAGCATCTTGTTGATACACTACTTATACCAAATGTTAGTCCCCAAATATTTCCAGCAATAACAGGGACAGTGATGCCAGATGAAATCTTGGCCATAGGAATAATCGAATCTTTTTCACAGGCCACAATGGTGACTGTAGCGGATGCTGTCTTAAAGACTGCAATGCTTGAACCAATAGAGCTTAGACTTGGAAATGGTCTTGGAGGAAAATCATACTTTATATTTACAGGTGATGTTGCAGCGGTTAAAGCAGGAGTTGAGGCTGGAGAAGAGGTGGGAAAAGAAAGTGGCCTACTGGTGAATACAGAAATAATCCCATCTCCTTCAAATATACTTGTTGATACACTGCTTTAATATATAGACAAATTATAGCTATATATGAAAGGATGTGAAAATGTGAAGAAACTAATCTGTGGTAAAGATATTGAAAAAGCAAAATCTGAAGGCACTAAAACCATCTATATTGATAAAAACACTATAGTTACACCATCGGCTAAGGATATGGCAAAGGCCTTTGGCATTGAACTTTCTTCTCAGTGTATACCTTGTGAAGTAAAGTCTGCTGTTAAAAATCCAGATGGGGGAAAAAATGAACTAGACTCAGATATGATTTACAATCTTTTAAAGGGTCTAATGAGTAAGGGGCTCCTTAATGAAGTTCTGGAATCACTTGCAAATCCAAAGCCTTATACCTGTGAGACTGCAGGAAATGGAGTTAAGCTTGTAAGGGGAGATTCAGTTAAATTCGATGTGTTTGATACAGGAAATCCAAATGCAAAGGTTAGCTATCAAGAACTTATAAGCAAAGAGGAATCCTCTATGAGTGCAGGGCTTCTAACAATTGAAAACTCAGAATTTGACTGGAATCTAACCTATGAAGAGCTTGATTATGTAATAGAGGGAACCCTTACTGTAACAATAGATGGCAAGACATTAACTGCAAATAAAGGAGATATACTTTATGTACCATCAGGCTCAAATGTAACCTGGGGATCTCCTGATAAGGCAAAGATATTTTATGTTACCTATCCAGCGAATTGGGCAGACCTACTTTAATATAGGGGATATTTTCAGCTAAAGCTAGGGAGGACTAATCAATGCAAGCACTTGGTTTTATAGAAACTAAAGGACTAATAGCAGCTATTGAAAGTGCAGATGCGATGTTAAAGGCTTCAAACGTCAAGCTTTTAGAAAAGCAGTACGTTGGAGGAGGTCTTGTGTATATCTCTGTAACAGGAGATGTAGGTGCTGTAAAAGCCGCTGTAGAAGCTGGACAAGCAGTAGTAAAACAAATAGATGAAAATCTGCTTATTTCACATCATGTGATACCAAGGCCTCACGGTGAAGTTCAAAATATTATTTTGACAGAAAAAAAAGAGTTTAATGAAGAAATTGAAATTGAAGAAGAAAAAAATCAACATATAGAAGTTGATAAAATCATTATAGAGACTAAGGAAGATATTAATCAAGGAAGTATAAAGGGAAAAGAATCTTTAGATAAAGCAGTACTTAACTATGGTATTGAAAAAATAATTCAAGTATTAAACAGCTTCAAGGTTGTGAGACTTAGAAATCTTGCCAGACAATACAAGGAATTTGGAATAATGGGAAGAGGAATATCTAAGGCAGATAAAAAGATGCTAATAGAAGAGTTTAGAAAATACTATGAAAATAGCTTATCAATATAAAAATATCAAAAAAGGAGGGGATTTAACTGGTAACTATAGATAAGGACCTACGTTCTGTTCAAGAAGCAAGAGACCTTGCAAGACTTGGAAAGATAGCTGCAAATAAAATAGCAACCTACACAAATGAACAGATAGATAAGATTTTGCAAAGCATGGTAAAAGCAGCCAAAGAAAATGCAGTCTGCCTTGCTAAAATGGCGGTTGAAGAAACAGGTTTTGGGAAGTTTGAAGATAAGACCTATAAAAACCATATGGCATCAGTAATGCTATACGATTCAATTAAAGATATGAAAACCATAGGAATAATAAATGAAGATGTAAACCAAAAAACAATGGAAATTGCAGAACCTATGGGGTTACTTATGGGAATTGTTCCATCAACAAACCCAACATCAACAGCGATATTTAAAGCTATGATAGCCATAAAATCAAGAAATGCAATAGTATTTTCCCCCCATCCATCTGCACTGAAATGTACTCTAGAAGCAGTAAAGATAGTTCATGATGCAGCAGTAGAGGCTGGAGCGCCAGAAAATATAATAAGCTGTATATCATTGCCAAGCATACAGGCAACAAATGAACTTATGAAACACAAGGATATTGCACTAATTATTGCAACAGGTGGGCCAGGGATGGTAAAGGCATCATACAGTGCAGGAAAACCAGCCCTTGGAGTTGGAGCTGGAAACTCTCCAGCATATATAGAGAGAACTGCCAACATTGAAAAGGCAGTAAGAAATATAATGGCAAGTAAGACCTTTGACAACGGTACAATATGTGCTTCAGAACAATCAATCATAGTGGAAGAGTGCAATCGTGATGCAGTAATAGCTGAGTTTAAAAAACAAGGTGGATACTTCATGACAAGTGAAGAAACATCTAAAGTTTGCAAACTATTATTTAAAGATGGCCATACTATGAATGCTAAATGTGTGGGAAGAAGTGCAGATGTGATTGCTAAGGCAGCAGAAATATCCATTCCAGAGGGGACTAGAGTTTTAATAGGAGAGCAGTGTGGAGTAGGTCCAGACTATCCACTTTCCTATGAAAAGCTAACAACCGTACTTGGTTTTTATACAGTAAAGGATTGGCATGAAGCTTGTGAGCTAAGTATAGAGCTTCTTCAAAATGGGATTGGACACACTATGAGTCTTCACACAGAGGACAGAGACATAGTCCTTAAGTTCACTCAAAAACCAGCTGCTAGAATCCTTGTTAATACAGGAAGTGCCCAGGGCGGTACTGGAGCCAGCACTTCTCTTATGCCATCCTTCACGCTAGGGTGTGGTACATGGGGAGGAAGCTCAACATCTGAAAATGTAACTCCACTTCACCTTATTAATATAAAAAGAGTTGCCTATGGAATCAAAGACTGTGACACCTTGGCATCATCTGACATTACATTTGACTATCCAGAGCTTAAAAAAGAACTAAGGGATGAAAAGCAAAATGGACAACCTTCTTTCTCTCTAAACTCTAACTCAGAAGGTGATTCTGATGAAAAAATGATGAGCTTAATCAATGAGCTTATTAAGGCAATGAAGGGAGCAAATTAAGATGGAGAATTTTGAAGCTGTCTTAAGTATGCTTATAGAAGAAGTTAAAAAAAATCATTCCATTGAAAAAAGCTGTAGTGATATAAACTCAATTCCAGTAGGTGTATCAAATAGACATGTTCATCTGTCTGCTGAAGATATGAAGGCACTGTTTGGAGAAAATCATGAGCTTGTAAAACTTAAGGAGCTATCTCAACCAGGTCAATATGCTTGTAAGGAAACTATCACAATCTGCGGTCCAAAAGGAGCGATAGAAAAGGTTAGAGTTCTTGGACCAACAAGAAACAAGACTCAGGTGGAGGTACTTCTTGGAGATTCATATAAACTTGGATTAGATATGCCAATAAGAATATCTGGTGACTTAAAGGGCACACCTGGAATCACTTTAGTTGGCCCAAAAGGGTCAGTTCAAATAAAGGAAGGGCTTGTTGTAGCTCAAAGACATATCCATATGAACTGTAAAGACGCCAAGCGTCTAGGAGTTGAAGATGGAGAAATAGTTTCTATAGAAGTTGATGGCGAAAGGGGCGGCATTTACAGTAATGTTGCAATTAGGGCAAATGACTCTTCTTTATTAGAGTTTCATGTAGATACAGAAGAAGCAAATGCAATGAATATCAATTCTTTATCAAAAATTAAAATAAAAAAATAAGGAGGAATAAGAAATGAAATATGATGCATTAGGAATGATAGAAACAAAAGGTTTAGTAGGTGCTGTTGAGGCGGCAGACGCAATGGTGAAGGCTGCTAATGTTTACCTTGTAGGTAAAGAGCAAATTGGCGGAGGACTAGTAACAGTAATGGTAAGAGGCGATGTAGGAGCTGTAAAAGCTGCTACAGATGCTGGAGCTGCAGCTGCTCAAAGAGTAGGAGAGCTAATCTCAGTTCACGTAATCCCACGTCCTCACGTAGAAGTAGAAGGAATACTTCCAGTTTCAAAGCTAGGAAAAGAATAATTAATTTTATGAAAAAAAGGGTAGATTAATTTCTACCGGTAGTGTAAAATAATTTGTGTTTTATCCTCTGAATTGGGATAATCATAAGAAAGTTTGATGATTGAAAGAAAAGTTTTAAGAGTTAAATATAATCATCAATTTAAAAACATTGAAACATAACGACAAATAGGCTGTCAAGAGGCTTCATTTCTTGACAGCCTTTTAATATAAAATTTAAATCTTTATTCTTCCTTCAAAATAGATAGCTAAGTGATTTAATATATAATCCCAGTTTCTAATTCTGGATGTCCATTTCGAAGTAGAATCCAGCATTGCAAGGTAAAGGCTCTTGGAAAGAGCAGTATCACTAGGAAATATAGATTTGCTCTTCGTTACCTTTCTAAGCTGTCTATTAAAATTTTCCATAGCATTTGTAGTATAAATTATGGTTCTAACCTCTTGAGGATACTTAAAGTAAGAAGAAAGATGAGCCCAATTACTTTGCCAAGAATTCACACAAGAAGGATACTTTTTATTCCATTTTTCAGAAAATACATCTAAATTATGTTCAGCCACATCAAGGCTAGTCGCCTTATATACATCTTTAAGATCTTTTACAAGTTCTTTTTTATCTTTGTAATTAACATACCTCGTAGAGCTTCTTATTTGATGAATTATGCAGCGCTGTATTTCCGTTTTAGGAAAGACAGCATGAATAGCATCTGAAAAGCCACTTAAACCGTCTATCGACGCGATAAGGATATCCTTAACCCCACGATTTTTAAGTTCATTAATTACAGTAAGCCAAAACTTAGAAGACTCATTTTCCCCAACCCACATACCTAAAACATCCTTATTTCCCTCAATATCTATCCCAATAATGATGTATACGGCTTTTTTAGCAATTACACCATCTTGCTTAACATTGTAGTGTATGGCATCTAAAAATATTATTGGATAGATCTCTTGAAGAGGTCTGTTTTGCCACTCAGTTATTGTAGGTAATATTTTATTAGTTATTTGAGATACAAGGCCTTCAGAAACAGAAAAACCGTAGATATCTTGAACATGCTTTGATATATCTCTTACAGTCATACCCTTGCCATACATGGAAATTATTTGCTCTTCAATGTGAGAAATATCAGTTTGATACTTCTTAACAACCTTCGGTTCAAATTCACCATATCTATCCCTAGGGACATTTATTGGAACAGCGCCAGCTTTTGATTTAAGAACCTTTGTACTGTAGCCATTTCTGGAATTTAAAGCCGCCTGAGGCTTATCTCCCTTAGGGTAACCAATTTGACTTTCAAGCTCAGTTTCAAGCATCTGCTCAATGGTTTCACCAAGCATATCCTTAAGACTTTCATAGATGTCTTCGACAGATTCAGGTTGATAAAGCTCAATAAATTTTTTAATAGCTTCCCTGCGCTTTGGATCTCTTTTGATTTTAGCCATAATTAAAATACCTCCAGATTGATTATATTTTATCTCAATCCAGAGGTATTATCATACACAAAATTATTTACAGTCTCAATCTACCCTTTTTTCATCTTTATATTCCTGCATCTCAATTTCCAAATTCTTAATATGAGTTACATCAGTTACAGTACCTATGACCTTATGAGGTTTTTTATCCTTTGTCCACAAACTTATCTTTCCTCTATCATGATACCATGAGTATCCACCGTCTTTTCTTCTAATCCTATAAAGGGCATCCCAGCTATCGGTAATCCCAAGAAGATGATTTTCCATTTTTTTCATTGTAGAATCATAATCATCTGGGTGTATCAAATCGCATACATCATATACATAAGTTGGAAACTCTTCTACTGTGTAACCAAGCATGGTAGCCTTTTTGTCAGAAAAAACAACATTTCCTGATTGGACATCATACTCCCACCAAGCTATATTTCCAGCATCTAGAGCCATACTTAGACGTGACTGAGCTTTATCCAGCTTTTTTTCTTGATTTTTCATAGTAGTAATATTTACAAATGTCAATATGATGCCATCTATCGAATTGTGTTCGGTGCGATAGGGCTTTAATCTAGCTAGCCATGTATTGTTATCTGAATCTATGATTTCTTTTTCTATACCCTCAAGAGTATCTAAAACCTTATTTAAATCCTCTAAAATACCTTCATAATTTTCCATAAAGGATAGATGAGAAATTGGCCTCCCTATATCAGAATCTCTGATATTAGTGATTTGAGAGACAATAGGAGTCACCTTTCTTATACATAAATTTTTGTCAAGGTATAAAGCTCCTGTTGAAGTATTTTTTATAAGGTTATTAAGGTCGCTGTTTAACTTGCTTAGTTCTTCAATTTTGTTTTGATATTCATTATTTACAGTATAAAGCTCTTCATTTACTGATTGGAGCTCTTCATTTGTACTTTGTAGCTCTTCATTTGCAGCAATCAGCTCTTCGTTTGAGGACTGGAGCTCTTCGTTTGAAGTTTCAAGCTCCTCTATTGTAGCCTGAAGACCTTCTTTAGCAAATACTAATTCAGATTCTAATTGTTTGATAAGATAGTTAGAATCCGATTTGTAATCCACAAGCTCTGATTTTGAAGAAGTCACATGTTTTTCTTTAATAAAACTTACTAAAAAGAAATTTGAATCATGGACTCTTAATGAGTATCCTTTTAATGTAAGCAAACTATCATCTGAGCGAATGATAGAAACTGTCTCAAAACTAGAGCCTGAATGCTTATTTGTTTTAAGCTTTCTCAGCAAATTATTTACAAATATAGAAAGATCTTTTTTCATATTTGAGTTAAGATTTTTAGAAAACCTCCCAGGCTGAGTCTCAAGGAAGCTAGATACATTATTAATCACATGTACAATATTATCATAGGAGTCAATGATAATAGATGGAGGCATACTCACAGCAAGTACACTAGAGAGTAGTCTGTCTATTTTTACTGATGGAGGATAGTCATTAAAACTATTTAATTTAGTATTTTTAAATAAAATATTATCTTCCTTTTGTATAACAGAAGGTTTTGAATCTATAGGATAGTATCCCCCTGTCTTTTGGAATATTTTCCATTTGAAGTCAATTGTTTTTAGTGCAGAGCTCATCTCTCCTATTGATTCGCTACTGCCTAAAAATAAAAATCCATTTGGAAGTAGTGAGTAATAAAAGTTTTCCAACACTTTTTGTTGTTTTTCGCTTTTAAAATAAATAAACAAATTTCGACATGTAAGAAAATCAAGCTTAGAAAAAGTGGGATCCTTAAGCACATTGTGATTAGCAAAAACAATCATTTTTCTAATTTTCTCTTTGATTATATATCCATTATTTTTCTTAACAAAATATTTTTGAACCAGAGACTGGTCTATATCAAGAAGTAGGTTGTCTAGATAATATCCATAGGCAGCAACTTCTAAGGCTTTTTTGTCCACATCTGTGGCAAAGATTTTAACATCACAATTTATATTGTTTTTTTCCAGATATTCAGAGATTAATATTGCTATAGAATACGCCTCTTCACCAGTAGAGCAAGCAGCAGTCCATACCCTTATTTGATTTTTTGAGTAATCGAGATTAGGGAGCACATTTTTGCTTATACTTTCAAAAGCCTCGGTATCTCGAAAAAAGGATGTTACCCCTATTAATAATTCTGATTTTAAAACTTCCTTTTCTTTATCAGATTTATTTAAAAAATCAATGTATTTTTCAAGTGTTGTGCAACGGGTAACCCTAATCCTACGTTCAAGTCTTCTGGATATAGTACTTTCTTTATAATGTGAAAAATCTATTCCGCTATGATTTCTAAGAATCATATTAATTTTAGATATTCCATTCATATTTACAGAAAAGGTACTATCTGTAGAGAAATTATCAGAGAAAAAATTAGCCTGGGTATAGCTTAAAAGCTCTTTAGATATGTCCTCTGGAGATAGGACATAATCGACAAGACCTGTAGAAATGGCGCTTCTTGGCATTCCGTCAAATTTTGCGGTATTTTCATCTTGAGCGATGGTGATACCACCAGCTTCTTTGATAGCTTTTATTCCTAAGCTGCCATCGCTTCCTGTTCCAGAAAGAACTATTCCAATAGAATGACTTCCCTTATCCTTTGCCAAAGATCTAAAGAAAATATCAATAGGAAGCTTTAAAGAAGCATTTTGACTTTGGCTTTCTAAAATGAGTTTTCCATCAAATATAGAAAGATTTTTTTGGGGAGGGATAAGATAGATATTGTTAGGACTAGTAACCATTCCATCTTCAGCAACCTGTACAGGGATTGAGGTATGTTTTGAAAGAAGCTCCCTCATGAAGCTTTTGTAATCAGGAGAGAGATGCTGGATTACTATAAAAATCAGACCTGTCTCTAGGGGCATGTTTTTAAAGAGTGTTTCAAGGGCTTCAAGACCACCTGCTGATGCTCCAATGCCTACATAATATTGTGAATTAGAATTATTCATGTCTCACCTCATTTAAGATATTGTGAAAAGTTAACGAATTAAATAAATTATAATGTATTATTTTAGCATTAATTAAACAAAAAGGTATCACATATTCCTAATTTATGACATAATTAATTATACTCAAAATGTAAAGATTTTGTCTTAAGTTTATAAAAATAACTTTTAAAAAATCAAGTGAGGTTGATATGGATATTTTACAAAACTTTAAACTAACTTTTTATAACTACATAGGAAATCAACTTCTAAAAACTAAGTTTTCTAAGCTGCTTTCTAGTTTTGAAGGAATATATTTGGGAGATAGTCCAGAAACCAGCGAGATATCTATAATAGACTCACAAACGTTTTTAGAAAGCCCATATGCCTACAGTGAGCCATTTGAAGCCACATTGATTGTAGTGCTCAAAGAAAATGCAAAAGATAAGGATCTTATATTGGAAAAGGGAGGAGACTTTTTTTTATATGAAGATTCTTCTGAATCTGAGATAAGCCATAGATTAGAAATAATTAAGGAATACTTTAGTTATAAATATCAAGCTCAGCTATTGCAAACTATATTTCATAAAGCTGAAAACTCTATCGTAATAACCGATAGTTGTGGTGTGATAAAATACGCAAACCAGTACTTTATTTCCATAACCGGATATAGAAAAGAAGAGTTAATTGGAGCAACTCCTGTTCATATCAAAAGCGGTCTTCATGATGAAGCATTTTATAAAAATCTTTGGTGTGATTTGAAAAAAGGTAATGGGTGGAGCGGGATATTTGTAAATAAAAATAAGAATGGTAAATTATTTTATGAGGAAGCAAATATAACACCAATCTACAATAATGTGGGAAAAATCATAAGCTATCTAAAAATAGGAAGAGTTGTAGAAAGAGAGAGACTGCTCTCAAATGAGCTCAATAAGGAAATAAAAAAAGCCAAGGATATGATAGCATATATGCTTCCTATCAAATATAAAGATGAGAACCTTTCCCTAAACTCAAGGCTAAAGGCATACAATTATTTAGGAGGAGATTTTATAAGCTTTAATAAAATATCCTCCTCTAAATATATACTAAGCCTTATAGATGTAATGGGGCACGGAGCCTCTGCGACAATGATTGGTCTAAAAGCAATATCAGTTTTTCAGACTGCGATTTTTTATGAATCTATGACCAAAAGTATTTCCATGGTCAATGATGTAATCCTTGACATCAATAAGGATGAATATTTTATTACAAGATATATTTCTGGAGTTTTTATTGAAATAGACCTTGAGAAAAAAGTTATTAACTATATAAGCGCGGGGCATCCAGATTTTTATGTCAGAGACTCTAGTGGCTTAGTATCATATTCATCGAATAATATGATACTAGGAATAGCAAAATCCACTTCATTAAGAGTCAATACCATACCAATTAAGGATTCGAAGTATATATATGTCTACTCTGATGGTCTAATAGAAAACGGCAAAAATAATTTGGATTCTCAAATCGAAAATCTTGAAAATATAATATTTGAAGCAGAAAAAAATAAAGAACGATTTTTAAAAACCATTTTAAATAAAGCTATAGGTGATAGCGAAATTGATGATGATATCACTATGGCTATTTTGGAATTTAATTATTCTTTATAAAAACCATTCTTACAAAAATATTTTGGTCCTTTTCATATACATTAGAAACTGTTTTTAGACTTACTGATTTTTGATTTAGGTTAAATAGCAAGTCTTTACTTATATTATTCTCTGTTTTTTTAAATTCCTTAAAAAGGAAATAATAATCATCCTGAGAATCCTCAGAGACAAGCTCGGATAGGGTATGGTTAAGTACATCTGATATATCAAGATTGAGCATATCAAGAAGTGTTGAGTTTACTCTGACAACTATACCATCCAAATCACATATTGCATATCCAACTGGCGCTTCGTCGAATATAGAATAAAAATGACTTTGTTTATTTTCAAGTTCTCTTTGTATTCTTCGAAGCTCTTCATTTTGAATCTCAAGTTCTTGGTGAAATATGCTAACCTCTTCTGATATTATATCCATAAGCTCTGGAGAAAGATGGTTATTTTCATCTCCTAGGTCTTTAATTATATTCATTAATCTGGATTTAAATCTTTCAACTTTCACTTAATCACTTCCTAATTTATATTTCATCATTATATTGAGTTGTCCAACTTTACTTAAAAAATTATAGTTATATATTACCATAATGGCATGTGTTTTAGCCCTAGGAAATATTTTTGTTAGTTTTTAAGAAGCGATTTTTTGAACTTTATTAGCTTATCATACCGCCATCTATTACCACTGTAGTTCCTGTAACATACCGTGCATCATCAGAAACTAAAAAAGCTACAAGTTTACCTATTTCTTCTGGCTTACCTACCCTCTTTAAAGGGATAGATTCAATTAGTTCTTTGGTTTGCTCAGAAGGGTCTTCAAGCATATCCTTTGTCATAGCTGTCTCTATCATACCAGGGCAAATCGCAATAGCTCTGATACCATCAGGACCATGCTTGGTAGCAGTATCACCTGTAAGACCTATAACTCCATGTTTTGAAGCCGTGTAGGCAGGACTTGCTGTACCTCCTCTTAGACCAGCTATAGAAGCTATATTTATAATTACCCCATATTTATTTTCTAACATATTTTCAAGGGCATATTTAGTCCCCAAAAATACCCCTTTTAGATTTACGCTAATTATCTTATCAAAAGCCTCTTCATCAGTAGTAGGGAAGGTTTCTTGACCATCAAATATACCTGCATTATTTACAAGGATATCTATTTTCCCGTATTTTTCTATAACCTTAGATATTGCTTCCTTAAAAATCTTAGCATCTGAAACATCAGCTTCGAGAGAAACTCCTTTTCCACCATTTTCCTCTATCATACTTAGGGTTTTATCTCCCTTTTCTTTAGTACGGTTCAGTATAGCTACTACTGCTCCTTCTCTTGCAAGTTCTAATGCAATTTCCCTTCCGTTTCCCGAGCCAGCTCCAGTTACTATAGCAATCTTATCATTTAACTTCATGAAAATAGTCTCCTTTCTTCAAGCATAAAAATAGTTAACCTTCCTTATATAGTCTACCCTCTATACACTTTCTTACTCATAAATGAGAAAATCTGTAAAAATTCCTTTAATGATATTTTGTGAAAATTAATCCCCTTTGGGTATAAAAATAGTGATTGCTTTATAAATGAGGGGGATATTATGAATATTTTTAGATACTTAAATGCAAAAGGAGCTAAAATTCCAAATCATAAAGAACTGACCAAGGATTTAAAAGTAGAGGTGCTTGAACCGCCAAAATATCTTTATTATCCGATGGCAATGCATATAGGCAAGCCTTCAAGGCCTGCAGTTAGGGTGGGGGATAAGGTAAAGATTGGAACACTTCTTGGGGAAATAGAAGAAGGACTTTCTGCAAATATACATTCTTCAGTGTCAGGACAGGTGGTTTCAATTGGAGAGGACGAAGCCTTTAGAGGAAAGGGAAAATCCATTGTTGTAGAAAATGATTTTATGGATGAAAAGAAAAAATTAGAACCACTCTCTGAAACCATAACTCCAGAAGAATTTGCAAAAAGGCTTGAGGAGGCTGGAATCACTGGAAAAGGTGGAGCTGGATTTCCAGCTCATATCAAATATGATATGGAAAAGCATGAAACCGAATATTTGGTGATAAATGGAGCTGAATGTGAGCCGTATTCTACTACTGACCACAGGGCTATGGTGGAATATGCAGATGAGATAATAGAAATTACAAGTCTTATAATGAAGATTTATCACATTGATGAATCTTATATAGCAATAGAAGACAATATGAAGGAAAGCAAGGAAGCACTTGACAAAGCAATTATAAAAAAAGATGCGAAAAATATAAAGGTACACGAGCTTCCAGCTGTATATCCTCAAGGTCACTCTGCCCTTCAAATTGAGCAGGTCCTTGGCATTGAGATTAAAGAAGGAGAGCGCTCTGGAGATGTGGGAGTCCTTCAGTCAAATGTATCCACAATAAAAGCTATTTATGATGCAGTATTTAAAGACGACCCTCTTTATAAAAGAATAATAACAGTGACTGGTCCTATGATTAAAAATCCTAAAAATCTTATGGTAAGGATAGGGACGAAAGTAGAGGATATAGTAGAAAAATGTGGTGGGTTTAATGAAGGGGAGAGGTTAAATATCAGCGGAGGGCCAATGATGGGCAAGTCCTTTGATGACCTTTCCCTTCCAGTAGACAAGGATACTACAACCCTACTTTTTCTAAAAAAACACCTTATAGAAGAAGAAAAGCCCTGTATCAGATGTGCAAAATGTATATTACACTGCCCAGTTAGTATTCAGCCTATAAGAATCAGTAATGCATATAGAGAAAGAGAATATCATCTTGGAAAACCCCTCAAATCTGAGTCCTGTATAAACTGCGGAACTTGCAGTTATATATGTCCATCAAAGATAAATCTTCTTGATGACATACAGAAACTAAATAAAGAGCTGGAGGAAAAAGATGATGAGTAAAAAATTTAGCCCACCTTTTATAAAATCAAGTTTCACTAGCAGAAACATAATGCTGGATGTAATCATAGCCCTTGTCCCTGTATCGATGATGGCTGTAATAAATTTTGGGATAAGAAGCCTTATGATGATAGTCCTTGGAGTAGCCTCAGCTGTTTTTTTTGAATATGCTTATCAAAAGACCATGAAAAAAGAAGTTACTATAAATGACCTTTCTGCTGCAGTCACAGGTTTACTTTTGGGACTAAGCCTTCCATCTACTGCTCCACTTTGGGTAGTAGTGTTTGGAACAGCAGTTGCTATACTTTTTGTTAAACAGCTTCCTGGGGGAATAGGAAAAAACACCTTAAATCCAGCTGTTTTTTCAAGGGTACTTATAAAAATCCTATTTACACCTCAAATTACAAACTGGGTGCTTCCTGGTCCAGATGCGGTATCTGCTGCTACACCTCTTAGCTTTATTGGAAATGGAAGTAAAAGTATTCCAGCTATGGCCCCTTCTTTTTATGATGTGTTTATGGGAAATATAGGTGGAAACGTGGGGGAAATGGTAAAATGGGCAATAATCCTAGGATTTGCCTATCTTGTAATTCGAAAAGTCATCGATTTTTGGATTCCAGTAGCAACCCTTGGTGGTCTTTTTCTTACTACCCTTTTGTTTGGAGAATCTGACTACAGCTTTGCTCTTTATCACGTGCTTTCCGGAACTGCCATGTTTGCAGCTGTGTTTATGGTTACTGACTATACATCTGGTCCTCTCAACAAAAAAGCCAGAATATATTATGCTTTAGCTATAGGGATACTTACAGGAATCATTAGATATGTTTTTGATCTTCCAGGAGGGATTGGTATTGCAATGCTCACTATGAATCTAATGGCTCCTATCCTCGATGCTGTATGCACACCACGAGTTTTTGGTCACAAGGGAAGAATCATTCCTTTATCTGCTGTATTTAGAAGGTAAAAATCTAAAAATTATATTTTATCAGAGAATCAGCTGGGTTAAATAATGTCATATGCAAAATACGTATTAAACAACTAAAATCAAAGCATATAGTTCGTGATAATACGAATTATATGCTTTATTTTTTTATAAAATATTTAGAAAAACCCTTGATTTATAAAAAAAAATCATTTAAAATATACATGTAGATACGAACTATATTAATACAATTTTACAAATCATACGCAATTATTCTTAGGAGGTTTAGTTTGATGGATATGGCAACTAAAGGCAATGTGGGTCTTTTAGAGAGAACCTTTAAGCTTTCCCAGCACGGCACTGATGTAAAGACAGAAATTTTAGCAGGTATTACAACTTTTATGACTATGGCTTACATACTTGTGGTAAACCCTCTTATCCTTGCAGATGCAGGAATGGACAGAGGAGCAGTATTTGTTGCAACAGCACTTTCCGCTGCGATTGCTACTTTTATTATGGGATTTTTAGCTAACTATCCATTTGCACTTGCACCTGGTATGGGGCTTAATGCATTCTTTGCATACACTGTAGTACTTACAATGGGATATACATGGCAGTTTGCTCTTGCAGCTGTTTTTATAGAAGGAATAATCTTCATCATACTTACATTTTTTAATGTCAGAGAAAAAATAATAGACGCCATACCAATGGGCCTCAAAAACGCAGTTAGTGCCGGTATAGGTCTTTTTATAGCTTTTATAGGACTTGCAAATGTAGGACTTGTAAAGTCAGGAGGAGCAATCCTTGAAATCGGAAACCTTAGAGATCCTCTAGTAGTACTTACTCTTGCAGGGCTTGTACTTACAGCTGGTCTTCTTGCTAGAAACATAAAAGGAGCTTTCCTTGTAGGTATGCTTGTAACTACAGCAATAGGTATGGGAATTGGAATAGTAGCACTTCCTCAAGGATTTATCGCTGCTCCTCCATCACTTTCTCCTATATTTGGAGCACTTTTCCAAGTTGAAACTGCTAGCATATTTAGCATCCAAATGGTAATAGTAGTATTTACATTCCTATTTGTAGATTTATTTGATACAGTTGGTTGTCTTGTAGGACTTGCAGCTAAGACAAAAATGCTTGATGAAAACGGAAAACTTCCAAAGGCTAAGCAAGCACTTTTTGCTGATGCGGTTGGAACTACAGCAGGAGCTATACTTGGTACATCTACAGTAACTACATATATCGAAAGTGCATCTGGAATGACTGAAGGAGGAAAGACAGGACTTACAGCTGTTGTTACAGGAATCCTGTTTTTAGTATCACTGTTCTTTGCACCTATATTCACTGCAATACCATCTCAGGCTACATCACCTGTACTAATACTTGTTGGAGTGCTTATGGCTTCATCAATGCTTGAAATAGATTTTCATGATATGACAGAGGCTATACCAGCGTTTCTTACAATAATCATGATGCCCCTTGCTTACTCTATAGCAGAAGGAATCATGTTTGGAGTAATATCTTTTGCTGGAATTAAGCTTCTTGCAGGAAAAGGCAAGTCAGTTACCCCTGCTCTTTATGTCCTTGCAGTAGTATTTATATTCAAGATAGTTGTTGCAGGATAGTACAATTAAATATATGACCCGCTTATTTAGTAAAATAAGTGGGCTTTTTTTTACAATAAAGTATGAAATTATCCATTTTAGTTACCCTTTTAAGGAGTGGTTTTATGAAAATAAGAGTAATTATATCATCAGAAAAAGAAAAAGAGATAATGCTTGGAGCAAAAGAAATCACAGATATAATGGGTTTTGATATTGGTTATACGGATATAGGAGGCTCTAGTTTCGAGGATTTAAAAAATGAAATACTAGAGTGGGAAAAAGATACAGAAATATATATAGTGACAGCAGCAGAGAATCTAGAACTTCCAAAGCTGATTGCTCAAAATACAAAAAGGCCAGTGATTGCAGTACCTATAAAAACAGAAAAATATAAGTCACTTGAGCTGCTTGAGAGTGTAGTAAATATGGGAAGTGAAGGCCCATACTGTACAGTCGCTATAAATGGAGCTGCAAACTCAGCACTTCTTGCCTGTCAGATGATAGGAGCAAAAGATGAAAAAATGTACGAAAGACTTGAAGAATATAGGGAAGAACTAAAAAATATGGTAGCTGAAAAAGAAAGACTTCTCCTTGAAAAAATCTCAGCTGTATAAAAATATCGAAAAGAAAAAAGCATTAGGTCGTATTTTATGAATTATAAATTGGAGGCTAATTATGAAAATGCTTTATGAAGGCAAGGCAAAGCAAGTTTTTTTAACAGATAAAGAAGGGGAATACATCGTTCACTTTAAAGATGATGCAACAGCTTTTAACGGAGTGAAAAAAGAAAAGATAACGGGAAAAGGCGAGCTAAACAACGCCATATCATCCCTTATATTTGAGATGCTTGAAAAAGAAGGAATCAAAACTCATTTTATAAAAAAGATAAACTCAAATGATATGCTGGTAAAAAAGGTAAATATACTACCCCTTGAAGTAATCATAAGAAATCTAAGTGCCGGGTCACTTTCCAAAAGACTTGGTCTTGAGGAAGGGATAGAGTTTGAGGAGCCTGTATTTGAACTTTGCTACAAAAGAGATGACCTAGCAGACCCTATAATAAATGACGACCATGCAGTGATACTTGGCCTTGCATCAAGGGTAGAAATAGAGCAAATCAAAAAAGAAACCCTAAAGATAAATGAACTACTAAAGACATTTTTCCGAAAAGCAAATCTAAGGCTTATAGATTTTAAGATAGAGTATGGCAGGACAGATGATGGAGAGCTTCTTCTTGCAGATGAGGTTTCTCCTGATACATGCAGACTATGGGACATACATACAAATGAAAAGATGGACAAGGATAGATTTAGAAGAGATTTGGGATCTGTTATAGAAGCATATCAAGAAGTATTAGAAAGGATAAAATAAAATGTGCGGAATAGTAGGAGTATACTCAAAAGAACCTGTAGCAAGAGATTTATTTTATGGACTAAACACCCTTCAGCATAGAGGACAGGAAAGCTGCGGACTAGCAGTATCCCATGGAAAAGATATGCACTGCCACAAAGGTATGGGGCTTGTTCAGGAGGTATTTAGAGAAGATATTTTAAAAACCCTTACTAAAGGAAATGTAGGAATAGGACATGTAAGATACTCTACAGCAGGAGGAAGTACTGAGTTCAATACCCAGCCACTTCTTGGATTTTCCAAGGGAAATAGAGTAGCAATGGCCCACAACGGAAATCTTATAAACAGTCAGCTACTTAGGACTAGACTTGAAGAAGACGGGATGATGTTTCAAACAACTATAGATTCCGAGGTAATACTCTACCTGATATCAAGATATTATAACGGAGATATGGTAGAAGCTGTTGAAAAAACAATGTCCTATATCAAAGGGGCATACTCGGTTGTAATACTTATGGAAGATACCCTTGTGGCCTTTAGAGATCCATACGGGTTTAGACCTCTTGTGATGGGAAAAAGGGGAGACGACTATATATTCGCATCTGAGACAGGAGTTATTGACGTACTTGGAGGAGAGTTTGTAAGAGATATAGAGCCAGGAGAGATAGTGATAGTCAAAGATGGAGAAATGAAGACTCATATCACTTCGCAAATAGCACCAATGTCATCTTGTATCTTTGAACATATATATTTTGCAAGGACAGATGCCATACTTGATGGCGTAAATACCTATGAATTTCGAGTAAAGACAGGAGAAATCCTTGCAAAAGAGCATAAGGTTGATGCAGATATAGTAGTTCCAGTTCCAGATTCAGGATGGCCAGGAGCCATAGGATTTTCAAAAGAATCAGGAATTGAAGTTAAAGAAGGACTTGTAAAAAATAGATATATGGGAAGAACATTTATAAAGCCTACCCAAAAAGAAAGGGAAATAGCTGTAAAACTAAAGCTAAACCCTATAGCTCAGGTAGTAAAAGGTAAAAAAGTGGTACTAGTGGATGACTCTATAGTAAGGGGAACTACATCAAAGAGACTGATACAAAGTATTAGAGCAGCTGGAGCAAAGGAAGTTCATATGAGAATCACATCCCCACCAGTTACTCACCCTTGTTACTTTGGAATAGATACCCCAAGAAGGAAGAGCCTTATTGCAGCAAATAGCACAGTAGAAGAGATAAGAGAAGAGATAGGAGCAGACTCACTAGGATTTATATCGATAGATGGACTAAGAGAAGCAGCAGGAAAAGACTATAAATTCTGTAAGGCCTGCTTCGACGGAGAATATCCCTTGGACCCATGCGTCCTCTAACCCGAGCCACGGGGACGTATCTAGTGTCCCACTCACCCGAGACAAGGGGACGTATCCATTGTCTCGCTTAAAAAGTTTTGAATTTTACACCTAGGAGGGTTTTTATATGGATAAATTAACATATGCTCAGTCTGGAGTAAATATAGACGAGGGAAATAGAGCTGTAGAGCTTATGAAGGAAAAGGTTAAATCTACTTATACAGACGGAGTAGTAGGAGATATTGGAGCTTTTTCAGGAGGATTTTCCCTAAAGGCATTTATGAATATGGAGGAGCCTGTGCTATTATCTGCCACAGATGGAGTAGGGACTAAACTCCTTGTTGCCCAGATGATGGATAGCCATGCTACAGTTGGACAAGACCTTGTGGCAATGTGTGTGAATGACCTTATATGCCAGGGTGCAAGACCCCTATTTTTCCTTGACTATATAGCAACAGGAAAAGTAAGTGCAGAGAAGGTAGCAGGCATAGTTGCAGGAATTGCAGATGGATGCAAGATGGCAAACTGCGCATTAATCGGTGGAGAAACTGCTGAAATGCCAGATCTTTACAAAGAAGATGAATACGACCTTGCAGGATTTGCAGTTGGGATAGCAGACAAAAAAAAGCTTATAGACGGCAGCAAGGTAAGTGAAAAGGACGTGATTGTAGGCCTATCATCAAGCGGAATCCATAGCAACGGATACTCTCTAGCTAGAAAGCTTTTCTTTGACAAGCTAAATCTAAACCTTGATGACCAGTTTGGAGAAGCAGGGAAAAAAATAGGAGATATGCTTCTTACACCAACTAAAATATATGTAAATACGGTTATGGAAATTTTGGAAAAATTCGAAGTGAAGGGTATAGCTCACATCACAGGAGGAGGACTTCTTGAAAACGTACCAAGAGTACTAAATGATGACCTTGATGCCCATATATACAAAGATTCTTGGGATATGCCAGATATATTTCAGGGAATAATAGACCTGAATATGATAGAAGAGGAAGAGCTTTACAGAAGCTTTAACATGGGAATAGGAATGGTTCTTATTGCCAGCGAAAGTGATGCCCAAGGAATATTTGATTTAGTAAACAGCAAAAAAATAGATCAGGCTCATATCATAGGTACGATAGAAAAAGGTTCAAAAAAGGTAGTGTTAAAATGAAAATCTGCGTAATGATATCAGGTTCAGGAACCAACCTTCAGTCCCTTATAGATGCTAGTAAGGAAGGATTCTTTAGATCCAAGATAGAGCTGGTAGCATCAAACAAAGAGAATGCCTATGGACTTGAAAGAGCTAAAAATGAAGATATAGAGACCTATATTATAAAGTCAGAAGAAGAATTTATAAATAAACTTCAGGAAAAAGATATAGACCTTATTGTAATGGCAGGGTATTTAAAGGTTATAGGAACAGACCTTATAGAAAAATATAAGGGCAGAATAATCAATATCCACCCATCCCTTCTTCCAAGCTATGGAGGAAAAGGGATGTATGGTCTTAAGGTACATGAAGCTGTGCTTAGAAATAATGAAAAGATTACAGGAGCAACAGTTCACCATGTCACAGAAGATGTAGACGAAGGACCAGTTATAATAAGCGAATCGATTTATATAGATTATGAAAAAGTGAAATCCCCTGAAGACCTTCAAAAAGAGGTACTAGAGATAGAACACAACATACTGAAAAAGGCGATTAAGCATTTAGAAAAACTTTAAAAAATATGAGGTGGTTATTTTGAAAAAGGCACTCTTAAGCGTTACAGATAAAACAGGTATAGTAGAGCTTGCCCTTGAACTTGAGGAGATGGGGTATGAGATAATATCAACAGGTGGGACACTTAATGTAATACTTGAAGGTGGAGTCAAAGCAAGATCAATAGATGACCTTACTAAATTTCCAGAAATCCTTGATGGAAGAGTAAAAACACTTCATCCAAAGGTACACGGCGGAATACTTTTTAGAAGGGATGAGCAGAGCCACGTAGACACAGTTGCTGAGCAGGGAATAGACCCTATAGATATGATTATTGTTAACCTTTACGACTTTGAAGGAACATTAAAAAGCGGAAAGACCCATGAAGAAATAGTTGAAAATATAGATATCGGCGGCCCAAGCATGCTAAGGTCAGCTGCAAAAAACTATAAGGATGTTGCAGTAGTTACAGACCCAAGGGATTATGTGGAAATCATTGGAAGACTAAAAACTGGAACCCTTGATGAAAACTATAGGAGAACCCTTGCATACAAAGCATTTTCAATCACAGCCTACTATGATTCGATGATAAGCAGATACTTTGCAGGCCTTGAAAATGACGTATTCCCAGAGAAGATTACCATAGGGCTTTCAAAGGATGGAGACCTGAGATATGGTGAAAATCCTCATCAAAATGCAGCATTATACAGTGATAGCTTCACTAAAAACCTAATGAGCAATATGGAGCAGCTTCACGGAAAAGAGCTTTCATTTAACAACCTAAATGACTTAAACACTGCCCTTGAACTGGCGGCTGAATTTGAAATGCCAGCTGCAGCGGTAATAAAACACGCCACACCTTGCGCAGCTGCCTATGGAGAGACTGCCTATGAAGCATTTACAAAGGCCTATGAAGCTGACAAACTTTCAATATTTGGTGGAATTGTTGCCATCAATAGGGAAGTGGATGAAAATACTGCAAAGGTAATGAAGGACATATTTTTAGAAATAGTTGCCGCACCATCATATACTGATGAGGCCATGAAAATCCTTACTGAAAAGAAAAACCTAAGAATACTTAAAATAGATTTTAATGCATCTTCATCAGAAAAAGATATTAAATTCGTAAACGGAAAAGTATTAGTTCAAGACAGTGATAAAAAAGAATTTGAAAAATTTGAGACAGTTACAGATATGTCTCCAACAGTAGAGCAGAGCAAGGATATGAAATTTGCGATGGCGGTTTGTAAGCACGTTAAATCAAATGCAGTGGTTATTGCCAAGGATGGAGCTACCCTTGCCATAGGCGGAGGACAGACATCTAGGATTTGGGCCCTTCAAAATGCAATTAGAAATAGCGAAGGAAAAAGCTTTGAAGGTGCAGTTCTTGCATCGGATGCATTTTTCCCATTTGATGACTGCGTAAGACTTGCAGGAGAGCACAAAATAAAAGCTATAATCCAGCCTGGAGGAGCAAACAAAGACAGTGACAGCATAGATGCCTGCAATGAACTAGGTCTAGCTATGGTATTTACAGGAACAAGACATTTTAAGCACTAGGGACAAGGGACAAGGGGACGTATCTATTGTCCCACTTAACAAGTAATCCATACTAAAACTTTCTAAAATTTACTGGAGTAAATTCAATAAACTAGATTTTGAAAAGTCGCTTAAATCAATGGCTGCAGCATTTTGCAACAACCTAAATATATTTAAAATAGGAGGGGTCTATGGACGTCCTAATTATCGGTTCGGGAGCTAGAGAACACGCTATAGCATATAAGCTAAAACAAAGCAAAAAAGTAGAAGATATATATGTGGCACCAGGAAATGCAGGGATTGCTCAGATTGCTACCTGCATTGATATAAATGCAAATGATGATAGTGAGCTTCTTAAATTTGCCTACGAAAACCAGATTGACCTGACCATAGTTGGGCCAGAAGATCCCCTATGCGCAGGAATAGTTGACCTTTTTGAAGCCCATGACCTAAAAATCTACGGTCCCCATAGAGTGGCAGCAGAGCTTGAGGGGAGCAAGTCATTTGCCAAGGAATTTATGATAAGAAATGATATTCCAACTGCAAAATACCTAAAGACAAAAGATCTTACTGAAGCAAAAAAAGCCTACAAGGATATGCTTGAAGGCTCAATATACAAAAAAGCTGTAATCAAGGCAGATGGATTATGCGCAGGAAAAGGTGTACTTGTTGGAGAAAGCATAGAGCAGGGATATGAGTTTTTAGAAGACGTACTAAACTCAAATGTATTTGGAGATACCCATGTGGTTATAGAGGAGTATCTTGAAGGAACAGAGGCATCTCTTCTTTGCTTTGTAGATAAAGGAACTATTATTCCCATGCCTACAGCAAAGGACCATAAAAAGATATCCGAAGGGGAAAAAGGACCAAACACAGGTGGAATGGGGACCTTCTCTCCAAATCATATTGCCGATGCATATATGGATGAGATGATGGAAAAAGTTGCAATCCCTTTTCACAAAGGTCTTGAAAAGGAGAATATGTCTTATAGGGGAATCATATTCTTTGGCATTATGCTCACATCTGAAGGGATTAAGGTACTTGAGTTTAACACAAGATTTGGAGATCCAGAGACCCAATCAATACTAATGAGACTTGAAACAGACCTTCTTGATATATTTACAGCATCCCTTGAAGATAAGCTAGATACCCTTGTTATAAAATGGTCAGATAAAAAAGCACTAACCCTAGTACTTGCATCACAGGGCTACCCTTCAAAATACGAAAAGGGCCTTAAAATCACAGGACTTGAAGAGGCTGAAGGAACTATATTTCATGCAGGAACTAAAAAGTTAGGACAGGATATAGTTACAAACGGAGGAAGGGTACTTTCCCTTACTACCCTTGGAGATACACTCGATGAAGCTTATGAAAAGGCATATTATATGGCAGACAAAATAGATTTTAAAGGAAAGACCTTTAGAAAGGATATAGGACCTATGGTAAAAAGAGTATATACCTGCAAGAAGGACAAGTTCGACCTTGAAGCGATGTCGCTTTTAAAAGAGCTTAAAGAAAGCTACGGCATCAAGTTAGAAAGCATAAAACCTTATCAAAGATATGATATAGAAGGTCTTACAGACCTTGAAATAGAAAAAATCAAAGGAACTATACTTAGCGAGCCTCCAGTTGATGATATTTATACAGGAGAAGAGGCATTCAAACTTGAAAAAACTTTAAAAAACCCCCTTGTAGTTCAGTTTCATAAAGGGCAGTACGACCAAAGGGAAGATGGACTTCTTCAATCAATTGCAGTGGCACTTTCAAAGGAAGATGTAAAGGCAAGATCAAGCAGAGTATTTGAAATAACTGGAGACATTACTGAAGATGAAATGAAAATTATTAAAAAGCATCTAATCAATCCGGTTGACCAAGAGCAGGGTGATATGAAGCTCCCTTCTATTCTTTCAGAAGATGAGATTCAGATAGAAGATGAAAAATCCATAGAAGGATTTATTTCTATGAATGAAGAAGAGCTTGACGCTTTTTACAATGAAAACAGCCTTGCCATGAAGCTAGAAGATTTAAAATTCTTTAGAGACTACTTTAAAAACGAAGAAAAAAGAGACCCAAGCAGAGCAGAGCTTGCAATAGTTGATACCTACTGGTCTGATCACTGCAGACACACCACATTCAACACAATAATAAAGGATATTAGATTTAGAGAAACAGCAAATTTAGCTATAGAGAAAGCATTTTTAAAGACCTATGAAGACTATATAAATATGAGAAATGAAACCCACAAGAAGGACAAGCCGGTAAGTCTTATGGATATGGCAACTATAATGGCTAAGTCTATGAGAGGGAAAGGCGAGCTTGAAGATCTTGAAGTTTCAGATGAGATTAATGCATGCAGCGTTAAGATAAAGGTAAAGGTAAATGGGGAAGATGAAGACTATCTTCTTATGTTCAAAAATGAAACCCACAACCACCCTACAGAGATAGAGCCCTTTGGAGGAGCATCTACATGCCTAGGTGGAGCTATTAGAGATCCACTTTCAGGAAGGTCTTACGTATATCAGGCAATGAGAGTCACAGGATCTGCAGACCCAAGAGAGCCCCTTTCATCTACACTTGAAGGCAAACTACCTCAAAAGAAGATTACGACTGAGGCAGCAAGGGGATATAGCTCTTACGGAAATCAAATCGGGCTTTGTACAGGACTTGTAGATGAGGTTTATCACCAAGGATTTAAGGCAAAGAGGATGGAAGTTGGAGCAGTAATTGGAGCCGCTCCTTTAGAAAACGTAAAGAGGGAAAAACCAGCATCAGGAGATGTAATAGTCCTTATTGGTGGACGTACAGGAAGAGATGGAGTAGGTGGAGCAACAGGTTCATCAAAGGAGCAAACAGAAAAATCCATAGAAATATCATCAGCAGAAGTTCAAAAGGGAAATGCACCTTCAGAGAGAAAACTTCAAAGACTATTTAGAAACGAAAAAGCGGCAAAGCTTATAAAAAAATGTAATGACTTTGGAGCAGGGGGAGTATCTGTTGCAATTGGAGAGCTGGCAGATGGACTACTTGTTCATTTAGATAAAGTGCCTCTAAAGTACAAGGGCCTTACACCTATGGAGATTGCCATATCAGAATCCCAAGAAAGAATGGCATGTGTACTTGACCCTAAGGATTTAGAAGAGTTTTTAGCACTTTGCCATGAGGAAAACATTGAAGGCACAGTGGTTGCATATGTAACAGATGAAAATAGACTCGTTATGAAATACAAAGACTCTGTGATTGTAGACATTAGCAGAGAGTTTTTAGATAGCAGTGGAGTTACATCTTATCAGGATATAGAGATAGATATTCCAGCTTCAGTTAACTTTATAGAAGGAAAAGATATCAGTAATATAAAAATTGCACTACTTGATAAAATGAAGGATTTAAATACCTGCAGTAAAAAAGGACTTGTAGAGAGGTTTGATAGCTCTATAGGAGCAGGGTCTTTATTCATACCTCTTGGTGGGAAGAATCAGCTTACCCCACCCCAAGGTATGGTATCTCTAGTTCCATCATTAAAGGGAGATACAACCACAGCATCTATAATGACATATGGATACAATCCATATCTTAGTGAAGAGAGTCCATTTCATGGAGCTTACTATGCAGTTATAGACTCAGTGAGTAAGATAGCAGCTATAGGTGGAGATGTATCTAAGGTTAGACTGTCATTTCAGGAATACTTTGAAAAGCTTGGAGAAGACTCACTTAAATGGGGCAAGCCTTTTGCAGCACTTTTAGGGTCTCTAAGAGCTCAGATGGATTTAAATATCCCTGCAATTGGTGGCAAGGACTCTATGTCTGGAACATATAAGGATATTAATGTCCCTCCAACCCTTATATCATTCGCAGTTACTACTTCGGATATAGATGAAATAATTTCAGGAGAACTAAAACAATCAGGTAGCTATATAGGAGTTATATCTACACCTGTGGATGAAGATGGACTTCTTGATATGGATATATTTAAAGACAACCTTAAGCTTCTTAAAAATCTTAAAGCAAAAGGCAAGCTACTTTCTGCATATGCAGGAGGACATGACGGCCTTCTAGGAGGACTATCAAAGATGGCTGTTGGAAACTCTATTGGACTTGACATTAAGGACCTTGACTACAAAGAAGCATTAAAGCCTATATATGGTTCATTTATAGTAGAGCTTAGTGAAGAAGATAACTCAGTTACTGAGCTAGGAGTTACAATAGATGAAAAGATAATCAAGATAGGACATGTGGTTGAGATACCTCTTGAAGATATAAGAGAGTCTTACGAAAGAACACTTGAGAGCATATTCCCAACAGGAAACATGGAGGCAAAAAAAGATATATTTGACTATGAAGCTATAGGCCAAAGCGCTAAATCACTATCAAGGGCGAATATAAAAATTTCAAAGCCAAATGTAATTATCCCGGTATTCCCAGGATCGAACTGTGAATATGACAGCGCTATGGCATTTGAAAAAGCAGGAGCTACCTCAAAGATTCAGGTATTTAAAAACCTTACTTTAAAAGATATAGAAGAGTCTATACTTGAGCTTGAAAAATCAATCAGAAGCTCTCAAATCCTTATGATACCTGGAGGCTTTAGCCTTGGAGATGAACCAGACGGCTCAGGAAAATTCATAGCGGCAGTTCTTAGAAACGAAAGAATAAAAGATGCTATAAACGAGCTACTAGAAAGAAATGACGGCCTCATCCTAGGAATATGCAACGGATTCCAGGCCCTTATAAAGACAGGATTACTGCCTTATGGAGAAATAAAAGAGCTGGATGCAAGCTCTCCAACCCTTACCCACAACGAAGTGGGAAGACACGTAGCCCAGTTTGTAAAGACCAAGGTAATGAGCAATAGTTCACCTTGGACAGTAGGGATGAATGTAGGAGAAATCCATGATATTCCAGTATCCCATGGAGAAGGAAGATTCATAGGAAGTGAAGAATTCATCAAAAAGCTTTATGCAAATGGACAGGTTGCATTCTCATATGTAGATGAAAGTGGAGCCCTTTCCATGAACAGACCATTCAATCCAAACGGCTCATTTGGAGCAATAGAAGGAATCACAAGCCCATGCGGAAAGATACTAGGTAAGATGGGCCATACAGAAAGAGTCCAAAAAGGCCTTTACAAAAACTACAAAGTAGATACAAAACAAAACCTATTTGAAAACGGAGTATCCTACTTCAAATAACCCCACCGGGACGCGGGGACGTATCCACTGTCCCGCCCAATCACCAAAAAAGCTGACCAAAAATATTAAGCCCGCAAGCCTCTAGATTTATCCATGAGCTTGCGGGCTTTTTCTTTTGTCTTTTGAGACGCGGGGACGTATCTATTGTCCCACTTTTCACCTTTTCCGACCCTAAATCCTTGACATTATTCCGAGCGCGGCATAATATTAAAGAGAGGTGAAAAGTAATGAAATATATTACAGCTAAAGAAGCTAGTGAAAGATGGAAGATAAGTGACAGAAGGATTAGAGCTCTTTGTAAAGAAGGCAGAATAGAAGGTGCTTTAAAAATAGAAGGCAGATGGCTTGTTCCAAATGAAGCCTCAAAACCAGTAGACGCTAGAGAGTCAAATAAGAAAAAATATTTAGGATTAAATTATGACTTCACCTATATAGACTCACTTAAAAATAAAATTGATAGCCATAGACCTTTTTCAAAAAGATTGATAAACTCGCTTCATGAAAAACTAATAATTGAATGGACATATAATACAAATGCAATAGAAGGAAATACTTTGACCATGTCTGAGACTAAAGTTGTTCTTGAAGGTATTACAATTGGCGGAAAGACCATGAGAGAGCATCTTGAAGTTATTAATCATAAAGAAGCGATACTATTTGTTGAAGATTTAATTTCAAATAAAGAATCCCTGTCAGAATGGAATATAAGAAATTTGCACGGACTTATTTTAAAAGGAATCGATAATGAAAATGCAGGAAAATATAGAAAGGAAAATGTGGTTATTGGTGGAGCAAAGCATATACCACCCAAAAACTTCGAGATAGAAGACTTGATGAAACGTCTAATCCTAGAATACAATAACGAATGGTATAAATATCATCCCATTGTTAGAGCTACTTTGCTACATGGGGAATTTGTAAAAATCCATCCATTCATAGATGGAAATGGAAGAACATCAAGACTATTATTAAATTTTGAACTAATGAAGAACGGATATATACCCATAATAATAAAAAATGAAAACAGAGCAAAATATTATGAAGTGCTTGATGAAGCTCATACTACAATGAATTACAAACCATTTATAGACCTAGTATCAGACTTAGAAATAGAATCTCAAAGCCTCTGGTTATCAGTAATATAGAGCCACGGGGACGTATCTATTGTCCCACTCAATCACCAAAAAGCTGACTTAGATCAAAATCTAGGCCAGCTTTTTTCAGCCACAGAACAATTTAGACTTATGGAAAAACTAGTTTTTCCAGCTTTTATCTTAAACTTAATCTGAGAATGTTATAGTAACTTATAAAAATGGTATAATATAAACAACAATCAATATTTCCAATATATAGAAATTTCCAATAAAATAATGAAGAAACCAAATTGGATTGGAGGAATAAAAATGGCAGTAAAAAAAGAATATCTTGAAATAAGTCTAAAAAATGACTTCAAGGAAGTATATAAAGCAGAGTCGGAAGGGGCTTTCAATGAGAGTATAAAGACTTCACTAGCAATAGCTGCTTTTATAGAAAAAAGAGTTACACTTGCAAGAGCAGCGGAGTTAGCAGATAAAGACCTTGATGAATTTATAAAGATACTTTCAAGATATAATATAAATTGGATGGATTATACCGAAGAAACTATGGAAGATGATGAGCAAACTCTAGCTGAGTTGAGAGGTATTCACCATGATTAAGGTAATGTGTAATGCAAGCCCTATAATAGGAATGTCTATTTTGGGAATGCTAAATTTACTCTATAAAATGTTTGATGTATATATAACTGAAGAAGTATATAATGAAATAGTTTCAGGGAAAACTGAAGATGCTATCGGAAAAAAAGAAATTGAAAAAGCTATAAACTTAGGTCAAATTAAGATATATAAAGTAAAAGATCAGAACCTAGTAAATAAGCTTTACGGTCATTTGCATAAAGGGGAAATAGAAACAATTATTGGAGCAAAAGAGCTGGATTTAAATTATGTGATAATAGATGAAAAATCAGCAAGAAGCTTAGCGAAAAATTTTTTTCTTAAGCCAATTGGAGTAGTTGGTGTATTGCAAAGAGCTAAAGAACTCAATTTAGTAGAAGAAATTAAGCCATGTATAGATATTCTTAGAAACAGCGGATTTAGAATATCTGAAAAACTATACGAAGATTTGCTGAAAAAATTAGGGGAATAGAACCGCGGGGACGTATCTGTTGTCCCGCTGCCTAAAAAAAAGAACCGCTTGTTCACCTTTTTATCAAGCTATTATCATTAGTTTTCTAAGGGGGATTGTCATGCCACGAATTCCAAGAACAAAAAGCGCAACGGGAATATATCACGTGATGGTCAGAGGAATCGACAAAAGAAATATCTTTCTAGACGATCAAGACAAAACAGTGTTTTTAGAAAAACTTGAAAAAGCAAAAGAGAGATCCCAGTTCAAATTATATGGATATTGTTTAATGAACAACCACGTTCATCTACTCATTCATGAAGATGAAGACTTAGGAAATACAGTTAAAAAAATTACAGTGGGCTATGTTCAGTGGCATAATAATAGACATCTAAGGACAGGACACCTCTTTCAAAATAGATATAAAAGTCAAAATGTGGAATCAGAACCATATCTTCTAACCGTATTAAGATACATACACCAAAATCCAGTGAAAGCAAATATCACAAGGAGTCCAGAAAACTATAACTGGAGCAGTTACAACGAATGCATAAAGTCTTACAAAGGTGAGCAATCTTTTTTAGATACTGGTATAATAAGAGAGTATTTCAAGACAGCATCAGACTTTGAAGAATATATGAATGTAAATACCGAGGAACAATTTTTAGATTACGTAGAATCGAAAAAATACACAGATGATTCATTAAGAGACTTAATAAAAAGAGATTTTGGCATAGACACCTTAGAAAATTATCCCACTAAGGAGCGAAATGAAATTATAAAAAATATATATTCAAACGAGGGAGTAAGTATTAGACAATTATCAAGAGTGCTAAATTTAGGGCGATCAACAATAGAACGGGCTATAAAATAGGACGGGAGTGGGACGCTGGATACGTCCCCCTGTCATGGAATGGGACACTGGATACGTCCCCTTGTCACTGAGGAGTGGGACAACAGATACGTCCCCTTGTCATTCTCGTCCCCTTGTCATTCTTGTCACTGTCATGAAAGGAAGATAATATGAAAATAAAAATTGCTGGGCTTGGTCCAGGAAGCATAGACAACATAAGCTTTAGAGCTTATAAGCTATTAACATCAGATGAAAAAATATATATAAGAACAAAGGATCACCCTGTAATCAAGGAGCTTAAAGATATGGGGATGAAAGGTACATATCTAGATTATTTTTATGAAGAGAACCCTTCTTTTGAAAAGGTCTATGAAAATATAGCGGCCTTTCTTATCGAGAAGGCTAAATCAGAAAATGAGATAGTATATGCAGTGCCAGGCCATCCATATGTTGCTGAGAGTACAGTTACTATACTTGAACAAATGGCGAAAGATGAAGGTATAGATGTAGAGGTTTACCCGTCTATGAGCTTTATAGACGCCATGTTTGCAGCTGTAAAAAGGGACCCGTCAAATGGATTTGAGCTTATGGATGCATTTACCATAGATGAAGATAATATAGAAGTGAATAAAGACCTTGTAATTACTCAGGTATATGACGATATGACCGCATCAGATGTAAAGTTGAAATTAATGGAAGTTTATGACGACGAGCAGGAAATCCTCCTTGTGAAAAACGCGGGCATCAAAGAAACCCAGCTTGTAAAATCCGTAAAACTATATGAAATGGATAGAAACCTCTGGGAATACGACCACCTTACATCCATATATATCAAATCCGTGAATGAAAAGAAATTTAGCTCACTAAAGGACCTTATAGAGATAGTAAGGACTCTTAGAGGGGAGAATGGATGCCCATGGGACAAAAAACAAACTCACATGTCACTCAAGGATCATATAGTCGAGGAAGCTACAGAAGTAAAAGAAGCAATAGAGAATGATGACATAGACAATCTAATCGAAGAACTAGGGGATGTGCTCCTTCATATAGTATTTCATAGCGAGCTTGGAAGGGAAGATGGTTACTTTAACCTTAGAGATGTAACCGATGGAATATCAAAAAAACTAATTCGTAGGCACCCTCATGTATTCACAGACCTAGAGATAGATGAGAAAGATTTACCAAAAATGTGGGAAAATTTGAAAAAAATGGAAAAAATCAATAAAAATATTGAAAAATAGCGAAATTGAGGTTGACTTAATGCAAATGGGGAATATACAATAAGAGTAAGACAGGCCAATACATCCCGATGAGATTGAACTGATTTTTTAAAGTTTTGACTGACCTTTTAATTTTTTACCCAAAAGGAAAGATTCGCTTAGAAATCTAAGCAACATGTAGTAAAAGCTACATACAATATAAGGAGGTATATATAAAATGAACAAAGCTGAATTAGTAGCAAAAATGGCAGAAAAAAGTGGACTTACTAAAAAGGATGCAGAGGGAGCTCTTAACTCTTTCATGGCGTCTGTAGAAGAAGCACTTGTTGCTGGAGAGAAAGTACAACTTGTAGGATTTGGAACTTTCGAAACAAGAGAAAGAGCTGCTAGAGAGGGAAGAAACCCTAGAGACCCTAAGAAAAAAATAAAAATACCTGCTTCAAAAGCTCCAGTATTCAAAGCTGGAAAAGGATTAAAAGAAAAAGTAAACCAATAAATAATATAAAAAAGACAAAGACTACAGGGCCTCCTGTAGTTTTGTTTTATATAAAACATCAAGGCCTAAAGTCTTAGATTAAATTTACTTAGCACTATAAATTTCTATAAATAGATTTTTAAGCTTTGTTTTTAGGGCTTGAGTTTACAGGAGGAAATAAAGTTATGAGATTAGATAAATTTTTAAAAGTATCAAGAATAATCAAAAGACGAACAGTCGCAAAGGATGCATCTGAAGCTGGAGTTGTCCTAATTAATGGCAAAGAAGCAAAAGCCTCATCAAAAGTAAAGGTTGGAGACATACTAGAAGTCCAATTTGGGCAAAACACACTAAAAGTCAGAGTAAAGGATATAAAAGAGCATGTCACAAAAGATACTGCATCGGAGCTTTATGAGGTAGTTGAGTAAGATGGATAACAAGAATAATGAAATAAATAAAATTCAAGACATGAAGTCGAGAGAAAATGAAGACTTTAAAGGACAGAAAGAAACAGTAGTAAATATAGCTGATATTAAAGAAAAAAAAGAACTACATTATAAAACAGATAAAGAAACTACAAAAAAGCCAAAAAAAGAAATCGATTTTATGCTCCTAGGCATAGTAGCGATTATTATAGTAGCATCTATATCAATGATATTCACATATATAGACCAAGAGATGCAAATAGCTGAGCTAAGAGAGCAACGAGCAGTGATTCTCGAAAAAGAAAAAGTGGAAGAAAAGGAAATAGAGCGTCTCGAAAAAATCCTAAGCCAAGTAGGAACTATGGAATTCATAGAAAGACAGGCGAGAGAAAGACTAGGTATGATAAAACCAGGTGAGACGATATATATAGACCTAAACAAAATGAGAAACTAATTCAAATAATGATTTTAATCTACAATATTAACCTTTGTTTTCCTTTAATATCCAAATTAATATACGAAAATTAAGTTAGGGAGAAAAAACTATGAAAATGGCGTCGATAGATATAGGTACAAACTCTATGAGACTTCTAATCACAGATTATGAAGGGAATTTTAAGGACAGAAAAAAATATGTAAACATCACTAGAATAGGCAGAGGCGTCGATGAAAATGGATATATCAGTGAAGAAGCAATCGATAGGAATATAAAAGCCCTTAAGGAGTTTGTGGATATAGCAAAAGAAGAAAACTGCAAAGATATATTTGTCATGGGGACATCCGCACTTAGAGATAGCAAAAATAGAGAAGACTTTATTAAAAGAGCAGAAAAAGAAGCAGGAATAAGAGTTAATATCATCACAGGAGATGATGAAGCCAGCCTTGGTTTTTATGGAGTTGCGGCAGGTCTCAAAGAATCTGGGCAAGTCCTTGTACTAGATATAGGAGGAGGCTCCACTGAGTTCATCCTCGGAGATACAAATGATGGGATTATTTTTTCAAAAAGCGAAGATATTGGCTCTGTACGCCTCACTGAAAAATTCGTAAAAAATGATCCCGTTAAAGACAATGAAATCGTAGATATGGAAAAATATATCCATATGGTTACCCAAAATACTATTGACATATTAAAGACCTATCATATCAAAACTCTGATAGGGATAGGAGGGACTGCTACGTCCATTTCTTCTATGGCTCAGGAGCTTGAAGTATATGATATGGAAAAAGTCCACCAGAGCATTATAATGTATGAAGAGATTGAGGGTATACTCGATGGTCTTAAATCAAAAACCCTAGAAGAAAGAATGATGATTAAAGGACTACAGCCCAAAAGAGCAGATGTAATCACTGCTGGAACAGTAATACTAAAAAGGATAATGAAGGACCTTTCTATGAAGGATATTCTTGTTAGCGAATATGACAACCTAGAAGGGCTTATATATAGAAATTCAAAAATCTAGATGTGAAAATAAAGAGTGTAAATAATTTTGTGTATGATAATACCTCTGGATTGAGATAAAATATAATCAATCTGGAGGTATTTTAATTATGGCTAAAATTAAAAGGAATGGCAGCTGCCATTCCTTTTATCTTATAAATAAATCAGTTTTAAAACTAGTATTAGTTTATTCTACCACTGATTCTTCTTCCATCATAAGTGTAATCCCCTATTTTTGTAGGGCTGTTTCTGTACTCTCCATTATAGATAGTTATATAAACAGTAGCATCTTTAAAAGATTTTCTAGCCTCTTCAGACAAATCTTCTATATACTCATCAAAATATCTAAAATCATCTTTAAGTGCTGTGATTTGTGAACTAGTAAGTGTTTTAGGTATATACATTTCTATCTCTAAATCATTTCTATATGCATCAACTCTAAATTCGAAATCTATAGTCCCAACATTAGTTGGACCAGAGTATCTGCTAAATGTACGGCTTCTGTTGAATGTGTCTTCAAGATCTCTTAAAGCTCTGCTGTCAGATGTAGATGAAGACGAGTTGTTTTCTTTTTTAAGTTTATCTACTTCAGCTCCAAGTCTTGTATTTTCAGCTTTAAGATCTTCAGCTTCTTTTGTTTTTGCCTGAAGCTGTACATTAAGAGCTGCAAGTTGTTGCTGATAAAGTGCTACTTCCCCACTTGAAGATGTACCTGATGGAGTGATATTTACAGATGCAGTAGAAGCATCCCACTGAGCATTTACGACACCTAGCTGATTTAAAGTAGACAGAGGTATGTAGATTCTGCTGTCAGCTATAAATGGCTTGAACTGCCTGTCGTTGATATATTGCTGAGTACCATTTACATTAAGCTTGAAAGTGTCATAAAAAGCATCAAGCTTTATAGGAGTGCTAGCTGCAAATGCTACGCTGCCTAGAGTCATTACTCCCACAAGTGCTCCAAGAATAGCCGCTTTTTTCTTTGAACTAAATAATTTCATTCCAATTTCCTCCTTTTGATTATAAATACTTCCGATTTTAAAATGATTTGCATTAATCTTCATGATTAAAGCTAAAACCAATCCCATATTAAATAATATCATATTACCTTCACGATGACACCATTATATACCCAACTCATTACGGCAGTGTTACAGAACTTTTACAGAATATATATATTTAAAAAAATATAATTAAAAAAATATTACATTTTAGTATTTGGACTAAAATCATCTAAAAAATCCAGTATAATAGACGATATATATAATGTAATTTTATAAGAAATAATAAAAGTTCTATATCACTAGATTTAGATGATATATTTCGGGTAGTTTCACCAAATATCATGATGGAAAGGAACAAAAATATGATAACTAGAAAAAGGACCCTATCTATTATTACTGCATTTATGATGCTTTTTATTGGAATTCCATTTGAAGCATTTGCTGCAACACCTATTTCCATTACAGAATTCAACTTTGTCCAAGAATCTGTATCCGGAAATACATCGGTAAAAGTATTTATTACAGGAGGAAATCTAGATACTGTTGATAATATTATTATTAACAATGGAATTAGTCCAGTAGCTGTATCGGCCATGCCTGGAGCTACAATGACTAAAACTAGGAGCCTTATCACTATAACTGCGCCCCTAAATGCTCCAAACCCTCCGGCAACAGACTACACAGCACTCAATTTCAACCTTAATGGTAATACTACAATAACTTTAGAGTCCCCTAGTGAATCTAAGGCGTTTACAGTAAATGTAAATAATCTTCCCTCTATGGATTCTCTTACTCAGAGAAAGATATATGTAGGAGATCAGCTTACTCTAAATGGAAGAGATTTTACTGGAGTAACAGAAGTAGCAATAGCCAATGCAGGACATTCAGTAAGTGAAACACCTGCTGAAATTACTGTTAATCCAACTTCTATAGTAATACCAAGCATTAAAAGAGGTACATTAAACGCCCAGTCAGATATAATTCTAAAAAAGCAAAATTCAACTACTGTAGATGGACAACCTGTTCCAGTTACTTTCTCAGTAGTTTACAAAAATTCAGTTACAGTGCTTCAAAAAATAGAGGGACTTGAAAATCTAAGAGTAGTACCATCACAAGGCCCTCCAAATAGATCAAATCTTATTAATGTGGCAGCACTAGACACAGATTTAACCACAATTCTTAAAAATAAATTTAATGATAATATGGATATTTATCTTAGAAACAGTGAAGATGAAACTAAAGAAATAAAACTGCTCAACCCTAGGCTTAGAAGAGATGGACCAAATAATACAGGTGATGTGATAGGACTCGAAGCTTTTACAGTTGCAAATAGTCCTTTTAATTTAATTAATGTTCCAATGCATGTGGTGATAAGAGACAGAAACAACCCAGCAGCAGAGGCAATAGCATTAAATGCATTTAGATTTACAGAAGGATCAAACGTACTTACAGTAGCAGGAGCAGTACCAGGAAGAGCAAAAGATAATGTTCCTACAGATATTACAATACTCGGTAGAAATATAATAAATATTAATACTCCAGATATAGTAAGACCTACAGGGGCGGTAATTACGCCAGCATCAACACCGCCTGCGAATCCTACAAGAGAAGGAAATACACTAAATATTAAATACTCTGTAGGGGGAAATCCTACATATGGAGGAAAAATAATAAGTGAAATAGAAAGAAATATAGAAGCTATAGTTGGTCTAAAGACAGTTCCATTAGATGTAGAAATCGACGTAACAAAACCATCCACAGATAATTATGGACTTAAGCATTTTACCACTCCTTCAGAGGATGGACTTGTAGTAAAAACTCAAAGTTTAACAGCGGATAAGCCCAGATACGATATTACGGTAGATACAGAAACAATAATTACACTTGAAGATGGAACTAAAATATCTATATTTGAAAGCGCAACCCTTTCTGGTGGCTTTATATTCGATCCAGCAGAGATAAGACCGGTAATTACAGGAGTGGAGCCAGTATACGGATATTTCCACAAAGTTGATACAGTGACCAAGCCTCTTATGATTAGGATTAAAGGTTCAAACCTTCAGGCTATAAGAGTTGATGACCCTGCTAACCCAGGACAAAGAATAACGAAATATCCGCAGGTTAACTTCTATACACCAGGAGGACAGCTTATAGGAGAGGTTCAGCTTTCGAATCTTCAAGGAGACAAGAAAATACTGAGCAATGGACTTCCTATAGATGGAGAGTTTAGCACATTGGGAGACACCTATGTAATCGCTATAGAACCAGCAACTGGTTCAGAGCTTAAAGAAAGAATAAAAAACGAACCTCTTGATCCTGCTGGTTTTCACAAACTATTTGGATTTATAGAAGTGATTAACCCAGAAGGAGGAAGAAATCTATATAACATAGATTCCCCTAGATTTGAGTTTAGATATCCATCAGGAGAAGAATCACCTACAGAAGGGCATCCAAAACAACCATTCATTAATGAAGTACTTCACAAAGGAGCACCAGCAACAACCCTTAGCTCTGACGAAGAAAATGAAATAGAAATCAAATTCACTGCAAACACAGGAATTACAAATCTCAACACAGTAAGAGTCACATTAGATGGAATGGACGTCACAAGTAGAATCACAAATAGAGCATTCCAAGGAGACAACGCAGTTATAAAACTTAAAACCCCAAAAGGTATAGCCGGAGAGACTAGGCTTCAGGTTATAATCACAGAAGGGCTTATGGATTCATATGACCTAAGATTTGCACCAATCACTGGACCTGTACTAAAAGAGCTTATACCAGACTCAGGAGATCCAGGGACAATAGTAGTAATTAAACGTAACAATCAAGCAAATAACGTGAGATTTATAAGACCTAATCTTACATCTGACAATGAACTCCTGCAAATAGGAACTAAAGTTCTTTTAAATGGTCAAGACGTTAATGAATATTTTAGAGATACTAACGATGATATAGAACATCAAGATAGTGATATTTTCTTTGACTCATCGAACCCAGAAAACAGACCAAAGCTCCCTGGTAAATATGTATATGTAGTAGATGCAGATACCATAATCGTAAAGATACCAGAGTCTAAACTTCCAGGAAACTATAATCTACAGGTTAGAAATCCGGACCTTAGTGAGAGCCTTGGGCTTCAGTTTAGAATCATTGATACTGGAGGTTCAAAAACAGAAATAAACACTATAGATCCAAATAGAGGAGACATCAAAGGTGGAATAATAAGCACCATAACAGCAGGTGGAAACACTACCTTTAGAGGAGAAGTAGACGTATTCTTTGGAAGTCAAAAGGGACAAGTAGTTGGATATAGCCTAGATTTCAAAGAAGCATATGTACAGGTACCGCCACTTGTAGACTCAGTCATAACACCGGGACAGTCGTACACAGTTCCAGTTACCGTAAAAAACAAGGTGAATCAATCAACGGGAACGAAACTAGACGGATTCACATATTTCAACCCAGCATATGACATTAGAATCAATAGTATATATAGACAAGGATTACCTTCAAACGACCCAAATGCAAACAAGGGAAATGTTGGAGACTTAGTTTGGATAGAAGGGGATAACTTTAGAGCAAAAAAAGAAGCTGATGAAGTTATAAACATCCCATCAATTTATTTTGGATACAAAAAAGCTACCGAAATAATAAACTATGACATTATAGAAGAAGGACAAGATGGAACTGTAAAACTTTCAAGAATACTAGTAAGAGTTCCAGAAAAACCTATAAACGTTGCCGAAGATGGCTCTGTAGATCTTATGGTAATTAACGAGGATGGGGCTACAGCAATAAGGCAAAAAGGATTTATCTACTCATCTGGAAATCCAGAGATAATCCAAAATTCATCAATACTTTCAGCTTCTAGATTTACAGATACAATAAATGTAAGTGCTAGAGATATCAATTCAAATGGTCTTATAGTTGCCTTTGGAAATAAAAGCTATAAGACAGATTTGGGAGACTTAGGAGCTGATTTAGAAACTATAAATGAAATAGAAAAGCTTCATATAAGATATAGACCGGGAGCTGGAAATAATATAGAGGTCTTTTACAAAGCGCCAGATGGTACCCTAACACTTATGGCGGATGCAGAAAATACAACAGGTGGAAGATTCAGAATCGGGGCAGTAGGAGAAAAAACAGTAATAGGGATAAACTGGAGAAATCCAGAGTATCATAAAGCTACGAACCTAGCCAACAATGTAGCCCTTCTTTCTAGACTAAACAAGGAATATGTATCTATTGGAATAGAAAGATCTGGAAACATCAACCAGCTTGTAGTAAGAAGAGGGCTTGGAAAGGTAGAAAAAGTAGACCTTAACGAAACTACAAGAGTATCAAATATAAGGATAAATACCCCATATAATGATAGAATAGAAACTACAACAATTACACTAATAAACCAAGACGGTTCATCAGCATCAGCACCTTTCAACTTTACTGGAGGTCTTACAGCCCCAGTAATTACAGATATAGAAGGCAGTAAAGACAGGCAGGTTAGAATAGGTGGATCTGATATTGATGCAAAGGTTTATAGTCATGACTTTAATGCAACAGGTGGAGTAGTAAAGATACTAGGCTCTAATATGGCAGGAATAAAATCTGTTAGAATTGGAGACAAAGAAGCTAAAATTGAGGCAGTGAGTCCAGACAATGACTTTGTAATAGTTTCAATTCCAAAGGGAACTGCCCCAGAGGTTAGAGTACCTCAGGTTGTATCCATATCAACTGGAGAAGGAAATGCTTTTTCAGACAGTGCAACCCCGCCCGTATACTTTATGTATATAGCAGCAGAATCAAAACCTGTAATAGACACTATAACTCCAGATAAAGGGCCACGAACTGGCGGAACATTTATCAGGGTTACAGGAAGTGGATTTAGAGAAACAGATGAATTTGGAATAGAAGATAGAATTACAGTAAACTTAAATGGTTCCCCTGCAGCACTTAGAAACATAGAGAAAAATGGAAATGGTGAAATAACAGCAATAAACATTACCGCACCTCAATCTGTTGCCGGAGCAGGAAAGCTTCAGGTTATAAATGCAGATGGAGGAGCCTCAGATGAAAAACCATTCACATATATCTCTCAACCTAAGATAAGTGAATCAGAAGGAGCTATATTCTTTAACGATACTCAGACAGAAGTTAAAATAATAGGTGAAGATTTTAGAGCAGGAGCGAAAGTAATAATTGGTGGAGAACTTATAAAATCAAGAACAGCCCCAGATGGCGCAAAAGCTTCAGGTATCCTTGGAGTAACTGCTGGTATCAACCAAGATGCCCATGTAACAGGTGGAGTTGAAGCTGCAGCAGTGACTGTAGAAGGAACTACTACTATAAAATTCAAAATGCCTGAGGGAGTGCTTTCCCTAGAAAATACTTCAATCATAATAGTTAACCCAGATGGTGGTATATCAGACCCTGGGGAAGGAAACGTAAAACCTCCAGTCCCAGACGTACCAGACATTGAAGCTATACCAGGCTTTGAAAGAAGTATGATTCTTAGATGGAACATTGACAAAGACGTACTAAATGCAGCAGAAAAATTTGAGATATATGCAAGAGAAGACAGAAGCTCAACAGATTACGTATTTGTTGGAGACACTAAAGGAACTGAGTTTGTAGTAAGAGGGTTAAAGCCAGATACTAGATATCAGTTTAATGTAAGAGTACTAAACAAATTCGGACAGGCAAATGACGTAGGATATGTAAGGGCTACAACCCTTAGAGAAAGAGATGACTACAAAGAAAAAGACAAAATAATAGAAGCTGAAAATACAGTAAGAGAGATTCAGACTCAAGGCAAGCAAGAAGTTGTAGGAAATACTCTTCAGTATACTGTAGGAACATCTGAAAACTTTATCAACCTTGCAAACTTTAATCAAAATGAAAAATATATTCAAATACCAGCAAGAGATATAAAAAGAGGAGTAAAGACTCTGACAATATCAGATAGAGGAATGACAATGAACATTCCTTACTCTAGCCTAAATGTCAGCCAGATAACCTCAGCTTCAGATGATGCATTCTTTAGAATCAAGCTCACATCTGTAAACAACCAGATGCAAGAAAGCATAGGAGCACTAGTTCCAAGAAATATGAGCAGAAACTCTAGAGTATACTCTATAGACTTTGAAGTAGTTGATAAAAGACTAACATCACCAGTATTTAGCCTAAACGGTATGTCTTCAATGTCAATCACTCCAGATAGAGGAACATCTTTAAACAACACTATATATAGATACAATGAATCAGGTCATAATCTACTTCCTGTAGGAGTAGGAACTATTCAGCTCAGAGAAGCAGGACACTACCTACTTCTTTCACCAAGATAGGAGAATAGATATGAAAAATAAATCAAATCCTAAAAACTCGAGACAAAACTCTAATAGAAGGATTGGCCTAGTTTGGCCTCTCCTTCTCCTTTTGATATTTGGAAATTTTTCAAATGCCTTTGCATTTCAGGCAGCTTCCCCATACCCAGTCATAGAAGGAAGTCCAAACTCCCAGGAGATAAATAGAAGACTTCAGGCAAGGGATATACAAGGAGATGAAGGAGTATACTTCGTACTTGGAAGCAGCATCATGACACTTGATGCAAACAGCAACTTTAGGCCAAACGCACCACTTACAGAAGCAGAAGCTCTTGTACTTGCAATTAACTCCTCTGGAATGGCATCAGGAGTCAAGGTGGATCCAAGCGACTGGAGAAAAGGATATATAGACCTTGCAACATCTTCAGGGGTATTAAATCCTCAAGATATAGTAGCATCAACAGAAACAAACTATAGCGCTCCAGTAACTGCCGAAAAGTTTGCAAGGTGGATGTCTGCATCATCAGGTAAGCCATTTATATATAGTCAAAACCCTAGTGCTTCTGTAAACAGAAGAATGGCTGCCCAAATGCTTCACTCAAACAAAAATATGATACTTTCAAACCTAGGCTCAGGAGTATCATCGGGAGAGGTAGTTTCAAAGCAGGAAGTTTACGATAAAGGAGAGCCATCCCTACTAATTACAGTAAAGTCTGATGAAGGTGGATTCTTTAATGTACTTGCAAACAGCTCGAAAAACTTTCCGGTAGCAAGATACGGAGCGCTTTCATTAAATCCTTCAGTACTTCAAAGTGGAGATAGGGTAGAATTTTTCTTAAGAGATGGAAAAGTATATTATGCTCAAGCAGGAAGCAGTTCTCCTCAGACAGTAGAAGGGACATTTGAAGGAATCCAAGGATCAAATATAATCATCAAAGACTTTACAGATAGACAAAGAATATACCAGTACTCTCCAAATGCAACGTTTTTTACAGAGCAAAACACAGTATCTGGAATATCATCAAAACAAATAACAAAAGAAAATCTAATTTATGGTCAAGATATAAGGCTAATGCTTAAAAACAATATAGCAGAAGAAATTCATGCATATCTTGATATAGACCCAGACCTTGACGGATATATACCTCCAAAAGGAAGAATGGTATCAGGAAAAGTCCTTGAAAAGGGCAATGACTATCTAGTATTATCGGATAATCAAAGATATGCAGTTCCAGTTGATACTCTGGTTTCAAAAGGTGGCATACTTTCAGATATCTCATATCTTATGGAAGGAGATATGGTAAAGCTATTCTTTGACGACATATATTCTCAAAGAGCAACAGCCCTAGAGATAGAAGGTCCTCAAAGACAAATAGATAAACTTCTAAAAGGAACTATAGACAGCGTAGCAATAGGTAGAGGGACAGTGACCCTTACGAATGTTAAAGAGCTATCAGGAGATAGGTGGATAGATGCAGGTGAAGCTTACAAGACTATACCCCTATCAAATGAAATATATGTAGGATCTCAAAAGGTAAATAGAAGTCAGATGTCAAGCTATAAAGGTCAAAGTCTATATATGGCGGTATCTATGGCGCAGGGAAGTCCGAAGGTAGAAAAAGGAAACATCATGGCAAGCAATCCTATATCCCTATATGAAGAAGTAAGGTCAGTTGACTATCCAGGTTCATATATGAATGTAGATGGCAATATAATCAATTTCTCAGGAGGAACTCTTGTAGTTAAAGACTCAAGACTAGTAGATTCTAGAAATATAGATGCATTTGCTGGAGCATTTGTAGAAGCATCTTCATCATCAAAAGCTGCATCCCTTGTAGTGCTAAACACTACAACCCAAGCGGTAGAGACTGGATATGCGGTATATAGAGGAACCTTTGAAAACGTATTTAACTACAAGTTCGCACTATACAACGACAAAGGTGAAAGATTCTACTATATCAACACTGGAGATAGATGGATAACTAGAAGGGCAGGAACAGATGACCCTCAGATAGCATTCACAGATCAAACTAGATTCTATGATGCTGACCATAATAGAGGTGAAGGCAAAGTGATTTCAGTAAATGAAATCAAGGACCTTAGATTTACAGATAGAAGAGATGACAATAGCGGTCTTCTTGAAAGACAGGTATATGTAGTCACTAGAAATGATGTAGCCATAGGAGTGACCTTCCAGACTGATACATCAACTACAAGCCTTGTTAACGCTCAAAACACTATGACAGGAAGAGTAAGAGAGATTGGTGAAAATACAGTAACCCTAAGAGAAGTAGCTAAATTCAACTCTCTAAGAGGAATATTCGTACATCAGCAACTAGAAGAAGAGATTGACCTATCGAAAGCAATAATAGTAAAAGATGGAAAAGCAATACCACTTTCAGCAATAGAAGAGCTAAATAATAGAAAAGTAAGGGTAATCTACAAACAAAGAACAACTAGGACAAATGATGGTATAGTTCTTATAGTAGAATAAATAATAGAATAAACAAAAATTAAGGAGTAAACTTTATGACAAAGAGATTTTTAGCATTTTTTCTCTCTGTCCTTACATTAATATCACTTCCTTTAGGGGCATATGCAGAGCCCCTAAAAGGATTTGACCCTGGAATAGAAAACGTATCATCCTATCAAGAGGCAGTTTTTCTTTCAGGGAGACCAGTGATTATGTCAGGTACAGTAAGAACCACAGTAAGAGATAGAGATGACCAAAGGACAGAGACCTATAGGTTTGAACTATCAGACCCAGCCACAGGAGATACTCTATCGAGAAACCTATCCCTTAGGACATCCATAGAGGATACAGGAGATCAGCTTATAGAGCGTACAGAAGTAGCTACATTTAAAGAGAGCATAACTATTGAAGGAACTACTTACGAAGCGGACCTAGATACATCGGAGTTCACTCAAAGTATAGTGACCCAAATAAAACCAGCAGTAGATTACTTCTCAGGAAATATGTCTTTTAGAAAAAGATACACATCAGATGACGAAGACAATATAACTATCCAAATGGAAGGGACTACAGTTGGATATGAACAAGCCTGGGGAGCAACAGAAACAAGAACCATGGATTATCATGTGAGTAGCAACCGCTCAAATGGTCCAAGTGGGACGTATAGCGTAATGTCTTCTCACAATATCACAAGAGATTTAGAATATATACCTAATCAGCCAACTCAAATATCTTTTAGAGGTGGCTATATGATATCGGAAAAAGAAGAGAGCAAGATTCAGTATAACTACGACATGAACGGCAGAAGAGGAAATAACTCGTTCACCCTAGGTAACAACCCAACCTTTGAAAGGTTATATGTATCAAACCTTAGAGATATGGGAGGCCACTGGGCTCAGGAAAGCGTAAGTCTACTTGCTAGCCTTGGAGCTATAGAGCCAAAAGCAATGTACTTTGGACCATCTCTTCCGATGAGTAGAGCAGAGTTTGCAAAGGCAGTTGCAGTAGCATCGGATATAGCTGAAGAGATGCAAACTTCTACTAGAAGAAGAACAGTAGAGCCAGCCTTATTCTTTGATACAGAAGTCGAAGATGAAAACTATAGATATATTAAGACAGTAGCTACAAAAGGAATAATGTCAGGAGTAGGAGAAAACAGATTTGAGCCAGATGGACACCTTACTAAAGCTCAGGCTGCTACTATTATGATCAATGCCCTTGGATTCTCAGGACTTGCCCCTACTGGAGCATATATGACAGGCTTTAGAGATGATTATGCTATACCTTTTTGGGCAAGAGACTCAGTGTATTTAGCTAGAGAAATAGGACTTGCAAGCGGCACAGCAAACAACTACTTCCAGCCAGACAAGACCCTTACTAGAGCAGAAGCAGCAGCCCTACTTCACAACTATATTATGTATCTCACCTATGAGATGAGAGAAGACTATAGGGAGAGAATACTTAACTACTATTAAAGATAGAGAAAGTGGTGAAAAATGAAAAAATATTTAAAAAAATACCTTCTTGTACTCACTATAGTAACTATGCTTCTTCCTAGCCTTTCCTATGGAGAAGCAATTACAAAAGATCAGGAATTCTTTAACGCAGTAAAGGAATATATACAGGAAAACTACGCCCTTGAAGTTAGTGAAGAAGAGCTTTATGACGCAGCTATTAAAGGAATGTTTGACTCCCTTGATCCCCATAGCAGATACCTAACAATAGAAGAAACTAAAACATTTATAGAAGACTCACAAGGCTCATTTGCAGGAATAGGAGCATCTATCGGAAAAAGAGATGATGGGTTTTATATTATAGAGACTTTTCCAAATTCGCCAGCAAGAAAAGCAGGACTGCTACCTATGGACAAGATAATAAAGGTAGATGGGGAAGCTATATCTATTAATATGGAAATTACAGAAGTAGTAGAAAAAATCAAAGGGCCAGAAGGTACCGAGGTAAGGATAGTAATACAAAGAGATGAAGAAATGAAAGAAATTAAAATAACTAGAGCTATAATAAAGGTGAATTCTTTTGAGAGCAAAGTCCTAGAAGAAGGCATAGGCTACCTAAGAATAAGAGAATTTAATAGCAATATCACAAGAGATGTATCCATAGAGATAGCGAAGCTTCAAATAGCGGGAGTTGAAAAGATAGTCCTAGATCTTAGAGGAAATCCAGGAGGACTATTAAATGAAGCCATAAACGTATCTAACTTTTTTACACCAAAAGGAAAGATACTTGAAGTAAGGTACAAAAACAAACCAGCCGAAGTATATTCATCAAATGGGAATAAGAAGTTTGAAAAAGTAGCAGTCCTTATAGATGGCTCCACCGCATCTGCAGGAGAGATACTCTCTGGAGCTATACAAGATACTAACTCAGGAATATTAATTGGAGAAAAAACTTACGGCAAAGGAACAGTTCAGGACCTTTTTAGCCTAAGAAACGGCGAAGCTATTAAGCTTACGGTAGCTAGGTATATACTTCCATCAGGAAGAGACATTAATAATGTAGGGATAGCGCCAGATATATCAGTACCTTCATCGGAAAACCAAAAAGAAGGCAAGGATATACAACTTTTAAGAGCTATAAACACCTTAAAAGAAAATTAAACCAATATAAAATTACAACAGAGAAATGTGTAAAATACTGGGAATATTACTACAAAAACTTCGAAGTGTAACACAGATGTAACATTAAAATCAGAAAATTAGTAGTATAATAACTGTAGAGACCTGGGGTATGGGAATAACAAGAACCAGCCAGGTTACAAGTATATTACATCCAAACTATAGTATTGACTAGGGTTGTATGTAATGCTATAATTCTTAGTGTATCGTCTACTACATACAGTGGACCAGTTAGAGGGACTGCAAAACCTTCACACAAAAAAACACATATTTTAAAGGAGGAAAGACAAACATGAAGAGAAAATTATCTCTATTAATGGCGCTTATGATGGTTGTTGCTTTACTACCAATGTCATCATTCGCAGCGTCAAAAGCTTCTGTTTCAACTCAAACAGTTGCTGCAGACAGTAGTATTAGATTAGACTTAGTAGTAGAAAAAGATGGGGCTTTAGATTTCACTACTGGTGGAGTTTTTGAAATCGCATTAGGAGACAATGCAGAGTGGGCAACTAACGCAAACGTAATTGTTACAGATCAAGGCGGAAATACTGTGACTACTGTAACTCCAAGAGGAAGCAAGGTTCTTGAAATAACTGTTCCTGATCCTGCTCCTACACAATTCAATATAGGAGTAAACGTACAGTTTAACAATGCTGAAGGTGAGCAAAAAGTTCAAGTTAGAAACGTAAATGCTAACGTTACTAATCAAACTTTAACTTACGCAGTTGTTTCTGGTACTGGAAACATAGTTGTTAGAGCTCTAGAAAGTGAAAAAACTATAACTAGAACTTCTAATGCTGCTTCTGTTTTCGAAATCAGAGAAATTGATGTAGATGCTTTCACTGGAAATACAGCTACACTTACTTTACCAAGAAACTTTACTTGGGAAGCTGGAACAAAAGTAGAAAAAGTAGTTGGCACTTCAACTACAAATGTTACTCCAGTAGGTTTTGAAGGTGAAGAAACTTTAACTTTCAACCTTACTCAAAATTCGTCAGTTGTTGAAAGATTCATAGTTACTCCAGTTGTGAGACCTGGTAGAGATGCTAACACTGGAAATGTAGATGTAAGAGTAAGAATAAGCGGAACTACAGAATTTATTGACATAGCTGAATATAAAGATTATGAAGTTGTTGCTAAAGTTGACAAAGTTCAAGAAATAATAGGTGGACATAGAGAAGATAGAGCTAATCAAGTTAGAGTTACACTTGAAGGAACTGGAACTGAGTCTTTCTTATCTAACAGAGAAATATCTTTCAAAGTTACTAATGGTGAAGTTGCTCTTAGAGGTGCTGTAGTTGGTGGAACTGCACAAGAAATTACTCTTGCTACAGCGGATGTTGAACACTTTGAAGATGAATTCTTCGTTAAGCCTAACGCTGGAGTTGAAAAAATCACTTTAGATTTAGTTCTATTTGGTAAATTCAATGCTGGTGGCAAAGATTTAGAACTTACTGTTGAAGGAGCTGGAGTAGAAGAGCAAACTATAAAGCTTGCTGATATACTTGCGCCGGCTACAGTTACTGTTGAAAAAGCTACAGATGTAATTCTTGGACTTCAAAATCAAATGGCTCCAGAAATTACTATAGTTGAAACTGAAGGTGCTGCTCTTAGAGAAGGTATCTACTGGATTGATTTCCCATCTCAATCAGTTTCTGGAATTAGAATTCTAGATGTAGACGTAGAAGTAGAGTCAGGAGATATCGACGTAGATGTTGATTATGACAATGCTAACGGAAGAATAATACTTGAAGTAGAAGGCGAATCAAGAACTGCTTCTACGATAGTTATAAAAGATGTAAAAATAACTCTTGATAGAACAGTAGCTTTTGGACCTTTAAATGCTAGATTAGCATATAGAGAAGATTGGACAGAAGCTGGTACTGCTAAAACATCAACAAGAGAAATACAAAAAGATATACCTTTCTTAAATGTTGTTACAGAAATTCAAGATGCTAGAAAACTTACTACAGTATTTAGCATTGATTCGGTAACTTATACAGTTGGAACTGAAACAAGAACTCTTGATGCAGCTCCATACATCTCTAACAACAGAACTATGCTTCCAATAGGAACTGTAGCTCAGCTTGCTGGAGCAACTGTAAACTATTCACCATCTTCAAGAACTGCAGTATTTACTAAAGATAATCTAGTGGTATCAATGAACCTAGATACTAATATTCTTCTAGTAAATGGATCTCCAGTTGCTATGGATGCTAAGCCAGAGATAGTTAACTCTAGAGCATTTGTTCCAGTAGTTTATGTAGCTCAAGCTTTTGGAATCCAAAATGGTACTGATATAGTTTATGATGCAGCTACAAGAACAGTTACTATGTTCCCTAACGCTCAGTAATCTATAATAAAAAATAAAAAGAAAAGAGGGTTTCCTTGAGGAAACCCTCTTTCTGTATAATTAAAGAGGTGATATAATGAAGAAATTTCTCTCGGGTATTCTAACAGGACTATTAATTTCCACAACTTTAATTTCTTTTGCTCAACCAATAGAAGTGAAATCATATATTAATGAAGGGTTTAGTTTTATATTTAATGGAGAAAGAAAAGAACTTCCTCCAGAGTATAAAGCGTTAGTATATGAAGGAAGAAGTTATGTTCCAGCAAGGTTTGTAGGGGAGAATCTAGGAGCAGAAGTTACTTTTAATTCTCAAACAAAGCAAATCAATTTTGTATATAATTCACATCAGACTGAATTGGAAGATATCATAGAAAATTATGAAAATGAAATAAGTAAATTAAATGAAAGAATTAAGGAACTAGAAGAAGATACCTCTACAAGACAAGATAATATAAGATATTCAACTTTACCTATTACTCAATCTCTTGATGGATTTGAGATTAGATTACAAAATTTTGATTTCAATTCTTTCGGTAATGTCTCATACCTTTCTTTGAATTTAGAAAATACGAATTCAGCCAAACCATATAAAATATTACCTTTGGAAACAAAGTTAATTATTGATGGGGTAACATATAGCCCATCATCTAGCTTTTTAGATTTTTCTTTATTTAATTACCTAAATAATGGAGATAAAGTTAATGGAACTATTGGCTACACCAATTTGCCAAAAGATTTGGAAAAAATGGAAATTTTATTTACAGTGGGCTATTCAGATGGATTTACTGAAAAAACACAAGATGTAAGATTTTATATAGAAAATGACTAGAGAGGAGAAATCTCGTGAAAACAAAAAAAATCCTTTCTTTTTTGTTAATTCTTTCGACATTTATTTTTACAGCAGGAACAGTAGATATATTTGCAGAGGAAGAAAATAACTTATTAACAATAGAAGAAGCATATAATCTAGCTAAGAAAAATAATCCTGAATTAAGAAAACTGGATAATCAAAATAGAAGAGCTAATGAATCTAGTAGGTCTTTAGAGTATGACTTAGGATTTTATCTTCCAGAAGATGACCCTTTTGGTTTTAAATCAGCAAGTTTTATGGCCCAGTCTAAGCAAATTAGATTTCAAAAAGATCAAGTAGAAGTTCAGAAAATGGTTACTCTAGAAAATATAAAATTACAAATATTATCCGCTTTTAACAATATAGATAAAGCTATTAATGAAAAAGAGATTTTAATACTTAAAATTTCTAGAATGAGAGAAAAATTAAATTTAGAAAAAATCAAGAATAATCTAGGAGTTTCAAGTCAATTTGATTTAATTACTATGCAAAATGAGCTTTCAAATTCAGAAAAAAACCTAGAAAAACTCAATAAAAGCATTGAGTCTTATTATTTAGAACTCGAAAAAGTTTTAAATACTAAGGTTGACAGACCAATAGAAAGTAATAAGGTTTCTTTCGAAAAACTAAATGAATCAGAAACAGATGTAACAAAGCAAGAATCTCTTGCTTTATCTAATAATATTTTAGTTTGGGGAAAAGAACAAGAAATTGACTTTAAAGAATTTGAACTTGAGCTATTTATACTAACATTACCACCTATAAATACAGGTGAAAGCATAAGTAGTGAACCATATAACATAAAAAAAATCGACCAAAGCTTACTATCCAATGAACTATCTACATTGAGAAATGATGTTAGAGAATCAGTAAGGACAAAGTATGACAATATTAAAACTCTAGAGAAAAATAGAGAAATACTTATAAACTCTATTAGGATTTTAGAAGAAGAAATTAAGATGATGAAAGTTAGAGAATCTGCTGGATTAATAACTCAAGAGCCTATAAAAGATATGAATTTGCAACTTGTTGAACTTAAAAACACGCTAGAAGAGATTGAAAGACAGCATGGTTTTTTGATTTATGTATATAGTAATCCAGTACTTTCAGGAATGTAAATAATAAGTGAAATATTACAATAAAGTATCGAATCCTCCTCAATTATATGAATACAACTTCCCTTATGATATAATAAGTTGTTGTATCCTAATATTTTAAGGAGGATTTTCTTTTGAGCAAAATTAAAAAAAATAATGATTTAAAAGATAAGAAAAAAATCAAAACCAATCTGTCAGTTAATACTGAAACTAATGTAAGTAATAAAAATATATTTAAAAATATATTTAAAGATATATTCCCTATTTTGCCTTTAATTATTTTAGTGTTTTTTCTACCGTTTGTAATTAGACTTAAATTAATTCCATTAGAAGGACCTTTTTATGATTATTGGACTGGAGAAAGAGTTAATGCAGATTTTTTCACATATTATAAAAAGATATTTATATACTTAGTTACAATTTGGACTATGATACATACATTTTTCTTTACTAAGAAAATAAAAAGAACTAAAGCATACTATTTTATGGGTGGGTATGCACTACTTGTAATCTTGTCAACAACATTTTCAGATTATCCTCAGATAGCTCTTCACGGCTTTAATGAAAGACATGAAGGGATGTGGATTGTGTTATGTTATATTTTACTTATTTTTTCAACTATAAACTTAGTGACTAAAGAAAGCCAAATCAAAGCTCTTATATATAGCTTAGGAATATCTGGAGGAGTAATATCTCTAATAGCAATTTTTCAATTTTTTGGTATGGATATTTTTGATACTGAGTTAATGACTAACCTTATGATTCCTAGAGAGATTATTTCACGTCTTGAGGAAATAAGCATAAAATTTGGTGAAGGATATTCATATGGAGTTTTTTACAATCCTAATTATCTTGGAGGATATATAAGTTTGTATGCTCCATTAATGTTTACGTATATGATCTATACTAAAAATTTAAAAGAGAAAATAGTATTTGGAATTTTATCGTTTCTTTCAATCTTGGCTCTTTTGTTCAGCAGAAGTGAAGCTGGAGTGCTTGGAACATTGATTTCGCTAATTATAATAATATTTTTCTTTGTTATTAAGCATTTGATTCATAATAAATCAAAAGATGAATATAACCGAGCAATGTTAAAAGGCGTAATACCTATAGCACTAATTACAACAATAGCAACGCTTTTAATATCATATATTCCTATGAGCACAAACCCTTTAGCAAGAATTAGAAATGAAGCTTTTGAACTTTTAGGGGGAGATGCAGAAAAGCTAAACTATAGGGAAATAGGACCTCTAAATAATATTTTTATTAATGAAGATGGTGAAGCAGAAATTAAAATTAATAATCAAGAAATAATGATAACTTCTAATGGGACTAACGTTATTTTAAGTGATTTTGAAAATGAAGAGATTTATAATAGACCAATTTCTGAAAAAGTAGAAAACTTATCCGTTGGAGCTGAAAAATATGAAAACCTTCTAATCACTACATATGTGAGTAATTCAGAAGATATTTCATCAATAGAGCTTAACTTTGTTGATTATGGTAATATGAAACTATATTTCATGATTAGAGGTAATGATATAAGTATTTCTAATTCCACCTTTAGAGACATTGAGATTACAGAAGCTCCATATATTGGCTTTCACGGAAAAGGTCAATTAGGGTCAAATAGAGGATATATATGGTCAAGAAGTTTTCCGCTCTTATTTGATAATTTGCTTATTGGATCAGGACAAGACACATTTATAACCCAGTTTCCTCAGTATGACATTTATGCTAAACAAGTAGAAGTGGGGCCAGCATATTGGCAAATCTGGGAAATTGTAGACAAGCCTCATAGCTTATATCTTCAAATAGGTATTCATTCAGGAATTTTAGCACTTATTATATTTATAGTAGGTATTGGGATATCCATTTTTAATGGAATTAAGCTATATTTAATCAAAAATGATTTTTATTCACTAGCTCTTAGTTCATCCATTTTAGGATTTTTAATTTCATCAATTTTCAACGACAGTATAATAGCAATTACTCCTATAGTTATGATATTGTTGGGGTTATTAATTAGCAGGAATATTTCATTAAAGGATGAAATTTAAAAAATAGTACTATTAGTTTGAAATTATAAACGAATCTAAGTCATGAATATGTGAGAGAGTGAAATGATGAATAACTTATTTGATTTTTTAAAAAAAAATAAATCTGATGGGCTTTTAATAAAAATAATAGAGCTCATTGCCTATTTGTTTATTGTTCATTTAGGATATTGGATAGCTTTCAAATTAGAATTTTTTAGTGTGTTTGGATATGATGAAAGGAATATAAATGCTTATAGCGAAATATGGCCATATATTACACTTTTTTCTGCCATGGTATTGCTCTTTAATAACACTTTTAAAATGATTAGAAAAAACCTAGTAGAAATTATAGCTACAATGACAATTGTTGTTTTAATGATAAATATTGGAACTCTATCTATAGCTTTTTTTTCTAGAGAGTTTGCACTGCCTAGATCACTGATACTACAAGCAGTTGTAATTCATTTTTTCCTTTTTATAACAGTTAAAGTTATTTTTATTAAGTTTCTAAGAAAATACAGAGGAACAAAAAATATAGTTGTGATTGGACCTATTGAAGATAAAGAAAATACAATGATAAAAATTTTGTCTAGCAATAGCGATATGGATAGAGTGAAATTTTATATAGACCCAAATCTCATTGAATATGAGAGATTCATTGAAAAGGCGGATAAAATATTTATTAGTGATATGGTAGATAATAAAATTAAAGATGATATTATTAGTACCTCCATAATTCTAAACAAGAGTCTATATATAGTACCCAAGACGTTTGAAATAGCTATATATAAATCAGAAATTGTTCAGTTTTCAGATATACCAGCTTTCAAAGTGGAAAACTTACAACTATCTGTGGAGAAAAAAATTATCAAAAGAGCTTTTGATATAGTTTTTAGCTCGTTAGCACTTTTAATATTATCACCTGTGATTCTAATTACTTCATTTTCTATTTTAGCTTTTGATGGGATGCCTATTTTTTATACACAAGAAAGAGCAACAATAAATAACAAAAAATTTAATATTATAAAATTCAGATCTATGATTAAAGATGCAGAAAAAGCTACCGGAGCAATCTGGGCATCCCATGATGATAATAGGATAACTCCTATAGGCAAAATCTTAAGACGCTTTTGGCTTGATGAAATACCTCAGCTGTTTAATGTTTTAAAAGGAGATATGTCATTAGTAGGACCAAGACCAGAGAGGCCGTTTTTTATAGAAGAATTCAATAAGAATATTCCTAGCTTTGAATATAGATTAACTGTGAAAGCTGGTGTTACAGGACTCGCTCAAATACTTGGCAAATATTCCACAACCCCTGAATACAAAATAAAATATGATTTGATGTATATTAGGAATGTATCTATTTACTATGATATACTAATTATTGTGGAAACCATTAAAAAGATTATAATTGGTACGTTGCAAAGAGGAGAAAACAAAGAAGACGAGTATGAAGCAATTAAGGAACAGAAAGGCATTATTGAAACAAAGAATGAAAATTTTATAGAATATAATTATTTTTATGAGAAATAAAACAAAAATGTTAACACATAATAAGGAGTGAAGAGATGAACTTCGAGATAAAACCCACTAAAATTCAAGGCCTCATACATATTCAGCCAAAGGTATTTGGAGATGAAAGAGGATACTTTTTAGAAACCTACAACAAAAATACTTTGAAACAACTAGGTTTTGAGGAAGAATTTGTGCAAGATAATGAATCCAAATCCAAAAAAGGGGTATTAAGGGGTCTTCATTTTCAAACTAAACATACTCAGGGGAAACTCGTTAGATGCACCTACGGAAAGGTACTTGATGTTGCAGTTGATTTAAGAAAAAATTCTCCTACTTATGGACATTGGGAGAGTGCAGTCCTTGATTCTAATGAGAAAAATATGTTTTATGTTCCAACAGGATTTGCCCATGGTTTTCTTGTTCTTACAGAAGAAGCTGTTTTTAATTATAAATGCACTGACTACTATGCACCTGAGTACGATGGAGGTATCAAGTGGGATGATCCCCAATTAAATATAGATTGGAAGCTCAAAGAATATGGCATTGATTCAGTTACTGTTTCAGAAAAAGACCTAAACCTACCATATCTTGAAGATTTAAACATCCAGTTTGAAAGAGATTGATTTATATGAAAAAAAATCAAGAATTTATAGATATATCGATTATCGTAGTTAATTATATGACTTATGAAAAAACTATAAATACAATTGAATCAATTTTTAGATTTACTGAAAATTTATCATATGAAATACTATTAGTAGATAATGGCTCTAAAAACAATGATAGATTTTTGCTCGAGAAATATTCAAAAGGCAAAAATAATATTATTTTTATCCCTAGCAAAACCAATTTAGGCTTTGGCAAGGGAAACAACTTAGCTCTCAAAAAGGCAAAAGGGGAGTATATATGTTTTCTCAACTCAGATACTGAATTGACAGCTAATTCATTTTATCGAGGAATAAAATTTCTTCAAGATAATTCAGATGTTGGAGCTGTAGGTCCTAGACTTATAGACATAAAAGGTTTTTTAGATAATGGATGCAAACGTGGATTTCCAACGCCAAAGGATTCATTATATTATTTTCTAAAACTAGATAAAATTACTGGAAATAAAGCAAAATACGGTAAGTATAAACTATCTTTTTTATCAGAATATGAAATCCATGATGTAGATGTTATCTCTGGAGCATTTTTTTTAACTAAAAAAACCATACTAGACAAATTTGGATCTTTTGATGAAAATTTTTTTATGTACGGAGAAGATATAGATCTTTGCTATAGGTTAAAAAAAAACGGTTATAGAATAATGTACAATCCAAAGCTTGGAGATGTAATTCACTATAAGGGTGAAAGCGGAAAAAAAAGAAGATTTAAGACTTTATTTCATTTTTATAATGCGATGGTTATTTTTTATAAAAAACATTACAAAGCTCAGAATAATTTTTTAGTAAGTATGTTGGTTTATATAGGAATATACTCCATGTTTTTTATAAAGCTACTGACAAATTTTTTTAAGAAAGGTTAGTTAAAATATTATGGTTTCAATAGTCATACCAAATTATAATGGAAAGCATTTTTTAGAAAAATGTCTCGATTCAATCGAAAATCAATCCTATAAAGATATAGAAACTATAATAATTGACAATGCATCTGATGATGGGAGCGTTGATTTCCTAAGGGATAGATATCCAAAAGTAAAACTCACTATTATGGATACAAATACAGGTTTTTCTGGAGCGGTTAATGAAGGTATAAAGAGTTCCAGAGGAGAGTTTGTGTTTTTATTAAATAATGATACTGAAATTGATGAATCCTGTGTTGAAAATTTAGTGAATGCTATAAATAAGGATAATAAGATTTTTTCTGTAAATGCAAAAATGATACAATTTAACAATAGAGACTTACTTGATGATGCAGGAGACGAATACAATAGTTTTGGATGGGCGTTTAAAAGAGGTTTCAATCAAAATATAGGGACAAATAAAGTTCCAAGACGTGTGTTTTCCTGTTGCGCAGGAGCTTCTTTATATAGAAAAGAAGTATTTAATCATATAGGATACTTTGATGAATTATTTTTTGCATATTTAGAAGATGTAGATATTGGATTTAGAGCCAATTGCTATGGATATAAAAATTATTTTTGTCCTGATGCTATTGTATATCATATAATAAGCGGTACTACAGGTAACAAAAAAACTGAATTTAAAACTAAACTTTCTGCTAGAAATAATGTATATCTTCTTTACAAAAATCTACCACTACTTTTAATCTTAATCAATTTACCATTTTTAATAATTGGAGCTCTAATAAAATCAGTATTTTTTAGCAAACATGGACTTGGCAAAAATTATCTAAAAGAAAGCATGTATGCATTAAAAGATTTAAGAAAATTAAATAAAGTGGATTTTAAGATACCACACATGAAAAATTATTTATGGATTCAATTTAAATTAATTATAAATGTACCAGTATTTATCTTAGAAAGAATTAAAATATTATTAACTTGAGGTGGATATAATGAAAAAAATGCTAGTAACAGGCGGAGCAGGCTTTATAGGTTCGAATTTTGTAAAGCTAATCATAGAAAAAGAAGAATATAATTTAGTTAATTTGGATGAGCTTACATATGCAGGGAACTTAGAAAATCTTAAAGAAATTGAAAATCATAAAAACTATAAATTTGTAAAAGGGTCTATAGCAGATTCAGAATTTATAAATGAACTTTTTGAAAAAGAAAATTTTGACTATGTGGTAAATTTCGCAGCAGAAAGCCATGTAGATAGAAGCATATCAAATCCCCAGATTTTTATTCACACTAATGTCATGGGGACACAGATACTGCTTGACGCAGCAAAAAAAAGCTGGCAGATAGATAAAGACGAATATGGATATCCTATTTATAAAGAAGGTGTGAAATTCGTCCAGGTTTCCACTGATGAAGTATATGGTACTCTTGGTAAGACTGGATTATTTACAGAAACTACTCCTATAAAACCCAACAGTCCTTATTCAGCATCAAAAGCAGCATCTGATTTAATAGTAAGGGCCTACAACGAGACATTCAAGATGCCAACAAATATCACTAGATGCTCAAACAATTATGGACCATATCAATTTCCAGAAAAGTTAATACCTCTCATGATTAATAATTGCCTTAAAGATAAGCAATTACCTGTATATGGAGATGGGATGCAGATAAGAGACTGGCTTCATGTGAAAGATCATTGTGAAGCTATAGGAACAGTCCTTGAAAAAGGTATAACTGGAGAAGTATATAATATAGGCGGTAACAACGAAAAAGCGAATATTGAGATTGTTAAGCTGATTATTGAAAGTCTAGGCAAAAATGAAACTCTTATAAAATATGTAGAAGACAGACTTGGACATGATAGAAGATATGCTATAGATAATACAAAGATAACAACAGAGCTTGGATGGGCTCCCAAATATACCTTTGAAGAAGGCATTAAAGAAACCATAAATTGGTATATTGAAAATTCAGAGTGGCTATCACGAGTTATAAACAAGGACTATATGGAGTATTATGAAACAATGTATGCTAATAGATAATTTATGTTACTAGATTAATTAAATGAGGTGCATTTATGAAAGGTATAATTTTAGCTGGTGGTGCAGGTACTAGGCTTCACCCTGTGACAGTATCAATATCAAAGCAGATAATCCCAATTTATGACAAACCTATGATTTACTATCCTTTATCCGTTCTTATGCTTGCAGGTATTAAGGAAATACTGATAATATCAACTCCTAGAGATATAAAGCTATATGAAGACTTATTTGGAGATGGAAGTCATCTGGGACTAGAAGTATCTTATGCAATACAAGAAGCCCCGAATGGTCTTGCTGAGGCATTTATAATTGGAGAAGATTTTATTGGCAAAGATAGTGTTGCTTTAGTACTTGGGGATAATGTATTTTATGGTCATGGATTTACTGATACATTAAAAAGAGCAAGGGAAAATAAAGAAGGAGCTACTATTTTTGGATATCAGGTTGCAGATCCAGATAGATATGGAGTAGTGGAATTTGACAAAGACTATAATGTACTTAGTATTGAAGAAAAGCCAGAATCTCCTAAAAGTAATTACGCTGTACCAGGACTTTATTTTTATGATAATGATGTAGTAAATATAGCAAAGAATATAGAGCCTTCTCCAAGATGCGAACTTGAAATCACAGAAGTTAACAATCAGTATCTAAAGAAAAATAAATTAAAAGTAGAACTACTGGGAAGAGGTATAGCATGGCTAGATACAGGAACCCATGACAGTCTTCTTGAAGCTAATAATTTTGTTCATGCCATCCAAAAAAGACAAGGACAGTATGTAGCTTGCCTAGAAGAAATTGCATATAGAATGAACTTTATTGATAAAAATCAATTAATGAGATTAGCTGATCCATTAAAAAAGAGTGATTATGGGCATTATTTAATGAATTTAATTTAAAAAAGCTTAGCATAGGAGTTTTAAAATGAATATACTTGTCGTTGGTGGAAATGGTATGCTAGGAAAAGAAATAGTTGAAATTCTTTTAAAATTAGGATATGACGTATTATATCCTTCTTCAAATGATTTGAATCTTTTGGATAGAGGGAAAATAAAAAAATATTTTTCAGAGAACAGAATGGATTATATTATTCATTGTGCCGGATTCACAAATGTAAATGAAGCAGAAAATAATTTTGATGCTTATAAAATCAATTGTGAATCTATGCATTGGATAGTTCATGAATGTCAGGTGAGAGATATTCCACTGCTTTATTTTAGTACAGATTATGTTTTTGATGGAGATAAAGTCACCCCATATATTGAAGAAGATATAAAAAATCCTTTAAATACTTATGGAATGACTAAATCTATTTCGGAAGATATTATAATAAGCAATCTCAGTAACTATAGGATTTTGAGAGTCTCATGGTTGTTTGGGGATTCTAGCAAGTGCTTTCCTATGAAAATAATAGAAAAACTGAAAGAAGGAAAAGAATTTTCTGTAGTATATGATCAAGTGGGTTCTCCTACGTATGTAAAGGATATAGCAACTAAAATAAATGAGCTAATAAATATTCCATCTGGAATATATCATTTGACTAATTCAGGACATACCTCATGGTATGAATATTCTATTTTCATAGCTGAACTACTGAATTTTTCTAAGGATATTATAAGTAAAACTAATTCTAAGGAGTTTAAAACTCCGTTAACCCGTCCTTTGAATTCGAGATTATCTAATGAAAAAGTAAAATCTTATAATATAAGTTTAAGAAATTATAAAGAGGCAACCAAAGAATTTATAAAAATAAATTATAACTAAAAAGGAGAATGAAAATGGGAATTCAATTATTTGTACCAACATTTAATATTGAAAGATGCATGGAAGAAATAAAAGAGTGCTTAGAAAAGGGATGGACAGGACTTGGATTTAAAACAGTTGAATTTGAAGATAAGTGGAAGGATTATACAGGACACAGTAATGCGCATTTCTTAAGTTCTGCTACAGCAGGACTTCATTTAGCTGTAAAAATATATAAAATGAAGTACGGTTGGAAAGAAGATGATGAAATAATTTCAACTCCAATGACTTTTGTTTCTACTAACCATGCGATTGCATACGAAAACATGAAAATAAAATTTGCTGATGTTGATGAATATTTATGTCTTGATCCAAAGTCAGTAAGAAAACAGATTACTGATAAGACAAAAGCTATATTATTTGTAGGTTTAGGCGGAAACACAGGAAGACTTAAAGAGATAATTGAAATATGTAAAGAATATAATCTCAAGTTAATTCTTGATGCAGCTCATATGGCAGGTACTAGATTTGAGGGAGAAACGCCTGGTCTAAAAGCAGATTGTACAGTCTATTCGTTTCAAGCTGTTAAAAACTTGCCTACTTCCGATAGTGGAATGATTTGCTTTAATGATGCAGAAGATGATGAAATTTGTAGAAAAATGACATGGTTAGGTATTAATAAAGATACTTATGCTAGGACTAATCAAAAGGGAAATTATAAGTGGAAATATGATGTTGAATATTTAGGTTACAAGTATCATGGTAATTCAATTATCGCAGGAATTGGAATTGCTCAGTTAGAAACTTTAGATAGAGATAATGCTTTTAGACGTCAAATTTGCAATTGGTATGACCAAAGATTTAAAGAAATTGCTGGAATTAAAAGAGTTCTAGTTGCAGGAGGATGTGAATCCTCGAGGCATTTATACGTTATAGAAATTGACAACAGAGACGAGCTATTGGAGTATTTAAATGAAAATGAAATTTATCCTGGAGTACATTACAGAGATAATACCGAATATGGAATGTATGCTCATGGAAAAGATGAATGTGAAAACTCAGCTAGAATGAGTGAACGTATAATGTCCCTTCCATTACATTTAAGATTATCAAAAAAAGATGTGGACTATGTTGCGGATAAAGTTATAGAATTTGTAAACAAGAATAGACATTCTTAGATTAATCAAATTACTGAGGAAAATCAATTAATAAGACTAAACAAGACAGAAAACTCTTCAATTTCCTTTAAATAATTTATTGGTTTTTAAAGTAAAGAGAAGAAGTTTTCTGCATTTAGTCTTACTAATTGTAAAACTAAATATAGTATTTTAATTAAATTAAAAATTATTTTTTAGAATTTTACTTTGATATTAACAAAGTAATAGGAGGATTTATAGTGGTTTATATGTATAAAGAATTATTTAGATTTTCATATGTTTTGAAAAATTTCATTAGGCAAGAATTAACCGTAAAATATAAGAGATCATTCTTTGGATTGCTCTGGTCACTACTCAACCCAATATTAACAATGTCAATATCAGCTATAGTATTTGGAAGCATAATGAGATTCAAAATCGAAGATTTTGCAGTGTTTATTTTTTCGGGATTATTACCATTCAATTATTTTGGCGGAACTGTTCAAAGTGCAACAATGTCTTTAATTGGATCAGAAGGGTTTATAAAAAAAATATATATTCCCAAAATTTTATTCCCCGTATCTTTGGTAGTTTCAAATTTCGTTAATCTTTTATTTTCTATGACAGCATTATTTTTTATAATGTTATTTATTAATATAGAATTAAACCTAGCTTTATTTTTTCTGCCTCTATCTTTCTTTATTTTATTTATATTTACTCTAGGAATCAGCCTTATATTCTCGATTGTAAATGTATTTTTTAGAGATTTTACATATTTAATAGGGGTTTTTTTAACGGGGCTCTATTATTTAACTCCAATACTCTATCCATTGGATTATATTAGAGACACACCATTATATGGTATTGTAATTTATAATCCAATAACATATATAATTGATATGTTTAGATATCCCTTGTATTTAAGGGAATTTCCTCCACTTGAGATAACCCTAACTGCTATAGCTATATCGGTTATCTCTTTTATAGTAGGAAACCAAGTATTTAAAAAATATGAAAAAGAAATAGTATTTTATCTTTAGAATTGAGGAGATTATATGAGTGCAAGTATTGAATTAAAAAATGTAAACTTGAAATTTAAATTATATTCCACAAAGCAAATGAGTTTGAAAGAGTTTTTGATAAACAAATTAAATAAAAAAAATTATAATAAATATAAAGAGTTTTATGCACTTAGAGATATAAATTTACTATTCAATGAAGGGGAAAGAATAGGAATAATAGGAAACAATGGAGCTGGGAAAAGCACTTTGTTAAAATTAATTTCTCAGATATACTATCCAGAAAGTGGATTTGTTAAAGTTGAAGGTAGTATAGCCCCTTTAATAGAATTAGGAGCAGGCTTTAATCAAGAGTTAACTGGAAGAGAAAATATATATTTAAACGGAGCTATATTGGGATATAGTGAGAAACAATTAAAAGATATGGAAGAGGAAATAATTGATTTTTCAGATTTAAATGAATTTATAGACACCCCTGTGAAATATTATTCTACAGGTATGTATGGGAGGCTTGCGTTTACTGTAGCTACACAAATTAGACCGAACATTTTAATTGTAGATGAAATTTTTGCAGGAGGGGATATTAATTTTATTGATAAAGCTCGAAAAAGAATGGATGATATAATTACTGAATCTAACATAGTAATAATGGTATCCCATAGCCTTGATTTGATTACAAAAATATGTGATAGAGTTGTAGTTTTAGAAAAAGGCAGTGTTATTTATGACGGGTTACCATCCGAAGCAATTGAATTTTATAAATCTAGAACAAATATATAGGGTGTGTAAATAAAATGAATAAAATAAAAATTTTCAGCTTATTACCAAGCATAATGCCTTCTACTGTTCTTTCAATACTCAAACCATTACTTGAGTTGCAAAGAAAAAATATATTAACTCTAACAATTGGATTCACCTTTTTTAAAAATCCAAAGCAAATAAAAAAGAATGATATTGTTGTTTTATGCAGAAACTGCGAACTGAATGATTATAGAATAATTTTTGAATCATTACAATATAAAAATAAATTAATATTTGATATAGATGATAATTTCTATGATATAAGTATTGATACTGAAATAGGAAAATATCACAGAAATCCTATAAGACTTTTTTTTCTTGACTCAATTATTGCTAAAGCGGATTTTGTTAGAGTATATTCTAAGCCTTTATTCGAGAAAATATCACAAAAAAACTCCAATATAAGTCTGAAAAATGCATATTTTGATTTTTCATTAATTAAAGAATTACAAAGAGAGAATAATGATAAAATAAGAATAACTTATGCAACAAGTAGAGGTAGTCAAGATGAAATGTATAAAGAATTTGAAAAAGCGATTATAAAAATATTAGAAGAGTACCCTAATAAGGTGGAATTTTATATTTGGGGATTTAAACCTGAGAGATTAATAAAATATGAAAATTGTTTCTTTATGCCAACTGTAAAAAATTATGATGCATACATCAAAACTTTTTATAAGAAAAATTTTGATATTGGATTGGCTCCTTTAAAAGACGATTTATTTCATAATTCCAAAACTAATAATAAATATCGTGAATATGGTGGTATGGGAGTAGCGGGAATATACAGTCAAACTGAACTCTATAGGGAATGTATTAATAATGGAAAAAATGGATTATTGGTATTTAACAATTATAATAGTTGGTATAGTGCTATCAAACGTTTAATAAACGATAACAATCTTTTAAATAGTATAAAAGTAAATGCACAACAAGATGTTTTGAAAAACTATTCTTTTGATTCATTTGTTCTTGAATGGGAAAAAGATATTAAGAATGTGTATAATAGTACTTTTAAGAATGAAAATTCAACTAATATTCTTAAACACAAGATTCTTATTTTGCATAGTAAAAATACTTACTCTTATGAAAGAAGAGATGTACTATTGTATTTATTACAAAATCTGGGTATAGCTTATAAGGTGGAATATATAGAAAACTTTCTCGATGGAAAAGTATTAGATAAAAATCAATTTAATGTTTTTTTTGTATTTACTGATATTTCTCCAGAAGTAGATAAATTTATTGAAGAAATTGATATGGATAAAGTTATAATATTCGATTCACAAATTCCGATTCCTATAAAAAAACAAGATAATATATATTATATTTTCCCACATCATACACCAGAAGTTAACGATTTGAATGTATTTTGTATTCCTACTATAGATATGGATAGAAATATAATCAAAAATAAAATTTTAGAAACTTATAAAGAATTTAAAGATTTATGGAGTCAGAAAGAAATAATAGATTTTTTTCAAACATTCACAGAAAAAGAACGTAAATATGAAGAGACTTTTTATTCAAGAAAATCTCCAGTATATTTATATGCTTTTTTCTTATCCAAGATTAAAATTCCTAAACAATATAAAGATATGAAAGCTATTTCGAGATATACTAAAATTATATTTAAAAAAAGTAGGTTTTTAAGGAGTATAAAAGCATTTATAGAAAAATTGATTAAAAAAACATTATATACTTTAGTTAGAATAAAAGTAATTTTATTTTATCTAAAAACAATTATATGTGTAAATATATTTAAAATCTATAAGTAATATGAAAAAATTTATAAGTATTTCAAAGTCCAGCAAAAAGGCAAAGACTTAGAAATATCAAAGTTATAAAACTCAGTAGAACAAACACATTATTAAGATAGACGATTAAAACAATAGGATAATCAAATTTTCAGATCTCATGACAATAAAACTCTAAAAATAGAATTTCTAAGATATACTTCTTTATTGACAAACTTAGAAACAGATTTCTTTAAAACCATTTAAAGATAAGGTTTTCAAAGGTATTGCATTTTTGAAAATAAAAAAATTATATTCAAATAAAGAGCTTAGGTTATGGAAATACTAAACTATTTTAAACAAAGAGGTGAATGAAATGGCAAATTTAAAATTAAGAAAAATTAAAGAAAGTGATTTGCGTTTAATAATGGAATGGAGAATGAAACCTTCAATTACAGAAAATCTTTACACGGATCCTATTTTAGACATTGATAAACAAAAAAAATGGTACAAGAAAATTATGAATGATGTCAGTGTAAAGTACTGGATAATAGAAATGGAGTCAAAAGCCATAGGCGTGATTTGGCTCTATCAAATTGATAATCATAATAAAAAATGTGAGTGGGGTTATTTTATTGGAGATGACTCATTTAGAGGGAAAGGTATAGGAAGAAATTTAGAATGTAACATTTATGATTTTGTTTTTTATAAACTAAATATGAATAGATTATATTGTGAAGTGTTTAATTTTAATGATAGAGTTATAAAAATTCATGAGAAATTCGGAAGTGAAGTCGAAGGTGTGTTTAAAGATCATATTTATAAAAAAGGAAAATTTTACGACGTAACTTCAATGGCGATTTTAAAATCAAAATGGGATATGACTAGAAATGATTTTAAATATGAAAAAATAGATATTGAAGAGTAAATAAATTTAATTGAATTATTTACAAATAGAATATTATATCTTTGTTAAAGAACTGAAAATTAAAATATTATTTTCAATAAATATTGTTTTCTTAATTAGATATTTTTATACTTAAATTTCAAAACTATATAATATGAAAAATATTTTTTAAAATTAAATTTATATTAGGATAAAAGAATTTCTAAATGTAATTTTCTTATTATAAATAAAAATATATTAAAATATGTATGTATATTTAGAAAGTCTAATAAAAATCTGGTTATATTTAAAATTTTTTAAGATATTGTGAAAGTATTGATGTTTTATTTATAAATTTGCAAAGATTTAATTATTTTTAGTATAAGGAGGTTGATTTTTATCGAAGATAATAATTTTATAGAAATTGACAATGTAGAAAATTTAGGATTGAAAATTGACATTGGTTGTGGGAGAAAAAAGCAAGAAGGCTTTATAGGAATAGATAGTTCTCCTTATAGCACTGCAGATTACATTCTTGATTTAAATTTAGATAAGTTACCGTTTGAAGATAATTCGGTTGATTATGTATATTCATCTCATTGTTTAGAACATCTTGATAACTTGGAACATATTGTATCTGAAATTTATAGAGTATGTAAGCACAATGCTCAAGTTTTTATAACAGTTCCGTATTATAATACTTCTGCTAATTTAGCAAATATCTATCATAACAACAACATTGCCTTTAATGAACATACATTTAGATTTTTTTCTTCAGAAGAGGATTGTGATATTCCTAAGGATGATTGGGTTACTCCTAGTTGTCAGACTTGGGGGTTGAAATATTCTGCCAATAGCGATATGAATATAGAATTAAGAACTCAAAAAATCGAATTTTTATACTTTCCAGAATATAATAATATGACTGAAGAAAAAAAAAGAATGTCAAGAAAAAAATATAATAACGTGGTAGAGATTATTAACTATTATATGATTGTAATAAAAAATACTGAAAATAAAATAAAAAAAGAATCTTTAATTATAGAACCACAAAGCGAAACTATAAGGAAACAACACGATTATATCCAAGCCCAGAGAAAAATACTAGATGAAAGATATGAAATGATTTTAAAGCTTCAACAAGAAATGATTTTAAAAGATGAATATATTCACAAACAATCAATTTTACTTGATGAAAGGTATAACCTAATAATTAAACTTCAAGAAAATAAAGAATGATCAGACTAAACTATTATGAATTTTTTATTTTCTTTCTATTTATAGAAATATGTAAACTTTGTTACTAAACTGTAATACCCTCAAAAAGTTATTTTATATATCAATTGGGTATAGGTTAACTAGAATGAATAAGGAGGGATTTTAGGTAATGAAAAAAATATCAATGTTTTTATTAATAATGGTGCTTGTAATTGGTCTGGTGCCAGCATCTAATTTATCTTATGCAGCTACAGAAAATACTGTATCTTTTGAGGCAAGAGTACCATCTGATGGTGAGATAGAGGGCGATGTTCCTGATCTTGTACTTACTGTAAGAACCGGGACTGTAAGATCTGGCGAAGCTATAAGGCTTTCTCTTTCTGAGGGTGCAGTATGGGAAGATCCACAGGTTGATGGAGCAGATATCATACTAAAGACTGGAAGAGAGCTAGAGATTGAGTTTACTAGAGATTTTACATCAGGACAAAATATAATAATTCCTATGGATGTAGAGCTTAGAAATGCATCAGGAGATCTTACTGTAAATATAGATTCTATGGGGACTGCTGTAACTAGTGGAGAAGTAGTCTATGCTCAAGTAAGAGGAGATGAGGCTACAGTAAGGGTTGATGATGTTAAGAAAATAGGAAGAAATCAAGGAGAAAAAGCGGGAACAGTTGTAATTACTGAGCCTACTCCGTTGGCATGGCCATCTGATAGAGACCTCTTTGTACTTAGACTTCCAAGTGGATATTCTTGGAATCTAGATACTGAAATCAATGGAGCTAATATAACTAATCTTACAAGAAGTGATGAAAATCTTTTTGTAAGAATGAATACAACAAGTAGAATAGATAGACTAATTATAGAGCCTGTGATTGATGTACCTAGAGGCGCATCACTTGGACCAGTGCAGATGGAGTTTAGGCAAGGTCTTGTTGATGGCCCAAGTACAGTAACTATAGCAGAGATAGTTGATTATGCGGTAGACATTTCTGTATCTAGGGTTACTGAGATACCTCTTGGAGATCTTTCTTCTAGAGAAATAAAAGTAAATCTTGAAGAAGTAATAGAAAGCTCACTTACTTCAAATAGAACATATACTCTTGAACTTGAAGGGGCAAGATTTGATTCATCAGAAGACTTTGATATAAATAGGCTTGCTGGTAGCCTTAATATATCTAGTAGAACCAGAGGCGAGGTAATAGACCTTAATACCTCAGGCTCATCTGGAGCAAAAGGCAGATGGGAAATGATGTTCAATATAATTCCTGATAGAGATTATGTTGGAGAGATAAAATTAATGATAGAAGGACAAGGTGTTGAAGAGGAAGTGGTTATAGCAGAAGTTGGAGGCAGTGCAAATATAGCTGTAGAAAGACCAACTACAATAAATCTTGGAATCCAAAACCAAGCTGTAGCTGATATAGTAATAGAAGAGGTAGATGGTGGTTCTCTTAGAAATGGAAGCTATGCTATAGAGATAAGCCCAGAGTATAGAGGAATGAGCATCACAAATGCCCAGATTAATGTAGATGGAAGTCTTGAAGTAGAAGATTTTGACTATAGAAACGGAGTATTTACTTTTGATATAGCTACTGAATCTGGAAGAGATGCTTCAGTAATAACTATAAGTGATATAACAGTGACCTTAGATCAATTTGCATTTACTGGAGATTATAGTGCAGTATTTAAAGCAAATTATGGAGAATCTAGCGAAACAACAATTGGTGAAGCCGTATTATTTAGAGCTTCAAACACAGGAGTATCCCCTGGAACTACTGGGATATTTAGAATTGGAAATCCTAATTTTACTATGATTTCAAACGGACAAAGCAATGTTGTAGAGTTTGATACAGCGCCATATATAGAAAACAGCCGTACGATGATGTCTGTAGCTGCAACTGGGCTTGCTCTTAATGCAACTGTAGAGTATGATGCTGAGACTAGAACTGTGACTGTATCTCCTGCAGAGGGGATGACAGGTTCTATTGCAACTATGGTAATAGGAGATAGAAATCTTGTGGTTAATGGAGAGACAATAGTTATGGATACTGCTCCAGTAATAGTAAATAGCCGTACTTTCATACCAGTTGCTTTTCTTGGACAAGCATTTGGAGCTGAAATAACTTGGGATGGAGCCACACAATCTGTAACTATATTTAGACAATAAGGAATTTAGCTTTTAGCTTAACTAAGCTGTATTAATAATATATCTAAGAGGGCGGGATTTCCCGCCCTTATTTAATTTGAGATTTAAATTTTGATTTTTAATATTACAAATTTGTAGCAATTTAATATAGAAGAGTGAAAAAAATTAAAAAATGGTATAATGTAGGTACATAAAAAATTAGGTGGTGTTTAAGTTGAAATTATATAAAAATATTGCTTTAAGCCTTCTGTTATCTTTTTCTATGGCTGCACCGGCTATGGTACATGCTCAAGATGAGATTGTAGTTGATAGGCTTACTATAGGGCAGATAAGGATGATGGCAAGAGAGCATACGGCAGATAAAAAGCCATATCAAGAGGCTATAGATAAGATAGCTCAGGAAAAGGATAAGAATTATGATCCATATTTTGATGCAAAAAATTACAGCTATGATTATCTAGGTAGAGAAACAGTGACATATATCTCTGGTGGAAAGCCCTATGATTATGATGAGAAGATAGAGTCTTATGAAGATAGACTTGAAAATCTTCAAGATGAAAATGAAAAAACTGCTATATCAAAGTTTGAAGAAATAGTCAATAAATCTTATGAGATAAAGGATAAGGAAAGAGCTATTGAACTTGCAGAAAAAGATGTAAAAATAGCTGAGCTTTCCCTTAAAGTTGGAACCATATATCCTCTTCAACTAGAAAATGCAAAGACACAACTTTCTATATTAAAATCTGAACTCGATATACTAAAAAGTGATATTGAGAAGTTATTTGAAGATTTAAATGAGATAATTGGATACGAAAGTGATGCAAGATATGATCTTAGTTTAGAAGGAATAATGATTAAAGTAAATGTAGGGCTAGATTCTATATATGTTCCTGAAGATGCTGTAAGTTTTGTAATCGAAAACTCAAAAGATATAGAGAATCTCAAGGAAAATCTAGAGGAGATAGAAGATACCCTTGGAAGACTTGAAACGTTTTTTCCAGAGGGAACTTACCAGTATGATAAAAGAGCAGAAGAACTTGGACTTGAAGAGCTCCTGTGGGATATAGATGAGGCAAAGAGAATAGAAAAGCTTAATCTAAAAAAAGAATACACAGGAATATATATAGCTCTAATTGACCTTGATAGAAACTATAGCGACCTTCTTCATGAGCAAGAAGGGCTAGCTATAGAAAAGGTGAAATTCGATACAGGTATAATTAGCAAAGTTGATTTTGAAAAAGCTTCAGCTTCTTTTGAAGAACTGGAAAAAAGTCATATGAATAAAATCATATCAGTGTATAGACTTATACTGGACTACGAAATGAAACAATAGAGCCGTAGAGCCGCGGGGATAGAGCCGCGGGGACGTATCTAATGTCCCAGGATAGAGCCGCGGGGACGTATCTAATGTCCCAGTGTCAACTAAATTAGATGAAATTAAAGATTGTGAATTAGGTCAGAAAATCTTGAAGTGTTTGGAATAAAGGCTTCAGCGGAATTTTGCTGGAACTTTTAGTATGAAGAGGAATTTTATAATTCTTAAAAATATTTATTCTAAAGAAATGATATTATTAAAATATGTCTTTTAAAAATAAAATTACATATTTTAGATGGGATACATTAGACCTGTATTTAGAGGGGCATTATGATATAATAGTTAGAGAATTCAGCCTATTATATTATGCTGGGAAATAAAACAAAAGGGGATTATGAATATAAAAAAAATATGGGTAACTAAGAAATTAAAAGCTATACTTGCTTTAACTCTGTTGACTACAAATATATTATTTCCAGTAGTAGGTAGAAGTCAAGCTCAGGGGAATTATAATAAGCCAAGCATAATTGTAAATGGAGAGAAAATAGAAGCAGATGCGTTTATAAATAATGATAATAGAACTATGGTACCGATTTCACTTATATCAAATGCTCTTGGCTATAGTATTGAATGGATACCTGAATCTCAAATGGCAAATATATGGAATGATGATAATGATATGAGTATACAAGTAGGTAATAAAAGAATGGTTGTTAATCTAATTAGCCACAACATGGACACTGAGCCAATAATAATAAATGGAAGAACAATGATTCCTTTGGGCGCAGTAGCAACTGCCTTAGGAGCTGATATTTCATGGGATAATGATACAAAAAGTGTTATAGTTAATACAATTCCTGAAAAACCAAGTTATGTAATAAACGGCAAAATCTCGACGAGAGAGTATCTAAGAACCTTTGAAAAGTTTGAGAAGTTAATGAGTTTAAAAGAATTTCACACATATAATAATTTTGTAACAAATCCAGATTATTTGATGTTTGCTCAAGATGCAAGGAGTGGTGAAGCAGAGTTTAAAGCATATATTTTAAAAGATGGGGTTATTTCAGAAGTTCCTGTAGAAAAAATATTAAAAAACCCACCAGAATATGATGTTGCAATATTTACACAAGACTATGTAAGTGTACTAACTCATATATCCAACACAGATGATTTTGGAATATAGGGACGAGGGGACGTATCTAATGTCCCATTCTCAACTAAATTAGACCAACTAAATTTAATGAAATTAAAGGTTTTGAATGAGGTGATAAAACCTTGAAGTGTTTAGGGATAAGGCTCTAGCGAATTTTGCTGGGGCTTTTACTATGGACAGAACTTTAGAAAATTATGGTATAATATAGAAAAAGAGCAAAGAGCAGAAAAGAGGTGGTAGATTGAGTAAAAGTAAAGATGGAGAAAATAAAAGTTTAAAAAAGCAGAAAAACGAAGTCAAAAATCCCCATGATGCTACATTTAAAGACGTAATGGGAAGGAAAGAAATAGCAAAAGACTTCATAGAAAAAAATATTCCTAAAGAAGTACTAGATATAATGGATTTAAACAAAATGGAAAGAAAAGATGGAACATATGTTGGAAAACATTTAGAAGAAAGCTTTACAGACTTAATCTACGGGGTAAAAATAAACAATAAAGAAGCATATGTTGATTTACACTTAATATTGACCCCCAATTACGAATAAATTTGACCCCCTCTATAAAACTAGTATAACCTAGTCAATGACTTTAAAAAAGTAT
>NZ_JAGGLI010000008.1 GCF_017874355.1 Acetoanaerobium pronyense
AAAGCTTGTTTTATATGTCTAAAGTATACTATTAACCTGTCAATTATTGAATTTTCAAGGTTCATAGGTTTTATTTGTGTGCGAAGTTTAAGTAAGTTAGATATCACATATATAATTATGGAAAGAAACACTATATTAAAGCTAAGAGCGGTAGTTTTATTTTTAAAGGAAAAATACAAAATGATAAATGAAGCCAGAGTAATAAAATCACTTAGCATATATACCACAATATTAAAAAAGGCTAGACTGAGCTCAAATTCTATAACAGTTGCAGAAAAAACAAAAGACCATATGAGGATAATCAATATTAAGCAAACGGCAACTACGTCAATTAAAAGCTGATATTTATCCCATTTTTTATAAAATTTTCTAAACAAGCTCACTGCTAAAAAAGCTAAAATAATGCTAGGGATAGTATAAAAATATAAAATAGGAGTTTTATATACATCTATATTCAAAACTAATTCTGTAAAGACCCAAAGAAAGTCTAATATTCCCCAAATCAGTACAAATCCTAGTAAAAAATAACAGGTTTTATCTTGATTTTTCTTATCTTTACTTTTAATAGAAATATAAATGATATATGAAGCATAAAAGCAAACAATAGGAGAAAAAATATTCCCCCATAAATCATTTTCTACTATCACTGATATAAGATGAAGTAAAAACAAGAAAAATAGAATATAAATTTTAGTATGCTTGGAAGTCTTATCCATCCGATACCCTTTCGTGTTAATATGAATTTAAATTTAATATTACTTATCAATATATACCATAATAGGATATAAATGAACCCTAAAAAAGTAAATTTATTTAAATAAAAAAACCATGTTGCCATGGTTTTAGTTTAAAAATTTACTTTAAAATGAAAAGCTTAACTGCTATTTGTTTTTTTGAGAATAGACTTTCATAGCGTCTTTCATAAATACAGCTAATCCATCTCCAAACTTATCTATATTGTTTTTGAACCTTTCATCATCCACATACATTTGACCTAGACCTTCGAAGGCATCTAAAGAATAAGAACCAAATTTGTTTAAAAAATCATACCATTTTTTTATTTCACTTTGAGCTTCATCTGATTCTGGAGAAAGGTGGCGAATACTGGCAAGAGAAAAATATATGTTGTTCATTTCTTCTCCTATCTCATTTTCCCTACCTTTTATTTTTTCCTTGTTTTCTTCAACTGACTTACTTCCCCAGCGTTTTTTTGCCTCTTCTTCATATTTGTTTCCTTCTTTAAAATCAAATCCCTTAAATTTATCTTTTTCATTCATTTTAATTTCTCCTTTATTATGTTTTATAGTCATATCAATATTTTCAAGCATTATATCTATTTTTGACCTTCTTTGCAAAAGCATTTTCTTGTGATTTTCAAGAGCTTCATTTTTGTCAAAAGAGGGATTCTTTATGATTTTTTTTATGTCATTTAAAGAAAAATCAAGCTCTCTAAAAAAAAGTATCTGCTGTAAAACATCAAGGTCAGATGAACTATAGTCTCTATATCCGGATTCTGTTTTTGTTGGACTCAAAAGCCCTATTTTATCGTAATGGTGAAGAGTGCGTACGCTCACTCCTGCAATTTTGGCCACTTCATTTACTTTCATATCATCCCTCCTACAACCATATTAAGGTATAACGTAACGTCAGGGTCAATATATTTTTTAAAAATAATATAACAAATGGTCAGATTTTATAATATACTTCGAATTAATATATATAAAGACAAAGGAGGGAAGGAATTTGGATGATATAAGTATCTTTGAAAAACTAAAAGAAAATCCAAAAGACGGTATCAATGATGTTATAGATAAGTATAGCGGGCTTGTTTACAGCATTGTATATTCAAAACTGTCAAAGCTGGGAACTGAGGAAGATATCAAGGAATGTATCAGCGATGTATTTTTAGGATTTTATAATCAAATAGATAAAATAGATTTAGGAAAAGGAACGTTAAAGGCATATATCGCTATTATAGCAAACAATAAGGCAATAGATTTTTATAGAAGGCTTGAAAAAAATAGCATAAGAACTGACAAGTATGAGGAACTATCAAATTATAAAGATAAAAGTGCTGCTCCAGAAACTGAAATCATAAAGAAAGAAGAGAGAAAAGAACTAATAGATGCAATTCACTCTCTTGGTGAACCTGATAGCGAAATATTTATTAGAAAATACTATATGGGACAGAAAACTAAAGAAATAGCAAATATATTGAGTATTAGGGATAATACAGTGGATAAAAAAATATCTAGAGGGTTAAAAAAGCTTAGGGTTTTGATTGGAGGTTGCGAATATGGAAAATAAAAAAGATATACTTGATAAGCTTATAGAAAAAAAGATTATAAATACTATGCAGTATCTGGATTTAGAGGAAACTGAAGAGTTACTAAGTATGTATGATTTAGAAAATATGGATATTAATGAAGATTTAGTAGAGGATATCAAAAAAAGAGTAGAAGTGAAGATGGAATTAGATTCACAAATCTCTTCAATAACTAAAGACAATACCTCAATAACTAAAGAAATTGCTTCTAAAAAATATGGGTTTAAAAAATATATATCAATAGCGGCAATACTTATTCTAGCACTCTTAGTTACTCCAAATAATATTTTAGTGGAAGCTTTTAATAGGATACTTCAGATTATTCCAGGTGTGGGACTTGTTGAAGTTGAGAATCAAGAAGTACTTTATAGACTAAAAGATGTAAATAGCAGTGAAAATAATACTGCTTTACTGGATATATTGAGCGCTGCAGGAAAAAAAGACAGCATTACTATAGGCTTTAGCCTTGAAAGAAAAAATATTACAGAGGATGAGGTTTTAATAGAAAAGGAAAAGGAATTTGAAAAACTCAAAAATGGAGGACAATTAGAAAAAATAAAGGCATATCTTGAAGTTGATGGTCAAAGATATGAAGTTGATGGTGCAAGTAGAGCTGGAGATGGGATTAAAGACTTTCATATAATGACATTTAATCTTGATGAGAGTAATATTGGGACAGAAAGAGTATACAAGCTTATATATGAAGAATATGATATAAGTGCCCAATTTGAGCTTGTGGATATAGAGCAGTATTCAAGTTTAGATGAAATTGGATCAAATGATATTAAAAACAATATAAGTCTTACTGCTACAAGCAGTTTAGAAAATAATAACCTAGCCGTAACTATATATCCTCTCAATTACTCCAAATATAGACTTATAAGCTTTGAGTCTGAGTTTCATTTAGAGTATTTTGGGAAGAAGATTGTATTAAAAGAAGAAAACAAAGAAAGAGCTTATACTCTTCCTTCAAGTTTTGGGAGTGGTTTTAGACCTTCTTTCTTCTTTGATATAGAAAATGAAGAAGCAGATTTTATCTTTCATATTCCTTATGTCCTTGTAGAATCTAGTGAAGAAAAAAGTCTTAAACTTCCTATTCCAAGGCAAGGAGGGGTAGTAGAGCTTAATCAAGAAGTGAATTTTGAGGATGGTACTGTAATAATAGAAAGTGTAGAACATGTTAAATACGATGATACACAAGATAGATATATTAAAGTGAATCTGAGTTATAAAAACCAAAAGGATAATATGGAAATGGTGGGAGTGAAGCTGACTAGAAATAGATCAGAAGGATGGTTTGAGGAATATGATGAACAGGGAAGGTTAAGTGCTATTAATTATTTCTTGGAAAAACAAGATATAGGGCAGATAAAAATAAATATGACAAATCCTAGGTATTTGTTTATGGATGAATATAATTTACAGATAGATGCTGATTAGCATTTTTCCAAAATTGGTGAATTTGTAATCTAAAGTTCACCAATTTTAGTTTTTAAAGGTATAAGATTATTTACAGATAAAGCAATATAAAATAACAACAAGCAACTAAAAATGAGAATATTATATTTAAAAATCTAAAGGGGCGGTAATGTAGAATGAAGAGTATGAAATTAGCTGGAATACCCATGAACTCTGGAGGATTATATACTGGAACTGAAATGACCCCTAAAACTCTTAGAGAGGCAGGCTTAATTGAAGAATTAGAAAAGCATGGATTAAACGTATTGGATTTTGGAGACATTAACATTCCTAGTTATATACCAAGACATAATATACCTCCAATTAGAAATTGGCCTAGTCCGCGTGTGGTATGGGAAGAAATATATAGTCAATCTAAAGACTGGTTTAATGATGAGGAGTTACTATTAATATTGGGAGGAGATTGTAGTATTGTTACAGGGACTATGCATAGCCTCTATAGAAGATACTCAGAGGACATTCATTTAATCGCAATTGATGCACATATTGACTCTTACAAGGCTTCTGCAGATCGTTGCTTAGGTGCAGCTGGGATGGGGTTATGGTTTCTATTAGAAGAAAATAATTTTTTTAATAGCTTGAAGGGATTTAGTGGAGACAATATATCTATTATAGGTTATCAGCACGAATCTGAAATAGATAAAGATGTAAAAAAATATAGTTTATCTGAGCTTAGAGAAAAAGGATTAAGTCAAATTATACAAAAAGCTCTTAAAGAAATTCCTGAAAATAGAAAAATATTAGTTCATTTGGATTTAGATGTGATTTCTAAGGAAGAATTGCATGCAGTTTATTCTCCAAGCGAAACAGGAATGACTATTTTAGAAGCAAAAAAGCTTCTCAGAGAAATTCTAGCTGATCCTAGAATAGTAGGAATAGAGATTACCGAATTTTTTCCTTTATATGATAGTGATGGGAGTCAGGCGAAAAAATTAATTGATATGCTTGTCGATATATTTAGAGCATAGTATTTTATGGAACTTTTATCTTAAATAAATTTCCTCAATAGAAGTGTTGTACAATTATAGAGTTTACGGAGGTTAATATGATTAGAGAATTTGAAATAGATGACTTATCAGATATTATGAAGATTTGGCTTGAGTCTAATACTAAGGCTCATGATTTTATAGATGAAAGCTACTGGAAGGAAAACTATGAGCTAGTCAAGTCTATGATGCCTAATGCTACGATATTTGTATATGAAGAAAATGAAAAGATAAGCGGATTTGCAGGTATGACTGATGATTATATAGCTGGTATTTTTGTGGACAATAACAAACAATCTAAGGGAATCGGAAAGGCATTACTTGAATATATAAAAGGACGATACAATAACTTAGCATTAAAAGTCTATAAAGATAATGAAAGAGCAGTAAAATTTTATCTTAGAGAAAGCTTTGTAATCCAAGAAGAAAAAATAGATGAAAATACTAGAAAAGTAGAATATTTGATGAACTGGGAAATCTAGATAATTTTTTAAGGAGGAATATGGATGGCTACATTTGATGATTTTTTAAAGATAGATATAAGAGTTGGAGAAATAATAAAAGCAGAGGCATTTGAAGGAGCTAGAAAGCCTGCATACAAGCTATGGGTAGATTTTGGTGATGAAATAGGAATAAAAAAATCAAGCGCTCAAATAACTGAGTGTTATGAAGCTAAAGAACTTGCTGGTATGCAAGTTTTAGGTGTTGTCAATTTTCCTCCAAGACAAATAGGAAACTTCATATCAGAAGTACTTGTCCTTGGTACATATTCAGAGCAGGGAGTGGTACTTATAAAACCTGATAAAAAGGTCAAAAATGGGGACAAACTAGGTTAAATTTATTTTAATTATGAAATAAGTAATGTAAACCTTGAAAAAAATTAAAAATAGAGCTAAAATTCTATTTACACCCTCAAGGGTAATTTATATGAGCACAATGAAAATTATATTAAATAAATATTTTGGGTATAATCTTTTATGTGTAAAAAAATCTTAAAGGAGGAATTAAAAATGATACCAACGCCTCATATCGAAGCAAAGAGCAAAGAGGAAATAGCAAAAACTGTACTAATGCCAGGAGACCCACTTAGAGCTAAGTTTATAGCAGATACATTTTTAGAAGATGTAGTTCAGTTTAATGGAGTAAGAAATGTACTTGGATATACTGGGACTTACAAGGGCAGAAAAATATCTGTAATGGCAAGTGGAATGGGAATGCCTAGTATAGGAATCTATTCTTATGAACTTTACAAGTTTTATGAAGTTGAGAACATAATTAGAATAGGGTCTTGCGGAGGATATACTAAAGATGTAAATCTTTATGATGTAATACTTGCTAAAGACGTTTGGAGTGAGTCAAGCTTTGCAAAGGTACAAGGCGGATATACTAAAGACGTTATAGAAGGAACTAAGGAATTAAATGAAAAACTTGCAAAATATGCAGAAGAACTTGGAATTCCTATGCATGTAGAGAGAATTCATTCATCGGATGTATTCTATAGAGAAAACTTTGATGAGTACAAAGAAATCTATGAAAAGCATGGATGCGTAGCTGTAGAGATGGAAGCTTTTGCACTATTTCATAATGCAAAGGTTCTTGGGAAAAATGCAGCTTGCCTGCTTACAGTATCAGACAACCTAGCAACTCATGAAGCGACTACATCTGAAGAAAGACAAAATGCATTTACTAATATGATGAAGATAGCTCTTGAAATGGCTGAATAATAATCTTTAAATTCAAATACTCTCCTAAAAGTAGTATTCTCTAATTAGAGTCTACATAAAAGGAGAGTATTTTTTATGGAATATAACCTGAAATATAAAAAAGATTAAAATTTAGTACTTTGCTACATTACTTTACTGGAATATATATATCAAATTCCCCAGTTTTCATAAAACGTTCATCATAAAGTTCAAGCTGCGGTCTTTCATCAATGGAATATCCACTTTTTGGCATAAGCTCCATGAATATTTTATCATAGAAGATACCAAGATCTTTTATTTCGCCAGAATAGGTATAAACAAGGTATTTTCCATCTGGAACATTTTTAGTAACCATGTTTTCAGGGACATCAGTATAGCTATCAACTTTGACGCAAGCACAGTAGTTGAATCTGTTTTCTTCATCCATATCAGAATCGCAGATTCCATAAAAAAGCATAGGAATACTTTTGTCTTTTACATTATTAAATTGAGAATTGAAAGCTTTCCACAAATCTGGAATCTCTCCATTATTGTTGTCTCCAAAATATGTCATTCCTACCGCCTTAAATCCCTTTACATCTACAGCTAATCCGTTCATATCTTTACCCTCCTATTAATTAATGGTTATAAAGAGTATATCAATTCATTACTGACAATAGTGTGTCAGCTATTATGAATTTAAATATAAATTTATGATTTTTTCTGCTTTTTTCTTTATATACTCTCTAAGATAGTCTGGCTCTAAAACCTCTATAGAATCGCTAAGAGGGAACAGTATACTAATAGCGGTTTGAAAGCTTATCATATCAATGCAGTATATTGTGGCTTTATTTATTTTTTCTTTAAAAACCTCATCAAAACCTCTCAGTGTTTCTGGCAATGGCTCAGGGGATTTTAGCCTGACTAAATATGTAGGAGGTTTTGAAGCCCCAGTAGCAGTTTTTTTAAAGTGCTTTTTTGAATCCTCCCAGAAATTTTCTAAACTAAAATCAGTGGGCATAGTAAATTTTTCATCCATTACATCTACTTTTAGTATTCTTTTGAACATAAACACCCTAATCTCATTTTTCATTTCACAAAGCCCAATCAGATACCACTTAGAATCCTTTACGACAGCTCCATAAGGTCTTAAAACTCTCTCGGACGTTTCATTATTAAATTTTTTATAATAAATCTTTATTTTGTTTAGGTTAAGTATTGCATTTTTTATTATATCTAAATTACTATAATCTTCCCCTTCTCCCCACCAAGGCTGAGAATCTACAAAAAATTTCTCCTTTGCTTTTATTATTTCTGCCTGGTGCTCTTCTGATACACTGTTTTCTAGTTTGATTAAAGCATTTTTAAGGTGCTGTGACATTTCCGAATTTTTATCTGGATATATACCCATTCCAGATAGTAGTAGATGAAAAGCATCCTTAAATTCTAAAACATTAAAATTAATCTTAAAATCATTCATTACCGAGTAGCCACCCTTGGGGCCGGAATGTGCATAGATAGGAACTCCCGACTCACAGAGAATATCTATATCTCTATATATTGTTCTTTCAGAGGTTTCTAAAATTGAGGCTAGATTTTTAGCTGTCATTGTGCCACGAGAATCAAGGAGCAACAAAATTCCTAAGAGTCTGTGCAGTCTCACTTCACACACTTCCAATCTGTTTTTAAATTTATCAACATAAGGTTATAAAATCCAGTATATAAATAATATGTCTATTTTAGAATTTAATACAGTATTTTGCAACAAAGGATTAATTATAAAAAACTTGATTATATGAAAAAGTAATGATATTATTTAATTAAACGGTGTTCAAAAATAAAAACAAAGTTAATGGCGACGAATTTTAGAAAATAGGAGATTAAATATTTATGAAAATAAAACAAAGAAAAGATATAGAAAAAGAGGAGTTTAAGAGTTTAATATTTGATATAGCTACGGAAATACTCCTAAGGGAAGGCTACGAAAATCTTTCAATCAGAAAGATAGCAAAGGCGGCAGGATACTCTCCAGGCTCTTTATACTACTACTTTGATAATAAAGCAGAAATCATTTCCATGATTTATGGAGAAAACGTAAATAGGATATCAGAGCAGATGGGGAAAGTTCCATTAGATATGGAAAGCCCTGAGAAGACCCTTGGGGAAATACTGAAGATATTTATAAATCTAACCCTTGAAACACCTGAGCACTATAGGGCAGTATTTATGAATGATATTGAAGAGCTCAGGGATAAGTTTGGAATGTTATCAGAAGATAATGTAATACCAAATCTTTTGAATCTCATTAATGTAGGAATCGAAAATGGAAGATTTAAAAATGCAGATGCAGCTATCACATCACAACTTATATGGGTATACACAAATGGTCTAGTATCAAGACTTATACTTGAGAAAAATTTAAGCCAAGAGAGAAAAGAAATGATAATAGACTTTCACTGTGAGACAATGAAAAATTTGTTACTAAAGTAAAGAATAGGAAAATTTTAAAACTGCTTATTTGAAAGGAAAAGATTATTTATGAATAAAAAAAATACTGTGACATTACTTACACTAGGGATAATAGCATTGTCCTTTATAGCCGCTATTACAGGTATATTATCATCACAGGGAAGCGGTCCATACAGCTATGAAACTATAAGAGGAGACATAATAGAAATCTATGGTAGAGGGCTTTACAGACATATGAAGTCTGATATTGCGATTCAAGGTATAGCCCATGATTACGTAACCCTATTTATTGGTATTCCCTTGCTTATTTTAGGGCTTAGAGGATATAGGAAGGATTCTTTAAAAGGGAGTTTTATACTTACAGGAACTTTAGGATTTTTTCTTCTTACATACTTGTTTTATCTTATGATGGCTATGTACAATGAATTATTTTTAATATATGTAGCTCTTTTAGGATTTTCTTTCTTTAGCTTTGTACTTATGCTAGGAAGCTTTGATAAAGATAGCATAAAAGAAAAGTTTAGTGAAAACACTAAAGTCAAGGTACCTGGAATATTTTTAGTGATAAACGGAATCAATGTGGGTATCTTATGGCTGACGATGGTGATAACACCACTACTTGATGGAAGTATATATCCAGTAGATATAGGTCATTCCACGACACTTGTAGTCCAAGGTCTAGATCTTGCACTTATGCTTCCATTTTCCATAATCACAGGAATATTGTTAATAAAAAGAAATCCACTTGGATATATTTTTGCACCATCATATCTTATATTTCTTTCTATACTGATGGCAGCCCTTACAGCTAAGCTTATAGCTATGGGAATGGCAGGAGTAAGCATAATTCCAGCAATCATAATAATGCCAGCCACAATGCTTATTTCTATAGGCTGCGTAGTTTCATTGATGAAAAATATAAAGTCTAATGTGATGTAAATCCACAGACCACTTTTGTCCATGCTCCTGAGAACCGAACATGGTTTTCGGGGGCTTTCCGCTTTTGGGGAATTTTCCATATTTTTGTCGCATTGTTAACAATGTGAAGGGAAAAGTCATTTTAAACAATGTTCGCAAACACCTACCCTATTAGCCTCTAAAACTAACAGGGTATTGGAAATAAGACGCTTGGTGAAATTCTAACAAAGCAGAATAGATGGTGAATTTTATGGAACAAATTATAAAAAACTTTGATAAACAAATTGCAATAATTGTTTTTATAATTTCTGTAATATTAATTCAAGTTTTATCTAGTTATCAAGGGCTTCTTTTATTAGGGTTAATCGCTGTAGTTGTTATTTTAATGAAATCATTAAAAATTAAAGAGATATATATTATTTGTGCTATTTATATAACTGGGCATTTGTGTTCAGAGTATCTACGTCCTATATTAATAGCAATTCCAGAGGCTGTAGAGTGGAAAGTCATAATATCAAGATTTAGTTTGCTAGGGTTTATAATTCCTTTGTTGGTACTAGAAATATTTAGGAGACCTAAAATCAGCTATATTAAGGTTGGTTCATTTACTAGGGATGTTCAATTTCCATTTATTTGGGTGGGTTTGTTTAGAGACCCTATCTGGAGATTTCTTATTATTTTTTCAGGTATTATTGTTTTGTCTTTTTCATTTTTCATTGACTTTACACATCAAGGATTTTGGACTTTATTTGCATATGCAGTAATATTTTCGCTAATCAATTCTATTCTAGAGGAACTGATGTGGAGGGGATATATACTTAGTAGATTTGTAGATGAATATGGCGAAAAAATTGGACTAGTAATTACAAGTGTAGGATTTGGTTTTTATCACTTATCTTTAGGGTTTTCTTTGTATATGTGTGTACTTTTTTCGATAGCTGGTATGTTAATGGGTGGAGTTACTATAAAATCAGAAGGATTACTTCCTGTCATAATAATGCACTTCTTAATGAATGTTATGTTTGTATTAGTAGGAATGATTTTTTAGGTAATTTCAAAAAAGTGGAAAGTAACATTCGCCTAACAATGCATTGCCAATTGTTTTTCCAACATTTAATAAAATAGAAGATGAATTTATTAAAGCCATTGAAGAACATGTAAAAGATAAAGAAATTATTCCAATGAAAATAGGCATAATTACATTAAATAAATTAACAAAGGGGTTAATTAATATGGCAATTGATTTAAGTATTAAAGACGATTTTAATAATATCTTAGGAGGAATTAAAGCATCAAGGACTCCTCAAAGAATGACTATAGATTATTTATGTAACCATCCCGAATATCTAGAAACAGTGGCAAATTGGATTTATAATGAGTTTGTTGCAAAATCAGAAAAGAATTTAAAAAAGTTAGAACTGATTACTAAGTATTTTAAGAATACCAGTCTAACATCTTTTCCAATAACACTTATTGCAGTTATAGATAATGAGTGTGTGGGAACAATTTCTATTTTTGAAAATGATTTAAAAACTCAAGATGAATTAACACCTTGGTTAGCCTCATTATATGTAAGTCCAAACTATAGAAGTCAAGGAATAGCAGAACAGCTAATCAATAGAGTTCGGGAAGTTGTAAAAGGATTAGGATTTAAAACGCTATATTTAAGAACCGAACACACTTCTGAATATTATAAAAGATTAGGCTGGGAGTATGTATATAAAACACATGATGAAAAAGGGCAAGAAACCCAAGTTTTCAGAATATCAGTAAAAAATTAAGAAATTTAAATCAAATTCACAATAGTATATTATTGCGAAGTAAACTTAAGATTAGGGGAATATTTTATATGGAAATAAAAGTTATAAAGGGAAGTATAAATTATATAGATGATTGCGAGGATGCATTAGTAAATTCAGAACTGGGGAAAAGGTATTTTTCAGAAAAGGGAAAAGCTAGAAAAGCATTAGAAGAAGGATTTAAGGAAAATGATATATATGTCGCCATAGACAATAATAACAACTGTATGGGATTTGTATGGGTTATATTAAATGGAATTTTCCATGCGCTTCCTTATATACATATTATTGCTGTGAAAAGTGAAAATCGTGGACAAGGAATAGGAAAAATGCTCTTAAAATTTATTGAGGATGTTTATTATAAAAAATATTCAAAACTATTTTTAATAGTATCCGATTTTAATCCGGATGCAAAAAGATTGTACGAAGATCTAGGATATTCAGTAATTGGTGATATACCTAACTTATACAGACAAGGTATAACGGAATGTTTGATGATGAAGTCAAAAGAATGATGATTCCCCAAATTTATATATTCTGTAATACCAATCATATGCAGTAATTATAGAATATTACTGTAATAATTTAGATTAAAAGCATATGGAGGGAAGAACTATATGGAAAATATAACATATAGAAAATTAATAGTAGAAGAGTGTGTGCGTATAAAGGAAATGAACCCATCTCAATATATTCGCAGAGCATGGAGAGGGATAGATGGGGAGCGGAAGTTGGTTGAAATTAATTACCAAGACCCTGATTGGCCAAATGGGTACGAACAGCATTATAATAATCTGAAAGATACTATTATAAGTGGGGGGAGCGCTATAGGCGCTTTTGATAGTAATAGTAAGTTAGTAGGCTTTGCAACTGTAAACTGCGAATTTTTTGGTGAGGCGTATAATCACGTTTTATTGGACCAATTATTTATTACATTGGAGTATAGAGGTAAAGGAATAGGTGGAAAATTATTCGAGGTTTCTGCAGACGTAGCTAGAAAGTGGAATGCAGATAAGTTATATATTTGTGCTGGGTCGGCTGAAGAAACAATTGCTTTTTATTTTGCAATTGGTTGTAAAGAGGCAGTAGAAGTAAATAAAAAGCTGTATGAAAGTGACCCAAATGACTATCAATTAGAGTATATCCTATAGATTTATACATTATATCCGACGTCGCTAAACCTTAAAGTGTTAGAGGACATTAGATTAGAGAATAGGGAAAAAGGAAAGGGATTACAAGATGAGTAAGGTAAATATTAAAGAGAAGAAAGTGTGATAAATGGAGAAATAAAAACCCCAATGAGGCTAACAGCTCTATTTCTCTTACCAGGACTACTTGTAGAAGTTGCTTATGCTTTTCTCGCCAGTCCAATTCTTAGAATAGAGTTTCCAAGTACAGTTTTATCAGGGTTAGCTGGATTAATCATCTTGGTACCTGTAGAGATTGGAATAATTCTATTTCATAGTAAGAAGGAATTTGGAATTTGATCGATTAAGAAAATGATTCCATATGATAATAGTCTAGATTTTAAAAAATAAAGGACATGTGGGTTCAAATAAATAGACTATAATTAAAAGATAAATGATTGATTTACGTTAAATGAAAAGAATAATTTATGAGAGGAGATAAGAGAGTGATTTTGAAAACAAAAAAATTTGTGATCGGTGAAATGTTAGAAGAAGACATCAATGGAGTATTAGATGTATATAATTCAAATCAGGATTTTCTTTTATCTCATATGGATAGAAGCGAAATAAGTATAGAGTGGTTAAAGAAAGAACAGGAAGAAATGAAGGACTAGAGAATTACTTGAGAAATGCAAATTTAAAAAGTATAAGAATTGATGTTGTGAATAGTTATGATGGATCAGTTCTGAAATTTTGGAAGAATAGAGGATTTAAAGAAATAGAAAAAGTTCAGTTGCAGTGGTCAGATAAATTATTAGATGCAATAGTGCTAAAAAAGAGTCTATAAAGAAGTAAAGTAACTTTGAAAAATCTACATCGTATAAAAAAACGATTAATAGCCATATATAGTAGTATAATAGGAAGAATTAATCACCAATAGATATATACTTCCTTGGGTACTAAAGATATTCAAACATAGGGGGATGAATGATGATTAACGGAATTAACCATATTACATTTGCTGTATCAAATTTAGAAAAATCAGTCGAATTTTATGTGAATATATTAGGTCTTAGATTGGTTGGGGAATGGGATAAAGGAGCATATTTGTTAGCAGGGAACCAGTGGGTCGCCCTTAATGTTGAGAGTGCAGTGATTTTAGATAAAAAATCAGATTATAGTCATATTTCTTTCAATGTCTTATCTACAGATTTTCAAAAAATGAAAGATAAACTTGAAAGTGCAGGGGTAAAATCTTTCAAGGAAAATTCATCAGAAGGAGACTCATTTTATTTTCTTGACCCAGATGGGCACAAATTGGAGTTACATTACAATACTATAGAAGATAGGCTGAAGTGGGCAAGAGAAAATGATTGGTCAACATTTGAACTTTACTAGGGAAGAAATTTTCCTAAATTACTTCTGATGTCACAGCCCTCGTAACCCCAAAAGTGCTGGCAAATATATTGAAAATCAAGGAATTGCAATGGTGAATTTTAAAAGGAGAAACAAAATTATATGTCTAAAAAAATACTTATTTTATATCACTCCGGGGCAGGTAGTACTAAGACTTTGGCTGAGATATATTTGGAAAAGCTAGGGAAGTATTATCAAACTGATATTGAACCAATAAGCTTAGAATATGATTATAAAAAAATGTTAAAGTATGATTTTCTTATTCTAGGATTTCCAACATATCACTGCGAACCTTCTTTATCGATGACAGAATTTATAAATAATATGCCAAAGTTTGAAAATGAAATTAGAGGATTTGCATTTACCACATTTGGTCTTTACTCAGCTAATACTATGAGAATATTTATTAAAGAGGCCATCAAAAAGAATTTAATCATAAATGAAAGTTCTATATATAGAGCACCAGCCACTGATGGTGCATTACTTCTCCCTTCATTTTCTTTTATGTTCAGATATGAAAAAAATATTAAATCAAGGTTAGAGGAAGATATTTTTAACATAAAAAAGCTTTTAAAAAAGAGAAAAATTAAAGTGAATATTCCAAGGTTCAAGATATATTCGATTTTAAATTATCCAAATAAATTTTTAGGGAAAAAATATAAAAGAAGTTTTAAAATAGAAAAAACTACTTGCATAAAATGTGGAATATGTTCAGCCAATTGCATAAGAAACTGTTGGGCAGATGATGGAGGTTTTCCTTTACATATAAAATACGACTGTGAATTTTGTTACAGGTGCATCCACCATTGTCCAAAAGAATCAATTTTGTTATCCTCAAAAACTAAAAACAAGCCTAAATTAAATCAAGAATTTTATAGGAAATTGAAAGATGAAATACAAATCTAAGGATGGGAGTGGTATTTGTGGATAAAAAAGATATGGACTTTGATTTAAAAATTGATGCTAATAGGAATGCTTGGTCAAAATTATCAAAGGAGCATTATGAGCATTTCAAAATAAACCTCTCTAATGATGATTTCAAACTAAATCCAATAGTAGAGCAAGAGTTGGGAGACATAAAAGGCAAAAAAATTCTTCATCTTCAGTGCAATACAGGGGCGGACTCTATACTTTTAGCAAGAAAAGGAGCAATTGTAACTGGTGTAGATTTTTCACAAGAAAATATTTACTATGCTAAAAAACTTGCCCATGAGTTTGAAATCGAAGATATTGACTTTATATGCGAAGATGTTCTTAAACTAATTGAAACTCACAGTGAAACATATGATATTGTATTAACCACTGATGGTGTACTTGGATGGATTCCTGATCTTGAAAAGTGGGCAGAAGTGGTAAGTCATTTTTTAAAGGAAGATGGATATTTTTATTTACATGACTCTCACCCCTGGTATCTAATTTTTGATGAAAATTTAATCCTTAATGGAGAACTATCTCCAAAATATCCTTATTTTAAGAATACTCCAGATGAAGATGAGTATATAGGAGGGTATGCTTCCAATCCCCACGAATCAAAAAATTATTTTTGGGGACATCAACTAGATGCTATTATTAGTTCTCTTATAAAATCAAATTTATTTGTAACCTATATGAAAGAATATGACAGATGTTCACCTGGGATGGGCGGATTAGAAATCGATGAAAATGGTTTAGCTTACCTAAAATCTCTTGAAGGGAAACTTCCTTTGACTATTAGTATAAAAGCAAAAAAATATATCAAGTAACTCAAATCATTTCATATACAACTATACAAATCAAGTATATTCACTATGAAATTCAAAATGAGGAAAATAATCAGCGGTATATGATACAGCATTAAAATTCTTATATTACCTCAAATAGCTACATGGTAATTTCTTTATAATCTAATTTGAATAACATAAAAACTTTAGGGTATTGTAAAAACGAATAGAATATACCTAAGGGAGTGAAGTAAATGCCGATTCAGCCTTATATTAATTTTGACGGGGATTGTCTTGATGCAGTTCGATTTTATGTGGATGTATTTAAGACTGAGCAGCCGGAAATAATGTACTATGAAGACATGCCTGAGGACCCTAACTTCCCTATCACTGATGATATAAAAAAGCTTGTACTACACACGACATTAATTATTAATGGAAGCTCTGTGATGTTTTCGGATGTGCCTCCTGACATGCCTTTTCTCAAGGGAAATAATGTAAGTCTTACATTTATTTCAAATGACGAAGAGGAAATAAGGCATATATTTGATAGACTGAAAGAAGGCGGTACTGTAGGAATGGAGCTTGGAAAAACCTTTTGGAGCAAGTGCTACGGGGCTGTAACAGATAAGTTTGGCGTAGAGTGGCAACTGGATTTTGATGAAGAATAGATTAAAGCTGAGGAAATGACAAATCATCTCCTCAGCTTTTTTAATATATTTTTAAAAATGTTTTTTGAACTTCTCTTACCCCTGCTCCAAGCTCGAACTCATGCCCTAGTTCATAAAGAGCCATTTCAAGACCAGAGATAATAGCGCATATATCAAGATGATGGATAGAACCCATATGTCCAATTCTAAATATTTTTCCTTGAAGATTTGAGAGGCCTCCCCCGATAGTAATATTGTACTGCTCCTTTAGAACAGAGGAGAGTCTAGAGTATGAAATAGACTCTGGAAGGAGTACAGCCGTTACTGTATCAGATGAAATATCTTCATTTGCAAGAAGCTCAAGTCCCAAGGCCTTTATTGCGGCTCTTACTGAAGAAGCCATAAGTCTATGTCTATTCCAGACGTTTTCTAGTTCCTCTTCAAGAAGAAGAGACAAAGATTCCTTTAATCCAAAAAGTAGATTTGTAGGAGGAGTATAAGGCATCTGAAAGGATAGTAATTTTTCTTTTACCATCTTATAGTCCCAGTACCATTTTGAAAGGGTGGAGATTTCATACATAGCCCAAGCTTTGTCATTTAATGATACTACGCCAAGTCCAGGGGGGAGCATCAATCCCTTTTGAGATGCACTGATTACTACGTCAATATCCCACATATCAGTTTCAAGTGGGAGGCATCCAAGTGAACTGATTGCATCCACTATTAAAAGGGCAGGATGAAAGAGTTTTTTTATCACCTTGGATATACCATCTATATCACATGTCACTCCAGTTGTAGTCTCATTGTGGGGAATGAAGACTCCTTTTATTTCTTTATCAACATCTTCTAAAAGAATCTTTTCTATATCATCAGGGGTGATAGCTTCTCCCCAAACCTTCTTTATTTTGATTGTCTTTAGTCCGAACTTTTCACATATCGTATTCATACGCTCACTAAATACTCCAATACAGCTAGTAATTACCTTATCATCAGGACTAAAAAGATTAACCACTGCAGATTCTAACACTCCGCTTCCAGAGCTTGGAAATAAAAGTACATCATTTCTAGTTTTAAATACTTCTTTAAGATCATTGAGACATTTTTCGACAATATCTTCGAACTCTTTTCCTCTATGGTTAATAGGGGGTTTTGACAGCTCACTTAGGACAGTTTCAGGTATGTTAGTAGGTCCGGGTATTTGCAAGTATGGTCTTGGTTTCAAAAAAATCCCTCCTAGGTAAATTTTCAAGTTTTCAGTTTATTCAATTCTACTATATATTCAAAGTCTAGTGCAAATCTTTGATTTTCAATTTATTGAAACATATGAGTCACGATATAGGGATTTGGGTAAAATTAAATAATAATTATGCAAGGGGGAATGAAGTTTGATTAATATCGATTCTATTGAAGATGTGCAACTGGCAGTAAAAGAAAATCCTATGGTCCTTCTATATTTTGGAGGTGAATCCTGCGGAGTTTGTCTATCTACAAGACCAAAGGTAGAGGATATTTTGAAAAAATATCCCAACATAAAGGCTTATTATATAGATGTTGAAAAGCATGTAGCTATTGCATCAAAATATAGCGTTTTTACTATGCCAGCACTTTTATTATATATTGAGGAAAAAGAAACGATTAGGGAAGCGAGAAACATGAGCATAAAAGATATAGAGCTCAAGATAGATCGCTACTATGAAATGTTTTTTGACATCTAAATCTCATATGCTTGCAAAAGGGGGGAGAATTATTGAGCAGCTATGAAAAAATAAAAAAATGGATGTGTTTTTTGCTAAACATACCTTATATACCTCAGAATCTGAAAAGAATGTCAGGGCCTATTCTCATTCACATCAGTGACACTCCTCAGGAATCCTACGGCTATATATTAAGGCTTATAAGAAAGCTTAGGCCAAACTGGGTGATTCATACAGGAGATCTTGCAGATGACCTTAAAATAGAAGCTGACCCTGAAAAAATCCCCCAATATAGTGCTGCTCTTTGGAAGTTAATTCCAAAGCTTGAGAAGTCACTAAAGGGAGATATTTTGTATGTGATGGGGAATCACGATAAAGAAGAGATTGTAGAGGAGATAAAGAGAAAAGGAAATATATCAAAGGGGAGTATAAAAATACATGGCAAAAAATTTTATATATCCCATTATGTGAAAGAGGACATGAAGGAAGCTGATTATATATTATATGGACACAATTTAAAGGTTCCCAGTCATATTGAAGGTAAATCCATGTATTTAAACGGAATAGAGGGGATAAACATCATAAATTTAAAAACTGGAGAATGCTATACCCTCCCTTATCCACTTGGTACAAATAGATTTAGAAAGATAGATCAGCATGGATTAAGGTTATAAGCTTTTGAATAAGGAGGTTTTTAAATGGAACTTGGTATTATTGGTCTTGGAAAAATGGGTCATAATCTGGCTCTTAACGCCCATGAAAAAGGGCACAAGGTATACGGCTTTAACCGCTCTATAGAACCTGTAGATTATGTGAAAGAGATGGGAGTATGGGCAACTTCAAATCTTGAGGAGATGCTCAATCAGTTTGAAACGAGGAAAGTAATATGGCTCATGGTTCCTGCGGGCAAGATAGTAGATGTTGTAATAGAAGAGATAAAAGGCTACCTTAGAGCAGATGACATAATAATAGATGGGGGAAACTCAAACTATAAAGATACGGTGAGAAGATATAATTCATTAAAAGAATTAGGAATTAATTTTGTTGACGTAGGTACGAGCGGAGGACTTGAAGGGGCAAGAAATGGAGCATGTATGATGGTTGGAGGAGATGAAGAACCAGTAAGATTCATAGAGCCTGTACTAAAGGATATATGTATAGAAAACGGCTATGGATACTTTGGGGCATCTGGCTCTGGACATTATGCAAAGATGATTCACAATGGTATAGAGTATGGGATGATGCAGGCAATAGGTGAAGGTTTTGAAATCCTTAAAGAGAGTCCCTATGATTATAACTATGAACAGCTAGCCAAGGTCTGGAGCAATGGCTCTGTAATTAGAGGATGGCTTATGGAGCTTACGCAAAAAGCTTTTTCAGAGGATTCACATCTTGAAAGGATAAGAGGTGTTGTAGGGTCATCTGGAGAGGGACTTTGGACGGTTGAAGAGGCTATAAGACTTGGAGTGCCAGCTACAGTCATTACAGATTCACTTTATGCAAGATATAGGTCTCATCAAGAAGATACATTTTCTGCCAAGGTAGTGGCAGGTCTTAGAAATCAATTCGGAGGACATTACGTGGTAAAGAAATAATCTTCTGGAGGTGGACAGTTTGAAGTCTAAAAATCAACCTGCATTACTAATCATATTTGGAGGAACGGGAGATCTAGCAAAAAAGAAGCTTTCAGCTGCTCTTTATAATATATTCAAAGGTGAAAAAACATCTGAAAACTTTGCGATTTTATCAATTGGAAGAAAAGAAATATCTAAAGATGATTATAAAAACATGATTAAAGAAGGCATTGAAAATTCTTTAAATAGTAATATTAAAAGCAAAGATTGGGAAAGTTTTGAAGAGAAGATATTTTATTACTCCCTTGAATTCAATAAAGGTGAAGATTATAAATCCTTGGAAAAATATATTTCTGAGCTAGAGGGGAAATTTGATACAAAGGGAAATAGGCTTTATTATTTTGCAGTTTCTCCTGAGTATTTTTCTGTAATTGCAAACAATTTAAAACAAGAAAATATGATAAATCAGGAAACTGGATGGAAAAGAGTAATAATAGAAAAGCCCTTTGGAAAGGATTTGAAAACAGCACAGGAGCTAAATAAGGAGCTTTCAGAAATCTTCAAAGAAGAAAATACCTTTAGAATAGATCACTATTTGGGAAAAGAAATGATTCAAAATATGATGGTAATCAGATTTGCAAATGCAATATTTGAGCCTCTTTGGAGCGCTGAGCATATAGACAATGTCCAGCTCATAGTATCTGAGGAAGAAGGGGTGGGAAGCAGGGGAGAATACTATGATTCATCAGGAGCTATAAGGGATATGGTTCAAAATCATCTTCTTCAGCTACTTGCCCTTGTTACCATGGAAAAGCCTTATGATACAAATCCAGAGTCTATTAGAAAAGAAAAGGTAAAGGTTATAAAATCAATATCAGTACTAGATAAAGAGGATTTGAAAAAACATATTGTGCTGGGGCAGTATAGGGGATATAAAAACGAAGACAAGGTAAATGAAGATTCTAACACAGAGACCTTCGTAGCCCTTAAAATTTTTCTAAAGCATGAAAAATGGAGGGGCGTACCATTTTATTTAATGACTGGAAAGAGATTAAAGGAAAAATTTGCAGGGATTATAATTGAGTTCAAAGCAAACAAAGATAAAGAGTCTAACCTTTTGTATCCTGAGGTGACTCCAAATATACTTTTTATAAAGATACAACCAGAAGAAGGAATCTCCCTTACTTTAAATGCAAAGAAGCCTGCAACAGAAGAGGAAATCACCTCTGTATCTATGGATTTTTGCCAAAGCTGTATGCTCGGTTACAACTCACCTCAGGCATATGAGAAGCTTCTTCTTGATGCTATCAAGGGAGATCATACAAGATTTACAAGATGGGATGAGGTAGAGTATGCATGGAAATTTATAGATGAGCTAATAAGCTGCTGCACGAGAGATAAAAATATAATTGAAGAGTATGAACAAGGAAGCAACGGTCCTGAGGGAGCAAAAAAACTTTTGGAGAGGGATAATAGAAGATGGTGGAAGGAGTAAAAAATGAAAATATATGATATATCTATGGAAATACATGAAAATATGCCTGTATACAACAACCTAGAGGAAAAAAAACCGAAAATTGAAGTAAAGAGAGACTTTGAAACAAGTAATGGTTATGAATCCAAGATAGAGATGGATATGCATACAGGGACTCATCTTGACATGCCCCTTCATATGATAGGAGGAGGGAAAACTCTAGATTATCTTGACCTATACAAAGTGGTTACAAAGTGCAAAGTCTTTGATTTTACAGATGTGGACTCCATGATTACACAAAAAGAGCTGGAGTCAAAAAAGATAGAAGAGGGAGATTTTATAATCTTGAAAACAAAGAACTCCTTTGCAGATGATTTTGATTTTGAATTTATATATCTTGAAAAATCAGGAGCTAAGTACCTTGCAGATAAAAATATAAAAGGTGTAGGTATAGATGCTCTTGGAATAGAGCGAAGCCAAAAGGACCATGCTACTCATAATACTATCCTAGAAAAAGATATTGTTATTGTAGAGGGACTTAGCCTTAGAGATGTAAAAGAAGGGGAATATCTTTTTATAGGAGCTCCTCTAAAGATTAAAGGAGTAGAAGCAGCACCTCTTAGAGCTCTATTAATTGAAGACTATATGGGATAATCATAAAGCATTATAATAAAATTTGTTTCAAAGGGGGTTAAGCATGCTATTTCTTAGAAGAGGACTTAGAATAATTGGCCTTGAGAGCAAATATGTTAATGAAATAAAAGATTTTTATATCCAGCATATGAATGGGAAAGAGATGAATTTTTATAAGGCTATGGATGAATCTGTTGAAGACAATACTCTAATCCTGATTGTTGAGCCAAAGGAAGGAAAAATCAAGCTTGGAGATGCCAAAGTCATGCTTCTTGTTAAAAATCCAGTATCTAACTGCCTTGCAAATATCATAAACCTCAACATCTCTCATCTTATAGACAAAGTGTTAATAGGTCCTACCTGCATGCTTATGAGGATAGCCGGTGAAGAGAAGGCTGTAAAGGATGAACTAATAAAGGCATTTCATGGAAGAGAGAGGTCCCTTGAAGAGGCAATAAACGAAGGAAGAAAAGAGGACACCATATTATTCCTTACAAGAAAGCCTCTTTCATATTCTGTAAAGAACAAAGATATGATTAAGCCCCCTATTTTAATTCCATCCCCTTCCTCACAAGTTTATAAAAGATTAAGTAAAGAAGGGCTACTTTTTATTACAAGGAGTATGAAAGATAGAACTTGGCTTGAATACAGAATCAATATATATGATTCAAAGGGAAAATATAATGAGCATTATAGAAGGCTTAATTTTGTACTAGCTCAGCTTGATATTGGAATGGTAATTGAAGAAAACTGGACCAGAGATCATGCACTTATGCTTTTTTCAGTTGCGGCATATCAGGTAAGGCTTATTAGTGCCTATCCTCCCCATGTACTCAAAAAAATAGTGATGGGACTTGAATATAGCGATGATGGACAAAGATGGGTGGATATGGATATTTACTATAGGAACAAAAAAATCTCATGGGTTGATATAGAAAAGGATAGGAAAAAACAATCAAGAAAAGACGAAGGGATGAAAAATAGAAAAACAATGCTCGAAAGACTTTCAGACGAAGCGAAAAAGACTCTTTTTAATTTAGAAAAAGATTTATAATATATGAAAAGACTAAGTTTGTTATAGGAGGGAGAAAATAGTATGAAAGGTGATAAATCCCAAGAAAGACTACATTTTTTAAAGGAAATTATTTTAGATGATGGGAGTATAGTTAGGATTAGAAGGGCTGAAGTAAGAGATGCGAAGAACCTGCTTGATTATATAAATAAAGCAGGGGGAGAATCAGATTTTTTAACCTTTGGTGCAGGTGAATTTGGAAGAGATGTAAAAGGAGAAGAGGAATTTATAAAGAATATATCCGCCCAGGATAATGCATTATTTATAGTTGCAGAAAGAAATGGAGAAATAATAGGAAATGCTGGAATCACAGGCGGACCAAGACCTAGAATAAGGCACACTGGAGAGTTTGGGTTAAGCATACTAAAAGACTACTGGGGAGCAGGTATTGGTACTGCTATAGTTAAGGTAATTATAGACTGGTCCAGAGATTCAGATATCTTTAGAAAAATAAATCTAAGAGTAAGGAGTGACAACGAAGGAGCAATACATATATACAAAAAGCTAGGGTTTAAAGAAGAAGGGCTAATCACTAGAGAATTTTATGTGAATGGCAAGTTTTATGATGCTATTTGGATGGGGATGGAAATTGACTAGTTCAAAGCAAGATATAGAAATGCTAAAGTATGAAGAAAAGGATTTTATAAAAGAAAAATTAAAAAAAATACCAAATTCTCCTGGGGTCTATATGATGAAGGATAGGCATGGAGGAACTTTATATATTGGAAAAAGCAAGAACCTAAAATCAAGAGTTAGGACATATTTTTCTAAGGGAGAAAAGCCCGATAAGATAGTAAGAATGGTTCATAATCTAAAGGATATTAGCTTTATAGTCACAGATACTCATCTAGAGGCTCAGCTACTTGAATGTGCTCTAATCAAAAAGCTAAAGCCTATATATAATGTTCAGTTTAAAAATCATCAAAATTATTTTTATATAGATATAGGACATGATATTCGCAAAAAACCACTTTTAATATCCTTCATAAGGACAGACTCAAACAGCTATGGTCCCTATAGAGGAAAAGGGATGATATATCATATACTAAAGCAAATGGAAAATATATATCCTATCAAAAGAGTAGGAGAGGATTTTGATTTTGATTTTAGTATATTCCCCCAAAAGATGAAGGAGCAGGATTTTAAGGAAAACAAATTATCTCTTATAGAGATTCTAAGCTCTGAAAAGGGTAATACGGAGTTTATAGAAAAAACCAAAGAGAAGATGATGGATGCAAGCACCTTAAGTAGGTTTGAGACTGCAAAGGCATATAGAGATATCATAAATGGCATCTCTTACCTTTATTATAATAATTTAAAAGCGGGCTATAAATACCTAGATAAGCCTACAGTATTTGGAGAAAAGATAGAAAAAGGAATTAAGGTCTTTTATATAGTTTCTGGAGTTATCATTTTGAAAAGAGTATATGAAAATATAAAAGATGATGATGTAAAGAAGTTTATTGAGGAAGGAAAAGCCCTTACAAAGATTAGAGGGGAATCTAAAGATGAAAAAAGAAGCCTAGACTTTAGAAGAATTGTAAGTCTAGAGCTTCAAGATAATGAAGGAAAGATTATTTTTCTATGATTTCTTTGCAAGGGGAAGCTCAACTTTGAAGGTAGTTTTTTCAGAAGGAACGCTATATACAGATATTTTTCCATTATGCATCTTCACTATTGCCTGTGCTATGGAAAGTCCTAATCCATAGCCAGTGCCTTTTCTTTCTCTGGAAAAATCAGCCTTATAAAATCTATCAAATATCTTGGGAATATCTTCACTTGATATTCCATCACCAAAATTTGATACAGTAAGGATTGCACTAGAATTTGTTTTTTCAAGAGATAGCTCAATTGTAGTCTGTGAAAAAGAATATTTGATGGCATTTTCTAAAAGTATAATTATGACCTGTTTTAGTTTATCATTATTTCCTAAGATAAATGCAGATTCTTTTATAGAGTAATTTATATACATGTTTTTTTCATAAACTATTCCTTCCATTGACAAAGCAGTAGATTCAGCAAGCTCGCTAAAGTCAAATATGGAAAACTCAACCTTATCTTCCTCATAATCCATTTGAGCCAAATAAAGCAAGTCATTTACAAGACCAGCCATTCTAGCTATCTCATCTTTTATATATCTAATCCACTTAGACTCTTGCAAATCCATTTCTTGTGATAAAACATCTAGATTTGCGCTCATAACTGTAAGGGGAGTCTTGAGTTCATGAGAAGCATCTGCAAGAAATTGACGCTGTTTTTCAAATGCTTCTTTGATAGGCTCTATAGCTTTGTTTGCAAAAAATCTGCTTATAAGAAATATTATAAAGAGAGTTGCTATTGAAACAGCTAAAAATGTATAGACAAGATTTCTAAGAAAAATCACTTGGGTTGTAATATCTAAAAATACAATTCTAAAACCCTCTTCAAAATGAGGCTTTATAAGATATGTCCAGTATTTATCTTCAAGCTTTATCCTTCCTTTATTTTTTTCCTGCTCAAGTGCACGCTTAGATGCCTCCTCATAAAAATAGTCTTCGAGGGGAAAAAAAGATGAGGTCTCTACGATACTGTAGGAGGTACTTAAAATCAGAGAAAATGAAAGAGATGGTTCGGGAGGGACTCTTAAGGTGTCTCTAGGAGCTGAAGGTTCTCTTTCAGAAGGAACAGGCCTATCAAGGCTGCGATTAAAGTCTGAAATCCTCTTTATATCCATATCAATATCACGCTGGACGTTTTTATAGGTAATAATATATATGATAGAAAATGAAGAAATCATGACCACGGATATAAGTACTAAATTTAGGAAAAGGAAATGATTTCTAAGCTTATTAAACATCTATCTTTTCACCTCCAGTATATATCCAGCTCCTCTTATTGTTTCTATAGATACATTTGACTTTAAAAACAAAAGCTTCTTTCTTAAAAATGATATATATACCTCCACGTGATTATGCTCTACATCTGAGTCAAATCCCCAAAGTTTTTCAATGATTAGCTCTTTGGAGGATATGAGTTTGTGTCTTAAAATAAGAAGCTCCATAAGCTCACTTTCTTTGAGGGTGAGCTTTATTTCATTTGAATTTGATGCAAGCTTCAACGTAGAGGGATCAAGGCTCAAATCCTCAAATCTTATTAGATTATCTTTAGGTATCTCACCTTTACGTCTTGATACTGCTCTTATCCTTGCCATTAATTCCTCTGTGGAAAATGGTTTTGGAAGATAATCATCAGCACCGCTATCAAGCCCTGTAATCCTATCCTTTATATCCCCCTTTGCTGTAAGCATAATTACAGGGGTGGTTATATTTTCTTTTCGGAGCTTTTTGAGCACAGAGATACCATCCAATTTTGGAATCATGATATCAAGCAATATCACATCATAAATTCCAGTAAGGGCATGGTCAAGGCCCATTTCTCCATCAAAAATCATATCTGAAGTATAGTTCTGTTTCTTTAATATTTGGGAAAGTGCTTCAGCAAGATGTACCTCATCTTCTATTATTAATACTCTCATAAATATCCTTTCTTGATTCATGAATAATTTTAATTCCTATATTTTTATTTTACTTACATGAAGTAGAGTATAAAAGGCCTTTTAGGATTTATCTAATGACTGTATTTATTGAAAATTATTATATCATATGAACCTTAAATAAACCTTAATTAAGCTTTCTCATGCTTTAAGGTTTATTTAAGGTTTAGGGATTACAATTAATTTAATGATAGTGCATCTAATAGCTTAATGATATTAAAAGAGAAAGGAGAGGCTTTATGTCTAAGTCAGTGTTTAGCAGAAATGAGATAAAATATATCATCACATCAAGTGAGCAGCTGAAAATTGAAGAGGGAATCAGGGAGTATGTAAAATCCGACCCCTATAGCAAGGGGAATAGGTTTTATACTATAACAAATTTATATTTTGACACTAAAGAAGATGAATTAATAAGACACTCTTTATCAAAGCCAATATACAAAGAAAAAATCAGATTAAGGGGATATGGAGTCCCATCTATGGAGGATATAGTATTTTTAGAAATTAAGAAAAAATACAAAAGCCTTGTCAACAAGAGAAGAGTAAACCTTAGACTAAAAGATGCAAAAAATTATTTGAATAATAGGCTAAAGCCTGATGATTTAGATTTTATGACTGCTCAGGTTTTCAAAGAGCTTGATTATATGCTTTCATTAAAAGAGTTTTTTCCTAAAGCATATATTGCTTATGATAGAAAAGCTTTTTTTGGAAAAGATTCAGATGACCTAAGAATAACATTTGACAAAAATATAAGGGCAAGGCGACAGGATTTGGAGCTTGAAAAAGGGGACTATGGAGAGCTTATACTAGACAAGTCTTTATGGATTATGGAAATCAAATGTAATGAAAGTATTCCTCTGTGGCTTACAAAGCTACTAGCAAAAGAAGATATAAAAAAATCCAGTTTTTCAAAATATGGAAAAGAATATACTCAGTATATTTTAAACAACAAAAAGGAGATGTATAAAAGTGTTGGATGAAATATTAGCTATACAAAGTGTAAGTGCTGGAGCTTCAGCATATGATATTTTAGGAAATATAGTAATCTCATTTATCTTAGGTGGACTTATAAGTATGACCTATCAGAAAACCTCCAATAAAGGAGGGTATTCTTCCTCATTGGCTGTCACACTTATAATGGTTCCTATGGTGATTGGGATGATAATATTTTTAATAGGAAATAATGTGGCAAGAGCATTTAGCTTGGCTGGAGCATTTTCAATAATAAGATTCAGAAGTGCTCCTGGGGACCCAAAGGATATCACATACGTACTCTTTGCAATGGCAGCTGGGCTTGCAACAGGAGTTGGATTTTATGTGTATGGAGCTATTTTTTCGGTTGTTCTTTGCCTTTTAATGTTTATACTTCACAAGATAGACTTTGGAGAAAGTACTTCTTCTGAAAAGATATTGAAAATTACAGTACCAGAAAACCTAAGCTTTGAAGGGGTTTTTAACGAAATTTTAGATATATACTCAAATAACTATAGCCTATCTAAGATAAAGACCTCGGAGCTTGGAAGTCTCTATCAGCTGGAGTACAAGGTTAATCTAAAGGATGAAGGGAAAATAAAGGAACTAATGGATGAACTAAGAGCTAGAAATGGGAACCTTACTATAGCTATATTTTCTCAGGAACAGGTAGCATAAGGTTAAATAATGAAATTAAAAACTTATGGATAATTTAGTATATGAAGGAGGAAAAAATGAAAAAGCAGACTACATTTTTATTAATGATATTAACTATATTAATTTTATCTATAGGGACGTTCAAAATTTATGGAGAGAGTTTCACAGGCACTATCATAGAGATGATAGAAGACCAAGAAGATTATGTAGGATATGAAAGTTTTTTTGAAAAAGGTACGGTGACAGATATTTATATAGAAATAGAGGAAGAAAGCTGGGAGAACATACTAGAGGATCCCCTTGCAGAATCATACGAAAAAGTAATTCTTAAGGTTGCAGATGAGATTTATGAGGATGTGGGATTTAGAACAAAAGGAAATTCCACCCTAAAATCGGTAGCTAGGGATGAAGATTCTGATAGGTATAGCTTTAAGATAAACCTCAACAAATACAATAAAAATCAGCTTATGATGGGACTTGACGAGTTTGTACTTAATAACAATTATTCAGACCCGTCATATATAAGAGAGTATTTGAGCTATGAAATTTTAAGAGACTTAGGAGAAAAAGTTCCTCTTGTAACATTTGCCAACCTATATATCAATGGTGAGCTTTATGGATTATATACTATGGTGGAATCTGTTGAAGACAGTTTTTTGGAAAGAGAATTTCAAAACTCTACAGGAAACTTGTATAAAGCGGATCAAGGAAGTAGCTTGAAATTTGAAGAGTCTAGCACATATGATACTCTTGAGCAAAAATCAGGCAAAGATAAAAGTAAAGATGATCTTACAAGACTTATAAAGGTGTTAAATGATATGCCAGAGGGAGAAAAGGGAGATATCGAAGAAGTGCTTGATGTAAATAGTGCATTGAGGTATTTTGCTGTAAATTATGTTCTTGGAAACTATGATAGCTATCATGGGAACAGGTCTCACAATTATTATCTGTATTCCATAGATGGCAAATTTACTTTAATACCATGGGATTATAATATGTCATTTGGAGGCTTTGGGGGAAATAGAGGAAGTGCTTCCTTATATGAGCCAATAGGCCAAGGTACTTTAGATGAATATCCTCTTATAAAAAACTTACTAGCAGTAGATGAATATAGGGTGATTTATGAAGACTATGTTAAAGAGCTAGTAGATGGTCTTGAAAATTTTGAAGAAGAGTTCAATCTGATTGCAGATATGATAAGAACATTTGTAGAAAATGACCCAACGAAATTTTATACACTTGAACAATTTGAATCAAGCTATATATATCAAGAAAATGAAAAATCTTCATTGGACCAAATGGCAAATGCTCCTGATTTTTCACAAAGGCCTCAAATGAACAAAATGCCTGAAAATATGAATGCTCTGGAGCCACCAGCTATAGGTGAATTTCCAAAAGATGAATTGAGAAGACCAGATACTGAAAACAGAGAAATTGAAAGACCAAATACTCAAAATAGAGAGATTGAAAGACCAAATAATATGGAGAATATGATGCAGGGAGGCTCCCTAATTAATTTTATGAGAGATAATTTAAGCAAAATAAAAGAGGAGCTAAGTATTAGCTCCCAGTACTTGTAAAGGCTTTTACTCCCAGAGTCCAGAATTTGTATGATATCATGCAGCTTACAATTGCGACAACTGGAGTCCATAGGGCAAATACTCTATATCCTGAGTGTTCAATAAAATAAGAAGCGGGATAAAAGGCTGTGAAGCCATATGGAATCAGCCAAGTAAGAATAAATGCGATACCTTTATTGTAAATGGTCAGTGGGTATCTGGTGAATTCGCTTAGGTTGAATATAGCCCAAACTATGGGAAGACTGTCAACCATCCAAAAGGAAAGAGTTATAAAAAATAGATTTACAGATACGAATATAAATCCGCTTGAAATAATTAAAACTAAAAGCATGACAATATTTGAAAGGCTCCAGATTATATCGAGATTTGAGGTAGCGGTAAAGAGGACTATTAGTCCGATTAGAAGCTGACCTATTCCATCTTGCTGGAGTCTTTCTGCACATACCTGAAAAAGAGGGTTTAGTGGTCTGATTAGTATCCTATCGAAATTTCCATTTTTTACATACTGCCATCCAAGAGTCCAAAGGTTGTCGAAAAAGATATGATGGATAGAGCGACCAAGCATTGCAATTGCATATATAAAGAGAATTTCATAAAAACTCCAACCATTAATCTCTTCAATATGCTGAAAAACAACTCCCACAAAAAATACAGAAGTAAATTGCTGAATCAGAACTGAGCTCATTCCAATTAAAAAATCTCCCCGATACTCCATCATGACTTTAAGATGATTTTTAAAATAAACTAAATATAGACGAATATACCTTTTTAGCAAGAGGACTCCTCCTTTTCAAATAAGTGCTAGCCTCCAAATATAGTTACCTTTTTTACGGCATAATGCCAGCTAAGTTTGATAGCAAAAAAAGTAATTAATAGCCATAGAAATTGAACTGCTATAGCTGTATATGCTGCTATACCAGAGATTGAACCAGTATAGATTGACACAGGAACGTAAATCATGGACTGAAATGGCATATACTGACTAAAAGTCCTAAACCATAGTGGAAATAGTGAGATAGGAATCAGCGCTCCTGAAAAAAATCTTATTACCGATTCTTTAAATACGCTTAGCCCCCAGATATTTACTGTCCAAAAAGCTAATACTCCAACCATTAGGTCTATTTGAGTCCCTAGGAGTATTCCTAGGACTGCACTTACTAAAAAGAGAAAGAGGCTCTCAGCTGAGGCAGGAAACTGGACTCCTACAAAAATAACAGCTACTAAAAACATGGGAATTGTGCTTCTTAGGGCAGAGGTTGCTTTTACACCCAAATCTATAGCTACTAGCTTATATAGTATGGTATAAGGCCTTAAAAGCTCTATTGCTATATTGCCTTCTCTTATCTGCTCAGCGAGTTCATTTCCTGCTCCCGATACATACTCTGCCATAAGCATTGCAATGACCATATAGGTAAGCATCATTTCAAGGGGCATATCTGCTATTGAGGCTCTATTTGCATATACTGCATGCCAAAAATAATAAAGAACAAGGAGCTGTACTACTGAAGCAAAGGTTCCCGCCCAATACCATGCGGCATATGCTGTATGAATTTTCATGGCAGATTTAGCTATCTCTATATATTTTCTCATAACTACAGCCCCCTATTAAAAATTTCCTCAACAATTGTTTCTATTTTAGGATCAGATATTGTAAGGTCACTCACTTTATAGTTATTCATCATTATAGATATTATGGAAGCCACTGGAGTATCCTTACTCTCAACAGAAAGGGTGAGCTTTCTTGTCTCATTATCATAGCTTGTAATTTGAGCTATGCCATCTAGCTCTTTTGGAAGTGAAGGCTCTATATCATACTCAAGATCAAAGTGAATCATTCTTTTATGGCCAAATTTTGATTTTATGGATTGAAGGTCTCCATCATAAAGTATGACCCCTTCATTTATTATGATTACTCTACTGCATATCTCTTCTATGTCCTGCATATCGTGGGTAGTCAAGATTACTGTAGTTCCCCATTTTCTGTTCATTTCCTTTATAAATTCTCGAATCCTTACCTTTACAGCGATATCAAGTCCAATTGTAGGCTCATCTAGATAAACTACATCTGGGCGATGAAGAAAAGCAGCAGCGAGTTCGCACCTCATCTTTTGTCCAAGGGATAGCTGTCTTACTGGAATGCTAAGAAGGGGACTGAGATTGAGGACTTCAGTAAACATTTCCAGAGTTTCTTCATACTGTTCCTTTGGAATGTTGTAGATATGCCTAAGAAGGTCGTATGACTCTCTAACTGGAATATCCCAAAAGAGCTGAGTTCTTTGGCCAAATACAGCACCTATTTGAAGGGCATTATTCATGCGGTCTTCATAAGGGACGATGTCGTTTACAAGTACAGTTCCATTTGTTGGAGTGAGGATTCCGCAGAGCATTTTTATAGTTGTAGATTTTCCAGCACCGTTTGCTCCTATATATCCTACCATTTCACCCTTTGAGATATCAAAGGATATTCCTTTTACAGCTTCTTTTGTTATATATTTTCTTTTAAATAGGGATTTTAATGCCCCTTTTAGCCCAGGATCTCTTTGGACAATTTTATATTCCTTTGACAGTTCTCTTACCTTTATCATAGCTACCGCCTTTCTCAAAGACAATAAGGATTTGTATTAATCATATGGATTTTAATTCAGTTAAATGCTAAACTACAAGCCGAAGCTGATAGGATTTGTATTAATCATATGGATTTTAATTCTTTAGCCACTAAAAACCATGCAACTAAAAAGGATATAGAGTCAGATACCACATTACTGAAAAAAACTCCATCTATGCCCCAAAATAGTGGAACAACCATAAGACTTGGAATTAATATTCCACCGTATCTTAAAATAAGAAGGACTGTAGAGAGATTAGGTTTACTTACAGCTTGGAAGTATTGAGCTATAACAGTGTGAAGGCCAGCTGCAGGAAGGGCTAAAAGATAAATTCTCATAGACCTTGAGGTTATATTTATTAAAGCCATATCATCTGTAAACATTCTGACTAGGCTATAAGGAAGTAGCATTATCCATAATATCATGATTACTGAAAGTAAAAGGGTGACCTTTAAGGTAAGGTAAAGGGATTCCTTCACTCTGTGGAATTTTTTTGCACCGAAATTATATCCGCAGATTGGCTGATTTCCCTGGACTAGTCCTATAATTACCATATGATAAAAACTGTAGATAGAGCCTATTATTGTAAAGCCAGCAAGGTGCATATCACTTCCGTGTCTGAGGATTGATGTATTAATCATTACAGATACTGCTGTACCTAGTATTTGCATATAAAATGTTGGTGAGCCATTTGATATGATTTCTTTAAGATGTCCTATACTAGGCTTTGTTTTTGTAAGCCTTAGTCTAATAGGGGAATCCTCCCTTTTTATAAAAAAGTAAAGGACAGCAATTGTTACATAAATTTGAGAAATGGCTGTAGCAATAGCAGCTCCTTTGATTCCAAGACCTAGTGTGAATATAAAAATTGGGTCAAGGACTATATTTAAAATAGAGCTAAAAACTATTATTTTCATGGAGGTCTTTGCAAATCCTATGGATCTTAGTGAGTTGTTTAGGCAAAAACCTGGAAGACCTAAGATTCCTCCAAGCATCAAAATCACTATATAATCCTTTGCAAAATCCATTACATCAGGGGATACAGATAGTAGTATCAAAATCTCCTCTATAAATATGACTACGGGTATTGTAAATAGGGTTAGAGATATAAATATATATTTAAGGGCGGCAAGGAGTATTCCTTCGGCATCATCGAGCTTTCCTTCGCCGAGTTTTATGGATATAAGGGTAGATGAGCCTATACCGATTAGAAGTACAAAAGCCATCTGAAGTATTTGAAGAGGCATAGTAATTCCTACTCCTGTGAGGGCTAGAGGGTCTATCCTTCCAACAAAAATCCTATCCACTATGTTGTATATTGCGGAGCTTAGCATTCCAAGTATCGCAGGTATGCTGAGTCTTAATAAAAGTCCTGAAATTTTATCTTCACCAAGATTTGTAGACATTTTTTTCCTCCTGCTACTGGAAATATTTCGTTTATCCTAGGGCAAATTATAAATTATCTTCTAATATACTTAGCAATGTATTGCATAGAAATTATATCACAAAAAAGAGACAAAAATATAAGCTCAAGCCCTTTTTTATGAGGGCTTGAGCTTAACAAATTTTGTTGGTAGTTATACAAATTTAGAAGACTTTTATAAGAAATTCACACTAGCCAAGTGGAGCTGCTTTAAGTTTTTTGTTTCTTGAAATTTGAGAAAATACAGCAAGTGCAAGAAGAACAAATCCTATAATATCAATCAGTATATTTGGATTGATAAGAGACAAAGCTGCTGCAAGGAAGAAAATCCTTTCGTATATCTTAGTGTGGGTAATAAAATATCCTTGTACTGCACTTGCAAAGGCTAATACTCCTACGCAAGCTGTAAGGATTGAGATTACTGCTTTAAATACTGTAACATCAATCAGTAAAAGACCTGGGCTTGTAGCAAATATAAAAGGTATTATAAAACCAGCAGAGCCAAGCTTAAGAGCCTGAATACCAGTCTTAAATGAGTCCCCACCAGCTATTCCTGCTCCTGCATAAGCGGCTAGAGCAACAGGTGGAGTAACGTCAGCTATTACACCAAAATAAAGGATAAATAGATGGGCTGCAATTAGAGGTACTCCAAGTTCTACAAGTGCTGGAGCAGCCATAGTTGCAAGTACTATATATTTTGCTGTTGTAGGAAGTCCCATACCTAGAATTATTGATGCAATCATAGTAAGGAATAAGGTAGGAAGAAGCATTCCTCCAGCAAGACTGATTATAAGGTTAGCAAAAGTAAGTCCTAGTCCAGTTAGAGTTACAATACCAACTATGATACCTGCACAGGCACAGGCAGCGGCAACCCCAACTGCTTTTTTGGCTCCGTCTTCCATGGCGTTAAGTATAGCCATAGGTTTGATTCTTGTATGCTTTCTTACAAGACTTACCCCTATTGCAAGCAGTATACTAAGAAGCGCTGCTCTAAGTGGAGAGAATCTTATTAGAAAAACCACAACCCCTATTAGAGGAAGAAGGAGATGAAAGCCCATTTTAAATGTTCCTTTAAATTCAGGAAGCTCTTCCTTTGGGATACCTTCAAGGTTTTGTTTTGAGGCTTCAAGGTGAACCATTATTATAACTCCAAGATAATAAAGAAGTGCAGGTACAAAAGCACTTGCAACTATTCTTATATATGGAATGCTTGTAAACTCTGACATTATAAATGCAGCGGCTCCCATTATTGGAGGAAGGATTTGCCCTCCAGTTGAAGCAGCGGCCTCAACTGCACCTGCAAAGTTTTTGTTGTAACCAACCTTTTTCATAAGAGGAATCGTAAATGCACCAGTTGTAACTGTATTTGCTATAGAGCTACCAGAAATCGAGCCCATAAATCCGCTGGCAAGTACAGCGGCCTTTGCAGGACCACCTTTTCTATGTCCAGCAGCGGCAAATGCCACGTCTATAAAAAACTGTCCAACTCCTGTGACTTCAAGGAAGGAGCCAAAGAGTATAAACATAAATACAAAGGTGGCCGAAACCCCAAGAGGAGTTCCAAATATACCCTCTGTAGTCATATAGAGCTGATTTACTATTCTTGCAAGGCTATATCCTCTATGACCTAAAGCTCCTGGAAGATAAGGACCTGCAAATACATAACCTATAAATACAAGAGCTATGATTGGAAGCTCAGGTCCTATACTTCTTCTTGTGATTTCAAGAACTAGGACTATGGCAAGTATTCCCATAAATATATCAAGACTTGTTGGTCTTCCGCCACGCCTTACTAGCTCTTCATAGAAAAATAAAATGTAACCCGTTACTGCCATTCCAGCACCTGTGAAAATCAAGTCATAAAAAGGTATTTTGGTTCTACTGGACTTTTTAGTTGCTGGATAAAGTAAGAATCCTAATAAAAATACAAAGAATAGGTGGGTTGCTCTTTGCTTCATGGCAAGCAGTATTCCAAATGAAGCAGTCCAAAGGTGAAATCCTGACATTGCAATAGCTACTATAGTTATTATAGTGCCAAATATTCCTGCCATTTTACGTACATTTGATGAGGTATCAAACTCGGCGAGCTTCTCATCAATATCTATTTTTTCTTCAACTGTGTCTTGGATATTTTTCTTTTTCAATGATATCATCCTCCTGATAAAAGGTTTTCCTGACAACTTGGATTACTTTGTTTAGCATATTTAAATAGTACTTAATTTTAGAAAGATTGTTTTATAAAATTAATATATAAGAGCTAAAATTTTAGAAACTTGAACTGGCTTTATTATCACCAAATCGCCACCTTCTAAAAAGTCTCTAAAGATAAAATTTCTCCCATCTTCAAACATAAGGGTATGATCTGCAAATCTTCCAACCCTCAAAGATATTAGCTCAAGCTCTTTATCTAGTCCACTGTTTATATATATTCCATTTTTAAGCTCAAAATTTCCTGCACTCTCTGTTGGCAGTCCAGCTCCAAATGAACTATATTCTGTTCTTGTAAGTAAAAATAAATGATTTTCGTTTATTTCCATAACATCCCGTATAGGAGTTTTTGCTACAGAGTGAACGTAATCTATATAAATTTCTGATTTTTTTTCTACTTCAAATATTTTTATAGTCTTATTTTCTGAGGATATCTCTACAGCCTGAACTGGCATTAAAAAATAGATTATTCCAAAAAAAATCAAAGTCAATAAAATTAAAAAAGGTTTAGGGTATCGATAAAATCGATACCCTTTTTTAAATTTATTATTAGTTAACCTCATCGTAATAACGCTGAGCTCCTGGATGAATTTCAAGAGACATACCTTCAAGAGCACCTTCTAAAGTAACGTCTGCGCCACGTGCATGAGCTGAAGCTAATGAATCAAGGTTTTCAAAAAGTGCTTTTGTAATTTCATATACAAGGTCTTCATCAAGGTCTGCATTTACTGCAAGCATAGCCATAACAGCTACAGATGGGATATCTTCAGCTTGATCCTTATATGTTCCAGCAGGGATTACTACGTTTGCATAGTAAGGATAATCCTCTATTAAAGCAGAAGCCACATCTGGAAGTATAGGAACTATAGTAACACCATGTGTTGTTGCAAGGTCAGTAATTGCAGCTGTAGGAGTACCAGCAGTTACGAATGCTGCCTGTACGTTTCCATCTTTAAGACCGTCTGCTGCCTCTCCAAATGAAAGATAATCTGGTGTGATATCATCATAGGAAATACCATGTGCTTCAAGTATTTGACGAGCGTTTGCTTCAGTACCACTACCAGGAGCACCAACTGCTACACGCTTTCCTACAAGATCTTGAACAGACATTATTCCAGAGTCAGACTTTGCAACTATTTGGATTGTCTCTGGATAAAGACTCGCAAGACCCCTTAAGTTAGTCATTGCCGCCTGATCATCAAACATCTCTACACCATTAAAGCCGTAGTAAGAAATATCATTTTGTACCATTGCAAAATCAACATCTCCGTTATTTAAAAGGTTTACGTTTTCAACAGAGGCTCCAGTAGATTCAGCATTTGCTGAAACTCCCTCTATATTTTCTGATATTATGTTTGCAAATGCTCCACCAAGCGGGAAATAAACCCCAGTGGTTCCTCCGGTTGCAACTGCAAGTCTTGAAGGCCAATCTGCACTTGAGCCTGAGTCATCTCCATTATCTGTTGCCGGAGTATTGCCCCCACATCCAACAACCGCTACCGAAATAAGTAGTGCCGAACAAGCTAAAGCAAAAATTGATTTGAATTTTTTCATTATTATTTCTCCCCCTCATATAATATGAAATTCATACTATTTTATTAAATGTACTAGGAATTTCAGGTATTCCAGGTGACATTTATAAGTATTATACTATAAACATTATTATTTGACTATTCTAAAAAAATAGAAAATTACAAATAATTATCCAGTGACATATAAAATTATTATTATATAAGAAACTTATAATAACGAGAAAATAATGAAGTTCTCTGCTATAATGTGCAGTAATATGGGAAAATTTCTTTAACTATTGAGAGGGGAGATTTGATGAAAACGGGGAAAGAGGCAAGGCTACAAATAAGAAAAGGTAAGTGGAGCTATCCAACCTCAGGAATAGCTCTTGGTTATACTCAGGCAAATATGGTAATACTGCCTCAAAAATATGCTTTTGATTTTTTTCTCTTTTGTCATAGAAATCCTAAGCCTTGTCCGATACTTGATGTATGTGAAGCGGGAGAATACAGCCCTGTTTTAACTACAAAGGATGCTGATATTAGAAAGGATCTCCCAAAATACAGAATATATGAACATGGAATCCTTAAAGAAGAGGTATCAGACATCACAAATATATGGAATGACGATATGGTAACTTTTCTTATTGGCTGTAGCTTTACCTTTGAAAATGCTCTTATAAAAGAAGGAATAGAGATAAGACATATAACTGAAAATAAAAATGTACCTATGTACATCACAAATATAGAGTGTATACCAGCAGGTGTTTTTAATGGGCCTATGGTAGTAAGTATGAGACCAATTAAAAAAGAGCTTGTAGAAAAAGCTGCAGAAATCACAGGAAGATATCCAAAGGTTCATGGCAGACCTGTTCATATAGGAAATCCATCTGAAATAGGTATAAATGATATTGACTGTCCTGATTTTGGAGAGAGGCTTACGATAAATGAAGATGAAGTTCCTGTATTTTGGGCGTGTGGAGTTACTCCTCAGGCGGCTCTTATGAGAGTAAAGCCTGAAATTGCAATTACTCATAGCCCTGGACATATGTTTATTATGGATATAAAGGATGAGGAGTTGATTAATCTATGATCAAGGGGTATGTAGAAAAAATAGATAACATAATATCTAAAGATTCGGGATGTAGAGGTTTGAGTGAGCATATAAAAACAGGGGACATCAATGAAGCTATAAATACACTTTACACATCTGAAAGGGTAATTGTACTTACAGGATTTTGCATCAAAGAAGCGATGATTGGAGAAACTGACGGACCAATTGGAGCTGTGTCATTATGCAGTGGACTGAAAAAGCTAGGTAAAAAAACGTTGATTGCAACAGACATATATTCTAGTAGTTTAGTTGCAAGGGCATGTGCTGTGATGGATATAGATATGGACATACTAATAATTCCACTTGAGGATTCAAAGGAATATATAGAAAGATCCTTTAAGAAATTTAATCCTGATGCAGTTGTAGCTATTGAAAGACCAGGAGTATCGGTAGACGGAAACTTATATTCCATGAGAGAAGAAGATTTAAGTGATGTAATTCCAAAGGCTGAGGATTTTTTTGAAATCGCAAAACAAAATAAAATAAAAACCATAGCAATAGGTGATGGCGGAAATGAAATGGGAATGGGAAATATAAGAGAAGATGTAAAGAGGTATGTAAAGCATGGAGAAAAAATATGCTCAGTATCTACATGTGATTATCTTATTGTAGCTGGGGTTTCCAACTGGGGAGGTCACGGAATTGTGGCAGGATTATCTTTGCTTAAAGGTCAAAATCTACTTCACACAAAAGAAATAGAGCTAGAGATGCTTGAGAGCATAGTCGATGAGGGAGCTGTAGATGGATGCAGCAAAGAGCCTGATTGCACAGTTGATGGAATTAGTTTAGAAATCAACTTAAAGGTCCTTGAGGATTTAAGAGAAGTTGTAGATGGGGCTCTAAAGTAGTCTAAAATTTAAAGCCAAAAATCAGATTATAGAATTTGATTTTTGGCTTTTTTATTGTGGATATAACAAGGATATAAAGAATTTAGCAAATTTTGATTACAGTATTCATATTATTCAAGCTTACCCAGCTTTTCAAGAAATAAAGCTATGGATGGATTTTCGTTGGATTTTTTCCAAGCTGCCACAAGCTTGTTTGTTTCTCCTTTAATTTCCTTGAATCTTAGACTTGAGCTTGATGAGTATTTGAGGCTACTTGGTAGTATTGCTATTCCCATGCCAGAGTCTACAAGTAAAAGGACTGTGCTAATAAGTTTGGGCTGGCTTACAATGTGAGGAGAAAAGCCATTTTTTCCGCATATCATAAGAGTCTGATTAAAACCTTGGGGAGACTCTTCTCTGCTAAGGACAATAAAATCCTCCTGAGAAAGGTCTGAAAGCTCAAAATCATAAGCATTTGCATAAGGATGATCCTGATGCATTACAACAGAAATATTTTCATCTAAAATTCCCATGCTCTCAAAGCCCACAAGATTTTCAAGTCCAAAGGAAAGGGTAAATATGATGTCGAGATCACCTGTGCTTAGCTTGTCTATTAATGCACCGTGATTATATTGATCAAGTCCAAGCTGGACACTTGGATAATCCGCCCTAAACTCCCTAACCATATCTGGAAGAAAGCTTCTTTCAGTATATCCCAAGAATCCAATTTGAAGATTTCCTATGATTCCAAGCTCTGCTTGCCTTACTTTATTTACAGTTTCATCAGATTTTTTTATGAGAAGTATGGCCTCTTCAAGAAGGACACTTCCTGCATTTGTAAGTTTTACGGACCTTTTATTTCTTTCAAAGAGACGGACTCCAATTTTCTTTTCAAGCTCTGCTATTTGCTGACTCACAGCGGACTGAGCCACAAACAGATGCTTTGATGCTTCTGTAAAGCTAAGATGCTCTGCTACAGAAATAAAATATCTAAGCTGTCTCATATCCATACAAAAGCCTCCTTTATTACAAATAGAAAAACATTTTAATAGAAAAAATTTTAATTCTAATATTGAATACAAGAAAATTTGTTTTATCTCATTTATATGAAATAATAACATTTTTAGGACTAATAATCAATATTAATAAGTTTTACTTATTAATGATATATGATTATAATATTTCACAAAAGGTATAATATTCTGTATTCTATAAGGTAAGATATCATTTGAAAACGTTTACTCTGTATTTTAAGTAAAAAGAAGGAGAGATTAACTTGCCAAGAATCAATGTGATTGAAAAATTTTGCAAGAGCTGCGGATTATGTATCGATGTCTGTCCTAAGAAGATAATCGCTATAGGAGATACCGCAAATGAGAAAGGTTATTTTACAGCAGTGTGCATAAATCAGGATGAATGTATAGGATGCAAGCTTTGTGCAACTATTTGCCCTGATGTAGCTATAGAAGTTTACAAATAGAGCTAAAAGGAGAGATTACATATGGAAAGAGTATTGATGAAAGGGAATGAAATCATCGGTGAAGCTGCCATAAGATCGGGATGTAGGCTGTTTTTTGGATACCCAATCACACCATCTACAGAAGTAATAGAATATCTTTCAGCAAAGTTTCCTGAAGTTGGAGGAACTGTAGTTCAGGCAGAGGATGAAATAGGAGCAATAAACATGTGTTACGGAGCTGCCTGTACAGGAAACAGGGTGATGACAGCTTCATCAAGCCCAGGTGTGAGCTTAAAACAAGAAGGTCTTTCTTATAGTGCAGCTGCTGAGCTTCCAATGGTAGTAGTAAATGTAAATAGATGTGGACCAGGACTTGGAGGTCTTGGGCCGGCTCAGTCAGATTATTTCCAATCTACAAAAGGTGGAGGTCACGGAGATTATAGACTTATAGTTCTTGCTCCTTCAAAGGCTCAAGAGCTTTATGACTATACTATGATGGCATTTGACCTTGCTGATAAATACAGAAACCCAGTAATGGTTCTGACAGATGGTTTCCTTGGTCAGACTATGGAGCCAGTGCTACTTAAGGAGAAGCCAGAGTCTGAAGAAGTAGACAAAAGCTGGATTGTAAATGGAGCGAAGGGAAGAGAAAAAAGAATTATAGCTAGCTACTCTCTTACAAATGAAATTGGAGAAGAAAACAACAAGAGATGGGAAGCAAAATATAAGAATATAGAAGAGCAAGAACAAAAATGGGAAGAATTCCAAACAGAAGATGCAGAGTATCTTCTTGTAAGCTATGGAACTACTGGAAGAATATGCAAGAGTACAGTACTTGAAGCTAGAAAAAAAGGAATCAAGCTAGGACTTATAAGACCAATAACTCTATGGCCATTCCCTAAAAAAGCCTTTGTGCCCTATGCCGATAAGGTAAAAGGGATAGTTACAGTAGAGCTTAACACAGGACAGATGATTGAAGACGTAGAGCTTGCAGTTAGATGTAAACCACAGACTCATCTTTACAGAAGACAAGGTGGAATGCTTCCAACTGAGTTTGAAATCCTAGAGTTTGTTGAGACAAAATTCAATCTAAATGAAAATAAGGAGGTATAGTTCATGGAAAAGCAGATATTCAAAAGATCTAAAGGATTGTCAGACGTTCCATTTTCATTTTGTCCTGGCTGTACCCATGGAATAATAATGAGACTTGTGGCAGAGTCTTTAGAAGAACTTGATATTATAGAGGACACTATAGGAGTTTCTCCAGTTGGATGTGCAGGGTTTTGCCAAAACTTCTTTACATGTGATTTTGTAGGAGCTGCTCACGGAAGAGCTCAAGCTGTTGGAACAGGAATCAAAAGATCTCTTCCTGACAAGATGGTCTTTACATATCAGGGTGACGGAGATATAGCATCAATAGGAACTCAGCATGCAATTCATACAGCAGCTAGAGGGGAAAAGATAACGTCTATAATGGTAAATAATGCTATATATGGTATGACCGGTGGACAGATGGCTCCTACCACACTTGAAGGAATGAAGACATCAACTAGTCCATATGGAAGAGACAAGGCTCTTACAGGAGCTCCTGTGGACCTTCCTAAGCTAATTGCGAATCTTGAAGGGGCAGTTTACGTTGCATCTGTTTCCGTTGATTCTCCTAAAAATATAAACGAGGCAAAAAAGGCTATAAAAAAGGCATTTATGGTGCAAAAGGCGGGGCTCGGATTTGCTTTTGTAAGCGTTCTTTCTACCTGTCCTACAAACTGGGGACTATCTCCAGCTGAAAGCATGAAGTGGTTAAGAGACAACATGATGCCTATCTATGAGCTTGGAGAGCTTAAGGTTACAGAGGAGGTAAAAAGCTTATGATGGATAAAGTAATACTTGCTGGATTTGGAGGACAAGGAGTTATGTTTTTAGGGAAGGTCCTTGCTTACGCTGGAATGGGATCTGACCTTGAGCTTTGCTGGATACCTTCATATGGACCTGAGATGAGAGGTGGAACTGCAAACTGCTCGGTAATACTTTCTGATGAGGAAATCCATTCACCGGTTATAGACAAAGCAGATGGAGCAATAGTTCTAAACAAGCCTGCTTACGAAAAATTTGCCCCAAGAATAAAGCCAGGAGGAGTGCTTATAGTAAACTCTTCCCTTGCAAAAATAGAAAACCCTAGAACGGATATTAATATAGTTGAGATTCCAGCAACTGAGATTGCAAATGAACTTGGAAATTCTAGTATAGCAAATATGGTATGTCTTGGAGCACTTCTTCCAAGTCTTAACCTTGTAGATTTTCCAAAGATAGAAAAAGCTATGGAAAAGCTTACAAGTAAAAGACCTCAAACCCTTGCTTCAAATGTGGAAGCAATAAATAAAGGTATTGAGTTTGTAAAATAAACAGTTTAATTTCAAATTTTAAAAAACGACTTTAGAGTAAAATCTATAGTCGTTTTTTTATATATCGCTATTGATTGAATTATTTTGTCTATGGGTAGATATGAAAAAGGAATATTTGAGTATTGAAAATATTCCAAAATTTCAATTTACAGAGAGAAGTGGTTAAAAAATGAATTCTATCCATTCCTTGTCTAAAGAAAAGAAACTGAAAAATGAAAATAACTTTATAAAAAAAGTTTCTTTAAAAATAATAAATATAATTTATAAATCTACATGCTCTACGTGGTATGAGAGAAGTATTGAAGGAGATTTGGAAAACTTTGAACCTACGATAGATATTGATATACAAAGAGAGTTTTTAATGGATGATAAAAGTGAGTTAATAAATTGGCTTGAAATGAATAAAGAAAAATTTCCATGGATATATTTTCCAAAAGAAATAGAGTGTGCAAATAAAAATAGCCATATATTTTATATTTTAAAATATAAAAATCAAATAATTGGGTATAGCAAAGTGGGAGTAAGAAATACGTATGTTCACGATTTTAATAGAAACATTCATCTAAATAAAAACACGGCCATGATTTATGATATATTCATAGATCCAAATCAAAAAGGAAAAGGGCTAGCTAAATATGCCTTAAAAGACATATTTAGATATCTCAAAAGTAAAGGATATAAAAAAGTGATAGCTCATATTGAAAAGTGGAATTATCCATCTATTAATACCTTTACAAAATCAGGATTTAGACCAAAGAAAATCATATGTTTAATAAGAATCTTGGGAATTCCAATATATATAAAAAATGGCTATATTCCCTTTAGAAATATAGAAAAAGTGATTAATAATTAAATAAAATCAAATGAGGATTAGAAAAATACTTCTTTGGAGGTGAATGATATGCTTAGATGGCGCCTTAAATTGTTGATTATAAGCTATGTTGTAGTAGATATAATAGCCATTATTATTAGTTCATATATAGCCAAACTTATAAAATTAAATATAGTAGGAAATGTACTGGAATTTAATTCAACTCTTGAAGTTTATGGTTTTATAACCCTTGTTGCAGGAACATTTATATTGGTGTTTTTAATAACTGAAACATACAAATTTCTGATTATATCAAAAAAACTTTTAAACATGAGAATACTCCTTAGGACTATGATAGCTTTAATGCTAGGATATGGAATAGTCAGGAGTATATTTTTCTTTTCAAATATTGATGTTTCCCAGCTTTTTATGAATGTATTTATTCTAGTTTTCTTTTTAATCTCAACAATATTCAGGACTATATTTAAACTAATGTGGTTTTATAAAGATGAAAACTCTGAAAAAGTTAAAAATATTATAATTTTTGGATTTTCTGAAAGTGGAGCTAAATATATAAAGACAATTAGAAGCCATAGCTATCTAGGACTTAATATAGTTGGCTACCTTCATATAAAAGAAAACATAGAGGAAATTCTTAAAAGTAATTATAAAAAAAGCGGAGATAGAAAAGATATAAAAGGGGATGTTGATTTTAATGAAATGAGTAACAATATAACTGCAGACGAGATGATTCTGGAAAGAGAAGTTTATTTAGAAGATACTACGGAATCCTCAATATACAATACCTTAAAGCATTTGGGAAGTATTGATGATTGGGAAAAAGTAGTTTCAGAAAACATAATAGATGAAATAGTGGTTGCAAAACCTCTTTCTTATGATAAAAGATTAAGGGATATCCTTGATATATGCCAAGAGAGAGGAATTACTATTACTATGCTTCTTGAAAGACAAAATTATGAAAGTGCGAAAGCTCAGGTAAGTATGATAGGTGATATTCCAGCTCTTAAATTTCATACTGTAAGCTTAAATGAAGATCAGCTTTTTGCTAAGAGATTACTAGATATTTTAGGAGCTTCTGTTGGAATGATGATTTTTGGTGTTGCTTATCTTATTTTTGCACCTCTTATTAAATTAGAGAGTAAAGGTCCTGTAATATTTAAACAAGAAAGAGTAGGTAAAAACGGGAGAATATTTAAAATATGGAAATTTAGATCTATGTGTAACGATGCAGAAGAGAAAAAAGAAGAGTTGCAGAGTCAAAATGAAATGAAAGGCAATATGTTCAAGTTGAAAAATGATCCAAGAGTTACAAAAATTGGTAATTTTATGAGAAAGACGAGCATAGACGAACTTCCTCAGTTTTACAATGTTCTTGTAGGAGATATGAGCCTTGTAGGGACACGGCCACCTACTGTTCAAGAAGTCAAAGACTACAACATCTCACATTATAAGAGGATTTCTATAATACCTGGAATAACAGGTATGTGGCAGATTAGCGGCAGATCTCAAATTACAGATTTTGAAGAAGTAACTAGACTAGATAATGAATATATAGAAAACTGGACTATATGGCTAGACGTAGAAATATTGATTAAAACAGTATATGTTGTCTTAAAGAGAAAAGGCTCTAGCTAAAGCATGCATCTTTAAAGGATAGGCGGTAGATAGATATGAAAATCCTAATGGTAAATAAGTTTCTTTATAACCGTGGAGGTGCAGAGACATATGCATTTGAGCTAGCTCAGTACCAACAAAGTTTAGGTTATGAAGTACAGTTTTTCGGAATGGAAGACCCTCAGAATATCCATTTCAATGAGGTTGGATTATATACAAAAAACTTGGAGTTTAAGGGCTTTTCGGTTTCACAAATAACCTATCCTTTTAGGATAATTTATTCAAATGAAGCAAGAAAAAAAATCAGAAAAATATTAAATAATTTCAAGCCAGATTATGTTCATCTAAACAACATTAATTTTCAGCTTACCCCATCTATAATTTATGAAATAAAGTCATTTGGAATTCCTATTATACAGACTTTGCATGATTTTCAGCTAGTATGTCCAAATCACATGATGTATAGAGAGCATGATGATGTAATATGTGAAGATTGTAAGGGTAGAAATTACAAAATGTGTTTTAAAAACAAATGTATACATGGTTCAAGGGTAAAAAGTCTTTTAGGAGCTATAGAAGGTAGGCTTTATTACAACCTTAAGACATATGAAAAAATAGATTCTTTTATATCTCCAAGCAGGTTCCTCAAAAATAAAATGGTGGAATTTGGAGAAGATGAAAAAAATATTCATGTGATTCATAATTTTATAAAAAGGGATTATGAATACGCATATTTTGAAAAAAAGGACTATATACTCTATTTTGGAAGGCTTTCAGTTCAAAAGGGAATTAGGACACTTCTTGAGGTAGCAAAAGAGCTCAAGGATGTACAATTTGTTATAGCTGGAGGCGGAGAGCTTGAAGAAGAAGTGGTTAAAGCAAGTCAGGAAGCTTCAAACATTAAATTTGTAGGATTTCAGACAGGAGAAAATCTAATTAACCTAATAGGAAAAGCAAAACTTTCTGTTCTTCCAACACAATGGTACGAAAACTGTCCAATGTCTATACTTGAATCTTTTATGCTAGGAACACCAGTTATAGGATCTGAGATAGGGGGAGTACCTGAACTCATAAGAAATGAAATAGATGGATTTTTATTTGAGCCAAAAGATAAAAATGGACTTAAAGAAGCTATATTAAAAGCACTAAGGGATGATGATTTATTAAAATCAATGTCTAAATCAGCAAAAGAGAGGCTTGAAGACTTTTCCATTGAATCATACCACGATAAATTAATGGATATTGTAAAGCCTCTACTTTAGAAAGGGTGGAAAAAAATGAGAATAGCTTTCATAGGGCACAAAGCTGTTCCAAGCAGATTAGGAGGAGTTGAAATACATGTAGAAGAGATTTCAACAAGACTTTCACAAAAAGGCCATGAAGTGGATGTTTATAATAGAAAAGTATATGACAAGGGACTGAAAAAATATAAAGGAATAAATCTTTATTCTGTATTTACTGTAAATAAAAATTCACTGGAAGCACTTATATATTCATTTTTGGCAAGTATAAGGGTTATGTTCAAAAACTATGATATAGTTCACTATCATGCCCTTGGACCTAGCGTAATGTCATTTCTTCCAAGGCTTACAGGTAAAAAAGTAATTATTACGGTCCATGGATTAGATTGGCAAAGATCTAAATGGAAGGGACTTGCAACAGCTTATCTAAAGCTTGGAGAATATGCTTCAGCAAGATTTGCAAATCACACAATTAGCGTATCAAAAACACTAGTTCCTTATTATAAAGGAAAATACAAAAAGGAAATTGAGTATATACCTAATGGAATTTCACTTAATGAAAATATTCCTCTTAATGGTTTAGAGAAGCTTTATGGAATAAATAAAGATAAGTATATTCTTTTTGTTGCAAGGCTTGTACCTGAAAAAGGATGCCACTATCTTATAGAAGCTTTTAAAAATATAAATACAGATATGAACTTAGTAATTGCAGGAGACAATCCTTACAATCTTGACTACGTAAATTCTCTAAAAGAAGCGTCTTCTAGTGATGAGAGGATAAAAATGATAGGATTTCAAGATATGGATTCTTTGAGCAGTCTTTATAGCAATACTTATGCATACGTCCTTCCTTCGGATATAGAAGGGCTGCCTATTAGTCTTCTTGAGGCAATGAGCTTTGGATGCCTTTGTATAGTAAGTGATATAGACGAAAACTTGGCAGTGCTTGAAAATGATGGGCTCTGCTTTAAAAAGGGAGACATAAATTCTTTGAGGGAAGTACTTGAAGATGTGATAATAAAAGACTTTAAATATACTGAAAATTTCAATTCATATAAGCTTTCTGAAAAAGTCAGATTCCATTACAATTGGGATGAAGTGACAAACAAAACAGAGCAATCATATAGAAAAGTCTTAGGAAAACATTAAGAAGGGAGAAAAATAAATGGTTAGTTTTTTTAGAAATTGCATCCACTATATATGGCTTATATTTTTAATTATGATTATTATACTCGCAGCAGGATATTTTTTCATAATAAGAGAGTATAGACCATCATATGAATCAAATACAGCCCTTCTTGTTGGTAAAAGTCCTGAAAATAATGAAGAAATAGAAGCATATGAAGTACTACAAACAGTTCAAATAAGTGAAAAACTGGTTTTTGATGTACCTGAAGTCATAGGAGGATCTGTAGTTCTTAGGTCCATAAATGAGAATTTAAGCGCTCTTGAGGGAGTAGGACAAAGATATACAAGAGCAGATTTTGAAAAAAACGTTGAAACGGAAGTATCTAGAAATACAAGGGTAGTAAACGTATCGGTAAAGCATAATGATCCAAGAGCAGCTCAATTAATAGCAGCAACAATTGCGAGCACAACACAGGAAGTAATATCTGATTTAATGAAACAAAACTATATCCATGTAATTAAAGAAGCAGAGCTACCTTTAAGGTCTTCAGGAATTTCCAAGACTCAGCTCTGGGTGATTACTGGAATAGGAGGACTTTTGATAGGACTGCTTGCAGTTTTTTTAATAACAGTAGTTGAAAATAATAGGCAGTAGATGAGAAGGTCTGAAAAGAGGGGACTAATTTGAATAAAGATTATATATGGATAACAGCTTTGGTGATAGGAGTGATTTTAGGAACAATCGTGCTTTCGATGATAGACCCATATATGATAGCTATCTTTCCAGCAGCAACTTTTATAGGGGTTATTTATCTACATCAAAAAGAATTAACTATAGCAACCAGCATAATAGTTCTTCCTCTTCTTACATCAACAATTTTTAGTATGGAAATTCTTCCTGTGCCTGGAGGCAAACTAAACAATATTCTTATGATGCTTCTTTTGATTGGATTTCTCTTAAATAATAAACTTAAATTTTCGGATATCAAATTAGGGACGTTTTTTTATTTTATAAGTATCATTCTTATAACATCAGCTGTTATTAGAACCAATCATGTAGCACCATATTCAGTCGAATTTTGGAAGGAAGGATATAATCCAGTGAAGTTTTTTCTCTCCCATGGTCTTATACCCATCCTAACAACTCTACCATACTTGATTATAATAGGGACTGTAAGGACGAAAAAAGATATAGAAAAAATAGTTTATTACCTTGCCATGTCTATGGGAATATTTGCAATAGTAATACTACTCGTATTTGTTTTTAGAGTGCCATTTGGATCTGATTTTTCAACTGTAAGAGAGATTATTGGAATAGACCACTTAGGTATGCACGGAAATAATATTGCAGACTTTTTTATAGTTGGATTTCCTCTTTTATTATCAATGGCTCTTGCAGGTGATAATCCAAAGAGGAAATGGTTTTTAATGGGGACAGCATTTTCTCTTATGGCAGTTTTAATTATATATTCAAGGACTGCTTATGCCATGATAGGTTTCTCCGTAGTAGCAATAGCATTCCTTACGAAAAAATACAAGATTCTTTTACCGGCAGTAGCGAGTGTTTTAATAATTGTAATGCTTATGCCTAGCGTAGTAAATAGGGCATTGTCAGACCTAGACACAGGAGAAGCAAATGCTATTACTGCAGGAAGAACAGAGCTCATTTGGGGAGAAATACTTTCAGAACTTTATGCAAAAAAAAGTTATGATCCATGGAGAATTGCAGTGGGACACGGAAGGTATGGAGTACTTTCCCTTGCCACATTCAGAAATCAGAAAATGCTTAGAGTAACTCATGCTCACAATATGTATATTGATACCCTTGTAGATACTGGCGTCTTAGGTCTTGGATTTTATATTCTTATATATCTATATTTATTAAGCGGACTGATAAGAAAGTTTATAAAATTTAAAAAAGCAAATGATGTCTGGGGTAGCCATCTCATAGTGGGACTGTTTGTGGGGATACTATCATTTTTATTTAGAGGACTTACGGATAGTTTTCTACTTCCTCAGCTTACAAACTCATATGCGTATATTTTTGTAGCAATTTCTTTTGTGGTACTAAGAAAAGATTATACTCACGAAAGGAGCATCGAACGTCTTGAAGAGACTTATTATAATAATTAGCAGTATGTCTTTCGGAGGAGCTGAAATACAGACACTTGAAGTTGCTAACGGACTAGTGGATAGAGGTTTTGATATAGATATTATAGTACTTGATAGTATGAACTATTCTGTAAGCCGTGCTGACAAAAGAATAAATTTTCATTTTATGAACAAGCAAAGTTTTATTGACTTTAAAGCAATTAAAAAAATAAGAACACTTTTATATGACATAAACCCTAATTCTATATTTTTAGTGGATCTTTATCCAACAATGTATTTTAATCTAGCAATTTTTCCTAAAAAGCCTAAGAAAAATACAGTTACCGTAATTCATTCCACTCTTCCTAGGGATAATAAAGAAAAACTTCAAAGAAAAATACAACTACCGTTTTTAAAGAGAATAGGAAATATTGTATTTGTAAGTTCTAATCAGATGGATTACTGGATTAAAAACTACAAACTTGATGAAAAAAAATCTCTTTTTATTCATAATGGCGTAGATATAGAAAAATTTTCTATTTATTTATCAGATGAAGAAAAGATTTTAATAACAAAGGAAGAACTAGGTATTGAAAACAGCCATATAATAATAGGCAACTGCTCGAGGTTTAGGGTTGAAAAAAGACAGAAGGATATTATTGAAGCTGTTAAAATTCTAAAAGAAAAAGGATATAAAATAAAACTTCTTATGGTTGGAGATGGAGAAATGAGAGAATCATTAGAAGAACAGATAAAAAAATACGAATTAGAAAAGGATGTAATCATTACTGGATATATTGAAGATGTAAGACCCTATGTGGCTCTTATGGATATCTTCGTACTGTCATCGGATTCAGTAGAAACTCTTTCTATAGCTGCAATAGAAAGCCTGGCAATGAAAAAGGCGACTGTACTTTCTGATATAGGAGGAGCATCAGAGATTGTAGTAGATGGGATGAATGGTTATAGATATCAGCCTAAAGATTACTATGAACTAGCAACTAAACTGGAGACTATGATTAAAGAGGGGAAATACAAAGAAATGGGAGAGAAAGGATATCTCCATGCTCTAAAGTATTTTCAAAGAGGAAAGATGGTGTCAGACTATGAAAAAATATTTGAAAAACCACATTAATAAAAGAGGACGGACATATCTCTATAGAGTGGATGATATACATCCATGTATTCTATGGGAGAGATTAGAGAATCTAATTGAGCTTTTCAAAGAATATAACGTAGTCCCACTTTTGGGAATTATACCAGATAATAAAGATTCTTCTCTTAAATATGAAACAGAAAAACCACTATACTGGGATATAATAAAAGATATGATTGAAAAAGGGGAAATAGAAATATGTCAGCATGGATACCAGCATATATACTCAACTGTTCAAAGATCGATTAATCAAAACTTATATGGAAGAGTTTCACCATCTGAATTTGCAAATCTACCATATGAAGTCCAAAGAGATAAGATAAAAAGAGGTATGGAAATACTTAATTCTCATGGGTTATATACGGATATTTGGATGGCGCCATCCCATACTAATGATAAAAATACATTTAAGGCTTTAAAAAGCCTTGGATTTAAATATATTACAGATGGAGTTGCAGCTTACCCTTTTAAAAAACATGGCTTAACCTTTATTCCTCAACAGATATGGGAACCAAAAAAAGAATTTGTATCAGGAGTCTTTACTATATGTCTACACCTAGATGACCTTACTGAAGAGCTGATTGAAGATATAAGAGAGCATCTTCAATCAGAAGACCAAATTATTTCTTTTTCTCAAGCTACGAAGATTAAAAAAAGACTTCATCATAAATTGTTCAATATAATTTATAGATTAAAGCGCATTTTATATTATCATGTGATTAGGCGTTACAGGAATATAAAGAAGTATAGGAAAAAGAAATATAATAACAATAAAACAGATAAGGCTAAATAGATAGATTTTAAGAATTAATTTTTAAAAACTCAGGAGGAAACCTATGATAGAGCTAAATCATAGAAAGAAATTAATGGCAATAAATTTAAAAGATATTTATTTTGCTCACTCTATAATAAAAGAGGACCCTGGGTATGATGTTGTGTATTATTTTCATTGTAACGAACAAGGACCTGACTCTACGATATTTAATACAATTTTTATAGATTTAAAACAATCTGAAGAAGAAATTTTAAATCAATTTAATAAAACAAATAGAAGCTTAATAAAAAAACTTTTTAAAAACAACGATTTTAATATAGCCATAACTGATTGTCCTACAGAAACTGAAATTGAAGAATTTGTAGAATTTTATGATATGTTTGCAAAAAAGAAGGGGATTAATAGGGCTGATAAAAAACTTCTCTATAGACTAAACGATATATCAAGTCTATCTATTGGAAAAGCCTATCATGAAGGAGATCTTCTTTCATCTATGGTATTTATTAAAAACAAAGAAAGAGTTACCGGTCAATACGAAGGCAGTGGAAGATTTTTTTTCCCGGAAAATCCTCACAAAGTGAAAATGGCTAGCAAAGCAAATCGAATTCTCGAATACATGTGTATGCTGCACTTTAAAAAAGAAGGCTTAAAAATATATGATTTAGGTGGAGTTACTTTAGATCCAAATGATATAGAAAAAGCTAATATAGATATGAGGAAGAAAGGGTTTGGAGGAGAGCTAGTAAAAGAATATCACTTTATGTATCCTCTAACATTAAAAGGAAAAATTTTTATATATCTAAAGAAGTTTTCAGAGAAATTAAGGAGGAACTCAAAATAAGGGAGATGTTCGAATGATGGAGATAAATCAGAGAAAACGATTGTTTTTTATAAGGCTTAAAGATAATTATTTTGCTCCGTCTATAAAAAAAGAAGATCCTGGTTATGACGTTGTATACTATTTTCATTGCAAGGAATATAGGGAAAAATCTCAGATTTTCAATACTCTGTTCATTGATCTTACAAGGGAAAAAGAAGATATTCTATCCTCGTTTGATCGAACTACAAAACAGGTAGTTAGAAAGATGATTAGAGAGAATTTCCTTGTCCTTGAAATGATAGAAAATCCAAACAAATCAGAGTTAGAGGAGTTTAGAACTTTTTTTAATGATTTTGCATATAGGAAAAAAATTCGACCTTGCGATGACACACTAATAGAAAATCTAATTAAAATATCTAGTTTTAAAATTTCAAAAGTTTCATTTAATGGGCAAGTTCTTTGTATGTTTGGATTTATAACGGATAAAGAGAGAGTTTGCGTACAGTATGAATCAAGCATTAGGTTTTCATGTAATGACTGCCCAGAAACAATAAAACTATCTGGAAAAGCAAGTAAGATGCTTGAGTATTTTTCAATGATATATTTTAAAGATAAAGGGTTTAAGACATATGACCTTTGCGGGCTCACTCTGAATCCTGATAATAAAGAAATGGAGAATATAGATAGAAGGAAAAAAGGTTTTGGTGGGACGATAGTAAAAGAATATAACTTTATGTACCCCCTTACACTTAAAGGGAAAATATTTGTTTGGATGAAACACTTTCATTGCAGTATATACAAGAGTTTTTTCCTGAAACGCTCATAAGAGGAGCTGGTAATATGTCAGATAAAAAAAATATTCTAATAGTCCCCTCGTTTTTAGCCGATACTTACTCTAATATAGAAGATATATATGTAAGAATGTCAAAAGATCTTAGAGGTGAATTTAGATTCATTTGGCTTGTAAGAGATCCACTTAGTTCAAAAGAAAGATATAAAAATGAAGAAAATAGGGGTAAGATATTAAAAACGAGATACGTAGAAAATCTTGAAAATATAGGGATAAAAGTAATAGAGAGAGAAATATCTAGATTTAATTTTTTTAAAAATTTTTCAATATTCAAAAAAATATTCAAAAATTACTCTATAGATGCTGTATACACTCACTTTGATTTTGAAAAATATTATGCCTGTTTTTTTGGAAAATTGTTTAGGAAAAAAGTTTTTTTCAACGAGCATATGTATTATGGTTCCAATAAACCTATTTTGCTAAAGACCCTTAGAACTTCATTTGTAAATAATTTTACAGATGTGGTAATAGCAGTGTCTGGATTTGTTGGTATGAGTTTTAAACCATCAAAGACAAAAATACTTTATAATGCTATAGAAATTCCTGATGAGGACAAAAGAGATAAAAAAGAACTGAAAAAACTTTTAAATGTACCTGAAGATTCGAAAGTGGTTCTTATGGTAGCCGCATTTAGGCCAATAAAAAGACATGATGTAGCACTTGAAATTGCAAAAAAAATAATTGAAAAAGAAGAAAATGTAACATTTGTTTTTACTGGAGGAGGAGAGACTCTAGAAGGATATCTTAAAGCAAAAAAAGAAATACAAGAAAAAGAAAGGATAATATTTACAGGACATGTAAATAACATAGAAGATTATTATCATATTGCTGATGTTAGTATATTGACCTCAGAATTTGAACCTTTTGGATATGCGGTAATTGAATCTATGGCTAGAAAAGTACCAGTTATTGCATTTTTAGGTACAGGGGGTCCGGCTGAAATTATATCAGACAAAATTGATGGATACTTGGTTCCTAAAAATGACATTAATTTTTTCTCAGAAAGACTTGCTCTTCTTTTAAGAGAGGATACTTTAAGAGATTTAATGGGACAAAGAGCAAGGGAATCAGTAATTAAAAGGTTTACCTATGAGACTTGGCTTAAAAATATATCTAATATATTTCATGAAGAATTAGATAACTAAAATGGAGGTGACTCTATGGATAAAATAAAGATAGGTATTCTTTGTGCAAATTGTTATCCTCTTTTTGATACAAATAGTAAAGCTGGATTTGGAGGAGCCGAAGTAGATCTTTATAATCTGGGGATATATCTTGCTGAAAACTCTAAGTTTGAAGTAACATTTTATGTCGGAGATTTTGGACAAAATGAAAATATTAGATATATAGAAGATGTAAACTTAAAAAAAATAAAAATGTTTGGATGGACTAATAAAACCATCCTTCAAAAGATAATTTTTTATAGTAATCTTATAAAAGTCCTTTTAAGAAGTGAAGCAGATGTAATACTTACCGAAATGGCTAATGATATGGTAGGATGGGCAGGCCTCTTCTTTAAATCAATTAAAAAAAAGAGGTTTATCCATAGACTGGCATCGGATAACGATGCTCTTTACGACGATAAAGCTGTATCAGGTAGATGGCTGACTCATAATCTATATAGTTTCGGTCTTAAAAAGGCAGATATTATATTTAGCCAAACCGAAAAACAAAAAAAACTTCTAAAAGAACATATGGGATTTGATAGCGAGGTAGTTCCAAATGGATTTCCATTTAAAGAAGTTAATACAAAAGAAAAGTCGTATATATTATGGGTGGGAAGAGCAGTTGAACTTAAAAGGCCAAAGCTTTTCATAGAGCTTGTTAAAGCTGTTCCTGATAAGGATTTTTTAATGATAATGCCATTTGCAGGACAAGAAACACCAGATGGTTTTAAAGAAGAAATTCAAAAATGTATCTATGATGCGAAAAAATTAAATAACTTTAAGTATATTGAGCATGTACCGTTTAAAGAAATTCAAACGTATTTTAATAAGGCAGCCTTACTTGTGAACACATCGGAGTATGAGGGTTTTCCAAATACATTTATTCAGGCCTGTATAGGAAGTACCCCAATAGCATCATTAGATGTAAATCCAGATTCTTTTATCTCAAAAAATGAAGTAGGTATTTGTTGTGATGGAGATATCAATAAGCTTATTGATTTTACTAATAATTTAAATGACAATAATATAAAATTGTATGGAGCTAACGCGAATAAATATTTTAAAGATAATCACAGCATTGAAGTGATGGGTAAACCATATGAAGAAGCAATTTTAAGCTTTTTTCCTAATCATTAAAGTCATTAAGTACAGATATTTAAACCTATTATTTAAATCACTATCCCAAGGCCTTGATTTATTAATAAGCAATTAATTTTCGTCATAAGATGAAGAATGTGGGTGAGATTATGAGTAACAACATTAAAAAAGATGCACTCTCATCATATACTAATTTATTCGTTTCTATACTAGCAGGGTTTATTGTAGTCCCTATAATAGAGTCGAATGTAGGAAAGAGTTATTTTGGGATATATCAGTTTATATTCACCTTAACGGCATATTCTGAGCTTATGACTATGGGACTTGGAAAAACAGTAGAGAGATATGTAGCCAAATTTTCGGTTGAAAAAAAGATATCACAAGAAAGCTTAATGTTATCTATGGTTCTTTCTATATATATTGCTACCGCTCTAATATTTTTAATAGCTTCAGGAGTTATTTATATTCAGTTTGGAAATATATTCAATTTCACTGGTGATGAACTATCTATTGCAAAAATATGTTTTATTATAGCAGCTATCAGTGCAGGTCTAAATATTCCAGCTTCAGTTTTCCAGTCGTTTCTTAGAGGAAAAGGAAAATATTCATTTGTTTTTAATATAGGGACGATACAAGTTGTTGCAAGACTTTTTCTTGTGGCTATATCATTAAATCTTGGTTATGGAATAATTTCAGTATTTATAATAGATACAGTTTTATTCCAAGGAGCTAATTTCGTATATATATTAAGGGCTATTAGCAAAAATAAAATAGAATTACAACTTTTTAAATACGATAAAGAACTTTTTTCAGAGCTTTTTAAATATAGCTCTTTTGTATTTCTCGGAGGAATGGCTCAAACACTATACTGGAATACTGACAATATAATCCTTGGAGTCTTTACAGATACTGAGACTATAGCTGAATATGCTCTAAGTCAAAGGCTTATAAATTATTTTTATAGGTATGGAACTGCATTTTCAGGTCTTTTTTTACCGAAACTTATGGAGTATCATTGCATAGAAAATCAGAAGGACTCCAAAGAGATGATTGTTAAGCTCTTTACAAGAGGCTCTAGACATCAAGGGATACTCACATCTTTTGCTATGGTTAATTTTTTAATATTAGGAAGAGATTTCATAGCACTTTGGGTTGGAGATGGTTATCATATGACATATATATACACAGTGATAATTTTAATTCCTTTTTGGCCAGTTCTTACTCAATCAACAGGCATAGAAGTACTTTATGCAATGAAAAAACATAAAATTAATACTATTATATATTTTGGAAATGCAGTTATAAATGTAATTTCCACAATTTTTTTGGTTCAAATCATTGGTCCTATGGGTGCGGCTATATCTACAGGAGTAACTGTATTTATAGGATCATTTGTTCTTACAAATATATACTATAAGTATTTGCTTAATATGAAGCTTTCTGATTACTTCATTGAGGTTTTTGGAAAAAATCTTCTAGTTTCAGGGATTATACTAGTATATGGACATATACTTAATTTATGGATTACAGATGTTAATTTTTTGAATTTTACATCAAAAACACTAATGATAAATATAGTATGGATACCTGCAATACTTTTTATTTTGCTAGATTCATATGACAGAAAAGTATTTTATAAGATGTTAAAAATTAATAAACGTACCGTTTGAAAACCAGAGTGAGGTGGTTATTTTGATTAAAAAAGGTTTTATTTCAATAACTATGATAGTAGTTATAGCTTTAGTAGCTATAACATTTTTTCTTATAGTAAATCAAGGTAAATCATCTCCTTCATCCATGAATGAAGTAGCTTTTCAAGAATCATTTGAGTATATTGTAAATCCCTATATGGGGGCTGTAGCTCCAGCGAAATATAGGACTAGGCAAGTAGATGGATCTTTAGTTACGGCATCCTATACATGGAGAGATATAGAGCTGGAAAAAGGAGTTTATGATTTCAGACAGGTTGAAAATGACAATAATTTCTTTTACTGGACAAATGAGATGAATAATAACTATGTATTTATATTTCAAATGGACGTACCTAAACTTACTTGGGAGATAGGGTATGATCAAATGGATATACCTCTTTGGCTCTATGAAGAGCTAAGACAAGAAGCTATAACGACTTATACTATCCTTCTCGAAGAAGCTGTAAAGGAAAAAGATAGAAATAAAATAAGAAGCTATACAAACAGCCTATATAAGATACAAAATGATGAAGAAATAATAGAAGATTTTAATGAAAAAGGAAATATTACAGCTGATATACCTGGAGTAGGAACCTTTTATAGATATTATCTTGAAACAAAAGACGGAGCTGAGATAAGGGGAGGATTCAGTCCTAATTATTCCAGTAAGTTAGTGATTGATTATCACAGAAAAATAATGGAAACACTAGCGGAGCGTTATGATAATGAAGTGACCTATGCAGTAATCATGGGAAGTCTTGGCCACTGGGGAGAGATGCATACTCATTATATCCAAGGAAGAGAAGAATCTGGAAGATATCCAGTGAAAGAAATAGCTCAGCAGTATGAAAATGTCTATGCTGAGGTTTTTGAAAATGTAATTATTTCTTCAAGATACCCAAGGGAGGTTGCAAAGGAAAATAATTTTGGACTTCATTCCCATTCTTTTGGAGACCATTTTAGTATATATGACCTTTATTTGGACCATATCCAAAATGGATACACTGATTACTATACAAAAGATAAGCATCCTGGTATGCCGGAGTTCTGGAGAAACGCACCATCAGGGGGAGAGTTTCTTTATACAGGAGACCAAAGATATCTCAAAGATGAAAATATTGAATCAACTATAAAGCAAGCAGAGGATACTCATCTCACTTGGTTTAATGAAGTGTGGTACGGTCTTGATGAAGAGACAGAAAAAAACCAAAATTATTTTTTTAGTAAGATAGGTTATAGATTTGTTCTTGATAAGGCAAGGTATTCTCCTTGGACTTCTCCCACAGGTCCAATAAATATTGAACTTTATATGCGAAATACAGGGACTGCTCCTTTTTACAAAGAGTGGGAAATTAGGGCTCTGCTTATAGACGAAAATAATGAGGTAAAGGCATCTTCCAAGTTAGGAAATATAAATGAATTGAAGGAAAAGGATGAAAAGATATATAAGGGAGATATTTTGCTTCCAAGAAATTTCCAATCTGGAGTATACACACTTAAGATAGGTATATTTGATCCTGAAAAAGATTCTCCTAGAATAAAACTTGCTATAAATAAACCAACCCAAGACTTTCTTTATAATTTGGGAGAGATTACGATAAGATAAATTATATTAAACAAGAGCAAAGATGGAATTAAATTTATATTGTATTTTTAACCTAGTTGAGTATAAAGGTGATACACAATGAGTTGAAGTGTATCACCTTTTAAAATGTTAAAAAATTTTATTTTAAATTTAAATTAGTAAAATAACTTAAATTTCAATACTTGAAACAAAAATTTTATTTTATTTTTTATTATAATGAGTCTTGTGGACTATTTTCAAGGCTAAAAATCTCTGGTAGTATTTAGTTACAAATTGGAAACAATTTTTAAAACAAAAAATTCAATGCATTCATGAAAAAGGCAAACTTATTGAAAGATAAGGACGCAAAACCACGGATCTAAAGCAATACGCCAAGATAGCCGGGTTACCATGATGGAGCAGCTTATGCTGACATCTCTTTTTCAAATCTTGTGCATTTGGATTACGGAGGTGTTTTTTTAATGTCGTTAGATTTTAAACCAGTTTTAAAAAAGATAGCTACAGGTTTTCTGGCAGTTACGATGGTAATGACAAGCTTTTCTGGAGTTTTTGCTCAACCGGTAGAACCTCCTGTAATGAAGACTGTTAATTTTCAGGAGTCATCAGATTATATGGTAAACCCTTATATGGGAGCAGTAGCCCCAGCTATGTATAGAACAAGACATGTGGAAGGAAGTCTAGTTACAGCATCCTATACATGGGGAGAGATAGAAAAAACTAAAGGTGTGTATGACTTCTCGGATGTAGAAGCTACAAACAATTACAACTATTGGATTCATGAAAAAAACAACAAATTAATGGTAATGTTTCATATGGATCTTCCTTTATTAAACAGAAATATAGGTTATGATCAAATGAATATTCCTCTATGGCTTTATAATGAGCTTAAGGATGAAGCAAGAGCAAATTATACAAAGCTTCTAAACGATGCAAAAGCAGCAGGAAATACTGCAAAGGTAAATGAATATACAGACGCACTTGACAAAATAAATAATGACCAAAGAGTAATAGATGAATTTAATAGAACAGCTTCAAAGGCTGCAAATATTCCTGGAGTAGGAACGTTTTACAGATATACTATGGATACAATACATGGTGTAGAGCATAGAGGAGGATTTAGTCCTAACTACTCAAGCCCTCTTCTTCTTGAATACCACAATAAAGCTCTACAAGCTATGGCTCAGAGATATGATAACTCAAATACATATGCGGTAGTTATGGGAAGTCTTGGACACTGGGGAGAAATGCATACTTATTATATCCAAGGACAAAATGATGTAGGAAGGTATCCTAGAAAAGAGATTTCATCAAAATATGAGCAAGCGTATGCAGACTATTTTAAAAATGTCCATGTAAGTATGAGAAATCCAAGACAAGTTGGAGTTACAAACAACTTCGGACTTCATGCCCATTCATTTGGAGACAACAACAGTATATACAATCAATATATTAAAGAGTATCAAAATGGATATGTAGACTACTCAACTGGAGATAGTCATCCAGCGATGAGAGATTTCTGGAGAAATGCACCTTCAGGTGGAGAATTCCTTTACACTGGAGACCAGAGATTCTTAAGCAATAGTAATATAGAAAACACAATACAACAAGCTAGAGACACATATCTTACTTGGTTTAATGAAGTATGGTATGGAATGAATGCAGAAACTACGAAAAATCTTAATTATTTTTACAGCAAAATAGGATACAGATTTGCAATAAAAAATGCTACATTTAATGAAACTGTAGAGGCTGGGCAGCCTATAAATCTTACAAGTACTTGGAGAAACTCAGGGACTGCTCCTTTCTATAAGAACTGGCCTATAGTTGCAGAGCTTAGAGATGCAAGCGGTCAGGTAGTATCCACATCAGTACTTAAAGATAGCGTTAGAAGCTTGTTCCCGAATACTGAAGAAACCTATGATTCATCTATAGTTACAGATGCAAATCTAGCTCCTGGAAACTATGATATGTTTGTAGGTATAGTTAATCCGGAAACTAATAAAGCAGAAATTAAACTAACAATTCAAGCTTTAGGACAAAATAATATGTATAAAATAGGAACAGTAGCAGTAGCTCCTTCAGTAATAGTACCACCGGTAGTTGAAGAGCCAATAATCGATGAACCAATAATTGACGAACCAATAATCGATGAACCAATAATCGATGAGCCAATCGATTCTCCGGATTACAATGTTACAGTATATGGTGCAGACAGCCTTATGATATACTCTAATGATATTACTTCTCAGTATGCAGGAGTGATTAGAGATGCAAATGGAAGAGACATCACAAATGAAGAACTTGTATGGTCAGTAAACGGAGTAAACGGAGTTAATGTAAGTCAAAGTGGATTACTTGAAGTAACCTCTAACGCTTCAGAAGGAACAGCAGTACTTTCTGCTCACATTAAAAATCATCCTTCAATTAAATTTGAAAAGATGGTAAGCTTGACTAAATTTAACCCACAACCGGCTCCAACACCAGAGCCAGAACCAACACCAGTGCCAGAACCAACACCAGTGCCAGAGCCAACACCAGTGCCAGAGCCAACACCAGAACCAACGCCAGTACCAGAACCAACGCCAGTACCAGAACCAACGCCAGAGCCAATTCAATACGATATGACGGTATACGGAGCTTCAAGTCTTCTTATCTATCCAAATGATATTACATCTCAGTATAGTGCAGTCCTTAGAGATTCAAGAGGAAGAGATGTAATGGATAAAGATATAGTATGGTCAGTAAGAGGAGTTAATGGTGTATCGGTTGACCAAAGAGGTCTGTTTACGGTAAAATCTAGTGCATCTGAAGGAACTGCAACAATAACTGCAGCTATGAGAGATGATTCTTCGGTTAAGTTTGAAATGCATGTAGAATTAAATAAATTTCAAGAAAATACAGTAACAAGACCAACAAAGCTAAGACCATCAAATAATTTTAAAGTGAATAACAAATTTAACAGATCTAGAAGATAATTAAAGACAAAAGTCTCATCAATTAAAGCAGTTGAAAATTGCCTATAAGACATGAGAAGCTTGCTTAATTAATAATAGAAAGGCAGATGCATAGCATCTGTCTTTTTATCTTTGGCTTAATACTTTCTGTTTAGTATGATATATTATAAATAGTTGAGAATTAAAGTGAAAATATATGCTTAATTAAAGTGAGTTTATTTCTAAAGCTATAATTTCCAATTTTAGTTAGGAGTATAGATTAATGAGATTGAATAATTACATAAGCTCTTCTGGAATATGCTCAAGAAGAGAAGCTGATAAATGGATTAAGGAAAAGAAAGTAAAGGTAAACGGAAAGTTAGCTGATGTTGGAACAAAAGTATCTGAAGATGATGTTGTAGAGGTGATGGGAAAGACGGTAAAACCCAAGCAAAATAAGGTATATATAGCTTTTAATAAACCGGTTGGAATCACCTGTACCACAGAGAGTCATATAAAAGGAAATATAGTTGATTTTATAAATCATAAAGAACGGATATTTCCCATAGGAAGACTTGATAAAGATTCTCAAGGTCTTATCCTTCTTACAAATGATGGTTCTATAGTAAATGAAATACTTAGAGAAGAAAACAATCATGAAAAGGACTATATAGTTACAGTTGATAAACCGATTATAAAAAGTTTTTTAGTATCAATGTCTAAAGGAGTAAAGATATTTAATCCTGTCCAAAAAAAATATGTAATTACAAAGTCCTGTAAAGTGGAAAAAATAAACGACAAGACTTTTAAAATAACCCTTTCTCAAGGTTTAAACAGGCAGATAAGAAGAATGTGCGAAGTGTTAGGATATAAAGTTATAAGGCTTAAAAGAGTTAGAATAATGAATATAAAGTTGAATGGGATTCCTGAAGGGACATATAGAAATCTTTCGGAGGAAGAACTTAAAATATTAAAGGAACATACAAAAAATAAGAGTTAGACTAGTCGAATAGATAGGATATTTTAAAACTATGATGAGAATCAAAGACGTTTAATAAATATTGTTTAGGAGAGAATATATGGTATCTATTATCATACCAGTTTTAAATGAAGAGAATGTAATAGAAGAAATGCTGCAAAGTTTGTTAAAATTAAAGGGAGATAAAGAAATAATAGTGGTGGATGGGGGAAGTGAAGATAATACAGTTTATCTAGCTTCAAAATACGCTAATGTAATAAAAGGTAGGAAAGGCAGAGCGTATCAAATGAATGATGGAGCCAAGGTAGCCAAAGGCGATATACTCTGGTTTCTGCACATCGATTCCAAGGTCTCTGAAGAGTCTACTTTTTTTATAGAAAAAGCAATAAGCTTAGGAAATATAGGCGGAGGGCTTAGGCTTTATTTTTATGATTTAGATACATATTTTATGAAATTTGTTTCATGGTCATCCAATTTAAGGGCAAAAATCGGTGGTCTTTACTTTGGGGACCAAGGGATTTTTATAAAAAGAGAAGTATTTGAAAAGCTAGGTGGATTTAAAGAGGTGCCTCTTATGGAGGATTGGGATATGGCAATGAGATTAAAAAAACAAGGGAAAATGAAGATGATAGAGACTAAAATAGGAACCTCTGCACGGAAATTTAAAAGTGAAGGACAGCTAAAAACCCTTCTCTTTATGCACAAAATAAAGCTTCTCTACAAGATTGGTGTATCCGAGGACAAGCTAAGGGATATGTATTATAAATCTAGGTGAGAAAGCTTTATGTTAAATTATTATTCCTAAGGCAAATACAAATGTTTTATTTTATCTTAGAAAAGTTTAAGCTTCATTAAAAATCAAAGTATATTAAAGGGGAGAGATATGAAAGGGCTTATACTAATGACTAGGATTCCAGTTCCTGGAAAAACAAAAACTAGACTAATGGATACATTTACAGGATATCAGTGCAGTGAGCTACATAAGGCTTTTTTAAAGGATATTATTAAGGTATTAGAATCAATAAAAAGTAGTACTGATATATTTATTACATACTCAGACGAAGGGGATTTCGAGATTCTAAAGGACATTATACCTAACTGGATAAAAATTTTCCCTCAACATGGAGCAGACCTTGGGGAAAAAATGGAGAATGCCATAAAAAAGGTTTTGGATTTGGGTTACAAAAAAGTGATATTAATGGGCTCTGATGTTCCTCAAATCACTAAAGAGGATATAATAGATGGCTTTAGGCTTCTAAAGGAAAATGACTTGATTCTTGGACCAACCTTTGATGGAGGATATTATATGGTTGGTATGAAAGAACTCCAGGGTATTATATTTAAAAAGGGATTAAACTGGGGTAAAGTTTCTGTCCTTGAAGGAACTCTTGACATCTGCAACAAAAACTGTATAAAAGCAGGTCTTGGAAATAAGCTTATGGATATAGATACCAAAGAAGATTTGTCAAAAATATTAAATGATATAGAGTTAGGACTTCTTAAAGACTTTGAAAGCTCTAATACCATAGAATTAATCGATAGTTATATGAAAGGGGGAGAGTATGCACGAATCACTTCAAATTAAAATAAAAGAGTATATAAAAGATAAAGAAGTTTATAATCACATACACTTAGACAAGGAGTTTTGCATAAGCTTTCTTGCCCAAGGAGAGTACAATATCAACTTTAAACTAGAGGATGAAAAGAGAAAATATGTATTTAGAGTAAATACGGGAAGTCAGATTGAGTCAGATAATCAAATCAAATATGAGTATGAAGCACTTAAAGCTCTTGAAATAAGTGGAGTCACTCCAAATGTTAGATATCTTGATGATTCACTATCTTACATAAAAAATGGAATACTGATTATGGATTTTCTTGAGGGAAGACCTCTTTTATATAATACTGATATGAAAAAGGCTGCAAATATATTTTCTGAAATTCATTCTTTGGACTTGAAAAACATGGAAACTAGCAACTTTATAGTAGAAGAAAATATAATGCAAGATAGAATAAATGAAGGAACAAGGCTTTTAAAACCTTTTTTTGAATCAAAGGATACAGATAAAGATTTGAAAGATTTTTTCTATAAGTTCTTAAACTGGTGCGAAAAAAATAAAGATTCCCAAAAATATTTTAGTGAAAACATATGGCACGTAATAAATAACACAGAGGTGAACTCCCATAATTTTATAATAGGAGAAAAAAGCTATCTTATTGATTGGGAAAAGCCTGTGATTAGCGATCCATCCCAAGATCTGACACAGTTTCTTGCCCCTACCACAACTCTTTGGAAAGGGAATTATATTTTAAGTGAAGAAGAGAGAAGCTTGTTTTTTAATACATACAAGGAAAATATAGGGAAATCAGATACATATATAGAAGAAAGGGTAAAACTATACAACCCATATCTATACTTAAGAGCTTTATCTTGGTGTGCATTTGCCTATACTCAGTATCAAGATGAAGATAAAACTATAAAAAATATGGATACCTATGGAAAGATAAAGGAGTATCTTGATATAGATTTTATGAAAAAACTTTTAAGGGATTATTTTTAACTAAAAGGTCTGATTTAGCATTTGCCGAATCAGACCTTTTAGTTATCAAAATATGGGGAGTGAAAAACTCTAGCTTATTTAGATGTATTTTTTCTTGATATATGAATAAACAGGAACACCTGTAAGTGTTACAAGTAGTCCAAAAAGAGCTGTATATGTATCTGTAAAGATAGTGCTTCCGATTATGTATATTCCACCAGCTATACCTACAAGAGGAACTATTGGGTAAAGAGGAACTTTATAGGCTCTTGGCATATCTTTAAACTTAGTTCTAAGTATGAATATTCCAGCCACAGTTATTATGAAAAATAACCATACCATAAACATAGCTAGATTTGTAAGTATTTCAAAAGAACCTGTCATTACATAAAGAGATGCAAGACATCCTTCCATAAGAAAAGCAGCTACTGGGGTCTTAAAGCGACTATCGATTTTTCCAAGTGTGTTTGGCATTAAAAATAGCTTATCCTTTGCCATTGCATAAGGTATTCTTACACCTGTAATAAGGTAACCATTCATAGCTCCAAATATAGATACCATGATTCCACCAGAAATAAGAGCAGCTCCAGCGCTTCCAAACATGATTACAGCTGCATCTGATGCAGGAGTTACAGACATCATTACCTGCTCTACTGGAATCACATTTATTATTGCGATATTGATAAGTATGTAAACAAAAATTGTAAGACTTAGTCCCATTATTATAGATTTTGGAAGATCTTTACCAGGATTTTTAAGCTCTCCAGCTATATTTGTAACTCCAACCCAACCATCATAAGCCCATAGTGTTCCAAGGATGGCCGCTCCAAAGCCAGATATAGTTGTATTACTCAGTGAAAAAGTACTTGCAGCACTTACTCCTCCTACAGTTCCTTTTATAAATCCAAATAAAATAATGATTCCAATAGGTATGAGTTTTCCTATAGTTGAAATAAGCTGAACTTTACTACCAAGTTTTGTTGAAATCATATTTAAAAATATAAGTAAAAATATAAGTGATATTGCTAGTACCCTTTGATTAACTTCAGAAAGAGGTACGAAAAAAGTCGCCTGAGTTACAAGCATTATAGATAGTGCAGCAGTTACTCCTGGTACATAAATAAGGGATTGCACCCATCCAAATAAAAACGCCAATCTCTCTCCATAAAGTTCCTTTAGGTATACAAATACTCCACCTGTCTTTGGGATTGCAGTTGATATTTCACTGATTGTAAGAGCCGAGGCAATAGTAACAAGCCCACCGAAAATCCAGGCCAATATTCCCATGAAAGGATTACCAGCAGCTGCAAATACAGTTGATGATTTGAAAAATATACCTGAACCAATTACAATTCCTACGACCATCATAATTGCATCTGTAAGCCCTAGATTTTTTGTAAGACTTTCTTTTTCAACTGCTGATTGTTCCATACTTAAATTCTCTTTTAAAATAGCACTCAAATTTAAAACCTCCGTCTTATATGATTTTTTCCATCAAAAAAGGACGAGGAAGAGTAGCACAAATAATGGCTACTTCTTCCCTGTCCTTTTATCTGAAAGATTCCCTTCTCATAGAGAAAGTTGCTCCGTTGATGCCGCATTTAAGCGATCTCTCCAGGGGTGTGTCAGCGTTATTGTATCGAACCTGAAAGCTTCGGTCATTGCCTATAGCGGGGCAAAGCCTTTCTCCTACGGTTACCAAATGGTATCTCCAATAAGCTTCATTCACACATATTTTATTAGTTGTTTGTAAATACTTCTATATTTTAGTGAGATGTAAGTCTATTGTCAACACTTTTTAGAAAAAATAAAAAATTCACAAAATAGTTTTTTTTAATACCATAATTAAACATAACTTATAGAATATCAAATAGATTAAAATTAGATTAGAAATAGGAAAATTAGCCTTAAGAATATTGACTTTTTACAAAAAAGATAATATTCTTAACATAGTTAATAATATTAATGCAGATAAAAATATGGAAAAATATGAAAGCGGGAGGATGAGATGACAGCTAGAGAACTTCAAAAGGAAAAAATAAAGAGTATTCAAAAAGAGAGAATGAAATCATATTTTATAGATGCAGCAAAAAAAATAGTAAAAGAAAAAGGAGTTGCTGGATTAAATGCCAGAAAAATAGGAGAAGAGGCGGGTTACTCTTATGCAACTATTTACAACTACTTTGATGATATGAATCATTTGATGGTTGCTGCAGCATATAGCTTTTTGGAAGAATGCTATCTTGAGCTTTTATCGAATACAGATCATAGTAAAAATGCTCTTGAACAGCTTATTATTTATACAAAAACATATTTTATGTATTTTATAAATAATCCTAAAGCTTTTGACCTTGTTTTACTAGAAAAGCTAGGAGAAAAAACAAAGGATTTTGATGGGAAATCATCAGTTGCTCATGTGCTAAGGGATGCAATTGTGGAATGTGTAAGAGAGGGGTATCTTAAAGAGGAAAATGCAGAGACGGCTCAAAAGATTATAAGTTATTATACGAATGGCAAACTTGTGTTTTGTATAGGAGAAAGAGATGATCTTAGCTCAGAGGATGCTCTAAACGCTATAGACAAGGAAATAAGATATATAATGAGGCAGTGCTAACCAAATAAGATTATTAAATATTGATGATTCAATATTACAAAACTCTACTGGAAACCTGTCTGCTCAAATTATAAGGGGTGGGTTAAAATTAAAAAAAACGGATTGATTATTATGGCAGGGTTGGTGTTTATGTCAGTTATCTTTTCTGGATGCTCTTTAAATACAGCTATTTTGCTTCCCACGGAGTTTCAGAAAGAAATTTATAGTCAAAATAATAAGATAATATCTGAAGACAACTATACTTTTTTAAAAAGAGTAAAATATGACAAAGAAGACTATAAAGCAATAGAATTTGAGGGTTTTTATGGAAGTAATACTCTTGAACTTATGGAGATTGAACAAAGCTCTATAGTAAATATAGATTTTGAATCTGAAATTGTGGAAGGAAAGTTCAAGATAGTACTTATAACTCCCCAAAAGGAGGTTATGAACATTTCTGAAGACACAGAAAAAGGGACGTTTAAAATTATAGCTCCAGAGGGAAACTATGCAATAAAGATAGTAGGAAACAGCGCAAGTGGAAAGGTAATAATCAAAACTAGCAAGGATGATGTATTATCTGGATGATAAGGGGGAAGATATTATGTTTGGGGAAGCTATAGAAAAGCTATTCGAAGTAAAGCAAAAGAAAAACACTCTTCCAAAGACTATAATGACATTTGTTTTATTTTTGGTACTAGCAAATATGCTATTTATTTTTTTCGCATTTGAAGACAGAATCTATGGTGCTTATAAAGAGGATTATGCTCATGTGAAAAGCAATATAATAGAATATAAAACACAAAACGGAAATTACCCTGTTGCTAAAGAAGTAGATTGGTCAAAAGAAAAGAACCTTTATAATTTCCTTATAGACAATAAATTCACAATGGGTTCCACATTTTATTATTTGGATTTAAATGTAATTGAAGGTTTAGAAAAAGTCAAAATGAAATATATAATCGATATTGATAGAGAAATAGTATATACAAGTGAATCAGTCCCTTATAAAAATAAGAGATGGCATATACCCATGATAGATTAAAGGATAGATTAAAAAGCGAAGCTAAAGCTTCGTTTTTTTTGTTCAAAAAATATCAATTGTAGAAAAAATTATACATTAAATATATAATCTAACATGTTAGAAAGTAAATAGAAAAATTGGCATAGATATTGCTCATAAATTAATCAAAGATTTTAACATTTTGTACTAATAAATTGTAGGAGGTAAATAAATGAGAGAAGTAGTTATAGTAAGTGCAGTAAGAACGGCAATCGGAAATTATGGCGGAGCATTGGCAAGCGTTTCCCCAGTGGATTTAGGGGCGATAGCTATTAAAGAGGCTTTAAAAAGAGGAGGAGTTGACCCGACTCATGTAGATGAAGTTTATATGGGTTGTATACTTCAGGCAGGACATGGTCAAGGAGTGGCAAGACAAGCTTCTATCAAGGCTGGAATTCCTGTAGAAGTTCCAGCTACTACTATAAACATGCTTTGTGGATCAGGACTTAGAACAGTATCTTTAGCAGCTCAGACTATTCTTGCAGGAGATAATGATATAGTGGTAGTTGGGGGAACAGAAAACATGAGTATGGCTCCATATCTACTTCCAAACTCTAGATGGGGAATGAGAATGGGAGATGGAAAAGTAGTGGACTCTATGATAAATGATGCTCTTACAGACGCATTTAACAACTACCATATGGGAATGACTGCTGAAAATCTAGCTGAAAAATACAGTCTTTCAAAAGAAGAGCAAGATGAATTTGCAGCTTTAAGTCAAAACAAAGCTGAAAAGGCAATAGCGGAAGGTAGATTCAAGGATGAAATAGTTCCAGTGGAAATACCTCAAAGAAAAGGTGATCCAATTATATTTGATACAGATGAATTCCCTAAAGCTTCAATGACAGCAGAAAAGCTTGGAAAGCTAAGACCAGCATTTAAAAAAGACGGAAGTGTAACAGCTGGAAATGCATCTGGAATTAATGATGGTGCAGCTGCACTTGTTGTAATGTCAAAAGAAAAGGCTGACGAGCTTGGTCTTAAGCCTCTTGCAACTATAGTTTCTTATGCAAACTCAGGAGTAGATCCATCTATAATGGGAATAGGACCAGTTGCTTCTTCACAAAAAGCTCTTGAAAAAGCTGGATTAAAAATAGAAGATATGGATCTTATAGAAGCTAATGAAGCCTTTGCAGCACAAGCTTTATCTGTTGGAAAAGAGCTAAACTGGGATCCATCAAAGGTAAATGTAAATGGAGGGGCAATAGCTCTAGGACACCCTGTGGGAGCTAGTGGAGCTAGAATACTTGTTACTTTACTTCATGAGATGATAAAAAGAGATTCAAAGCACGGTCTTGCAACTCTTTGCATCGGTGGAGGAATGGGAACGGCTCTTGTAGTAAAAAGATAAAAATTCAAAAACCTTCTGCCCCTATTAGGGATGGAAGGTTTTTTTTGAAAGGTTGATTTAAACTCTTTAAATTGCTAATCTATATACTAAGAAAGAATATATAAATAGACTAAGGCTAGACCTTAAAAGCATACCTGAAAAATCTAAAGGCTGGGGGATGACAATATGAAAGAAGAAAATTACTATCCCGGATGCGACAGAAAAATGGTTGAAAAACAGATAGAGCTTATAGAACTCTACAGGAATATATTTGACAACAGCTATAACTGGATGGTTGTAGTGGACAAGTACGGCTATATTACTATGATTAACAAGCCCTATTGCAATTTTTTAGGAACAACTCAGGAAGAGGCTATAGGCAAACATGTTACCGAAGTGATTGAAAATACAAGAATGCATATTGTGGTGAAAACCAAGGAAAGAGAAATAGGAGATGTCCAGCAAATCAAAGGAAATCAAATGATAGCTGATAGAATACCTATATTCAAAGATGAAGAACTTATCGGTGCGGTTGGAACGGTTATATTCAAAGACATTATAGAACTTGATTCATATGTAAAAAAAGTTGCAGTTATGGAAAAAGAACTGGATTTTTACAAAAAGGAACTGAAAAAAGCCCTTGGAAGCAAGTATACTTTTGAAAACATTATTGGAAATAGCCCTGCCATAAATAAGGCTAAAATGCTTGCAAAAAAGGTATCTTCAAGTAAATCCAGTATTCTTTTGATGGGAGAAAGCGGAACTGGAAAAGAGCTATTTGCTCACTCTATCCACAACCTAAGCCCAAGAGCTAACTACCCTCTTATTAAAGTAAACTGTGCGAGTATCCCAGCAGAACTCTTAGAAAGTGAGCTTTTCGGGTATGAAGAAGGGGCATTTACTGGGGCGAAAAAAGGTGGAAAACCGGGTAAATTCGAACTTGCCGATAAAAGTACTATATTCCTTGATGAGATTGGAGATATGCCTGTGGAAATGCAGGTTAAGCTCCTAAGAGTCATACAAGAAAAAGAGGTAGAGAGGATTGGGGGCACAAAGAGCAAAAAATTGGATGTAAGAATAATAGCTGCAACAAATAAAAATCTTGAAGAAATGGTGGCTGAAAAAACATTTAGAGAGGACCTTTATTATAGACTAAATGTTATAAAAATTAATATACCATCATTAAGGGAAAGAAGAGAAGACATCGAGCCTATAGCAAACTATCTAATGAAAAAACTGGCAAAAGAAATGGATAGATTTGTAACAGAAATAGATGTGGATGCAATGGCTCATCTAAAGTCTCATAACTGGCCTGGCAATATAAGAGAGCTTGAAAATACAATAGAAAGAGCTATTAATCTTGTGGAAAAGGGAGCAAAAATCACATTGAACCACCTACCTTACTATATAAGGGAAAAAAAGGGGAATTATACTTCAAATATTGGGAAAATAGGACTTAAGGATATAGTCTCACAAGTTGAGATAAAAGAAATAAGAAATGCTCTTGATATTTGCAAAGGAAATAAACAACAGGCTGCAAAAGAGCTAGGAATCAGCAGAACGAGTTTATATGAAAAAATAGAAAAATATGGATTGTAACCATTCTGTACACTGTACGGAAAAGCGACAAAGAGTTTTAAGCGTTGTGATTAAATATACTATCCCACATCTACTAGCCTTTGACCTATAAAAATCTGGAAATATTTAGAAAAACGAAATATTTGTGTACGGATTTCCGACGAAGCTTATGAAGGAATTTTGAGAGATATTGCAAAAGACTTACAATTATTTTTGAAAAATACTATTATTAGCCCTCTGACTGAGGTCGAATTCACTCAAATTAAAGAATTTGACCAAAGTTATTCAAGGGCTTTTTTTATTTGTCAAAAAAATCTTGGCATAGTTATTGCTCTATTACAATTAATCAAAGTCAAGAAAAGATTATGGATTATAGGAATACGATTACATAATCCATAAAGAAATATTACTATGACCTAAATTACTACATTGATTTTTAAGAAAAATTAAAAAACTATTAATTAGGAGGATAAGTTATGGCAATAAATTTTTTGAGTGCTAAAGAGGCTGTGAAATTAATAACATCAGAAAGCACAATAGCTACAGGAGGTTTTGTAGGAAACGCTGTTCCTGAAGAACTTGAGATTGCGATTGAAGAGAGATTTTTAGAAACAAATGAGCCAAAGAATCTTACGCTTGTATATGCTGCAGGGCAGGGAGATGGTAAGACTAGAGGACTTAATCACTTTGGACATGAGGGTCTTATAAAAAGAGTAATTGGTGGACACTGGGGACTTGTTCCAAAGGTGCAGAAGCTTGCCCTTGAAAATAAAATTGAGGCATACAACTTTCCACAAGGCTCAATATCTCATCTGTTTAGAGATATAGCTGCAAACAAGCCGGGAACTATAACAAAGGTTGGTCTTAAGACATTTGTAGACCCTAGAGTAGATGGGGGAAAGTTAAATGAATGTACTAAAGAAGACATGGTAGAGCTTGTGGAGCTTTTGGGGGAAGAATATCTTTTATACAAAGCCTTTCCAATAGACTTTGCATTTATAAGAGGTACATATGCAGATGAGCTTGGAAATGTGACTATGGAAAAAGAAGCAGGTTCACTTGAAGTTCTTTCTATAGCACAAGCTTGCAAAAACTCAGGTGGTAAGGTAATAGTGCAGGTTGAAAAAGTAGTAAAGGCAGGTACCCTTGACCCTAGACTTGTAAAAATACCTGGAATATATGTGGATACTATAGTTGAAACAGAAGATATGAATAATCATATGCAGACCTTTGCAGAAGCATATAATCCTAGTTATACAGGAAATATAAGAGTTCCTGTTAACTCAGTAAAGCCTATGGAGCTAGATGAGAGAAAGATAATAGCAAGAAGAGCAGCTATGGAGCTTGTACCTCATGCAATCGTTAACCTTGGAATTGGTATGCCAGAAGGAGTAGCTATGGTAGCCAATGAAGAAGGAATTGGGGATGAAATGATACTTACAGTAGAGCCAGGCCCTATTGGAGGAATACCAGCTGGAGGACTAAGTTTCGGTGCAGCTACTAATCCACAGGCCATCATTGACCAGCCATATCAGTTTGATTTTTATGATGGTGGAGGACTTGATGTTGCATTCCTTGGACTTGCTCAATGTGACCAGATAGGAAATATCAACGTAAGTAAGTTTGGACCAAAGATTGCTGGAGCTGGAGGATTCATCAATATAACTCAAAATGCAAAGAAAGTAATATTCTGCGGTACCTTTACAGCAGGAGGGCTTGAGATTGAAGCTGGAGATGGTAGATTAAATATAATCCAAGAAGGTAAGGCTAAAAAGTTTATAGAGCAGGTAGAGCAAATCACATTTAGTGGAGATTATGCAAACGAGGTTGGACAAACTGTACTTTATATCACTGAAAGAGCAGTGTTTGAGCTTGGAAAAGATGGAATAGTCCTTACTGAGATAGCTCCAGGGGTTGATATGGAGAGAGATGTAATAGGACAAATGAATTTCAAACCTGTAGTAAGTCCAGCACTTAAACTAATGGATGAAAATATATTTAAACCTGGAAAAGTTGGTATAAAAATATAATTAAAAATACTGATTAGGTAGTACTGCCAAAAGACTTTTCGTCTTTTGGCCGCAATTATAAACTAAAATTTTAATTACAAGGAGGTTTGTTATGTTAGGTATTATTATTGGACTGGTATTACTTATGTTTTTAGCTTATAAGGGAATGTCTATTATTTGGATTGCTCCTATATGTGCTATGATAGTTGCTCTTACTGGAGGGCTTGAGCTTCTTCCAGCTTATACAGACGCTTATATGGGTGGATTTGTTGGTTTTGCAAAATCTTGGTTCCCTGTGTTTATGCTAGGCGCTATATTTGGAAAAGTTATGGACGACTCTGGAGCAGCAAGATCTGTTGCTACATGGGTTACTAAAATTATAGGTACAAAATTTGCAATAATGGCAGTTGTACTTGCTTGCGCCGTACTTACATACGGTGGAGTTTCACTATTCGTTGTTGTGTTCGCAATCTATCCACTAGCAGTTGCACTTTTTAGAGAAGCAAATATCACAAGAAAACTGATTCCTGGAGCTATAGCACTTGGATCGTTTACATTTACGATGACAGCTACTCCTGGAACTCCTCAGATACAAAACCTTATACCAACAAACTATTTTGGAACCACTGCTATGGCAGCTCCAATAATGGGTACTGTAGGTGCTCTTATAATGTTTGGTGGCGGTATGGCTTGGCTTATGTTTAGAGAAAAAGGGTATGCAAAAGCTGGAGTAGGCTTTACTGAGCTAGATAAAAAGCTTGAAGAAGTTGATGAATCTACGCTTCCTAATCCATTACTTTCAGCACTTCCTCTAGTTGCTGTAATCACAACTCTTAATGTATTTAATTTAAACATAATAACTGCACTTATTATAGGTATAGTTCTTGGAATAGCTCTAAACTTTGCAAGACTTCCAAAGCTTGTTGAAACAATAAATGCAGGAGCTTCTGGTTCGGTAATCGCTATAATAAACACAAGTGCTGCAGTTGGATTTGGTGCTGTAGTAAGAGCTGTACCTGGATTTACGACACTTACAGATTTAGTTCTTGGAATCAAAGGAAATCCACTTATATCAGAGGCAGTTGCAGTTAACGTACTTGCTGGAGCTACAGGTTCAGCATCAGGTGGTATGGGAATCGCTCTTGAAGCCCTTGGAGAAAAATACGTACAACTTTCAATCGAGTCTGGTATTCCTCTTGAAGCTTTCCATAGAATAGCATCTATGTCAAGTGGAGGACTTGATACCCTTCCTCACAACGGAGCTGTACTTACGCTTCTTGCGGTTACTTCTATGACACATAAGGATTCATATAAGGATATATTTGTAGTAGGTTCTCTAATTCCTATAGCATCAGTTATCGCGGGAATACTTCTTGCATCAGTAGGTATTATTTAAACAGTCTTAAATGTTAAAATATAACTAGAAATCAAAAAGGAGATAAGCTGCCATGAAGGTTGGAGTTATTGGTTCAGGTGTTATGGGGACTGGAATCGTCCAGGTTTTATCTCAAAATAATTATAGTGTCGTCCTAAGAGATATAAATAAAAAGAATCTTGAAAAAGGTCTTGAAAGGATTTCCAAGGCCTTTGACAAGCTAATTAGTAAAGAAAAAATAAGCTTAGAAGATAAAAATATCTTTATATCCAATATTACATTTACTGAAAATGCTGAGCTTCTTAAGGACTGTGACGTCATTATAGAAGCTGCAAGTGAAAATATGGATATAAAGAAAAAAATATTTAAAGAACTGGATGAATTAGTTGATTCTAAAACCATACTAGCAACAAATACTTCATCTCTTTCAATAACAGAAATAGCAGCATCTACATCAAGACCAGAGAAAGTAATAGGGATGCACTTTTTTAACCCAGTACCTGTAATGAAATTAGTTGAAGTGATTAAAGGTATAGCTACATCAGAAGAAACTCTTTCTATAGTTACAGAACTTGCAGAAAATATAGGAAAAAAACCTATAAAAGTGGAAGAGGCTCCTGGTTTTGTAGTAAATAGACTTCTTCTTCCTATGATTAATGAAGCTATAGGAATATATGCTGAAGGAGTTGCTAGTGCTGAGGATATTGATAGTGCAATGTTGTTAGGGGCAAATCATCCAATAGGACCACTTGCCCTTGCGGATCTTATTGGAAATGATGTAAACCTTGCCATAATGGACGTTTTATTTAAAGATTTTGGAGATCCCAAATATAGACCACATCCTCTTCTTAAGAAAATGGTTAGTGCAGGGCATTTGGGAAGGAAAACAGGAAAAGGTTTTTATGATTACAGCTTAGATTAAATCTTAACTGGTTGATAGGTAAGTCTGTAGTTGTTATAATGTATATGATTGTATAATTATTATCCAAGGAGGTTATTATAAGATGAGATTAAAGGATAAAGTAGCTATAATTACAGGAGCGGCAAGAGGTATAGGTGAAGCGACTGCAATAAGATTTGCACAGGAAGGTGCAAAGGTAGTAGTATCCAATACAGGACTTGATTCTCTAAATGAAGTAGTTGAAAAGATAAAGGAAATGGGCGGGGAAGTACTTGCTTATGACGTTAACGTTACAAATAGAGAGCAGATACAATCTATGGTTGATGATGTTGTTGCTAAGTGGGGACAGGTTGATATACTTGTAAACAACGCTGGAATCACAGCTGACTCTCAGCTTTTAAAAATGGAAGAAGCTGACTTTGATAAAGTAATAGATGTAAACCTTAAAGGTGTATACAACTGCGGACAGATAGTTGCTAAGATAATGGCTGAAAAAGATGGAGGAGTAATCCTTAACGCATCTTCTGTTGTTGGTCTTTATGGAAACTTCGGACAGACTAACTATGCTGCTACAAAGTGGGGAGTTATTGGAATCACTAAGACTTGGGCAAAAGAGCTTGGAAGAAAAGGTATTAGAGTAAACGCAGTAGCTCCAGGGTTCACTATGACTCCAATGGTTGCTAAAATGCCTGATAAGGTTCTTGATATGATGAAGGGCAAGTCTCCTCTTGGAAAGCTTGCTACTCCAGAAGATATAGCTAATGCATATCTTTTCCTTGCATCAGATGAGGCAGCATTTATTACTGGAGAAGTACTTGCAGTTGATGGTGGAGTAGTACTTTAATATCAAATTTTACAAAAAAATCATATTGATAAAATCAAAGTAAAAAAATATCTAATAAAAATAAGTCCCCTTTTTAAGGGGACTTATTTTTACCACTCTATCATATTGTCTCTAAAAAATACTATCAGACCATAAGATGCAAGAACGGTCATATACTGATCATTTAGAGCTTTTTCTACTCCTTCTATTCCAGCGTGTTCGTTATACATCTGGTCGTTTCTTTCTATTTCCTTTTCAAATACTGCCAAAACCTCGTCCTTTGTCTGTAAATCTTTTACAATTTTGTAATACTTGTCGTATTCTTCACTTAGATGTGATATAAAATAATTATCTAATTCTTTGTATTTATTTTTATATTCCTTAAGCACTTCTTCTTTTGATTTTATTCTCATTTAAAGCCCCCCTTTGGATTGAAAATAGCTGTCATATCCAAGCTGATTTACTATAATTAATATTTACCAAAAAAAAACAATTTCAAACTATTTTCTTCAAGTGTATAAACAAGATTATATGTTATAATGAAATTTACAGTTAATGTTTTTTAGTATCCTTTATTAAAACAGGGAGGGTTGAGACTTGAAAGTATTATACAGCGATAGAATTGTATTAAACGACAATGTTACACAAGGATACATTCATATAGAAGACGGGGTTATAAAGTCGATATCGGCTGATTCTAAATCTACAAATATCATTGACTTTAAAGGAAAATACATCCTTCCTGGACTTATAAATATACAAAGCGAGCAACTGATTAGGGAAAACAGGATTAAGGCTAATAATATGTTTCCTTTTCAAAAGACATTTAAAGAAGTGGAGATGAGATTCGCATCTGCAGGAATCACTACTTTGTTTCACTCTATTCCAATAGTAAATGGCAGAAGTCAAGATGATTTTACGACAGGTCCAAATATTGCAAAAAAAATCAGTGAGCTATCCAAGGGAAAAAACCTAATAGACCACAAGGTTCATATAGAGTTTCAGCTAGGCTTTATAGAGAGTATGGATAAGGTAAAAGAGCTTCTTGAAGGAGGATTTTTGGACTATATATCTTATCTTGGATACTGCAGGACTGAAGAGGAAAGATACAGAGAAGTATATTATCAGGAATATATCCAAAGAAGTATGGGACTTAGCGAAGAGATATGCAGAAGAATGGTGAAAAGGGTTCGTGAGCTTAGAAGTGAATCCAATCTTGAAGAGCTTGCATATATGCTAAAATACTCTCATTACAAGGGCGTAAAGGTAGGTTCTAGCGAACTTGACACTATGAGAAAGCTTGACTATCTTCAACAAGATGGGGTTAATATATTGGAATACCCTTTCACTATGGATGCAATAGATTTTGCGAAGGGTACAAAAAAGCAAATTCTTTTAGATACTCTATCTCTTAGTAAGGGAAAAGGCGGTATAGTGAAGCTTGACCCTTGGCAAGCAGTACTTGATGGAAAAATCGATATGCTATCTTCTGACATGAGGCCTTACGACCTACTAGCATATGTGTTCCTTTTAGGGAAAGAAATGGGACTTGAAAATTCCGTAAAGCTTGTGTCTAAAAACCCAGCTACAGCTCTTGAACTTATAGATAGGGGAGAGATAAAAGAGGGGATGAGGGCAGACCTTATAGCAGTTGATGTAGTAGATGAAGTTCCAGTGACTGTGATGACTATGTCAAAGGGAAATGTATCCTATAGCTCAAATTATAGATAATCTGTTTTAACAAAATAGAGTAATAATTAAGAGGCTTCTTGCATGCCAAGGGGCCTCTTTTTGCAGAAAATGGGGGGTTAATATGGAGGTCTTAAGGCATCTTAAGGATTTTATGAAAGAAAATAAATGGCAGTATATTGTTGGAGTTATTGTTCTTATTATTGTTGATACTCTCCAGCTTATTACTCCAAGGATAATAGGAAATGTGGTAGACAGTATTGGCTCGGGAACTATAAGTAATGGACAGGTGCTTTATTATGCACTTCTTATAATGATTATTGCATGCTTTATAGCTTTTTTTAGATATATGTGGAGAATTAAAATCATAGGAAGCTCTAGAGTGCTTGAATTTTGGATGAGAAGCAAGATATTTAAACATCTTGAAGGACTTTCTAAAAACTTCTTTAATTATAGAAAAACAGGAGACCTTATGGCCCATGCCACAAACGACATACAGGCAGTAAGAATGGCATTTGGACCTGGAGTAATAATGCTTACAGACTCTATATTCCTTACTATTGCCACAATAGGAGTTATGTCAACATCCATAAGCCCCACCCTTACCCTTTTAGCTCTTATTCCCCTTCCGATACTTGCAATCATAGTGACTTTTCTAGGACAAAAAATACAAAAGAGATATAAATTGGTTCAAGAATCCTTTTCAAACATGAGCGATAGAACCCAAGAATCCTTCACAGGTATCAGGGTAATAAAATCCTATGTACAGGAAGAAGAGGAGCTCCTTAGATTTTCAAATGCAAGTGAAGAATATGTATTTCATAATATGAAGCTAGTTAGAATATTTGGCTTTATGTTTCCTATGATAGGATTTATTGCAGCAATCAGCTTTCTTGTAGCCCTTTATATAGGTGGAAACATGGTAATAGAAGGAAGGATAAGCCTTGGAGAACTTGTAGCCTTTATCACCTATCTTGGGATGCTCACATGGCCTATGATGGCTATAGGTTGGGTGATAAACGTAATACAAAGAGGGCTTGCATCCCTTAAAAGAATCAATGAAATACTTGATGCAAAACCAGAAGTAGTTGACAAAAAAGGAGTACTTCCTATAGAAAACTTAAATGAGCTGGCTATGCATATTAGCATAAAAAATCTTTCCTTTAAATATCCAAAAAGTGAGACCTATGCCCTTAGAAATATAAATTTAGATATAAAACCGGGAGAAACCCTTGCGATTGTTGGAAAGACAGGAAGTGGAAAGTCAACTTTGGCTTCACTTTTCCTTAGAAACTATAATATAGAAGAAGGAGAAATATCTATAGGGGGAGTAAATGTAGAAAAGATTCCTATCAAAACCCTTAGAAAGGCTACAGGATATGTACCTCAGGAAGCTTTTTTATTCTCTACTACAATTTCACAAAATATAGCATTTTCAGACCCAAATCTTTCATTTGAAAAGATAGAAAATGCGGCAAAGACAGCCTCAGTATATGATGATATCATGTCCTTTCCCCAAAAGTTTCAAACTATAGTAGGGGAAAAGGGAGTCACCTTATCAGGTGGACAAAAGCAAAGGGTTTCTATATCAAGAGCCCTAATCAAAGATCCTTCTATATTAATACTTGACGACTGCCTTTCAGCTGTAGACACAAAAACTGAAGAAGCTATACTAGAGCATCTTCAAGACGTCATGAAGGATAGGACTAGCATAATAATATCCCACAGAATATCAGCCATTAAAAATGCAGATGAGATTATTTTTATGGAAGATGGAGAAATAGTTGAAAGAGGAAAGCATATAGAACTTCTAAGACTTGGCGGAAGATATAGTGACCTTTATAAGAAGCAGCTTCTAGAAGAAAAGCTTGAAGAGGAGGTGTAGGACTTGAATTATTTAGAGGAAAGTGAGATTAAAGATAAACAGTTTGATATCAAAATCATGAAAAGACTCCTAGGATATGCAAAGCCTTACGCACTGCTTCTTGTACTGAGTTTTTTGGCTATAATACTTGCAACTGGAGTAGATCTTGCAAGACCTTATATAATCAAGGTTACAGTGGACAATTATATAGCAGCGTCTGATGAACCTATGACTGCATTTACGGACATGCCAGAAAATCTTCCCTACACTCATTTTAATGACCTTTATTTTGTTAGGATAAACGATTTAGAAGGAGCAGAAGGAGAATATCAAATACTTTCAAGAGAAAATGCTCATTATCTTATAGAAGGAGTCATTCCTAGAAACTCACCTTTTGAGATAAGGGAAGGGTATATAGCATTTGAAAATCAGGAGTATAGTTATATACTTTTAAGCCAAGATGAGTATCTTCAGTTTAGGGAGAATGATTTTACTGGAGTGAGAAATATGTCCCTTCTATTATTTCTTGTACTTGTAGGGGGATTCTTTTTTAACTATATGCAGGTATATCTTCTTTCGTATACTGGGCAAAGAGTGATTCACTCCATGAGAAATGAGCTTTATAGCCATGTACTAAATCTTCCTCTGAAGTTTTTTAATAAAAACCCTGTAGGAAGGCTCGTAACTAGAGTTACTAACGATATGGAAAACCTAAATGAACTCTATACCTCAGTTATTGTGTCATTTTTTAAGGATATATTTCTACTACTTGGTATTATAATAATGATGCTAAGCCTTAGTACAGAGGTATCCCTTGTGGTATTTATAACTCTTCCTATAGTAGTGTTTGCCTCTATGATGTTTAGAAAAAAAGCAAGGGCTGCATATAGAGAGGTAAGGCGAAAGCTGGCTGTAATCAATTCATCCCTTAGTGAAAACATATCTGGAATGGGAATCATACAGATTTTTGCCCAAGAAGATAGAAAGTATGAAGAGTTTTTCAAAATAAATAGCGAGCACAAAGAGGCATCCCTTAGAGAGCTCTTTGTATTTGCAATATTTAGACCCACAATTGACCTTATATATTACTTTGCTCTAGCACTTCTTATATGGTATGGAGGAGGAGCTGTGATTAGAGGGAGCATACAGTTTGGGGTACTATTTGCCTTTATAAGTTACCTGGACCAGTTTTTTCAGCCGATATCAGACCTTTCTGAAAAGTTTAATATAATGCAGTCTGCAATGGCATCATCTGAAAGAATCTTTGAGCTTCTTGACGAAAAGGATGGTCTTGAAGATTCTGAAAATGTCAAAGAGCCATTTGAATTTAAAGGAGAGGTAGAGTTCAAAAACGTATGGTTTTCATATGATGATGAGCAGTGGGTACTTGAAGATGTGAGCTTTAAAATAGAAAAAGGTCAAACAGTTGCATTTGTAGGAGCTACAGGCTCTGGAAAGACAACTATTATCAGCCTTATAGCAAGGCTTTATGAAATACAAAAAGGTGATATACTAATAGATAAAGTAAGTATCAAAGACATACCTGTTAAATATCTTAGAAAAAATGTAGCCTCTGTACTTCAGGACGTATTTTTATTTACTGGAGATATGAGGAGCAATATAAGATTGAACAATGCTGAGATATCAGATGAAAAGGTGGAAGAGGTATCCAGATTTGTAAACGCCCATCACTTTATATCAAAGCTAAAGGATGGATACAACTCTTTAGTAGAAGAAGGGGGATCTACATTATCATCTGGAGAAAGGCAGCTCCTTGCATTTGCAAGAGCCCTCGCATTTGACCCAAAGATACTCATACTAGATGAAGCTACATCAAACATAGATACCCAGACAGAAGTCCTGATTCAAGAGGCTATTGAAAAGGTTATAAAAGGAAGGACTACAATTGTAGTTGCCCATAGACTATCGACAATCCAGCATTCTGACAATATAATAGTAATGCATAAAGGAAAGATAAGGGAGATGGGCAGACATGATGAGCTTTTAAAACAAAAAGGACTTTATCACAACCTCTATCTTTTACAATATAAAGAATGAATATAAGACTATTTAAAAATTTGTTTTTAATTCATTGACAACGACATTTAATTCTGTTATCTTATAATACAAATCAGAAATAAATACGAACATTAAAAAACATTTTCCCTCATATAATACCGGTAATATGGACCGGAAGTCTCTACCGAAAACCGTAAATTTTCGACTATGGGTGATCGCATTTCAGGAATTTATGCATCAAATTAGGGAGATATCTTGTTCATTCGAGATATTTTTAAAAGACTTGGCCAAAATTTGGGTCTATAGCTCTTTTACTAGTTTACGATATCATAAACCTATGCGGCCACTCAGATGAGTAGCAGCGTAGGTTTTTTTGTATTTTTAAAAACATTAGGAGGATATATTACTATGGCAAAAGTTCTAAAAGAAGCTCTTACATTTGACGACGTACTCTTAGTACCACAAAAATCAAGCGTACTGCCTCATGAGGTAGATACATCTACTTACCTTACAAAGACAATCAAATTAAATATCCCAGTAATGAGTGCAGGTATGGACACTGTAACAGAGCATCAGATGGCTATAGCGATGGCTAGAGAAGGTGGTATAGGAATCATACATAAGAATATGTCTATAGAAGAGCAAGCTCTTGAAGTAGATAAGGTAAAACGCTCGGAGCATGGAGTCATAGTAGACCCTTTTTATCTTACAAAGGAAAAGACTATAAAAGAAGCAGATGAACTGATGGGAAGATATAGAATATCAGGAGTTCCTATAGTAGACGAAGACAAGAAGCTAATAGGAATACTTACAAATAGAGATATAAGATTCGAACTTGATTTTAGTAAAAAAATTGAAGATGCTATGACATCAGAAAATCTAATCACAGCAGTTGAAGGTGTATCCCTTGAAGAAGCTCAGCAGGTACTTAGCAAGCACAAGATAGAGAAGCTTCCAATTATAGATAAGGATGGACATCTAAAAGGATTAATCACAATAAAAGATATAGAAAAGAAGATAAAATTTCCAAACTCAGCAACAGATTCCCAAGGAAGACTTCTTTGCGGTGCGGCAGTTGGAGTTACAGCTGATATGCTTGAGAGAATAGATGCACTTTATAAATCAAAGGTAGACGTAATTGTAATTGATACAGCCCATGGTCATTCAAGGGGTGTTATAGAAGCTGTTAAAAAAGCAAAAGAGCATTATCCTGACCTTCAGGTTATAGCAGGAAATGTAGCAACACCAGAGGCTACAAGAGAGCTTATTGAAGCTGGGGCAGACTGCATAAAGGTTGGTATAGGACCTGGCTCTATATGTACAACAAGGGTTGTTGCAGGAGTTGGAGTACCTCAAATTACTGCTGTTATGGATTGCTACGAAGAAGCAGCTAAATACGGAGTTCCAATAATTGCAGATGGAGGAATCAAGTACTCAGGAGATATAGTTAAAGCAATAGCTTCTGGAGGCTCTGTAGTAATGCTTGGATCTCTTCTTGCAGGAACAAAGGAAAGTCCTGGAGAGGCAGTAATATATAAAGGAAGATCATTCAAATCATATAGAGGAATGGGTTCTATGGGAGCTATGGAAAAAGGCTCTAAAGATAGATACTTCCAAAAAGATGCCCAAAAGCTAGTTCCAGAAGGTGTAGAAGGTATGGTCCCTTACAAAGGAGAAGCATCAGACCTTATATTCCAGATGGTTGGAGGACTTAGAGCAGGTATGGGATACTGCGGCTCAGAAACTATTAAAGAACTTATGGAAGAATCCGTAATGGTAAAAATCACAGCAGCAGGACTTAGAGAGAGTCATCCGCATGATATAACAGTTACTAAAGAAGCGCCAAACTATAGCGCAAGCCTGGAGGTTTAATATATGAAGCATCAGACAGTACTAATTGTAGATTTTGGAGGACAGTATAACCAGCTAATAGCAAGAAGAGTAAGGGAAGCTAATGTATACTGCGAAATAGTTCCATACAAAAAAGCAATAGCTAAAATCAAAGAAGTAAACCCAGAAGGAATCATATTTACTGGAGGACCAAAGAGCGTAAATGAAGAAGGTGCTCCAACAATAGATAGTGAAATATTTGAGATGAATATCCCTATACTTGGAATCTGCTATGGAGCTCAGCTTACAGCAAAGCTTCTTGGAGGCTCAGTGATGAAGCCAGAAAAAAGAGAATATGGAAAGACTTCAATTAACTATCAAGACAGCCCACTTTTTAAAGATATAAACAAATCAAATATATGCTGGATGAGCCACACAGACCAGATTGAAAAGATGCCAGAAGGCTTTAATATAGTAGCAACAACAGAAGACTGCCCAGTAGCTGCAATGGAAAACAAAGAGAAAAATCTTTACGCAGTACAGTTCCACCCAGAAGTAGAGCATACTCAAGAAGGATATAAGATAATAAGAAACTTCCTTTTTGAAATATGTAAGCTAGATGGAGACTTTACAGCAGACTCATTCATAGAAGATAAGATAAAGCTTATCAAAGAAGAAATAGGAGATAAAAAGACCCTTTGCGCACTAAGTGGAGGAGTTGATTCATCAGTAGCAGCAGTTCTAGTACATAGAGCTATAGGAGACAACCTTACATGTATATTTGTAGACCACGGTCTACTTAGAAAAAATGAAGGTGATGATGTAGAGAGAATATTTAGAGATGAATTTTCTATGAATCTAATAAGGGTAAACGCACAGGAGAGATTCCTTTCAAAACTAAAGGGAGTTACAGACCCTGAGAAAAAGAGAAAGATAATAGGGGAAGAATTCATCAGAGTATTTGAAGAAGAATCTGCAAAGCTTGGAGAGGTAGAGTACCTAGTTCAAGGGACAATCTACCCTGATGTAATAGAGAGTGGAACAGATGAAGCATCAGTAATCAAGAGTCATCACAACGTTGGAGGACTTCCAGAGGACATGAAGCTTAGCCTTGTAGAGCCTCTTAGAGAACTATTTAAAGACGAGGTAAGAAATGTAGGACTAGAGCTTGGAATACCTGAGTACCTTATATTTAGACATCCATTCCCAGGACCGGGACTTGGAATCAGAGTGCTTGGAGAAGTAACAGAAGAAAAATGCGATATCCTAAGAGATGCAGACTATATATATAGAGAAGAACTTGAAAAAGCAGGCCTAGGAAGAAAAATCTGGCAGGCATTTGCAACCCTTCCAGACGTAATGACAGTTGGAGTAATGGGAGACGAAAGAACATATTCCTATATGGTAGGACTTAGAGCCGTGACATCAACAGACGGTATGACAGGAGAATTTTACCCAATCCCATACGAAGTACTAGATGTGATATCAAGAAGAATAGTAAATGAAGTAAAAGGCGTAAATAGAGTAGTGTATGACATTACTGGAAAGCCACCTGCGACAATCGAGTGGGAATAGAAAATCAAACCCGTATATCCTTTCTAAAGGGGATACACGGGTTTTTAATTTTCGTATTGCACTAATAAGGTAAACTAGTTTGAAATGTGCGTATAAATTATATAATTTAAGAACCGATACAACAAAATTTATATTGTTGCATATACACTGAGAAAACAGTATACTATCAGTATAGATGGAACAATGGAGGATAATATGAATCACAAAGAAAAGATACTTAACTATCTAAAAGGAAACAACGGAGTCATTACAACACAATATTGTAAAGAAGAAGGAATTCCAAGAGTATATCTTACAAGGCTTGTAGAAGAAAATATACTTTCTAGAGTGGATAGAGGTATTTACATTTCAAAACAGGGAGATTATGACGAATATTATTTTTTTCAGCATAAATTTAAAAAGACGGTATTTTCCTATGAGACAGCTCTATATTTACAAGGATTAACTGACAAAATACCACAATTGATTGAGGCGAGTGTCCCTTACAGCTATAAAATTAATAATCTTCCCAATAATGTAAAACTATATTATGTGAAAAGCGATATATCAGATATGGGAGCGATAGAAGTAAAAACTATATATCAAAATAAGGTCAGAGCATATAACATTGAAAGAATAATATGTGATTTTGTTCAAAACAAGAATAACATAGATCCGGAAATTTATGTTAAGACAATACGAGGATATGCATCATCTAAAAATTCTGATATAAATAAACTTTTTATATATGCTAAAAAAATGGGGATTATTGAAAAGGTAAGAACTACGATGGAGGTGATTTATGAATAAAGATAAGATAACAGCTATGTGCCGCAAAGTATCTAATGAAACAGGATTAACTTTTAATTCTGTTATGACATATTATTTTTTAGAAAGTGTTTTAAGAAAATTATCAATTAGCAAATATAATGATAAATTTATTTTTAAAGGTGGATATATACTTTCAAATATAGTGGGATTGGATTCAAGAAGCACCGTAGATATTGATTTTCTTTTTAAGAATATGCCTTTAACTGAAGAACTTCTAGTTGAGATTTTTGATGATATTTTAGAATATAATGAAAAAGATTCCATTCAATATGAGCTAAAGGGTATACAAGAAATTAAAAAACAAGATGAATATGGGGGATATAGAATCCAGATTCTATGTAAATTAGACAATATAAGACAAATTGTTCCTTTAGATATAGCAACAGGAGATATATTGACATATCAACCAGTAGATTATGAATACAAAACAATATTTTCTGAAGATAACTTAAAAATCAAAGCATACAATTTAGAAACAATGTTAGCAGAAAAATTAGAAACCATTTATTCCAAAGGATTTTTAAATAGTAGAAGTAAAGATTTTTATGATATCCATCTAATATATAGATTCAAAAGCAATGAGGTTGATTTTGAAAAGCTGTCTAAAGCTTGTGAAAGAACTTTTGATTATAGGGGTACCATACTTGACTTTGCAAGTTTTAAAGAAATGATAGACATAATCTTAGCAGATAAGGGATTTAATGATAGGTGGAAAGCATATGCAAATAAAAATAATTATGTTAAAGAAATCTCTTTTGAAAATGTTATTGAAAGTTTGATATTAATAATTGAGCAAATTATTTTAATTGGAACTGGTACTGGAACGGGTAAAAAAATTTAAAAATCATACGAAATTAATGATATACACTAGAACTATTTGTAAAAAAGATATTGATATTGCAGTAATTTGTACATAGAAGTCAAAATTATAGTGAAGAGTGGGAGTAATTAAAGAAAACCCTAGAGCTTTTGAAATACAAAGGTTTCTAGGGTTTATTTTTTCCGTGACACACATATGATACATTTTTTAATTTTCATGCACTTCTTTATTGCCGGATGAATAAAATTATTCCATAGCTAGAGGAAGTGGAGGAGCCCTAAGTCATGATTACACCGTGTATATTAGATCCAACTACTTTAATTTATATATAACATTTTTACCTTTTCCAAGTTTCTCTATAATAGAGTTTTCTACCATATTTCTTAACAACTTGATAGCCATAGAGCTTGAAACTGAAAGATTCTTTTCGATATCTGTTCTTTTGATATATTCATTTTCCTTTAACATATTAACTATTAAATACTCCTTATCGCTCAAATTATTTTCAAATTTAGAGCTTGATTTTTCTTTGAGGGTATTTGGAAGTGTTATTTTAAAAGCATTGCTAGATATTTCTATTTTAGGTTTTACATTATATTCATTATAGCTTTCTATTATCTTAGGGATACCAGTTCCATATGCTTCAATTAACTTTAGGCGATAAAAAATATTTGCAAGATTTCTATTTCTCAAAATAGATACCCCTAGCATGATATCATCTTCACTAAGGCCTTTAGTAAGGCCGCCTATAGTAACTATTTCTATTTTGTCATCAAATATACTTATTAATGTACTGCTACTATAGGAGTATTCTTTGTGAACAATTGAATTTAAGAGAGCTTCCCTGATGGCAATTTCAGGATACTCTCTGGTATCAGTTCTTTTAAGACCGGTTATTTCAGAATTAGTCCTATTATATCTATTTAAAAAAGAATATACATCTTTCATTTGTTTCAACAAAGACCCTGAAAATTCAAATCTGTCCTTAAATATTTCCTTAGTGCTACCTTCAAATACGGCCGCTTTTATAGTGTGTGGACATTGCTCAGACAATAAAAGGCCTAGATTTGTATATAATCCATCCTCATCAATGATATTAAAAGTTCTCATTTGAGAGTATTCTAACTTTATATTTGCATCCTCAAATTCTTTTTTTAAAAAATCAAAATCAAGATTTTGATTCAAAGATCTAAGCTCCTCAAAGTTATCTCCATCAGTATCTCTAATCATTTTTAAAATAGCAGCATCAGTGGCTGGAACAGAAGAAGCGCCATGTCTTACATAAACGCCTGAAGGCCGTAGCCCTTTGTCAGCTAAATAATAGGGGGAAGAAGCTCCTTTTTGTACATCAACAACAATTACGTCCTTACTATCTATTTTTTCTACGAAGATAGAAGTAAATAGAGTTATATCTGGCTTTATAGAATCTCTTATGGAATTAGATAACTTTAAAATATCAGTATCTAATCTTTCTACTCCTAAAACCTTACCTTCATCATCTATTCCTATATAAATCTTCCCGCCAGAAGTATTAGCAAAGGCAACCACTGTCTTTAATATATCTTTCACATATTCTTTTTTTAGTTCCAAGTGAATACTTTCCTTAAACATATATTCTCTACCTCTTTTTCATGTTATTTTAAATATTCAAGCACGTTCTAACACTATTCGAACACCTTATAACACTATTCTAATACTATATATTAGTTTTAGCAAGATAGTTTAGTTTGAAAGAGAAAACAAATAACTTAATGTTTAAAATACAATAAGAACAATTTTATCATTAAATTAATCGGAACTGGTACTGGAACGGGTAAAAAATTTTAAAAACTATACGAAATTAAAGATATACACTAGAACTATTTGTAAAAAAGATACTGATATTGCAATATTTTGTAAAGAAAAGACATAAAGATAGTGAAGAGTGGGAATAATTAAAGCAAACCCTATAACCTTTGAGATTTAAAGGTTTTTAGGGTTTATTTTTTGCATTTTCCCAGTTTCTCTATAACAGAGTTAGCTACCATATTTCTTGACAGCTTTATAGCCACAGAACTTGAAATTGAAAGATTCTTTTCTATATCCGTTCTTTTGATATATTCATTTTCCTTTTTGTTATCAATTCTAGAACAAAGAGGAAAATACGACATTTATGCTGCTTTAATAAATTATAAAAATACGTTAAAGTTATTAGAGTTATTTCCAAACTATTTTAGAGACAGATGGATTTAAAAATTAGGCTCCTGTTATAATAATTCTATAATGAAATGAGGATAAAATGAAAAAATCACTTTTTTTGAGAGCTACCCATATAATTTTATTTCTAGTTCTTATAAGTTCAATATTAGTGAAAACTTTAAATCGATTTACAGACTTCAATATTAATATCAGTGATAATACTATCTACTTAACTCTAGGGATTTTGGGCCTTACTTGGATATTAGTTCCTGAAAAAAGCTTAAATTCACTCTATTCTGATACAACCAAAATTAGTATCGTTCGTACTCGTATCTTTGGCTTTGGGTTTCTAATTGGATCTGCTATATATTTTATGAGTTGATTCTCTCTAATTTTTTCTAGATTTTTTATTTGATTTTTAGCCATATTTCTCTAAAAGAAGTTTTATATTTTAGAACATTATATGATGTTAGAAGGAGTATATGATAAATGGAGCAGATAAATATATTTCATTCAAATATCTATAAAATACCAAAGTGGAAGTTTATAGTGATTATGGGATTAGTTGGCTTTTTATTAAACATTCTACTCTCTAATATTTCATATTACATTTTAGATATCGATGTAGCAGCTGATTACTATGAAGCACAAGATATTTTGCTATTTACAGTTTTATCAGCAGTTGTAATATCACCATTCATAGAGACTTTGATTTTTCAAGCTTTGGTTTTGAATTCACTTAAAACCCATAGAATTAGGCTTGTTTTTAAGATATTAGTATCAGCTTTCTCTTTTGGAATACTTCATCTAATCTACAATGTTATGTATGGAATAAGCGCATTTATTATAGGAATTATTTTAGCGTATTCATTCGTAGTTTTTGAAAGAAAGAATCAGAATCCTATTATAGTAGTTACATTAATTCATAGTTTAATAAATCTGTTAACTTTAATTATCAGTAGTGTTTAATATATAGGAGAAATAGTAAAATTTTATTTTTTGTAACTGGTAAAATAAAATGGAGAGATTTCGGCAAATAAAAATGGAGAAAAAATACTCATAAAGTCTTTGAATCTTGTTAGAATACTTAAAGTAGATTACTGACAGGAGGACTGACTTTGAAAGGAATATTTATGTTTGCTGAAATTAAAAGACTTAGAAATCTCAAATTGAAAAAAACTCAAGTTTCAAA
>NZ_JAGGLI010000009.1 GCF_017874355.1 Acetoanaerobium pronyense
CACGATGGACACCCTTGCTCTTGGCTAACGGTTGGCACTACCAGCCCCCGTACTGGACTTTCACCAGCAAGTTCGCGCCCATGCTGGGCGCACAACTAAAAAGCCTCTTCAACACACATGCAGAAGAGGCTTATATATTTATATATTAAGCTACCTCATCTGCCAAGAATATATCTCGCAGGAATTGGCACCATCTCGCTAATGCGTTGGTTGCCGGGTTTCATCGGGCCAGTCCCTCCACCTCTCTTGATAAGGTTCAAGAATTTATTCAATTATTGTGCAACGAAATACATTTTATATCACCTTAAATACAGTGTCAATAGATTTTTAAAAATTAATTTGAAAATATTTTTTGGAAGGTATATACAAGCTTTCCATCTTGATTCATAAAAGATAGATACTTAATATCTTCATAAAGGTTAGTCTTTTTGATGTTTTTATAATCAGGCATCCCTATATAGCTAACACTTCCATCCATTCTGCTTGAAAAATCATTTGCTTTATATACTATATATATGTTTTTTGTCTTTCCTGCATTTTGAATCATAGAGTCAAAGGCTTCTTGCTCACGTGGAGTTCCCATAGTGCTTGATCCCTGAAGGAAAATTACTACATTTTGCTCTCCTTTATCTATAAGACCCTTTAGATAAGCCCACTGCCCGTTTACTTTGCTCACGCCACCATTTTTATTGTCTACAGATATAAAGGTAGCTCCTGCGTGATTTTTGTATTTGTATGCCCCTGAAAATTCTTCTGTTGGAGCAGATACGCCTCCTTGAAATACCTTGTCAGAATTGTCCATCATTATAACCTGCTGACTAGCTGAGGCAGCGCTTTGCATAAAGGCTCTGATTGCATCATCAAATACGCTGTCTGACCCTTTCATATCTCCAAACACTGAAGCTATACTCTGCCCTTGGATATTTTGGACAAATCTCGAATCTGGAGCATTTTTAGGAAGCACCTGCACCTCTACTCTTCCAGTTACTCCTCCATATGATGCGGTAATATGCCCAGTCCCTGCTGATGAAAATGTGAAGTTTCTGCCGTCAAAGGAGCCAGAAAAGCCTTCACTTCCTACGCTGTAGCTTGGGGTTGTAATATCAAGTATAGGATTTTTTGAACTGTCAAATCCTCTAATCACAAGCTCTACCTTGTCTCCTACAAATACAGTTTCTTTTAAAGGATTGATTTCTATAGATGCAATAGGCCCACTTTGAGTCGTAGATTTGACTGCCAATGCGTTTACAAGATCTCGCTCTGAGCCCGTCATATTATTTTGTATCTTACCATCTGCTATCATTTGGGTGGAGCCTCCCCCATCTAGCATCATGGCATCTTTGGCTCCAAGGGATTTCATATATTGCTGAAGATCTCTTTCATCCATTCCTATGTAAGGAGCCTTTCTTCCATCTACTGTAACTATGAGTATTCTTTGGTCAGAAGTCACTCCCATTGCCGTTCTTTGGCTTTTTCCTTTGACTTCTTGAGTAAGAGGCACGTCCTGTCCGTTTCTAAGAAGCATAGTCCCTCCACCTACAGCAGTCTTTACATTTTGATGATTCATACTTATATCCGTAAGTATATTTACCTTTTCTCCAACTCCAAAAGCCCCTTGAAGTAGATAGCTGTTTGCTCCTCCTGCAAGAATTACATATCCGTTTTGAGGAATAGCAACTGGACCCTGTCCAAATCTAACTTCCCTTACTATATCATTTTCTACCACTATTTCACAAAGATCAAAATATGTGCCGTTTGCTCCTGGAGAGTTTTTCACATATTCACTTGTATATATAACTATGTTTCCAAAATCCTTACTTGGTTTGTTTATTGCTGATATATCAACTTTAATATTTCTGCTTTGGTTTTCAATCTGTACTCCTGGATTTATATATGCCATTATAGGGCTGTTGTTTACATCTACCATAAAAGATGCGTATTTATTTTGCTCATAATGGGCATTTGAAAGCTGCTTTCCGTCCTTTACCATTGGCCCAAGAGAAAATCCTGGATTTGACATAGAAAAAAAGTCTCCATTTACAGCTGCAATGACTCCTGAGGATTGATTCACCATGTTGCTAAGCTTTGTTCTTTGAGCAAATCCATTTTGATTAAATAGCAAATCTATTTTAACAGAAGGGTTTTTAAGGTCTATATCTAGGATATTAACCCCCTGCTGCCCATTTTCATAAAGGGAATTTATCTTGGTAAGACTTACCCCTTGACTTAGATTTATTACATTTCTCGACTCATCTATCATAGACGCAAATCCAAGTGTAGGTGTCATCATAATGCTAAAGCACAAAATCAGTGCTGCTAGTCTTTTTTTCATCTTAAGCATCTCCTCTTGCAACTATTACTGTAAAATAATTATGTTTAAATTTATCCTCAAATCCTATCTTAATCTATTTTTTAGTTATAATCAATTACACAGCTATTACAGTTATGTTATAATTTTAAGGATTATAATTCGGATTTGTTAGAAAGGAAACTTACATATGAGTGATCTCTTAAGACACATATCCCTTGAAATGTACGTGCTGCTCCTTGCGGCTGTTCCTCTTATAGAGCTAAGAGGCGCTATACCACTTGGTATTGGCCTTGGTCTTAACCCTTGGGAAGTATATATAATCTCTGTAATCGGTTCTACTCTCCCAGCACCTTTTTTGATACTTCTTTTTAGAAAAATATTAGATTTTATGGAAAAGCACAATATAATGAAATGGTTTACTGATTTTTTGAACAATCATATATATAAAAAGTCTAAAAAGCTAAAGGCTGCAAATATCCTAGGAATATATCTGTTTGTGGCTGTACCTCTTCCATCTACAGGAGCTTATACTGGATCGGCACTTTCATCAATACTAAATATAAGGCTTAAATACGCTCTTCCTGCAATATTTCTTGGGAATATGACAGCAGGACTTATAGTTATGATGCTATCTCATGCAGTTTTTAGATAAGAACTGCTATAATCGGAATCGTCAGCACAGACATAAGAGTCGTAAGAAAAACCGCTTGGGATGCTGTATTTGAATCATTTTCATACTTTACTGCAAATATTGCAACGTTTGCTGCAACAGGCATAGCTGTAATAAGTACAGGTATTGCAAGAAAGTATCCTTGCATATTAAAGAGTCTAAGGGCAAAATAAAGTGCTGCCGGTATTAAAGTCATCTTTATAAAAGCTGTAATCAAAAGACTAGAGTTTTTAAATATAGAGTATACTTCTGTCCTTGAAAGTATAGATCCTACAGTTATCATAGCAACTGGAGTCGTAGCAGATGCAAGGTAGGCTAGAGTACTGTCAATAGGACCTGGAAGTTTTATTGAAAATGCAAATAATATAAACCCTATTGTCACAGCAATAGTTCCTGGATTTAAAAATATAAATAAAGGATTCTTATAGGTTGTCTCTTTGGAGTCTCCATGTCTTCTCATCAGATGTATTCCTACAGTCCACATCACAATATCAAATGGGATATTAAAAAGGGATGCAAAGAATACTCCCTCTGCTCCATATATAGCATTTACAACAGGATAACCCATAAAACCTACGTTTGGAAATATCATAGCGGCCTGAAGGACATCCCTTTGTTTTCCTTTGAATCCTAAAATATGTGTTAAAGCATAGGAAAGAAATATTGCAAACGAATATACAAAGCCTGCTATCATAGCCATCTTGCCACTTGAAAGAAGAAGCTCTGGAGAGAAATCAAACTGCATAGACCGAATTATCATGGCAGGAAGTGTAACATAGAGAACAAATATGCTAAAATCTCTCGTTCCATTAGGAGAAAGCATCCCTTTTTTTGTCACTATATATCCTATTAATATAAGTATAAAAAGTACAAGAACCTGACTAAATATATCAAAAAAATTCATCTCAAATACCCCTCTCAAAAGAAAAACCCTCTATATTTAGAGGGTTTATTTTTTATACTCTTTAGTGTACTGCTCGTATATCATTTTTGCAATACCAAGGGGCTCATTTTTAGCCGTCTCTTCTGCATATCGTTCAATCATAAAGTCAGTCATTATATCCTTGCCTGGGGCTTTTTCAGTAAGCTCAGCAGGGTTTAATGTGCTCTTCATAGCTTTCATCATTATCTTTAAAAACTCAGCTTCCATTTCTTTGGAAACAGCCTGTAGCTTTTTCTTTTCTGCATCGGACATCTCTGTTTCTTTTACATTTTTAGGCGTATATTTGGGTACAAAGGAATTTATTTCCATAGTTTCACCACCAGATTATATTTCTAAAATACTTATTCAAATTTTAAGTCTATCTCTTAAGCTGATTTACCGTCTGAAGCATGTCATCAGCTGTTTGGATAGATTTTGAATTTATTTCATATGCTCTTTGAGCCATTATCATTCTAACCATTTCATCAACCAGCTGTACATTCGACGTCTCAAGGTATCCTTGGTACATCTTAGTTCTTACATCTTCCCCTTCTTCCATTACTCCCTCTCCAGAGTTTACAGTAGCCGTGTAGAAGTTTCCCCCTACTGCCTGAAGTCCTTCTGGGTTAATGAAGTTGACAACCTGTATCTGTCCTAGCTCTACTATTTCTCCATCTAGGTCTGTTGCAGTAACTAGCCCTGTCTCAGATACAGAAAAATCACTCATGTCTCCATCAATCTCTATTATATCTTCATCTGTAGACATTACGCTATATCCGTTTGATGTAACAAGGGTCATTACGTCTCCATCTACTGCAAATTTGAAGTTTCCATCCCTTGTATATAAAAATTCTGGATTACCCGCCGGATTTTCTATGACAAAGAATCCAGGTCCTTCAAGACCAACGTCTGTAGGATTTTCAGTTTTTTCCAGATTTCCATTCATAAAATATCTCGATGTGGCAACGGGTCTGACCCCGTGTCCTATTTGAAGGTTTACAGGCTCTCCCTGCTCTGGCACATTACTCACACTTTTCATCGATGTATATAGAAGGTCCTTAAACTCGACTTTTTGCTTTTTAAATGCCGTTGTATTTACATTTGCAAGGTTGTTAGATATAGTGTCCATATTGAGCTGCTGAGCTTTCATACCGCTAGCTGCCGTCCATAAAGTTCTCATAAGTATAGCCTCCTAATTATATTTTCCCAAGCTCATTTGCCACCTTGCCCATGATATCATCATAGGATCTTATGACTCTTTGATTACTCTCATACCCTCTAAGAAGATTCACCATCTGGACCATCTCACTTATAATATCTACGTTTGAGCCTTCAAGATAGCCTTGAATTACTGAGCCTTCAAACTCAGCCTCTTCAGGCTCTACCCCATCTGGCATAACCAAATATCCTTCCCCAAGCTTTTCAAGGCTTGAGCGATTTTCTATATTCACAATTCCAAGTGTGTCTACAGGGGTCTCTATTCCATTTAGGGTAACTGTAATGTTTCCCCCTCTATCTATGCTAATGTTGTCTGCACCTTCAGGAATTGCTATCTCATCTTCTCCTTGAGAAAGAACAGGATTTCCCGAAAGATCAACAAGTATTCCATCTACATTTATTGCAAATGCTCCATGTCTTGTATATTTTATCTGATTGTCATTCATATCCATTACTTTTATAAAGCCAGCTCCCTCGATTGCTATGTTGAGGGGATTGTCTGTCATTTCAAGGGTTCCTTGGGAAAAATTAGTCATCACTCTATCAACAGAGCTTCCACCATTTATAGTTCCTACCACGTTTTTATGTACTGCAGTTATTATGTTTGCTGCTGGTTGACCATCAACCTGAAGTATTCCGTTTCCAAGAAGCTCAATAGGTCCTTCTGGAACCTGAACTCTATTTCCACTACTATCAAGTAGATATGCTCCGAATTTAGTCATATTAGCCTCATCTGAATCTCTATGTACTGTTCTTAAATAGCCTTCTTCATCTCTCATGATTCTTGCACTTTTATAATGTCCAGTACCGTGTCTGTCATTCATTGTAAGATATCCTGATGTAATTTCAATAGATATAGGTTCATCTCCCCCTTGCTCGTTTGGCGGAGGGGTTACTGTGATTCTTTGCCTAGTTGGTCTTAGGTTATTTTCACTTCCATTTCTTTTAAACAGAAGCTGCTCTGGAAAGGATTGTGTCACAAGGACGTCCTTTTTAAACCCTGTGGTTTGAGCATTTGCTATATTATTTGTTATAGTATCTATTCGCTTTGTATCCGTCTTCATGGCATTAGTCGCCGTATATATACCTCTAAACATATTTTCCTCCTTAAAAGGATAGCCGACAAGAATATCCCTTTTTTTAACTGAGTCTATACAAACCCAGCAGGTCTTATTCTATATCGGCATGATATCGGTAAATACTAATAGGTAATTAGTATCTTTTTTTTGAAGTTCTTTGAAGTACTTTTATTGAATTAAGGGCTTCTCCTGTGCCTTTAGCTACACAAGAAATAGCTTCTTCTGCTATGTATACTTTTATTCCTGTTCTTTTTGCTATTAGCTTGTCTAATCCCCAAAGTAGAGAACCTCCACCTGTCATAAGGATTCCTTTGTCACTAATATCTGCAGAAAGCTCAGGTGGTGTCTTTTCAAGGACATAGTGAACTGCATCAGCGATTTGTGCTACACTTTCTCTAAGGGCTTCTAGAGTTTCTTCTGAAGAAACTTTTATAGTTTCAGGAAGTCCTGATACAAGGTTTCTTCCCCTTACTTCCATAAATACTTCCTTATCTCTAGGATAAGCAGAGCCTATCTCCATTTTGATTTGCTCGGCAGTTCTTTCTCCTATAAGTATGCTGTGTTTTTTTCTCATATGCTTCACTATTGCCTCGTCAAACTTGTCACCGGCAATCTTAATAGACGTGCTTACAACTATACCTCCAAGAGATATAACAGCAACGTCAGATGTTCCTCCACCTATATCTACAACCATACTTCCGTTTGGTTGAGAGATTTCTATTCCAGCTCCTATTGCAGCAGCTATTGGTTCTTCTATAAGATAAACCTCTCTAGCTCCGGCTTCCATAGTGGCATCAATTACAGCTCTTTTTTCAACTTCAGTAACACCTGAAGGTACACAAACTATTATTTGAGGTTTGAAGAATTTGAAAAGACCAACTCCACCAGTTACCTTTTCTATAAAATGCTTTAGCATCTTCTCAGTTACATCATAGTCTGATATCACTCCATCTTTTAGAGGTCTTATAGCAACTATATTTCCCGGTGTTCTTCCTAGCATTTTCTGAGCTTCTTCTCCAACAGCAAGTACTTTATTTGTGCTTGTGTCTATCGCTACAACAGAAGGCTCTTGAAGTACTATTCCCTTACCTTTAACATATACAAGGACTGAAGCAGTCCCAAGATCTATTCCTATATCTGGTGAAAATCCCATATTTATATTCTCCTTTTCATACTCTATTAATCTTCAACTATTTGTATGTTAGCACCAAGGTTTGTAAGCTTTCCAACTATATCCACGTAACCTCTTTCCACGTGATATATTTCCGATATCTTAGTATCTCCCTCTGCTACAAGTCCACTAAGTATCAGTGCTGCTCCTGCTCTTAAATCTGTAGCAACTACATTAGAGCCTTCCAGAGAGTTTACTCCTTTGATAACTGCAGACTTCCCCTCGATTTTAATATCAGCGCCCATTCTATTAAGCTCTGGAACATTCATAAATCTGTTTTCAAAAACAGTCTCTATAACCATTGAGTTTCCTTCTGCAACAGAAAGCATTGCCATAAAAGGAGACTGAAGGTCTGTAGGGAATCCTGGGTGTGGCATAGTTTTGATATCAGTAGGAAGTATTCTATCTGGGCCTATAACTCTAATAGAGTTTTCCCCTTCTTCTACTTTACACCCAACTTCTATAAGTTTTGCCATCATAGGTTTTAGATGATCTGGTATTACATTTTCAAGTACTATATCTCCCTTTGTAATAGCAGCTGCTACCATATAGGTTCCAGCTTCAATTCTATCTGGAATTACTGTATGCTCCGCCCCTTTTAAAGAGCTAATACCAGTTATCTTTATTGTATTTGTTCCTGCACCTTTGACTTTCCCGCCTATTTCGTTTATAAAATTGGCAAGATCGACTATTTCTGGCTCTTCTGCTGCATTTTCTATGATTGTAGTACCTTCTGCAAGTGCAGCCGCCATAATTATATTTTCTGTAGCTCCAACAGATGGAAAATCCAGATATATTTTGCTGCCAACTAGTTTTTCTGCATTGGCCTCAACATATCCATGATCCATATCAATATCCGCACCCATAGCCTTGAAGCCTTTAAGGTGAAGATCTATTGGTCTAGTGCCTATCGCACATCCTCCAGGCATTGATATCTTAGAGTGCTTAAATCTTGCAAGAAGAGGTCCCATTACTAAAAATGATGCTCTCATCTTACTCACAAGCTCATAAGGAGCCTCAAAAGTAGTAATATTAGTGGCATCAACAGTCAATGTCTCTCCCTGAAAATCCACTTTTGCTCCAAGGTGTCTTAATAAATCACTCATAACATGAACATCTCTAAGGTTTGGAACTCCTTTTAAAACAGTAACTCCATCTGCAAGTAATGTTGCAGCTATTATTGGAAGAACCGCATTTTTCGCTCCGCTTATTCTCACATTGCCTTTTAGAGGCTGGCTTTTTTTCACTAGTATATGGGCCATTTTTTCATCCTTTCTGGTTTCGTGCAAAAAATCATTGTTAATATTTAGACACACCTTAAAGACCCTTTACTGGGTCTTCGTGGGACACTTTTGTTCCATCTATTTTTAAAATAAGTTCTCTTTTTTATATAGTCCAAGTTACTTTATACTCTCTTTCTTACTTTATGTCAACGTTTTATTTATTCTTTACTAAAGGTTTTTTTTCTTCTATTGTAAAGAAAAAATTATGTCCTTCTATTAGAAACACAAACTCTTTATTTTCATATTCAAATATTGCTGATTCCAGTATTATTCCGCCACTTTCTGCAACTATATTTTCATCAAATAAAATCATTTGTATTTCTTCAAAGCTTTTTTCAAGGACTGTGGACATTAGAGTAATTACATTTTCTTTAAATCCTAGAGGAAAGTTTTTATTATCTTCATTATAGATTCCAATTACTGCAACTTTGTCTATCTGCTCGTTTTCCCCTCTGTATATACCAATTACACTGTTTGTAAGTTTTGTAGACTCTTGGACATATGTTATTTCATTAGAGTCATCTCCCACAATTTCTTTTATACCCTTATCATATAATATATTCTCATTAATTTTTGTTAAAGTATCTTCATATTTTTCTAAAAAGGATTCAGGACTTGTAAAAAGCATATCTTCTTCTAAAATTATATCCGCATATGCTCCCCTTCCTATTATATCCATATTTGCTATAAGGCCCAAGGATAAAAAAATAAAGGCCATAGAGGAAAGAATGAATACTCTACTTAGGCTTAAAGACTTTTTCTTTTTTGAACTGTTTTTTCTTTCATTATTTAAAACAACTGTTTTTCGATCTTTTCTATGTACTTTTTTCCTTTCAGTTCTATTTTCTAGTCTCAATCCTTATTCACCCTATCCTTTTTAAAATTATATTAAATTTTCTTTACAATACTATTTTAAGTGTTTATTTTCAAAAAATCTATGATTTTTAAGAAAATTTAATATTATTGAGACTATAGTATTAGTATTTTTTTCAAATCCTCAAAAGAAAAATAATTCTTTGTAACACAAATGTAATATTTCAGTGATTTTCAATTGATAGTATATATATTTTGAGGGTATAAATAAATTGAAATTCATATTACGTAGTAATGAAAACTTTATATTTAGCTATTTTGAGAGGAGAATGGAAGTGAAAAGAAAAACCAGCCTTATTATGGTGCTAATGCTTTTATCAATGATTATTCCAACTTATTCCTTTGCAGACCATCATGGACTTTTAATCGACGGAAGCCCTAGTGGAGGATTTGTAGAAATGCATGCAGGAAAAAATCTAATTCCTGTTGCCTATGTAGCTAGAGCTGCAAATGCAAATATAATGTGGAATAGCGCCGAAAGAAAAACTACAATCATGTATGAAGGTGACGAAATAGTTCTTACAATTGGACAGATGAATGCAATGGTAAATGGTATGTCAGTAGCTCTTGATCATGCCCCAGTAATATTAAACGGACGTACTATGGTAAGCGAAATGTTTATTAAAGACATAATGGGATTTGAAATAACAATGGAAGGAATGTCCTTAAATGTAATAATCCCTAAAGCACTTCCTGATATAGTGGATACAGCGGTTGGAGCAGGAAGCTTCAATACTTTAGCTGCAGCTCTTGAGGCTGCTGATCTTATAGGCGCTCTTAAGGGTGAAGGACCTTTTACAGTATTCGCACCTACAGATGAAGCGTTTGCAAAGCTTCCAGAAGGGACTGTAGAAAATCTTCTAAAACCAGAAAACAAAGATATGCTTGTTGATATACTGACTTACCACGTGGTAGCTGGTGAAGTTACATCTGCTGATGTAGTTAACTTAAGTAGCGCTACAATGCTAAATGGAGATGATGTTTCTATTAAGGTTGAAAACGGCGGTGTTATGGTTAATGATGCCAATGTAATCGCTGTTGATATTATGGCTTCTAACGGAGTAATCCATGTGATAGATACAGTAATACTTCCTCCAAACTAAATTTTTATTATACTGAATTCACAAAAAAGATGAAGCAAAATCGCTTCATCTTTTTTTGTGAATAAATCAAGATTAATGAAAATATTTCTTATTTCACACTTTAATTTATCTCTCCTGAGGCATTATATCTACTGGAATCATTGGAAATATAATATATTTACCAGTCTTAGCATCAATATAATTAGAAGTCTCCTTCGCCTTATCAATCATTCTGTATCCAAGTCTGATTACAGGATGTCCTGCTTTTTCTGTTGCTGTATAATCCTGTATATACATTAGCTTCATGCCTTTTCCTGAAAGAAAGGCATCTTTTGCAGCTTCTTTAGTTATTAGATTCTCAGGTATATCAAATACTATGTTTTCTTCCCAGTAATTTGATAAGCCCAGAAGACTTCCATCTATAGCACTGATTCTGATATCTATCGCTTGCTCAAAAAACGGTATTTCTTCGTTTACTCTTTGAAAAACAAATGAATATTCAATAGGGTTTACATTCTCATCTCCATAGCTATATATTTTCTGTGAAAGCTCTATATCCTTTGCGTATCCTGGATAATATCTTCCTATATATTCAATTGCCTTATAATAAGCATCTACATAGTTTACAGTAGGTTTTAAAGAAGACATTTCATTTGCTTCAAATATTATTGATGAATCCATCTTAGCAAGATAACGAATTTGTCCACTTTTTAAATCCATGCCTATATAGTACATAGTTCCCCCATCTTCTATATCACCATCTACAAACTCTATATATATCTCTTCATCATTTTCGATTTCGCTAGGGATTCTTCCTTCAAGCTCAATATTATAGTTTTCAAATATTATTTCCTTGGCTATTTCTTTAGCTTGCTGAGCTGTGATAGGCCCTTTTGCTTCATATTCTTGTGTATTTCTAAAAATTTCATCTACTTTTCTCATATCTGGATTAAACTCAGATACCTTTATGTCTACAGACTGATTAAACATCTCTTTAGTTTTGGCATCTACCATATCTCCTTTGTAAAGCTCCATAACGTAGGCAAGACTTCCTCTGCCTTCGTCATTAGGAGTTCTTATATATCTCAGTTCTGGCATTATACTCTCTCTTAGTACATTTAGTGCCTCCTCCTCGCTTAAGGCTGGAATCTGAGAAGGAAACTCTAGATCATTAGACCATGCTTTATAAAAGTTTATTACCTTCCCATCCACAAGACTAACCCCTACAAAGATTTGATTTGCATCAAACTCGAGTCCATTTTCTACTCTTTGATAGTAGTAATCGGCATAGTTAAATGGAGCATACTCTGCAGAAAAATCTATATTTTTTAGTAAACTTAAATCCACATCGGCATATTTTGCTATAAATTCGTCAGCAATTTTTTTCCCTTGTCCATAGGTAAAGTTTTTCTTTCCTTCATAATCTCCAAAACCTATCGATCCTGAAACTATCTCTTTATTGTCCTCATAATAAGTAAGATATGATCCATCTGAGCTATTTAAATCCTTAGAAAGAAAGTTTACAGTCACCATATTTCTAAAACCAGGAAGTCTTAGTATTTCTGGCTCTACATAGTCAGCTGTATACATAATGTCTACTATATAATCTTCTATACTTACGTCCTTTAAAAAGTATTCCTTGACTACTTCTTTTGCATATTCCATGGCCTCTATATCTTTTTGAGAAAGAGGTCTTTGCTCCATAGGGTAGGGGTATGCATCTGGATCAAGTACCGTAAGCTTGTTTATTTCGGCACCACTATCTACAGTTTCCTGTGATGGATTTGCAAATGCTACTCCGGAAGGAAGAGCAAGAGCTGTCATTAAGGCAAAGGCGACTAAATTTTTATAAAATTTCATTTTCATTCCTCCAATATTCAATTTTATTATATAAATTAAGATACTTTAGCTTAATCAAGACCTATTTTTTCTAAGATTATATATACGACTGTTTATATTGATTATATTCCCATATAAAAGGTTTTTAATTACAAATAACTTACGGAAAGTTAACAAAAATGTATTATTGGAAATCATTTGAAAATCCCTTGTATAGGGTATATTAAACTATGTAATAATATATCAAATATATTCATTTTTTAACCCTAAAATCTAAAAATCATAAATAGACTGGTATATTTGAAAATGAAAATATAGGAGGAATTTTTATGGACACTTTTTTTAAATCTGTATCTCAAATATTTGAAGGGGCTGCTAAAGCCTTTAAAACCTTCCCATCTGCCATTGTATCCGCCCTTCTTTTTACTATAGTGGCTCTTATAAGAATACAGATGGATTGGCCTGAGCAAGAGGCCTATAACTTTTTATTCAATTGCCTTCATTTTTCACTGGCTCTTGGTAGTATATTTGGTCTTACCTCTACTTCGTGGAGCAAGGCTAGGTTTGAAGAAAGAAAAGCTAATTTATATGCAATTTTATCTACAGCACTTTTAGTCATCATTACCTTTTTATTACTTTATTTTTTAGGAGGGATAGACCCATCTTCTACAGGTTATAGAATAGAAAGACTTTCAGACATTTCTATATCAAGAGTAACTGTCTTTTCTTTTATAAGCTTTTTGCTTTTTATAGTTATTCTTGGAAAGAAATATCCTAAGCTAAACTTCTCAAGAGCTTTTTTCGTAACCCACAAGGCTTTCTTTATAGCATTGCTTTACGGTCTAGTGATTTTAGCTGGAGCATCTGGAGTTGCTGGAGCAATACAAGCTCTACTTTACAATAATATGAGCGAAAAAGTATATATGTATATAGCTAGTCTCTCTGGATTTACTGCATTTGCAATATTTGTAGGGTATTTTCCTGATACTAAGGAGAGTTTTTATGATGAAAAAATAGATATGGCAAAAAAACAGCCCAAGTTTATTGAGGTACTCCTTGAGTTTATAATGATTCCTATATTTCTTGCTCTTACTGTAGTCCTTGTGCTATGGGCTATACGAACCCTTGTTTTTTCTGCTGATATTGAATTTGTAAGACTCTACTCCATTTCTTCAAGCTACGTCCTATGGGGATTATGGCTCTGGATTCTTTTAAATGAAAGTAGTTCCAAACTAGGAAGCTTTTACAAAAAAGTATATCCATTTGCCGCTATGTTCATACTTGCTTTTAAAGGTTGGGCTTTGTTTCTTCAGCTTAGTGAGCAGAGCCTCAAAACCACAGAATACGCCTTTATACTGATTTTGATTCTTTCCGCAATTTCAAGCGTACTTCTTATATTAAAAGAAGCAGAAGGATTAAACAAAATTGCAGTATTAGCCTGTGTCCTTTCCTTAGTTTCAATCCTTCCAATTGCAGGATATCATAGTCTTCCTGTTCGCTTTCAGGTAAATAGACTGGAAAGACTTCTTACTACGGAGAACATCCTTCAGGGAGATACTTTAGTTCCTTCTGATTTAGAGCCTGAGCGAAAAGTAAGGGAGAATATCACGGATGCTGTAAACTTCCTTTCTTATTCACAGAGTAGAGAATTACCGATATGGTTTGATGAAGACCTTGGAAATTCAAGTACCTTTGAGGAGAAGCTTGGTTTTGAGCAGACATGGCCTGAAAGGGATTCATATAGTGGAAGATATATGGGACTCAATCTCTTTCTTCCTTCCGGTGCAATGGATATAAGAGACTATGATTTTATAGTAGGTTTTCAAGATAGAACTGGTAGTTCAAAGGTCTCTCTTGAAGGGGATAGGGGAATCTATGAAATCTCATGGACTACAGCTCCTAGAGGCATTCCAGTAATAGAGATATCTCTAAATAATCAAACCATATTAAAGGAAGATATGAATCCTTATATAGACGAAATCACGGAAAGATATCCACCTAGTGAAGCTTCTTCTCCTATTGCTACCTTGGATGATATGAGTTATAGATTTGAAACTGATGATATTGAAGTTCTTGTAATATTTAGCAGTGTAGATATAGGAATCTATAGCGGCTCAGAAGAGATAAACTACTGGCTAATCCTAGATAACATTTATATAAGAGAAAAAAGATGAGGTCAGATTAATTTTCTGACCCCATCTTTTTATATAAGTTCTTTATTAAATTCCAATAAGGTTGCCGATTCGCTTTTCTATCTTATTTGCCCAAAGAGGATCTGTGGCATATCTTTTTCCAATTGAGGCAATGCTATATCCGTTGAAATACTTTCCATCCTGACTCAAGTAGTTTTGAGATAAATATCTGGCAACATGGTCTATGCTTTCTCCCTTTGTTGTAAAATTGCGTGCACTTGCATATGGAGAACTATCATAGGCCTGAAAACCAAATAAATTGTTTTTATCCCTTGCTATATTGCTTTTTCCAAAGTTTGATTCATGAATTGCAAGTCCAGTCAAAAAAAGTGCATTAATTCCGTATTTTTCCTCTGCTTCCTTAAAATCCTTGCCTAGTCCAGCCATAGGTGTGCCAGCAAGCTTAGAGTCTATATATGAAGCTGAAACATTGCTTCTTGCTCTTACATTAGACGAATCCAAAACTCCATTTATAGCAATTTTCCCTGTATTTGCATAGGGATTATTAGGTATAGAAGATGATCCAATACCATATTCATCAATAAGGTTTTTAGGCATTTGATTTAGTAACATATCTATAGTAGAGTCATCAATGCTCTGATTACTTGAAGTTGTATGATATGTATCTGGCATAGTTACATTTAGCTTTGTTTCAAGGATTTCTTTAAATCTTTCTTGAGCCTCATAATAGCTTCTGCTTGGTCCAGAAAATCCAGTTCCTATTTTATTTCCAGCATTTATTTTAAAATCCATAATATATAATCCTTTCTATGAAGCATCTATAACTAAATCATGAAATTACACCTTTTATTATATCGTCAATCTAGACTTTTTATATAGGCTTTTAACACCATCTTTTCTTGAAATATACACTATAACACTATATAATGTAAACGGGTAATTAAAAAAATAAAGGTAGGTGAGGACTTGTGGATTCGTATCCATCGCCCGAACGATTGCAAAAAACACAAAAACTAAATATGGAAATCCCAAATGTTCTCACTGCTGTATTATTTTACTAATAGTATATAGATAGCTTATTATTCTACTGACTCTGTTTTTGAAATATATAATTTATTTATACATTCCTTAATGCTTTCTTAATATAATATGGTTTTGAAATATTTGGGTATCCAAAAGGAGGTCCAATTATGGAAAAAATCATCGAACTTATTAAGACTGAAAAGCCTTCTAAAGCTAGATCTGAGCTTTTAGAGATGAATGTTGTAGATATAGCTACTTTAATGGAGGATATCGAAGGAAAAGACCTTATACTTCTTTTTAGAATTCTTCCAAAGGATGTAGCTGCAGAGGTTTTTTCATATATCTCAAAGGAGCAAAGGCAATATATAGTAGAGTCCATAACTGACAGAGAAATTGCAGGAATCGTTGACGAACTTTTTATGGATGACACTGTGGATTTTATTGAAGAAATGCCAGCTAACGTTGTAAAAAAGATTCTTAAAAATACCGACGAAAATACTAGAAAGATAATAAATCATCTCCTTAGCTACCCTGAAGACTCTGCAGGAAGTATCATGACCATAGAGTTCGTGGATGTAAAAAAAGAGATGACAATAAAGGATGCAATAGAGCATATTAAAAAAACTGGAATAGATAAAGAAACTGTAGATACACTTTATGTAATAGATGCAAATAGAAAACTTGAGGGAGTAATTCCTATACGAAAAGTTCTCCTTTGTGAAGAGGGTACCCTTATAAAAGATATAATGGATACTAATTTTGTATTTATAAACACACTAGATGATCAAGAAGAGGTTGCCGCTCAGTTCAAAAAGTATGATTATTTTTCAATGCCTGTAGTTGATAAAGAAAACAGACTGGTTGGTATTATAACCATAGATGATATCCTCGATATTATAGAAGAAGAAAATGAAGAGGACTTCGCAAAGATGAATGCCCTTGAGCCTTCTGATGAGGAATATCTAAAGACAAGTGTATTTTCTCTAGCAAAGCATAGAATAGTATGGCTCCTTGTTCTTATGCTTTCCGCTACTTTTACAAGTATAATAATCAGAAGATATGACGAGGTACTAAGCTCAATTGTAATCCTTGCAGCTTATATCCCTATGCTTATGGATACAGGAGGAAATTCTGGAGCTCAGGCTTCAACACTAATAATAAGAGGTCTTGCTCTTGGTGAAGTAGAGATGAAGGATTATATGAAAATAGTTTGGAAAGAGTTTAGGATAAGTATTGTAGTTGGTACTGCTCTTGCCGTTTTGAATTTTTTAAGACTGCTTTTTATAGAAAGGGTTGGAGTACCAGTAGCTCTTACAGTTTGTATCAGCCTTTTCTTCACTGTAATCCTTGCTAAGGTAATAGGTGGGACACTTCCTATTATCGCTAAAAAGTTCAAGCTCGACCCTGCTATCATGGCTGCCCCACTTATCACTACAATAGTAGATACATTCGCCCTTATGGTTTATTTTTCCATGGCTACTTGGATAATAGGAATATAGATAAAAAAGACTTGATTTTGATAAAATTTCCATCAAAATCAAGTCTTTTTATTATTATATGATTAAGCTTTTTATACTAAAAAACTTCCTAAAATTCTGCAGTTCCTACTGTTCTTGGGAATGCTATTACATCTCTAATATTGCTCATACCTGTAAGATACATTATCATTCTTTCAAAACCAAGCCCAAATCCAGCATGCTTTACTCCGCCGTATTTTCTAAGCTCTAGGTACCACCAGTACTCATCTAGGTTGAGATTCATTGCCTTCATTCTCTGCTCTATATTTTCAAGTCTTTCTTCTCTTTGACTTCCTCCTACTATTTCCCCTATTCCAGGAACAAGTAGGTCCATAGCTGCAACTGTCTTACCGTCATCATTTAATCTCATATAGAAAGCCTTGATATCCTTTGGATAGTTAGTAACAAATACAGGCTTTTTAAATACCTGCTCTGTAAGGTATCTCTCATGCTCAGTTTGAAGGTCCATACCCCACTCTACGCTATATTCGAACTTGTGACCTGATTTTTGAAGTATATCTATAGCATCTGTATATGTAACTTTTTCGAAATCTGAAGTAGCTACATGATTTAGTCTTTCTATAAGACCCTTGTCTATGAAGCTGTTGAAAAACTCCATCTCCTCTGGCGCATTTTCCATAACATAGGATATGATATATTTTACCATGTCTTCTGCAAGCTCCATATTATCCTGAAGGTCTGCAAATGCAATCTCAGGCTCTATCATCCAAAATTCAGCAGCATGCCTTGCAGTATTTGAGTTTTCTGCTCTAAATGTAGGTCCAAAAGTATATACATTTTTATGGGAAAGTGCAAATATTTCGGCTTCTAGCTGTCCACTAACTGTAAGGTTTGTCTCCTTTTCAAAGAAGTCCTGCTTTACATCTATCTTTCCATCTTCGGTTTTAGGAACATTATGAAGATCTAGGGTTGTAACTCTAAACATTTCTCCTGCACCTTCAGCATCGCTTCCTGTGATTATTGGAGTATGCACATATATGAACCCTCTGTCTTGATAGAACTTATGAATAGCATAAGCTGCAAGTGATCTCACTCTAAAAACTGCTGAAAATGCATTACTTCTCGGTCTAAGGTGAGCTATTGTTCTAAGGTACTCCATAGAGTGTCTTTTCTTTTGAAGTGGAAAATCAGAAAGGGATTCAGCTTCTACAATTATTTCTTTTGCCTTGATTTCAAAAGGCTGCTTTGCTCCCTCTGTCTTTACAAGGTCTCCCTTCACAGTGATTGCTGTTGAAATTGCAAGCTTTGCAACCTCTTTAAAATTTGGAAGCTCCGTATCAAATACCACCTGTATATTTTTGAAAAAAGACCCGTCATTAACCTCTATAAAACCAAAGTTTTTTGAGTCTCTAAGCGTTCTTATCCAACCTTGGATAGTAACTTCTTGACCTAAATACATATCCGTTTCTCTATAAATCTTTTTAATATCTAAAGCCTTCATAATACCATCCCTTTTCTAATTAATATTTTCAAACAAAATCTTTAGAATAATATAAAAAAAGTATATCTGATAGGCAATGAGGTGTCAATCAAACAAACACATTACCAACGCTCAATTTACTGTTTTTTTTACACCTCTCTAAAAATATAAATTTCTTTCATTTGATTTATTAATTAGAGCTTTATATTAACTCAATCTAGTCTAATAATTTTTCTCCTGCTATTTTTATTCCTATGGCTCCAAGTGGTGCAGTAACAACTATTGAAAGCACTGAAATCGCAAGTATTAGCTCTCCAGAAGGCACACCAAGGGAAAGAGGTACCGCCCCCATAGCAGCCTGCACTGTAGCCTTTGGAATATATGCTATTACAGAAAATAGCTTTTCCTTTTTTTCAAGCTTTGTTCCTAGAAGTGAAATCATTACTCCAAGGCTCCTAAATATCAGCCCTCCTAATATTATTAAAAGTCCTAAGACTCCAGAATCAAGCATTACATTAATATTTACCTGAGCTCCAACAAGTACAAATAGTAGGATTTCTGCAAAAACCCATACCTTGTTAAACTTTAGTGATAGCCTTTTTGCCCTTGCAAAATCCTTTTCAAGTATTACAAACCCTATTGCCATAACTCCAAGAAGACTAGCAAATGGAATATTAATTTCAAGAAGTAAATCCTCGGTAGCATTTAAGAGTATAGCTATTGCAATTATTATAAGAACCTTTTTAGTGTCCCTCATATGATGTTTTTTAAATAGATTTATAAGAATATACCCTATTATTCCACCTGCTATAATTCCAAGAGCTATAGATACTGGAATCCCTAAGATATTTCTCAACACGCTAGATGAATTTCCCATATAAAGTCCTGCAAAGCTTGAAAATATGGTTATTGCAAATACGTCATCTACAGATGCCCCTGCAAGTATTAACGTGGGTACAGAGTTTTTCTCTCCTTTTTTTCTATCTATAAAATCCAGCATAGATGGAACTATTACAGCTGGAGAAACAGCCGCTATTATAAATCCAAGCATCCCAGCCTCTACAAATGGTATCTCAAATAAATACATAGCTATAAAAAGTACTGCAAACCCCTCCATAATTCCTGGGATTGAGCTCATACGTATAGCTGCTCCTCCCACCTTGTTTAGCTGATCTCTATTTAATCCAAAACCTGCTCTTAGAAGTATTACTATAAGTGCTATCTTTCTAAGGTCTGATGATATTGTCATGATTTCACTGCTTATCATATCTAATCCATATGGACCCATCGCTACCCCTACAATTAGCATTCCAAGTAGCCCAGGCAGCTTTAACTTTTCAAATATTTTGTTCATAAAAAGTCCAAGTATCAATATAATTGCTAAACTAACTGCCATAACAAATCTCCCTCCTAATATGATAGTATATATCTAGATACTTATTTTTGAAAGGATGATTGTTTTGATAAGAAAGGATTATCATATACACACAAGTCACTCAGATGACTGCAATATACCTATGGAGGAAATGATACTTTCTGCAATTGATAAGGGTTTTAATGAAATCGCTCTAACTGACCATGTGGACTTTGACTATCCAGATAGAGAAAAAGCCTTCGTGGTTGATTATGACGTTTATACTGAAGAATTTTTCCCTCTAAAGGAAAAGTATAAAAACAAAATTAACATACTTCTTGGAGTGGAGATTGGTCTTCAGCCTCATCTTACAGAGGATATAAAAAAGCTATTAAATTCTTATCCATTTGACTTTGCAATAGGCTCCAGTCATACCATAAACAGTATGGATGTATATATGCCAAAGTTTTTTGAGGGAAAGAGTCAAAAAGAGGCTTATACAGAGTATTTTTTAGATGTACTAAACTGTAGCAAGATGACAGATTGCTACAACGTATATGGCCACCTTGATTATATAAACAGATATGGAGGCTTTGAATCAAAGATTCTTAGATATCAGGATTACAGCGATATAATAGATGAGATACTGAAAGTTATAATAGAAAATGGAAAAGGTCTTGAAATTAACACATCAGGCTTTAGATACGGCCTTAATCAGTCCCATCCTCAAAGAGATATACTAATTAGATATAAAGAGCTTGGTGGCGAAATACTTGTTGCCGGCTCAGATTCTCATAGACCTCAGGATATAGGGTGTAGTTTTGATTATGTCCACCACACTCTAAAGGACATAGGATATAGATACCTCGCTAGTTTTGAAAAAATGAAGCCAAATATGTATAAAATTGATTAAACATAAAATTATTTCTTATTTCTCTAAAATGGATATGAATCTTCTAGACTAAAGGCTCATATCCATTTCCCTTGCAAAATACTTTTTTCTATATTCCTTATCTACTTTTATTGTTTCTAAATATTTTAGTGGCGGGCCCTGCATCTTATGGATGTAGTCCGCCATATACACAGCCTCTATCATATCATGGGTTACAAATATAAAATACCTTCCCTTGTTGTTCCAGCTGCTTAGTATATAATCCATAAGGGATTTTTTTATTTTATAATCCAGCCCTTTAAAAGGCTCGTCCATTATAAATATATCTCCTCTATAGGCAAGCGCCCTTGCAATAGATGTCCTTTGCTTCATTCCCCCAGAAAGCTCCCTTGGGTAACTATCCTTAAAACTATTAAGCTCTACAAGATTAATATATTTGTCAGCAAGAGAATCCGCCTCATCTTTGCTATACCTATCCTCAAGAACAAATAGTATATTTTCCTTTACAGTTCTCCAAGGAAGCAGTCTGTCCTCTTGAAAAACATAAGAGTGGTTTTTATCATAAATTCCTTCAATATCTCCACTATCCTTTTGAAGAATTCCAGTAAGAATGTTTATAAGTGTTGTTTTACCACATCCTGAAGGACCTATTATGCAATGAATCTTGTCCCTTTCAAACTCCATGGAAAAATCCATAATTGCATCTATATTTTCAAAGGATTTATATACGTTTTTAATAATTATACTCATCTCAATCAGTCCATTTCCTAATACTTTCTATTTTTCATAAAATAGGTAAATGTATTTTCAAATAAAAAGCTTAACAATATAACAATTACAGTCCATGCGAATAATGATACAGAGTCAAGATATGCCTTTGATTGAAAAAGATTCGTACCTATAGAGTTTCTAGGGCTGCTAAGAACCTCTGCTGCTACAGTTACCTTCCAGCCAAGGCCAAGTGCAGATATGCATCCCGATATAAAATAAGGTCTTAATGAAGGAATATAAATATCTTTAAGTATTTTTTTTTGCTTTACCTTATATATTCTTGCCATCTCTAAAAGCTTACTATCAACGCTTCTTATTCCCTGAACTATATTTGTCCATATGATTGGAAAGCACATCAAAAAGCATATAAAGATTGGAGCTGTGGATGATGAAAACCAGATTAGAGCTATTATTATAAAAGACATTACTGGAGTTGATTTGATAGCTACCATCATTGGCTGGACAAAATCATATATCTGTTTATTAAGTCCTGAAATAATTCCAAGAATAAGTCCAAGAATTACTGAAATTATTATACCTGCAAAAACCCTATATATAGTGTAATATACTGCTCTCCAAAAGCTTATTTCAAATATAAGCTCGTATACCCTTTTCATCACATTAAAAGGAGAGGGAAGGTATAGTTCCCTTCCCACAATCATATATGATATCTGCCAAATCAAAATCCAAAATATTCCTATGGCTAATTTTGATGCAATTTTAACTATCTTATCTTTGGTAGTAGAAATCATCTTTAGGCAACTTACCTCCAATTGATTTTGGTTCAAAGTTAAAAAGTATATTATAGTACTCTTCAAGATCAGATCTTATATCCATAGCATCAATAAATACTATATTTGAGTATGGTATTGCATTTTTTGCCACCTGTGGATTTGGAAGGATCTCGAATTTAGCAATAAGCTCAGCGGCTTCATCTTGATTGCTATTTACAAAGTTCACAGATTCTTTATATTCCTCAAGAAATTTCTCCAGTGCTTCTTTATTATTTTCAGCAAACTCTCTTTGAACTATAATTGCTCCCATAGGAAGATTACTATCTGTTCCTGAAGCTTCTCTATATTCCTTTGTAATATCAAGAGCAATTCTAAGGTCTTCATTTCTCATCATAGCTGTTGTAACATGGGGCTGAGGTAAAAGAGCAAGGTCTACATCCCCCTGAGCAAGGGCTGTGGCAAGGTCCGCATTTTGAAGTGTGAAATCTACTTCTAAATCCCTATCTATATCTAGATTGTTTTCCTGAAGCAGATATCTAAGTACAAAATCCGGAGTAGCTCCAATCCCGCTTACATGGAGATTTTTTCCCCTTAAATCCTCCATAGTATTTACAGTATCCCCATTTTCAACTATGTAAAGAACCCCAAGTGTATTTACAGCTACTATTTGTACCTGACCCTCTGTCCTATTATATAGTGTAAGGGCAAGATTTGAAGGAACAGCAGCTATGTCTACCTCTTTGCTTATTATCTTTCCGACTATATCATCAGGACTATCAGCAAGGGATATATTGTAGTTAAGAGCCCCTTCATCATTTTCACTTTTTTCCATAATATCCACAAGCCCCATACCTGTAGGTCCTTTAAGGGCTACTATGCTTATATCTTCCTTTATCTGGGTATCTTCTTGAGCCTGATTCCCCACTTCTTTAGTATCATTTGGCGTGCAGCCCATAAGAGCTGTAGCAAGAATCGCCAGTACAATAACCTTCGAAAATCTTGAAGCAAATTTTTTCATCATGTAATTCCTCCCTAAGCTATTTAGTATTACACCTCTATGATACTACTTTCCAAATAAAAAATAAACAATCTCAAGTATTTGTGTTCTTTCCTACTCTAAACTAATTTGAATTGCATGAAATTATATTTTTTAAAATTATTTGTTTAATAAAAAAAGAGGCGGGTATATTTAGTACTAGTTAGTAATATTTTGTAATTATATATTTAGGAGGAATTAAAAAATGAAAGTGCTTATCGTTTATTACTCACATTATGGACATATACACACTATGGCTGATGCAATAGCCGAAGGGGTCAGAGAAGTGGAAGGCATGGAACCTGTAATTAGAAGAGTTCCTCAAACGTTAAATGAAGATGTGCTTGAAAAGATGGGTGCGCTTGATTATTATAATAAAACAAAAGATATTCCTATTGTGACTCATGACGAAATGAAAGAGGCTAGTGCCATAGTATTTGGTACTCCTACTAGATATGGGAATATGGCATCTCAAATGGCTTCTTTTATAGATACTACAGGTGGACTGTGGGCAGAGGGAGCCTTAGTTGGAAAGGTTGGCTCTGTATTTACATCAACTGGAACCCAGCACGGAGGGCAAGAGTCTACAATTCTTTCATTTCACAAAACTCTTCTTCATCACGGTATGGTAATAGCAGGTCTTCCTTATGCTTTTGCTGGGCAGAGCAGAATAGATGAAATAACTGGCGCATCCCCTTATGGAGCATCTACAGTTGCAGGACCTGATGGATCTAGAATGCCAAGCGAAAATGAGCTTGATGGCGCAAGATGGCAAGGAAGATACGTAGCTCAATTAGCTAAAAAGCTAGGCGTTAAATAATTACCTAAATTATAACTATTAGATTTAAAATAACTCCAATTTAGAAATCCTAATTAAAATTAGATTTCTAGTTGGGGTTATTTTATTGTAAAAAACATTAAAATAAGATTAAAAATTCAGATAAATTCTAGATTATTTTTGTTTTTTATACTATATTGCCTATACAAAGTTAATTTTAGAATATTATCTAAAAAACCTAAAACTGGGGGGAAGTAAAAATGAAAAATCTTATAATTTATGGAACTAAGCATGGTTGTGCTAAAAGATGTGCAGAGCTCCTTTCAGAAATGCTTGAAGGAGAAACAGATATAGTAGACATAAAGGAAAAATCAAATATCGATTTGTTAGACTATGACAGCATAATCATTGGTGGTTCTATATATGCTGGAAAAATAAACAAAGATATATATAGCTTCACAACTACCAATGAAAATCTTCTTCATAAAAAGAAGCTCGGTCTATTCATATGCTCTATGAATAAAAGTTTAGAGGATAAACAAATAAAAGAATCGTTCCCCTCCTCTCTTCTTGAGAGTGCAAGGGTGGCTGAAAATTTTGGCGGTGAGTTTAGATTAAATGAAATGAACTTTATGGAGAAGATGATAGTAAAAATGGTCTCTAAATCCCTTGAAAAGGAAGGTGCTGAATCTTCCGTATCCATGAAAGACGATATCGATAAAGTCTCTATTGATACTATAAAGAATTTTGCAGACTCTATGAACAGAAGCTAAAAAAAATCCTAGATTATTCTTAGTCTACAACTTTGTAGAAACAGATAATCTAGGATTTTTAAATTGTTTTTTAACAAACTTCTATAGGGATTTGCTTTAATTTTTTAATTGAGTCTTTCTTGAATCCAGACTCTCTTTTACCATAAAGCTCTCTCTTGCTCTTACCTATAAAGTATATTCCTGTAAGGGCAGATAATATATCTGTGATAGGATATGTCCACCACGCCCCATTCATTCCAAATACATTTACCATAACTACCACAAGTGGAAGAAAAAGTATCATCTGTCTATATATGGAAAGTACGAATCCTTCCCGTCCTTTTCCTATCGACTGGCAATAATATATGGATACATAGTATATACTTATGATTGGAAATACTACTATTGTCTGTATAAATGCAGAGATAGTCTGATTTAATATGGCTTCATCCTTTAAAAAGCTTCCTATTAGAGCTGGAGCAAAATACATTATAGCTCCCCAAAGTACAGTCGAGCTTAGCAGAACCATTTTTATGGTCTTTTTTACTATCTCATTTAGTCTGTCATAATCCTTTGACCCATAGCTATAAGAGGCAAGGGGCTGCATTCCTGCGCTTATTCCTATTATAGTTATATACATAAACATGGAAACTCTTGTGATTGCTCCAACTATTACAACTGCATCATTTCCACCTATTGGAAGAAGGATATTGTTTAGTAGCCCTATCACAACTGCATCTGAAATCTCTACTATAAATGTTGCAAAACCAATAACTATTATGCTCTTTGATGCAGACTTTGCATATCTTGGAGAAAGGTCAAATCCCTCTCTTGTGCTCATCCTATGTATCATAAAAAAGCTATATGAAAACGCAGCCATTTGAGAAACTAAAGTGGAGATTGCAGCACCTTCTACTCCAAAATCAAATATCCCAACAAGTGCAAAATCCACAATTATATTTATAATTGCTCCAAGACTTGTGGATATAAGGGTGACCTTTGGGTTTCCCATAGCTGTTATTGTATATCCAAATATATTTGTAAATCCTAAAAACAGGCTTCCAAGTACTACAATATTGAGGTAGGATTTGGAAAGAGTGTATATATTTCCTCTAGCTCCAAGCGCACTAAGGATTTCGCTTGAAAAAATAAAAAATAAAAGTGGAACCATACCAAGTATTATAATTCCTAAAAACACAGCACTTCTAATGCTTTCTTTGAGTTTATCCTTATTTTTCTCCCCTAATGCCCTAGATATCCTTGTAGCGCCTCCTACCCCTATCATAAGAGAAATAGCTATTATAAGTCTTTGGATAGGAAAGGCTATGCTCATAGCACCTACTGCATCTGCTCCAACATATCTACCTACAAAAAAAGTATCCACCATGTTGTAAAGCTCTGCCATAAGTATAGTAATTACTCCTGGAATCGCAAATCTTACCAGTGCCTTTGTCACATTTTTTTCTGTGAACACTGAATGGCCTATCATGTTATCAACCGTCCTTTTCTTTTTTCAAAGGCCTAAATAGTTTTAAGATTCTAATTTTGTTAAAACCAAAAATATGCCTGAAAAGGAAGTTTCCTTTCCAAGCATATAAATCTCGTATTTTAGCCCTTTGTCTTAAAGGGGATTTTAGCACTTTTATATTTTTATGTCAAATTTTTAGGACTAAAACCATATCGGTATCTTTATATTTAAAGTCTTAATTAAATTTTTATTTATTAATGGTTCATCATATGAGTTTTCAAGCATAAATTTAAAGTCTTCTATGGACATCTCTATTTCTTCTTCAACAACTTCTTCAAATTCGTCTTCGAATATATAGTCATATATTTCTATAGGTTTTTCAAATATTTTTATAAATAGTTTTTTCTGAGGCTCTTTATTCCAAAAAATATTAAAATTATTGGAAAATTCTTTGAGTTTTCTAACCTTTATCTCTTTCTCAGATGCCCACATACTAGTAAGCAAAGAATAAAAATCCTCCATTTTTTTCACTTCTTTAGATACCCTCTTATCATCCTCCGTAATTTCTTTCAGTACTTCCTCTTTTAAAACCTCAAACGGAGATAAAGGTATAAATAACCCCTCACTTTTTCTATCTATCCACGTATAAAAACAAGTTGGCAAAAATACATGTTGTAAAAAACCAAGGGCTGTATCTAAATCCTCATGAGAGCTCCATCCAGATCTAAAGATATCTTTTTCTGTATCTATTATTCCTATGTATATAATTATAGATTCTGGGGTGATTAGTCTACTGTCATTGCCCCCAAATAAAATATTCTCTGTGTTTTTAACTAGATTTTCCCAGAAATAAAAATTGTCTTTTTTATATAATGTATTCATAAGTATTCTCCTCGATTCAATTCGGTAATGATTATCATTTTCATTGTATCGATTAACTTTTTAATTGTCAACAAAAGTAAAGAATCTAATAAAATACGTTATTGTCTCTGAAAGTTTTTCCATTAATCTCAAACTTGCATCACATAAAAATATGCCTAAAGAGGGAGGCCACCTCTTTAGGCATATTAGTTTAAGCAAGTATATTTTTATGTTAGTACGTTGTATATAACGTCCATTACTGTTCCATCTCTATATTCGATGATTCCTACTACCTTATCCCCAAATTCCACTTTTTCAGGTTTTCCCGTAAAGCTTTCTGCCATATCTTTTAGCTCTTCTATAGTCATTATAGGTAGGTCCGTCTCCTTAAGGGCAGCTAGCAGTTCCTTGTTTTTAGGATTTACTGCAATTCCCCTTTCGGTAACTACCACATCTATAGTTTCCCCAGGAGTGATTACAGTTGTCACCTTGTCTACAACTATAGGTATTCTCTTTCTCATAAGTGGAGCTACCACAACTGTAAGCTTTGCTCCTGCTGCTGTGTCAGGATGTCCACCCTGTGCTCCCATTATCACACCTGTTGATGCCGTCATTACATTTACATTGAAATCCACATCAACTTCTGTTGCAGATAGTATCATTATATCTAGGTTATTTGCAACGCAACCTTTGTTGTGAGGATTTGCATACATAGATGCTGACATCTCTATATGGTTAGGGTTTTTTTCAAATGATTTTGCAGCCTTTGCATCAAATGTCTGAGTGTCTAGTAGAGTCTTGAAGTACCCCTCCTCTAGAAGCTCTACAAGATAAGAAGTAACCCCTCCAGATGCAAAGCCTCCTGTTATTTCATTTTCCTTCATATAATCCTTTAGATATTTTGCAACTGCAAGTGATGCTCCTCCGCTTCCTGCTTGGAAAGAAAAACCTTCTTTTACAAGACCAGACTTTATCATCACCTTACTTGCATACTCAGCTATGATTAGCTCGATTGGATTCTTTGTAACTCTTGTAGCCCCTGCACTAATAAGCTCAGGATCTCCTATCTTATCCACTACCACAACATAGTCCACAAGGGTCTGAGGTATGCTCACAGGATATGCTGGGTAAGGAACTAGATTGTCTGTAATTGCTACAACTTTATCTGCATATTGAGCATCTACCATAGGGTAACCCATAGCACCAAATGCTGAAGGTCCAAACTTTCCATTCATGTTTCCCATCTCATCACAGCAAGATGCTCCTATAAATGCCACATCTATCTGTACATCTCCAGATTCAATCGCTCTTGCCCTTCCACCATGAGTTCTAAATACAACTGGAGTAGGAAGTATGCAGTTTGTAGTAACCTCTTTGGCTATAAGACCTCTAAGGCCACTTGTGTGAAGTCCTGTAATCACACCATTTTTTATGTGTTCTATCAGTCCATCATGAGCACTTGTAAGTGATGAGGAGCATATTGTTATATCTTTGATTCCAAGCTTTGCTATCTCATTTACGACCATCATAAGGACATAATCCCCGTTTCTTAGGTGATGGTGAAATGATATTGTCATTCCATCTTTTAGACCAGATTTTTCAACAGCATCTTTTATAGTATCAAGGAGTTTTTTATCTCCTGGGAGAGCTCTTGATTTTAGCTGGCTCCTATTTCTTCCCTCTACTTCTTGGTCAAAAATCCCTGTGAATGGCTTTAATGCTCCTATTCCTTCTATATATTCAGGTATCAGTCTTCCAACCTTGTTTTCAACAAATTTCATTTTTTACCTCCCCACTAAAGTACCTTTTCTAGTCCTGCAAGGCTTACTATTCTTTCAGCCTTTTTTATCACTGGAACATCTACCATTTTTCCATTTACCTGAATTACTCCAAGTCCTTTTTCTTCAGCTTCTTTAGCAGCATCTATAATTTGAATGGATTTTTCTACTTCTTCCTTTGAAGGAGTAAATATCCTGTGAACTTCTTTTACCTGTGCTGGATGTATGCATGATTTTCCTGAAAAACCTATAGTTTTAGCATTTTGTGCTTCTTTGATAAATCCTTCCATGTCCTTTATATCAGCCCATACTGTGTCTATTGCATCTACAGATGCAGCCTTAGCAGAAAGAACTACCTGAGATCTTGCAAAGGAAAGCTCTGTAGCTTCTTTTGTCCTGTCAACTCCAAGTTCTCTTGTGAAATCTTCTGCCCCAAAGGATATTGCAACTACTCTAAGACTTGAAGTAGCTATTTCATAGCTATTCATCACTCCCTTTGGAGTCTCTATAGCACACTGTATTTTTACTGATCCTAGCTCTATATTATTTTCTTTTTCTATCTGCTCTAGAAGTTCTTCAAGCTTTTTTACATCTTCCTTAGATTCACACATAGGAAGCCTTATGTTCCTTACTCCTGCCTTTACTACTTCCCTTACATCAGTCTCTCCAAACGGAGTATATAGTGGATTCACCCTTACGAAAATCTCTATTCCTGAATAATCTATGGAGTTTATCGCTTCACAAAGAAGATCTCTTGCACTGTCTTTTTCACTAAGTGCAACTGCATCTTCAAGGTCAAAGATTATGCAGTCTGGTTTATATACAGGGGTATTGATAAACATCTTAGGCTCGCTTGCCGGACAAAACAGCATAGTTCTTCTAAGCTTATTCATGTTTAGCACCTCCCTTTGCTCTTTTGATAGCAGTCTTCACCCTTGCTTTGATTACAAAGTCAAGACATCCAAACTCCTGAATTTCAAGTACTACATTTTCTTGTCCTATCTCAAGAGCTGCAGTTTCTGCTGCAAGTCTTATTTGTTTTCCAAAAAGCTTTTCAAGCTTACTTTTTAGCTCTATTTTTATGCCTCCATCTTCCTTGATTGTAGCTTTTACAAGGCAATCTTGGGCATTTTCATTTCCTGCTATTCCTACCATCTTATACCTCCTTAATAAAGAACCCCAAATACTATACTGGCAATAACTAACATTATTCCTCCGCCAAGCCTTGATGATATCTGAGCCCAAGAAATAAGGTCCATTCTCTTTGCTGCTCCTAAAACTGCAAGGTCTCCAGAACCTCCTCTATTAGCCATACAAAGACCGGCAGTTATTGAAGATTCTATAGGGTAAAATCCAATGAAGTAACCACTAATTGCAGTACCTACTACAGCTCCTATTACTATAAAGCTTGCTATTATAACGTTTGTAGCATTGATTGCAGCTATAATTTCTCCAAGATCTGTATATGCCACTCCTACACCTATCATTATTACCCAAAGGAACTCTCCTGAGAAAAAGCTTTGTAGCTTCTTAGCTCCTTGCTTTAGCTCTTCTGGAATAATATTTAGTGCGTTAAAAAGTGATACAAATAAAACCATGTATGCAAATGTGTGAATCTGAACTCCAAATACTGTAGGAAGTATAGCTTTACTCATAAGAACTCCCAGTAGATATATAGATATTGACAGTATAAATCCTGCTGATATATCTCTTGTAGTTAACTTTACTTCTACTTTTTTCTGTTTTGCATCAAAATCTTTGTTTCTAACAAGCTCGCCATTTCCAGTAAGAGATGGTCTTTTTTCTCCTAGCTTATTTAAAAGAGCTGCAATTACTATTGCAACTATATTAGCTATCGTAAGTATAGGGAAGGCAAATGATAAAAACTGGCTTGGATCATTGCCTGTCACAGAGCTATATATTTCACTCATAGGTAGTGCTCCTGCTCCTGTTCCTCCGCCCATTATTGGAAGCACATACATTGTAAGTACGTTTGCTGGTGATATTCCAGTAAGAAGACCTGCTACAACTCCAAAAAGCATAGCTCCTGCTATCCCTATTACTATTGTTGGTATGTATCCTACAAGTGCCTTAAGAAGAAGTTTTCTTTCAACTGAAAGTACGCTGCCTGTTATCAAAACTGCTATAAAAAGAGTCAGAAAGTTAGTTTCTTTCATAAATTCAGTTACTGCATTTATACTTTGTTCTGGCATGATACCTGAATATACAAGGTAAGCCGAACCTAAAAACGCAAGGATAGCTCCACCTCCTACATATTCTTTCCATATTGGAATTCTATCTCCTATTTCCCCAAATGTAGCTCCAAGGACAAATGTAAGACCTAGTGCTCCCACAATATTTACCGGTATTACTTCTAAAAGCGATGCTCCTATTACAATAGCTGCAAGCAGTGCAAATAGTGGAAGAGGAATATTAAATATTTTTAGCCCTCCAAATCTTCCTTTTGAATTTTGCTCATTACTACTTTCTACCTTTTGAATCTTTTGTGCATTTTCCATTTTTTACCTCCTAAAATAATAATTGAAAAACAAAAAAAGGACGATACAGAAAAATAAATTTCTGCACCGTCCTTTAAGCCAAGTCAAAACTTTCTTAAAAAGATCAGTAACTAAAAAACTATATGGTTTTTATAATTCCAAGGCTATTTTAAATAGGTTTTATGAAAACCTTTTCAAACTTAGCTACAAATTAAATATACAATATCTCAGAAATTGTGTAAAGAGGTTTTTGATAAATTGTTAAAATTTTATGAAACCTCATTGTCTATAATATACCTATTACAATAGTTTCCCTGTCATTTAAAATATCTATATCGATTGATTCTATACTCAGCTCTCCCTTTACTACTTCCTTTAACAAATCAAATATTTCACCTGTATAATCCCTATATACAGCCTCTCTTATATATTTTAGAATCATGTGATTTGCGGGATTTTGGGCAAGATTTTTTTCTAGCTTCGTCTGTCCCTCAAATACCTCAATTTCTATTTTGGACATATGAATAAATGCTTTTACAGTTTTAGGGCCTTTCCCTGTTTTTTCCTTGATAAGCTTTGCTACTGAATTTTTTATATCTTCTTCTGTCTTTAATTTTTCTTCTTTTCCCAGTGTTTCTCCATCTTTTCCCATTATGATACTTCCTCTTTTTGAAAGTATCTCTTTTGCCACCTTTTCAAGGGATTCTAAAAGCTCCTTGGGATTTATGGGTTTTATGATGTATTTTTCTATACCCACATCAATTGCTTTTAGGATTATGTCCTTATCTGAAAATGCTGTCGTTATAATTATGGGGGTTTTGCTATATCTTCTTATCTCCCTTGCCATTGTAATCCCGTCCATAATAGGCATCTTGAGGTCAGAAAGAATTATGTCAGGCCTTTCATCCATGAACATATCAAAGCCTTCTTTTCCATTCTTTGCTATTCTTAGCTTTCCCAACCTCTTTTTTAAAAGAAATGACATTTGCTCTACAACTTCCTCTTCATCTTCCACATAAAGAAGCTTTATATTTTTTAAAATGCCTTCTTGATTCGCCATAAATCCTCACCTCTTATTATTTTTTAATTATAATAACGCAGCTTGTCATTTCCTGTTCACTATGTATATATATATCTGAATTAAATTTTTCCCTTAGAATATTTCTGGTAATATAAAGCCCCAGACCTGTTCCTTGCTCTCCCTTGGTTGTAATATAAGGCTCAAACAGTCTTTTTATTACTTTATCCTCTATTCCACCTGCATTGTCCCTAAAAAACAATTTGATTTCTTTTTCTGTTTCAATTGCTGATATGTATATACTTTTGTCTTTAATATAGTCTTTTTCTTTAAAAGCATCTAAGGAATTATTAAGAAGGTTGAGTATTACCTGAGAAAAAATGTTACTTTCTCCAGTTATTTCAAGATTTTCATCTATATCAATTTTTATATCCACTTCCATAAAGTTAATCCTAGTTACGTTAAGGTCTATGGAAAACTGAACTGCCTCGCTAAGAGTAAAGCTTCCGCCTTTATCCTCTGGCTTGAAAAAGTTTCTAAAATCATCTATAGTCTTTGCCGTTTTATCTATAAATCTAAAATTTGATTCAATCAGGCTTTTTAGATATTCCTTATCATCCTCTCCTTCATTATAGTAATCTTCGATATTATAATTTGAAATCTTAAGGGCATTAAGAGGTTGCTTGAGCTGATGGGCTATAGTTGCAAGCATTTCTCCCATCGCAGCATATCTTGACTGGTGCATAAGCTGGGTGTTTTTCTGATTGATTTCATTTAAGTAAATGGACTCAAGTATAAGTCTATTTTTCTTTACCTCGATGTAGTAAAGGGAAGAGATGGCAAGACCCATTACAAATATTAGCATGAGCGATATCATAATTGTAGCATCTCTTAATCCATCAACACTTGCTATAGTTTCTTGATAATCTAAAGAAAGATTTATAATCAAAAATTCGTCTCCAATATTTGAAGGTGTATAGCTACTTATTTTTTTGACTCTGGTACTATCCTCAGGCCAAATGGAATGATATGTATCTACCCCTGTTTCTTTGTTTTTCTGTCTTCGTACTATCTCTTCAAGCTCACTCCAATCATAATCTGGATACTGCATTTTTCTTACATCCACAACATCTGATCCTATGAATTGATTTGATGGATGAAGAAAAAGATTTCCGCTACTATCCTTTACAGATATATATCCTGTTTCATTGGATTTGTATGCCTCTATATAGTTTTCATAAATATAATCAGCGCTGATTCGTACTCTTATAAACCCTTCTGGTTCTTTCGACTCGTCTATATTGACAGGTTGGATTATGTTTATACTCTTTTTTCCCCTAGACTGGACATAATAAACTGGACTTTTAGTTTCTACAGCCAGTTTCATATCCTCAGAAATATAATAGGTGTTTCCATGAGTCTCTCCATAAGAGGTTAATAGATTTCCATTTTTGTCTGTGATTTCTATGGAGTTTATTTCTTCCTCATTTGTCCTATACATAATTCCTATAAGTCTTATACCTTCATCATCATCGTTTAAAAGAGAAACAAAATCCTCTTTAAATTGCTCTTCCTTCATTATCTCTCTTATGTACCTGTCTTTACTTTCAAAATAAAGCTCTAGCTTTCTTGATACTGCTGTTACAAGATTGAGCATGTCGTTTTGCTCAGTTTCTATGACATGATCTCTATAGTACCTATAAGAACCCAAAAGCATAGCAATTATTATTGCAATTATAAGAGTGCTCCCAAGGAGTATTTTAATTATTCTGCCATTTAATTTTTGATGCAGACTCTTTTTTTCTTCCATATTTTCATCCTTTTTTCATATTAAGTAAAATAGCTTTTTACATTTCCCTTAAATCAAAATATGCCTGAAAAGGAAGTTTCCTTTCCAAGCATATACTCTAAGTCTATTAGCCCCTTCTGTCTTAAGGGGAATTTTAACATTACTTGATAAATCTGTCAACTAAAGGGAAGTCTTAACTTTGAAGTGCTAGAGGAGTCTTTTCTTTTGTCCTTTCTCTTGTAAGCTTTTTAAGGAAAAATCCATTTCCTAAAATCAAAACCCCTCCGCCAAAGAAACATATTATATACACTGGTATAAAATTAAGGAAAAATCCTGAGCTTAGAAATGCGATTGGCGCGACTACTTTTACAGCTGTAATTACAACTCCAAGAACCCTTCCCCTAAAAGCTTCCTCTATCTCAAGCTGCAAAATATTCATAACAGGAATATCTACAAATGCTATAAATATTCCAATAAACATCATCAAAGCGCTGTAATAAATAGTATATCCTTCTTTGCTAAAGCTTAGAGTTACTAAAGGAGCTCCTATTCCTATGATTAAAATCCCAACTCCAATTGATGTAAGCATTAGTATCTGTTCATATTTTAGAATTTTAGATAGTAGATTGATGACCAAAGCTCCAATTATCATACCAAGAGGCAAAAATGCTTGGATATTTCCATAGGCTGTAGGTGAAAGCTGGAGCACATTGTTTATAATATATGGGAGTGGTACAACAACTGAAAATCCAAATGAAAAGTTAAATATCACAAATACCGCTATCAGACCTAATATCAATTTGGAATTTTTTAAATAGCTTATTCCTGATTTCATAGACTCAATAGGACTTTCTTCAGTCTTCCCAGATGAATCTTTAGATACCTTGAGATTTATAAAATACTCTGATAATGCAGATAAAAGAAAGCTCATTCCATTAATTAGAAGGAAAAATCTAATATCCACAAATGCAAATATCATCCCTCCAAGTACAGGTCCAAGTATAGATGAACATGAGTCTATGATTCTACTTAGGGAGTTTATTTTCATTAACTCCTCTTCCTTTACCATACTTGGTATTGCCGATTCAATAGCAATTGAAAATATAGATGTGAAAAACGACATCAAAAGCGTAAGAATGTAAATCATACCTAAGCTAAGTCCATAGTTTAGAGCCCAGAAATATCCCCCTATTAGTAGTACTGCATTTAATAAATCCATGGAAATAAATATCTTTTTCCTATCAAATCTATCTGAAAGTATCCCTGCTATTGGAGTAATTATAAGCATAGGTATTACAGATAGCATAAGATTTAGGGCAAAGCTAAGTCCTGAGCCTGTGACGCTCAGTACATATAGCCCTATTGCAAAAGTGTATATTGAAGTCCCAAACACCGATGAAAATTTCCCAAACGAAAATAAAAATATATTTCTAGTTTCTCTACTCATTTCTTATCCTCCTAACATATTAAACCCTAAGGATTCTACATTAGCTCTAAGTAAATTAAAAAGCTAAATAACATCTTGGGTTTGTAAATAAATCTTCTTGATTTTATGATACATAGTGGAGGATAGGCTATTTCAATAGATACTTTTTAATTTTTTTTATCAAAAAATCAAAAAGGTGGGGTTAACCCCACCTTTTTCCTGCATATGAATAACTAAAAAACTCTTCACCTTCTACCCAAAACTCCTCTAAATCTCCTGCCTTTGTGTGTACAGAAGATATATTTTCACTCTTCATCTCAAAACCCAAAGAGCTAATATACTCCCTTATATTTTTCTCTAGAAAGTTTTTTCTAAGATTTCTATCAATTTTGCTATTTTCTTTAAATAACTTAAAAACAATATAGCTCCCATAAAGCTCCGCTTCTTTTTTAATTTGATGGTCAATAGTTTTAAGTAAAAACTCTTCATTTTCAAAACCAAAATTACTACTGCCTGCAAAATCCAAAACTATATCTACCTTTTCTTTTCCTATGGGCATAGTAGCAAAATCTGAGGCCAGAAAAATCACATTCTTCTTTTCTCCAGATCGTTCAAGAATCTCCTTTAATCTCTTCAAAAGTCCTACATTTCTATCAACAGCTATATATACGCAGTCAGCTGGAAGCATAGCGTAGATGTTTCTAAGGAGAAAACCCACTCCTGTTCCAAGCTCTAAAATCACCTTTCCCTTTAAAGACTCAAAGTCTATTTGCTTTATCATCCACTCTATCATATTTTTTATAGTCTTTAAAAATTCCTTGTCGGTAGCTTTTATATAATTTTCCACATCAAAATAATTTAAATGATCCTCAAAATAGATTCTTTCCGAGAAACCCTTGTATTTGATTATTCCATCATCTATCTTCATTTCATCATCTTTTCCCCTAGCTAATATCCCTTCTCGAAGTAATCCATCTACTATCTTTGCATCTTTTATCAAAGGGAGGTTATTTTCATATGAAGAAAAGATACTCAAATCAGATATCCCAAGTCCAAGGTTTATACTTTGATGTGATTTTAATGACAAATAATCTTCTTTTAATTCTTTTACAAGCGCAAGAGCCTTATGTATCTCCAATCCTTCTTTTTCCAGCCTAGAGATATGGTTATTAAAGATATTTTTTAGAAAATCCTTGGATTCTCCGGCGTCTAAGTTTCCCAAAGTCTTGAAGGTAAGTATTTCCTTGATTTCATTTAAGGAAAATTTCATTTCTTTAAACCTTTGAATATCCTTTATATCTTTTTCGCACCTTAAATCAAAATCATACTGCCCTGTTTTTTTAATAGGAAGAATAAGGCCCAAGTCAATATAATGTCTCACTGTATCTATTGTGATATCATTTTTCTTTGCAAATTCTCCTATTTTCATTCAAGTCCCTCCACCTTTAGAGCTATAAAATATTCAAGATCATTGAAAAACTGATAAAGCATTGCTCTATTTTCAAATTCTTCTCTTGTTTTTGGAAGCTCCATCTCTTTAAAAGACACTCTTAGCATCTTCATCTTGTCCATGGTTTTCTTTTCAACGGTCTCATCCTCTATGGATAGGGCTATTTCTTTTGTGAGATCAGATATTAGAAGAGTCTGATCATAGGTCATAAAAAATCTTCTAAAATGTCCCATCATTCTTTCAAGGACGCTATACTGATTTTGTCTGATTTTCATATACTCCACATAATAGTTTTCGCCTTGTGTAAACAGATAATTCCCTCTTTGCTTTTCTGCTCTTCGTGCTCCGGTATCAAGCTTTTCCTTTAGGTCTTTAAACATCACTTCTAAATCAAGGGATATATAATGCTCTTTTAGGGCTACTGACATCTCAAGAAGTATTTCCTTCATGATTTTTTCTATATCTTTTTTGTCTTTAATCAGCCTCTCCTCTACACTTGGCATATAGAGATTCATAAATAAAGCTGTCCCTACTCCTATTGCCATAAGAGAAAGTGCATTTGATATAGAGTTAATCCCTGTGGATTTGTCAGCCATAAGGTGAGTCACAAGGACAGAGCTTGCTACTACCCCTTCAAGTAGGTTGAGCCTTGAAGATATCGTAATAAATATAAGTATAAAAAGACCAAATATCACTTCTGAAAATCCAAATAAGTTGAATAATACCCCTGCTATTATAAAAGCAACTATGCTAGATACAACCCTTTTTGCTGCAAACTCTACAGATTGTCTTCTGGTGCTTTGAATACTAAGAATTGTTATTACTCCAGCTGCAAGATAATTTCTAAGCCCTATCTGATGTGCTATAGTCATAGCAATAGGAGCACCGATTGCTGTTTTTAAAGTTCTATATCCAATAATTTTCAAATTTTGCCTCCCTCTGAAATCTCCACTATTTCAGTATTGATCTTAGTTATGTTATAATTAGTTAAATCAAAATATACGAGGTGCAACATGGTTAAAGTACCAGAATCTAAGCTTATCAATCCAAATAGAGCATCAATTTATCTAGGTACAATATTTATCTCATCTTTTTTTATTGTGTATATCAGTATTATATTGAATAATATTTTTAATATATCTGTATCTGTAAATTCATTTCTTATCTTTCATATATTTGCAGAGCTTTTAAGCATTTTAGTATCTATATCTATTTTTATGGTTTTGTTTTTCACCTTTGATATATTCAAAAAAAAGCATCATTTGATACTTGCAAACACATTTCTGCTAGTTGGTTTTTTAGATATATTTCATACCCTTACCTATGATGGTATGTACAATTTGTTTTCCGTAGATATCCAAACCCCCACCTATTTTTGGATATTTGCAAGAACTGTATTTGGAATCGGGATACTGTGGTCTTTTTGTACTTCTAAAGAAAAACTCACTGGTTTTCGGAAAGAATTTAGCCTTGTTATTTCTATTATTATAGCATCATTTTTAATTTTCTTAAGTATCTCTTATACTCATATGCTTCCTGTGCTTCTAGTAAAGGGCGTGGGGCTTACAAGTATTAAAATCTATATGGAATATTCTATTATTATAAGTTACATATTAGCAGGGATATGCTATTTAAAACGTATGAATGGTAATTATAGCTCCAGTAATATATCTTTGCTTAGTGGAGTAATATTGGCTATTTTTTCTGAAATATGCTTTACTTTATATACAAATATATATGACACCCTAAATATGACCGGCCATATACTTAAGATAGTATCTTATGGTTATATTTTTTGGGCTATTTTTGTAAAAAACGTACGAAGACCTTATATCCAGTTATTTCAAGAAAACGATTACCTGACCGTTAATGTAAATGACCTTCAGATAGCCGTAGAAAAAAACACTAAAGAGATTATGGCAAAAAATGCAGCTTTATCTAATTATAGTAAAAAAATGGAAGAAGAACTTGCCGCTGCAAGGGACATACAGATAGCTATGCTTCCAAATGGAGAAGAAAATATTCATGATTTAAGATTTAGCTTTGAATTCATACCATGCGATGAGCTTAGTGGAGATTTTTTGAACTATTTTGCCATTGATGATAAAAATGTTGGATTTTATGTAATGGATGTAGCCGGCCATGGAGTATCTGCAGCTATGCTTGGGGTATTTGCAGCCAAAAGTGTAGGAGAAAGCACAAGAATAAAACAAAAGGAAGCGTCTTTATTTTCACCTTCTTCTGTGCTTCATCATTTTTATGATGTATTTAATAAGTCCCATTTTCCAGATGAGACACATATGGTAATGCTCTATGGTATTTATAATAAAGATAGCGGAAAGATAACTCTATCATCTGCAGGGCTCAATTGTGCTCCTATTGTCATACCAAATGGTAAAGTACCCTATTTCGCAAACATGGACAGCGGATTTCCAATCTGCAAGCTAGGGTCATTATTTGAGCCAGAGTTCAAGGATTTTGATATTCAGCTTGGATTTGGTGATAAAATATTTTTCTATACAGATGGTGTAAGCGAACTTAAAAATAAAGATGGAGAATTTTTAGGAAGTGACAAGCTTATAGAATTTATAAAAGAATCAGGACCTATGCCTGGACCTCTTCTTAAGAAAAAAATAGACAGAGTACTAGAAAATCACCTTTATGGAACTGTACAAGCAGATGACATTACATACTGCGTAATGGAAAAATTCTCTCCATAAAATAGTTTATTTCAAATAGTTCTTTTAAATTATTCTATTTTAAAAGACTCGAGTTAGATGATATCCTCATTTAACTTAAGTCTTTTTATATTTTATTTATATATTTTGGGGTATAGAAATAACAGGAGGTGGATCATGAAAAATACAAAAATAAGGTTTATGGTATTTTTAACTATTTTTGCAATTACTACATCTATTTCATTTGGAAACTCTAATTTTCCAGATGTAACTTCCCATTGGGCAGAAAATTATATAGACTATCTCTCTTCTGAAGGGATAATAAGTGGTTTTCCTGATGGGACTTTTAAACCTAATCAGCTCCTTACGAGAGCTCAGGTAAGTGTCCTTCTTGCAAATCAGCTTAACCTCAGCCCAGAGTCTTCTAATTTTCCAGATGTTCCTGCTTCTCACTGGGCAAGTGGCTTTATTGGTGCAGTAGTCTCTGATGGTATAATGAGCGGCTACCCAGATGGTACGTTTAAACCGAATAACCCTATGACTAGGGCTGAAGTTTCTTCTGTAATTTCATCTGCATACAATATGGTTCAAAGCAGTACAGGCAGTCCCTTTAGTGATATAAATCAAAATCATTGGGCATTTTCAAGCATCATGGCCCTTGTAGATAATTATATAGCTTCTGGCTATCCAGATGGCACCTTTAAGCCAAATAACTCTGTCACTAGAGCTGAGTTTTCAGTATTTATGGCTAAATCTATAAACCCTCAATTCTTACAAGGTGCTATCCTCTCATCTGAAGCTCTTGATATAGCTCAAATTCTAAAAGATGAAGATATGGCTTCCCTCGCAAGCTATGCTCATCCAATTAAAGGAATTAGATTTTCTCCATACTACTATATAGAAAATAATCACCAAGTATTTACAGCTGCCCAGATTCCTAATCTGCTTCAGGATAATAATATATACTTTTGGGGAATACAAGATGGAAGTGGCTTTGACATCGACGAAACTCCACAGGATTATTTTGATAGATATGTAAATTACAGGGATTTCACATCTCCTGATGAAGTTGTTTATAATAACGTTATTTCTAGAGGAAACCTTATAAACAATATTCCAACATTTTACCAAAATGCAGTATTTGTAGAACTTTATGTGGAAGGTACTGCTCAGTATAGCGGAATGGACTGGAGAAGTCTTTACCTTATATTTGAAGAATATAACGGCGATTTTTACCTTATAGGTATCGCAAACGGAGAATGGACAACTTAGCATATCCTTACTCAAATATTTCTTAATTTTAGATATTAAAAGCTCTATATTTCAGTTTTCTTCTGAAATATAGAGCTTTTTTAGATAAATATAGAAAATTAGTTTATGGAATTGATGTCCAATTTTTAAATATGGAAATCTATTTTCAATTTTTATGACTTCCCATTATCAAGAATTAAAAGTACAACAGCAACTAGCATAAGTCCTATACTAATTGACCTGTACATGCTAAGTGGTTGCTTGGGCTGTCCTAGTAGCCCAAAAGTATCTATGATAGCAGAAAATATCACCTGACCAACAATAACAGAAGAAAATGCCATTACAGACCCAAGGAAAGATATGGATTTTGTAAGTCCTAGGAGTATTATTACTCCCATAAATCCTGAAATCCACATTTTAGGTCCTCCAAGTACCCCTAAGTATTTTAGAGCTTCCCCTTTGGAAACCATAATTATACCTATGGCCTGAACTATTGATATTCCAATCACCATTCCCGATAATGTAAATAATCTGCTGACTTGATTGTTTATATTTCCCTGTATGCTCAGTAGCCCCCCTATAGCTATGCTAAAAATTATAAAAAGTATGTTCACAACTTTTCCTCCTGTCACTTTAATTTTATCTATAATTTAGAACTGAACAGCTTTTAATCCATCATCTAAATAATTATACCCTTTAAAATACATTTTTATAAAGGAGTAATTCAAAATATATAGAATATTATGATTATAAATACTCTACATTATATTTTGCTAGATTTAAAAAAGCATAAAATGATAATGTGGCTAAATATCTATTATATTATAAGGAGGAAATATTTTATGAAAAAGCTTATCTTAGGTATTTTTTTAATCTCTTCATTACTCATCATTGGTGGTTGCTCTACTCAAGAAATGCCTGAGGAATCACCTCTTGAAGTAATAAGTGATGATGTGGTAGAAGGCTCTAAGGATGTTATTTTGGCTACAACTACAAGCACTCAAGATAGTGGCCTTCTTGATATACTAATCCCCGCATTTGAAGAGGAAAGTGGTTATACTATAAAAACTATAGCTGTAGGAACTGGTCAAGCCCTTGAGATGGGAAAAAATGGAGATGCAGATGTGCTTCTTACCCATGCACCATCATCAGAAAGAGAGCTTCTTGATAGTGGGGATATTATTAACTATAATCTAGTAATGCACAATGATTTTATAATAGTAGGCCCCGCAGAAGATCCAGCAAGTATAGATGGCTCTAGTTCATCAGATGGCTTTGCTCAAATAGCAAATACAGAGTCTATATTTATCTCTCGAGGAGATGATTCAGGAACTCACAAAAAAGAGCTTTCTATCTGGAAAAAAGCAGAAATAGAGCCTTCAGGTTCTTGGTATCAAGAAACAGGAAGCTCTATGGGGCAGACCTTAAAAGTCGCTTCAGAAAAATCAGGCTACACACTTACAGATAGAGCTACCTACCTAGCTCTACTGGATAACCTTTCCCTAGAAATACTAATTGAAGGAGAGGCTGATCTTCTAAATATCTATCATGTAATGCAGGTAAACCCTGAAAAATCCGACCTTATAAATGAAGATGGAGCTAGAGCATTTGTTGAATTCATGCTTTCTGAAAGAGGACAAGCTCTGATTGGAGAATTTGGAGTCGAAGAATATGGCTCTCCATTATTTTTCCCAGACGGCGGAAAAGATCCAAAGGAATATGGATTAGATTACTAAAAACTTAAAGCTCTTATCTAAAAAAAGATAAGAGCTTATTCATATATAAAATCTAGAAAATATTAAATTAAAAGGCGGTATTAAAATTGAGACTAATCTTTGAAGGAGTCAGAGAAGCAATAAAGCTGATAGTTAGTTTTGACAAAGATGTGATGTTTATAACATGGACTAGCCTAAGGATAGCCATCATTTCTACATCTCTGGCTATGCTTTTTGGCATTCCCTGTGGAATGGCTCTAGCTCTTAAAAATTTCCCAGGGAGAAAATTTCTAATCAGTCTCATAAATACTGGGATGGCTTTTCCACCTGTTGCTATAGGGCTTTGGGTGAGTATATTTCTATGGAGAAGCGGTCCACTCGGAAGTCTCCAGCTTATCTATACACCATCAGCCCTTATTATAGCTCAATTTGTAATAGCATTTCCTATGATAGCAGGGTTTACAGTTGCTGGAATACAACAGCTCAGCCCTAAGATTCACATTCAGATACTTTCCCTTGGAGCTACAAAATTTCAGTATACTTTAGCCATCATCAAAGAAACAAAGCTTCCAATCATAGCGGCAATAATCGCAGGCTTTGGCGCAGTAATCTCAGAGGTTGGGGCATCAATGATGGTTGGCGGAAATATCAAAGGCTCTACAAGGATGCTTACAACTGCAACTGTTCTTGAAGTTGCAAAAGGAAATTTTGGAACAGCCATGGCCTTAACCATAATACTTATGACTATTGCATACATTGTAACCCTTTTACTTACATTAGTTCAGCAGGAGAAAAGAGAATGAGACCTATATTATATGCTAAAAATCTAAAATGGAAAGTATCAAATAAAGATATCCTTGATATAAAAAGCCTTGAAATATATGAACATGAGAGACTGGCTTTAATAGGACCAAACGGAAGCGGAAAAAGCAGTCTCCTAAAAATCTTATCTTTTTTAGAGAACCCCACTCAAGGAGAGCTAAGAGCTTATTTTTCTGAGGATAGAAAGTCATTAATAGAAAAAAGAAGAAACATAGCAGCAGTATTTCAAGAACCTCTACTACTTAACATGTCAGTTGAAGATAATATTGGCTATGGATTAAAATTAAGAGGAATAAAAAAAGATAGATCTGAAAAAATAAGATACTGGATGGATAGGCTATCCATATCACATCTTAAGGATAGGCATCCCAGGAATCTCTCAGGAGGAGAAGCTCAAAGAGTAAGCATAGCAAGAGCTATGATACTAGAGCCTAAGATTCTTTTCTTAGATGAACCCTTTTCTGCACTTGATTCCCCCACAAAATCTCAACTTCTTTCAGAGCTATCCCAGATAATTAAAGAAGCTAATATTACAACTGTATTTATAACCCATGATTTTTCAGAAATACCTTTTATGGCAGATAAAGTTGCAGTGATGTATGGTGGAAAGATTGTCCAAAGAGGCACTGTTGAAGATGTATTTTATAAACCGGCAAACGATGAAGTAGCTGAGCTTGTAGGCGCCGATATAAAACTATCAGGCTATATGATTGAAGACACGAGAGTAAGCCTTGAATACGGACTTTTTTTAGATTTGCCACAAAATAGTTCTTCTATTACGAATTCTGAGGTAAAATGTTACATAAGACCTGAAGATGTAATGCTTGGCAAAGGCATCTCTAATAATTTTACTGGAAAAATAGTTGCCATATCACCCTATGGCCTTAATTATAAAATTACCCTTAGCTGTCCACTACCTATTTCGGTAATACTTGATAAACATAAATTCATCAACCTCAAACCCGAAATAAATAATTTGCTCGATATCTACATCCCTAAAAACGCAATCCACATAACCCAACTACAAGAGTGACGATGTGACGAGAGCGGGACGAGGGGACGTTTCGTTCGTCCCAGCCTTGGGCTATCATATTCATACAAAATTATATTAAGGAGACTGTAAAATGAATAATTTGAATGGAATTGAATTGCTTGAAACACTGGTAAACTGTGCTCACTTTTTAAAAAATATATACCAAACTGATGCAATAGTTGGGGTAACTGACAAGGAAAAATATCTTGCTTACTCCCCTGGAGAAACTTTGGATTTAGGAATAAAAGTAGGGTCTGAAGTAAAACCTGGAAGTGCTATACATACTGCAATGAAAAATAAAGAAAAAATTTCTTATGAGATTCCAAAGGATATTTGGGGTATTGCCGCTAAAGCAGTAGCTAGCCCTGTTTTTGATGAGTATGGTGATGTTGTTGGAGGAATCGCAGTAGTATTTAGCATAGAAAATCAATCTAAATTCCAAGAAATTATTACAGAATTTTCTTCTGCATTTGAGCAAGTAACCTCATCAATGCAAGATATTTCTGATGGTTCACAAAAGCTTGCAAAAGAAAGCGAAGGACTTTCTAGTTCTTCTAATGATACAAAGGAAAAATTGAAAAAAACTGACGAAATAACACAAATGATAAGCAGTGTTTCTAACCAAACAAATATGCTTGGATTAAATGCGGCTATTGAAGCTGCTAGAGCTGGTGAGGCTGGTAGAGGCTTTTCTGTTGTGGCTGATGAGATAAGAAGGCTTTCAGATCAAACAAGTAGTTCTGCAAAAAATGTAAAAGTACAAATTCAAGATATTACAAACTCTATTAATTCTATGGTTTCATCCATACATGAAATAAGTTCTGTAAGTGAGGAAACCTCTGCTTCTATCCAAGAAATAGCTGCTACTATGGAGGAGTTAGCTGCTCAGCTTTCTGTTTTGGAAGACTTTGCAAAGAGTCTATAAAAAACACGAGCTCTTGAGAGTTTCCAAAATCTTTTAGATTTTTTTACTCACCTACTACTTTATAGATATTGATATGTCCAATTTAGTTTTACTGAACTCTAAGCATGAGGGGTCTTCAAAATTACCCTCATGCTTCTTTTGACTAGTTGTCTTAAATTATATCTTCTTTGTCCTTTTGGAAACATAAAATTATTTTTTATATTTCATTTTTGTTCTATTAAAAGTAAATAGTCCCTTTAAAGGGAATGGTTTAGAATGGCTATTTGTATTCCATTCTGGTTCTATTAAGGGGGCTTACTAAAAAAGACTTTATTTGGAGTTTATACAAATTTACATTCCATTCTGGTTCTATTAAGGGTAATAACTGGAGAGTAGCAGAGCCGGGAATACTTTATATTTACATTCCATTCTGGTTCTATTAAGGGATAAAATCGGACAGGATTTAGCAAAGAAGATTGCAAAATTTACATTCCATTCTGGTTCTATTAAGGGTATCGTTATTTCTGATTTTAGGTTTTTTTCAATTGCATTTACATTCCATTCTGGTTCTATTAAGGGTGAGCTGGAGTATAACAAGCTTATGTTTTTTCTAAGTATTTACATTCCATTCTGGTTCTATTAAGGGTCTTGCGCAACTGGTATCAGATTCATGGCAAACTCCAATTTACATTCCATTCTGGTTCTATTAAGGGCCTATAGCAACTAAGCTAGTACCTCTTTACAAGAAAATTTACATTCCATTCTGGTTCTATTAAGGGGCTTATCAGCTACATTAAATGTAACAGATGCAGAGGGATTTACATTCCATTCTGGTTCTATTAAGGGGAATTGTAGCAACTCAAACTAAACCCGTTACAAATAAATTTACATTCCATTCTGGTTCTATTAAGGGTAGACGAGGTTTATAAGCCTTTAAAATTGCAATATGATTTACATTCCATTCTGGTTCTATTAAGGGTGGGCTTGCGTAAAACAAGATGATAACATTGATATAATTTACATTCCATTCTGGTTCTATTAAGGGAGGGTATCAGATGTTTTAATTCAGATACAAAACAAATTTACATTCCATTCTGGTTCTATTAAGGGAACAGTTTTGATGCATAGCCTTATATGGATTCAGATATTTACATTCCATTCTGGTTCTATTAAGGGTATTTTTAATTGTTTCATTTTATCAACTCCTTATTTGATTTACATTCCATTCTGGTTCTATTAAGGGTTTTAATCTCCTTTTAATTTTTTATATTTTAGTTTATATTTACATTCCATTCTGGTTCTATTAAGGGCAAATGTCAAATAATAAAATAGCACTAACTAATTTATTTACATTCCATTCTGGTTCTATTAAGGGTAAACCTAAAAATAATAAAATAAAGTTTGATCCACATTTACATTCCATTCTGGTTCTATTAAGGGTATCTAACTGATATAGACGCCAGATATGAGGATATTTATTTACATTCCATTCTGGTTCTATTAAGGGGTGTGTGTAGTTTCCTGATGGTTGGACCGTGTTTCACATTTACATTCCATTCTGGTTCTATTAAGGGGTGTTAGTTGTGAGGTAGTTTTTTGATCCTTGATTACATTTACATTCCATTCTGGTTCTATTAAGGGATTGAAAACGGGTATTATAGTAACTAAATTAAAAAAATTTACATTCCATTCTGGTTCTATTAAGGGATATTTTACAATTTTTAGATAATGAATTAAAAACACAATTTACATTCCATTCTGGTTCTATTAAGGGTTAAAAAAAATAAAATTTATGGAGGTCTTAAAAAAATTTACATTCCATTCTGGTTCTATTAAGGGAACGCTCATAAAGGGCAAATCTTTACAAACTGCAATATTTACATTCCATTCTGGTTCTATTAAGGGTCAAGAAGAAATAACTATAATGTTTAATAAAAACAGATTTACATTCCATTCTGGTTCTATTAAGGGTATATCAGTAGATAAAAACAAATATATGGATTATAATTTACATTCCATTCTGGTTCTATTAAGGGAAGAATTGTTTGAAATAATTGAAAACAAACTTTAAAAATTTACATTCCATTCTGGTTCTATTAAGGGCACCATTTGTAAAAGCTTCGGCTATAGATATTACAAGATTTACATTCCATTCTGGTTCTATTAAGGGTTAAGGTGATTTTAAGAGAAGCGGTACTCGCTCATGTATTTACATTCCATTCTGGTTCTATTAAGGGATTTGTTTTGTGTGTGTGTAGTTGTGAGGTAGTTTTATTTACATTCCATTCTGGTTCTATTAAGGGAATGGATAATTGATAATATGATAGACTGTATTAGTTAATTTACATTCCATTCTGGTTCTATTAAGGGGTAAATCCTATTATTTTTTACTTGATAATATCCTTGATTTACATTCCATTCTGGTTCTATTAAGGGTATTTGTTTTGTGTGTGTGTAGTTGTGAGGTAGTTTTATTTACATTCCATTCTGGTTCTATTAAGGGTAGTATATACGACTTAACTATCTATTATATTAGCGAATTTACATTCCATTCTGGTTCTATTAAGGGTATTTTTTTTAATTGTAGTACCCGTTTTTAATTGCATATTTACATTCCATTCTGGTTCTATTAAGGGTATGACATGACGTTATACCCTTTACAATAACTTAAAAATTTACATTCCATTCTGGTTCTATTAAGGGGGCTTTGACAATATAAACGCCTTAGAAGTAAAATAATTTACATTCCATTCTGGTTCTATTAAGGGCGTTATCACTACTCTGATAAGGTGATTATATCATTAATTTACATTCCATTCTGGTTCTATTAAGGGAGATAAGGACCATTCTCATACCAACAAGGAGATTGATATTTACATTCCATTCTGGTTCTATTAAGGGTCTGCATTTTGATGGTCGGACTTCTGCCCTCGGCAGGATTTACATTCCATTCTGGTTCTATTAAGGGAAATGAATAAGTGTCGGAATGTAATATATTTTGAAAAATTTACATTCCATTCTGGTTCTATTAAGGGTATGCGAGAGCTGAGAAGATTCGTTATGGAACATGGATTTACATTCCATTCTGGTTCTATTAAGGGGGACTGTTCAAGCAAATCACCCTTACATTCAACCCAATTTACATTCCATTCTGGTTCTATTAAGGGTCCCATCATCCAGCATCCTTACAACAAAGAATAGAAAATTTACATTCCATTCTGGTTCTATTAAGGGGTTTTAATCCAGACTCTTAACCTAGATAATGATCAGATTTACATTCCATTCTGGTTCTATTAAGGGTTTGCTGTTGTGTTTACCCAATCTTCTTTATTATTATTTACATTCCATTCTGGTTCTATTAAGGGCTTCAAAGCTCATAACATTACCTCCTAAAATTAATTAATTTACATTCCATTCTGGTTCTATTAAGGGTTTATTAGAATTTCCTTTTCTCTCTCCACTTCTTCTAATTTACATTCCATTCTGGTTCTATTAAGGGCATATCCTAAGCAATAAAGTCTAGTCACTACATTTGTATTTACATTCCATTCTGGTTCTATTAAGGGTTTTCCCAGCATACTTACAAAATTCCTCAAATACCTCATTTACATTCCATTCTGGTTCTATTAAGGGCTTGAGTTCCCTGTGCTTGAATTATTATTTCATCCTCATTTACATTCCATTCTGGTTCTATTAAGGGTGATCTTCTCTTACTTTTTCTTCTAACTTATCCTCATTTACATTCCATTCTGGTTCTATTAAGGGAGTATGATTTGGTATATTGATGTCATGGGTATGACTATTTACATTCCATTCTGGTTCTATTAAGGGCTTACTTTTCCCATACTTCACCTCCTTATTCGGTTGTATTTACATTCCATTCTGGTTCTATTAAGGGTTGCTAAATGTTTTTGTGTTGTGACATTCTAGGCATATTTACATTCCATTCTGGTTCTATTAAGGGAGTTTATCAGGCTATGGTAGACCTTAGTAATAAGCTATTTACATTCCATTCTGGTTCTATTAAGGGTTTCTAAAAGAAATAGCAGATGGAAACGGTTTTCCTAATTTACATTCCATTCTGGTTCTATTAAGGGCATGCTCAGAGGGGCACCACTGGGATACTTGGGATAGATTTACATTCCATTCTGGTTCTATTAAGGGTTCTATTAAAGAGATTGAAAATGAGTATTTAAAGCTATTTACATTCCATTCTGGTTCTATTAAGGGATTCTTTTTTAGAGTATTTTGACAATAGAAAAGAAAATTTACATTCCATTCTGGTTCTATTAAGGGTCTAAACTTCCATATTTTAATCAAACTGATAAAAGAATTTACATTCCATTCTGGTTCTATTAAGGGGAAGGAACATATTTCTCAAATCCAAGACTTGAAGAATTTACATTCCATTCTGGTTCTATTAAGGGGCAAATTTTTTTAAATTTCTGCGTGTAATGTATAAAATTTACATTCCATTCTGGTTCTATTAAGGGTAAGTTAGGATTATTTTTAATATATTCTTCTGAGATATTTACATTCCATTCTGGTTCTATTAAGGGATCTTAGTAGTTTTATTTTTTTCCTTCCTTTATATATATTTACATTCCATTCTGGTTCTATTAAGGGTGCGTTAACTTCTTAACTGAAATATCAAACTACACTATTTACATTCCATTCTGGTTCTATTAAGGGTTGTTGGAAACTAAGGATAAGAACGGCAAAAAAGCATATTTACATTCCATTCTGGTTCTATTAAGGGATTGTAAGTCTAATTGAAAAACTAGGTACTAAAAAAAATTTACATTCCATTCTGGTTCTATTAAGGGAGTGCTTTATTTTAAAAAGAGTGTAGCCACTATTCAAATTTACATTCCATTCTGGTTCTATTAAGGGTAAAAATGTTCAAGCTAAAGAAAATGCAGTTCAAAATTTACATTCCATTCTGGTTCTATTAAGGGAAATTCTATAGTTGGATTTTTTTCAGACTTTCTTAAATTTACATTCCATTCTGGTTCTATTAAGGGCTTACTAAATAACGATATTGGAGGTTTTGAAAAAATTTACATTCCATTCTGGTTCTATTAAGGGTGTGTCCCACCCTATATATACAGATAGAGCAAATACATTTACATTCCATTCTGGTTCTATTAAGGGCGGTATGCTTCTTAGATGATACTCCATATCCTTGACTATTTACATTCCATTCTGGTTCTATTAAGGGGATATAATGTAATTAAGTTAATGAAAACTATAAAAAGATTTACATTCCATTCTGGTTCTATTAAGGGAATTTTGTTTATATAAGCATATTCACCAAAGTGAATTTATTTACATTCCATTCTGGTTCTATTAAGGGTAGCAAAACCATGCCTTTTTCCGTATTCAATAACCATATTTACATTCCATTCTGGTTCTATTAAGGGTGAACTCCCTTTTCTGTCTATAGTAGCTTGTTTTAAATTTACATTCCATTCTGGTTCTATTAAGGGTCGGGGTACAGGCATAGGCTTAAAAAAGATATTTAAATTTACATTCCATTCTGGTTCTATTAAGGGAGAACGCAGTTAGATATTATTCTAATATATCTAAAAATTTACATTCCATTCTGGTTCTATTAAGGGAAACTGCTGACAGAATAGTATATGAAACGCTTCAAGATTTACATTCCATTCTGGTTCTATTAAGGGCTCATGGTTTTTTATAAGCTCCAAAACGTTTTTGTGAATTTACATTCCATTCTGGTTCTATTAAGGGATTTATACAGGTTATTGCATGGAGTGTGTCGTTACTTATTTACATTCCATTCTGGTTCTATTAAGGGCCAAGGATTATACGCCTTAGTAGCTCCTTCCCCTTTCATTTACATTCCATTCTGGTTCTATTAAGGGCATTGTCTATTCTGTCAATTTCATGATTGTCTGTAGGATTTACATTCCATTCTGGTTCTATTAAGGGATCTTTGCAGTATTTCTCTGGCAATTTCTCAGTTACATTTACATTCCATTCTGGTTCTATTAAGGGTTATAAAATCCTGCTCTTGTTGCTTTGTTATTTCAGTATTTACATTCCATTCTGGTTCTATTAAGGGTACCTTCTCAGTACGAAGGTTATAATAATGTTTTAATTTACATTCCATTCTGGTTCTATTAAGGGAGGAACAATGATTTCTATAGGTAGGGGGTAGGTTAATTTACATTCCATTCTGGTTCTATTAAGGGCTATTATTTCAGCTTCTTTACCAGCATATCGCTCCATATTTACATTCCATTCTGGTTCTATTAAGGGATACTGCTCTTTTGTGATGGCTTCATAAGGTAGAAGTATTTACATTCCATTCTGGTTCTATTAAGGGCAAACAAGAATTTTACAAATATATTTTGTGAAGTATTTACATTCCATTCTGGTTCTATTAAGGGTTATCGAACATAAAAAGAGTGCTGCCATTGAATAGATTTACATTCCATTCTGGTTCTATTAAGGGGAATGCGAAAGAGGTGGAATAATGAAATATCAAAGAAATTTACATTCCATTCTGGTTCTATTAAGGGGTTAATTTACGATTTAAATAGTTAGAACTCCCTCGAGATTTACATTCCATTCTGGTTCTATTAAGGGCAAAAGAAGTGCAAAGAGAATATGAAGAATTAAAACATTTACATTCCATTCTGGTTCTATTAAGGGCCTTATCAAATCTTCTTGATTTTCCTATCTTGTAGCTATTTACATTCCATTCTGGTTCTATTAAGGGCTATTGTAATAAACGAATTAGAAGTTAAATTATTAAATTTACATTCCATTCTGGTTCTATTAAGGGGCAGGAATTGCCGAGTTTACCGTTACATTCCTTCCTGATTTACATTCCATTCTGGTTCTATTAAGGGATAGACATTCATTACTTTACCTCGCTTTCTCAAACTAATTTACATTCCATTCTGGTTCTATTAAGGGATAAAGACACAGGATTGATAGGCACACCGGAACGCTATTTACATTCCATTCTGGTTCTATTAAGGGACTCGTCCTCGCACTCCTCAACTTCTTCTTTTAGTAATTTACATTCCATTCTGGTTCTATTAAGGGTTTATACAGGTTATTGCATGGAGTGTGTCGTTACTTATTTACATTCCATTCTGGTTCTATTAAGGGTATGTCTATTCATTTCTTATCTTCCCGACATTAATGTATTTACATTCCATTCTGGTTCTATTAAGGGAGGTTAATTTACATGCTAACATTACAATTACTAAATCATTTACATTCCATTCTGGTTCTATTAAGGGTACAAGGAAGCTGCTAGAAAAACAACGTCAAAAGAAGATTTACATTCCATTCTGGTTCTATTAAGGGCTCATGCGTTTTTCTAACTCTTCAATCTTTGTATCTTATTTACATTCCATTCTGGTTCTATTAAGGGAGCAATATTCGAAATGGGAATGTGGGCATTAAAGGTATTTACATTCCATTCTGGTTCTATTAAGGGAGTTTATTATGAAGACCCTAACCCATTTATTAACAAAATTTACATTCCATTCTGGTTCTATTAAGGGTGTGCAGGAAGATAAAACTAATGGGAGGTAAGTAGAATTTACATTCCATTCTGGTTCTATTAAGGGAGAACTTGAAAATATGGTTTTATTTTTAATGATGAAATTTACATTCCATTCTGGTTCTATTAAGGGAGGTGGTCGCTATGTGCCGAAAGATAAAATTAATGGGATTTACATTCCATTCTGGTTCTATTAAGGGGCTTATGAGTACATTCAATCTCAATTACCCTGTTTTATTTACATTCCATTCTGGTTCTATTAAGGGTTACTCTGAAATACTAGAGCATATAGTTGTAAATCCTAATTTACATTCCATTCTGGTTCTATTAAGGGATTCTGATACATCATTATTTACTCTAAAACCTAGCAAATTTACATTCCATTCTGGTTCTATTAAGGGTTTATTATAAAGACCCAAACCCATTCATTAATAAAATTTACATTCCATTCTGGTTCTATTAAGGGTCCTGCCGCTGTTAGCTTAGCAACTATGCGACCTAATATTTACATTCCATTCTGGTTCTATTAAGGGTTATTCAACCTCCTCTATTGTAAATGTTTCAATTACATTTACATTCCATTCTGGTTCTATTAAGGGTAATATTATTCCAAATATAACGGGAGGTATTTAATGAATTTACATTCCATTCTGGTTCTATTAAGGGGGAGCAAGGAAGAACAAGACCAGGAAACGTTGTAACTATTTACATTCCATTCTGGTTCTATTAAGGGCTTATTGCCCCCCCCGTTGCAAAATGGGCATAATTTATTTACATTCCATTCTGGTTCTATTAAGGGCGATTTCGGTCTTTTTATAGCAAAAGCTGGAATAACATTTACATTCCATTCTGGTTCTATTAAGGGCGTTATCCTACTAGCTTGACTAAGGTCCAGCTTTTTAATTTACATTCCATTCTGGTTCTATTAAGGGGGAAAATTCATTACGATTTCATTATTTTTTCTGATACATTTACATTCCATTCTGGTTCTATTAAGGGCCGTATCCGTTCCAAGTGGTACAGAAGATACAAGTATTTACATTCCATTCTGGTTCTATTAAGGGAAATGGCGAGCGTACTAAGAGAAGAAATAGAAGAAGATTTACATTCCATTCTGGTTCTATTAAGGGGTGGTAATGCTAGGGTATATGGTAATGCTGGGGTATCATTTACATTCCATTCTGGTTCTATTAAGGGTCAATCCATGTACAGTGACATTGACCTGGATGCAAAATTTACATTCCATTCTGGTTCTATTAAGGGTTATCAATGTGAAGAACAGTGTCACCAATGATGGTATTTACATTCCATTCTGGTTCTATTAAGGGGCCTCGCATTTCAAATCCTTGATTTCACTAGCTTCTAGAGGGTTGTTCTGTCTATCTAAAAAATACATCACTTTTTTACAACAATTTTATTAATAAAAATTCATTAGATTAGCTCCAAACTATTCATTCTTCTATGATTGTCGATGCCTAGGTCTTTTTGCACTATCATATATCGACAATCAAAAAAATCTGTCGGTTTTATCATCTTCAAGTGCCCAAAACTCTTTATCTAGCCAACGTTCTTCTCTACTTTTAAATATTATAACAGAATCTACATCTTTTCTGATATATTTATCTAAGTCTGCTTTTAACTGCATCAATTTCAGTTGAGTTAGATTACCTTCAAATACTGACTTTTGAATATGAGTAAGATATCTCTTGCAGATTTTAAATACATTCCTATGAACTTTTGGTCCATGGACATCCATTGTTATATCATAGATCAAAACCACATACATATTCATCACCACCAAATTTTAAATCCTTGATAATCTTGCTCCCCTATCAAATCTTTAATCAATTTATAGCACTCAAGCCTTATTAGATATCTATAGGAAACTTCTCTTCCCAGATCTCTATGCATTATTGTTTTGGATAATCTAGCATCATACTCTCTAAGTATTTTTTTCTTTCCTTCTTCTTTTAGATAAAGGCCCTCAGATTCTTTTTCAAAATCTTTTTCTGTAATTATATTTTTGTTAAGAATAGAAAAAATCATTCTATCTGCAATTAATGGTTTAAATACCTCTGCAATATCTAAGCATAAAGAAAATCGCTTAGTCCCTGGTTCATGTAGGTAGCTAATAGTAGGATTTAGCTGTGTTTTATATATTTCTGATAGTGTAGTTGTATAAACCAAAGAATTTATAAAAGATATTAGCGTGTTAATCATATTGTCTGGAGGCCTTCTGGTTCTTTTTTGAAAGTTTATTTCTTGCCTCACTATATCATTCCATGCAGTATAATAAGTTCTTCTGATACTTCCTTCTATACCCATAAGTTCCTGTACATTTTCCGCAAATTCAAGATTTCTCGCTATTCTTTGAATTGAAGCCATTTGCTCACTTAACTCTATTCCTCTTGAGTTATAATATCTTAAATTTCTATAAATATTGAAGTACGCAGTATTTACAATCTCTCTAGCTATATCAATCCTTTTATTTGGATTATCATATGCCTTGACTTGATTTATCAGCATAAATCCGCTAACATTTCTATCTCTTGGACAATATGTTCCAGAATAAAATCCATAATAATTGAATATATGCATAGTCACGTTATTTTGAGATAAATAATTCAAAACCTTTGTATTTAAAGATACTTCCCCAAACAAATATAGCTCATCCATCATTTCTACTTTTAAGTTCTTCGTTTCTCCTTCTAATGATTTCAAAATTATATTATCATCTTTACGCTTTAGTTCTCCACTTTTGAATATATAAAATGTTTCCCCCAAAACATTCACCCCCATAGTTAAACAAAGCACAGCTCATAATAGGCACATTTTTTGCATATTTTTTTAGTTTCACGTTCTAATGGTCTTGATAGATTGCTAATTTCATCTATCTCTTTAATAATTTTTTCTATAGCTTCATTATCTATATCATCTAAAAATACATCTATTCTCCTTTTGAGTTTCGGATAATCAAGTATTCCTTTTTCTATATTTACACCTTTTTTCCTTAGGTAATATATATAATATTTGAGTTGCCATATACTTGCTTCTTCTATCGAGCGAGATTTTTTTATATCATGTAGCACTTCCCAGTCTTTAATGAAATCAATATTTATAATGTTGTCTATATTTATGTGCTTTTTTTCTCTTTGATAGGAAGTTTCATCTATTAACTTCCCAATACCAACATCTTCACTATTATCTTCTAGCTTAATATCCTTGCAAAAAAACCACAGTTTTCTTTTACAAACAAAATAGTAGTAAATCATAACTCCTGTTGGATTTGTCATAATATCCCCCCTTAAAACATCCTATCTCCTACTTCTCCAGCCTCTTCTTTAACCTTTTTTATGTCTTGGGTTTGTAATCCTTTATTACTGTCATAAGGAATGTCTGCTATTCGTATAGATTCATATGAATTTATTTCTAGCATCTCCCACTCAATTTTATAACCTTTAAATAAATAGGCTTGGACTGCAACACTAAATTCAAATAATTTATTTTTAGCTTCTGTCTTTTGCCTTTTTAATTTTTTAATCTCAGACTCTTTCATATCAGGAGATATTTTTTCTTTTAAATTTTTTATTAACTCATTTATTTCTTCATGATTTTCTTTAAATACGTTTGTAGGAATTATTGTGAGATTATTGATATCCCTAAATTTTTTCATAGCTTCTTTCTTATCCATTTCAAAATCATAAGTTTTATCTAAATATTCAATTGTTTGAATTAAATCATTATAGTATTTTGTATCTTTAATTTCATGAAAAGCATATACTTTCTCAATTAAATCTATCTTTTTCTGTTCATCAATATATCCATCTACGCTATTTAATGCTTTTTTTGAAATATTAAAAATGTCCTCATCTATAAAGTATCCGACTCCAGAGCATCTTTTTTCTCCTCCATTAAATACAAAACAATTATAACCATCCTTATTAAACTCTCTATTTCTGAAGCATCTTCCCATTCGTTGAAATAAACCATTTAAATCAGATAGTTCTGTAATTAATATATCGAAATCAATATCTAAGGAGGCTTCTACTACTTGCGTACATACCCAAATACCAGTTTCTGCATTATCTAGCTTGCCCATTTCTAATATTTCTTTTTCTTTATTTTTTCTATCTCTTTTTATAAACCCACTATGAAATAATTTAGGCTCTAATCCGCTTTCCTCTAATTCATTATAGATACGTTGTGCTTCTTTTATAGTATTACAAATCACTAAAACTTTATTATCTTGGAACTTTGACTTAATAAATTCAGAGTTTATTTTTTCTTCCATTACCTTTATGCTATGCCTTATTCGTGAATCTACAAACGGATTTGGGCTTTTAAATTCAAGCCCTCTTTTATTTAACACATCTATAAGAAAAGGCGGCATAGTAGCTGTAACTATTGCAAATTTCCCACCTAGCTTTGTAATATATTCAAGTCCATATACTATATATGCCAAAAGATTTGGGGAGTACATTTGAATTTCATCTATTATGACTTTTGAGTAAGACAAGGTTACTGGTTTAAGTTCAAATCCTTTATACCTATATACGAAATCAAATATTTGATCTAATGTACATATAGTAAGAGGCATTGAAAGTTGTTTAGTCTTTGTGTAATATCTGTCTATATCAGATGTAATGTTATTAGTCCTCTCTACTTCAAGATATTCATTATATGTCTCTGAGTGAAGAAGCCCTATTTTATCATCTATGTCTTCTTTGATATCTTTTACTACCCTTTTATAAATAGCATTGATTGCAGTTTTTAGAGGAAGTGTAAAAAACCCTTTATTGTTTCCTATCCAAAGAAGTCCCGCTTCTGTTTTCCCCATACCCGTTTGAGCAACTACAGCCAAATTACTATCCCTATTTTCAATCATATATTTTTGAAGTGGATTCCAATCAGCTGATGGATTTGTTTTTTTAAAGCTTTTAAGTGTATTATTTAAAAGGTCTTCTAAAAAATCATTTTTAATCTCTACAGGCTCATATGCGCTAGCTGCATAATCAAGTCTGTTTAGAAGCCCTTTTATCATAAGATATTCATAAAATATTTCTGGCGAAGAATCTGATGATGGTTTAGATTCCATAAAGTACTTAACGCTAGGTCGTTTTGGAATTATTTCATATGCTATTTTTTCATAGTTAAATTCAGGAAGAAGCTCTCTTAAATCTTCTATTTCTTTGGAATAAAGATCCTTCTCAGGAAAAGTTCTTTCATGATGGTAGGCAATTGCTGATATAAGAGCTGTTATTTCAGAGGCTGTAAAGTTTTTTTTAAGTTCTTTTGTATTTAAAAGGGATACACTTAGAAATGCATGAGGAACTTCATCCTTATGTCTTTTTCTTTCTGTTACTTTATCTTGAAATTTTTCATTTATTTTTCCTAGATCGTGATATATACAAGAGATTTCAAGTAAGTCCCAGTTTATGTTTATATTTGGATACAAATCTTTTAAAATTTGTAAATTGTAAAGTAACCTATCTGTGTGTTCTTGTATCGTTTCACTATTAGATTTTGCGTAAAAAATTTTCATAGAGCCCTCCTACATATAACGAATACCAGCAGATAAACTACTGGTATTCGTTTGGCATCATGCTATAAACGCAATTTTTCCATCTTCATCTATTAATATTTTAGAGTCTTCAGTGGCTATTATATTGCTTCCGAAGATAACTTCTACTTTATCCCATTTTCTAAATGATTTTGTATTTTTTCCAGAACCATAATTTTCTACTTTATATTTTTTAGGTAATTTATACCTAGTACCAGTACTTGATATTTGATATGAACTTGATAATACTATAGTCTTATCTATGATGTCTCCAGTTGGAATATATGCACTATAGTTTTTTTCTAAAAATATATCTTCATCAATATCCTTTTCAATAATATCCACTACTTTAGCTTCCTGTATCGTTAATATATCTTCTCTTCTTCCAAGGGATGGATATTCTCTTGGATACTCAAATGAAGATTTTATAGTTTCAATAAGATTCTGATCTTTAGGAACAATATGAATCAGTAGCTCGATATCAGAAAGAATTTCTGCTGTAGCAACGCCTCTTCCTATTCCATAATCTCCTACTTTTAGTTGATGTCTTCCAGCTTCATATTTCATGCCTGGTTGAAATTCATATCTTGTATATAGGTCATTATGCTTTGAATGATATTTTCCTTGTATACTTACATCCATGTCTTGGTACTCTGTAAATCCGCATAAGCTATGAACCATCCCAATAACTGTTGAATATGGTGGAAGGGGGTATGTTTCTTTCAATTGACTACTTGTAGGTTTTTTGTAATTGGCAACCTCTTGATAAATCTTAACTCTAACCCCTTTCATAGTAATCCCTTACATCTTTCTTTAGACTTTCAAAGAAATCTGGCATATTTATTGCATTAAGTTCAGCTTTTATCTCATTTTCATTTGCAAATTTGCCCATTACAAGTCCACATTTGGTGTTTTCTTTGATTCCTTTATACATACTGCTTTGTATTTGCTCTATTTGTAGCGCTCCATCTTTTAAATCTACCGTATTGCTAAAAACTGGATTTTTTATATCATAGACTCCACCAATTGCAAATAACGGTTTAAGATCTTCTCTTCTTCCCCTTATATCTCTATATAATAAAGATACTGTATCTAAAAGTCTTTCTACCCTTCTTGCTCTCTCTTCTTTATCTATTTCATGGATTTCTTCTGGTATTGGGTTATCTATTCCTATATGGTCTAAGTCCACTGTAACTGTATATCTATAATAAGATCTGTGAATCTCTGCCTGAGCTATATTCATATTACTATTTATTCTATCAGCAAGCCCCTTATTTGTTAAAAAATCAAGATCTCCTCTAAAAGGTTCCAGGGATACAGCGTTAGAGAGCCTTACTTTAGCAGATCTTTTCCTTCCTTGCCCTCCCTTTTCTGTCTTGAGATATCCAAAAAAATCGAGTTCTGGATAATCTTTGATAGTTGAATCTAGTTCAAACTGAACTACTTTTTTCTCTCCACTTCCTTCTGCTTTAACAGGTGCTAAAGCTTCATCTAGTTGCTCAACAATATTATGTCTTAATGCCTGTCTTGATATATAAGTATACTGGTCTCCTTTTCCTCTGGACATTTTTTTAAGAGATGCAACATTTCCAATAGATTCTCCATAATTTGCGCTTTCCGCTTCAAAAATAATAGTAATAGCTAATCCCTTTGGTTTCATTTGTATACTCATTTATTCATCCCCCTCAGTAATAGTTATTTGAGTTTCTTTTATTTCTCCAGTTAATCCCGCAACAAAAGCATATCCAACCGTTTTAAATACATCTTCATCTTTAAGAGTTTCCATAAATATCTGTGGAACAGGCTTTTTAACATAAAGATAGCAATTAATCAGAGTATCCATAAATGCATTTTGATTTGAGGTTTTTAACGAATTAAGAAGTCTATAACATATTCCATTAACCTTATCAACCGACCCTTTATCCTTGTATGCTTGTTTTAAAAAGTACCCTTGTCTACTCCCGTTATCAACTATATCTAACCCCTTATTTTCCAAATACCCCACTCCTTTCAGATACTCAACATTGATTTTTAAAAGACTGAGCATGTGTGAATCATTATAATAGTTGTCTTTTGGCGCACTTGCCTTGTACAAAATGCATTTGTGTATAAGTGTGTACATGTTTTGATTGTTAAAAAGTCTATCTATAGTCGCTTCGTAAATATTTACTCTTTCTCCATTTTCTTTATAATTTGCTTTAGATAGATAATCGATATATTTTTTTGATTTCATTATTGTTTCAAGTAAATTCTTAGACAAAATATTAAATTTATATCTATTTTCATCAGAAGATATTTGTTCATATCTTATTATTTGAATATCAGCAAGTTCATATTTCAGTTTTTCTTCATGCTCTTTTTCAAATGAATTTATTAGGGCTCTATAAGTATGGGTGTCTCTATCTGTAGAGTCATAGGAAAATATGCGAGATTTTAGATTAGTATTGATTTTAACGAGTTTTTCAATAGATGAATTTTCATTAACAAATATTCCTTTGTTATAGGCATATGTGATTCCAGCAGGCATACATGAATACATAAGTTTACACAATTCACATATGGCTATATCATTTGAAAAATTCCAGGCATGAGATGCTTTTCTCACAGTATCAAATCCTGTATGATTTAGAAAGCTGAGAGTATTTTTCATATCTTTCATCTTACTATCACATGAAAAACACTGAAATTTATACTTTATTTTATCGGTTTCTATATATTCGATTAATGGATTAACAAAATAGGAATTATAGTCTTCATAAAAGTCCTTTTCCTTTGTTTGAGGATTGAGAAGTGAAACTCCATTCCACGAGTTTTTAATAAACTGATATATTACATTTTTTCCAAGTACATATTTTTTTGTCTCATTTTCTTTGAAGAAAGCTATTATATCTTTGATTAAAGCTAGTTGTTTTTTTATTTCAGGTAAGACACTTTGTATATCTGATCCTTTTTTTAATTTTATTGGAGATAATTGTTTTTCCATATCCAAAATATTTATGTCAATGGATATAAGATCAAATGCAGCCTTATAACTATTTGATTTAATATATTTTTTTAGTATATCTTTAATATACTTATTCAAATTATCCAAACTTTTCTCATCAAAATTTGTATAGTCATTATCTTCATACTTTTTTATACTCTCTTCATATGAAACAATTTTATACCAAGAAGTGTATGGCTTATATGTGTCTATGAGATAATTAAAATATTTCTCAGAAAACCCTATTAAATGTTCTTTTGAAAATTCTATATAGTGTTCTTTAATATTTATGTTGTGCTCGCTTTTATGATTCATTATATTGATGAATCCAACAATCCCTGCATTAAGTTGCCAATCTCCCATATAAATCTTTAAAGTCTCTATTTTCAACCCTCCCCTACAATATATCTAGCAAGCCAAATCCAGTATTTCTCTTGCTGCCCGCACCCCCTTTATATATGTAGTCTAATATATATGGCTTTGCAATAATTTCGATTTCTCCAATGTTTCCCAAAACCTCTATAGAATAATTTTTAACTTTTACCTCTTTAGTTTTAAACTTAAGGCTTATATCCTCTAAATCATACTTACATCCATCACCGAACTTTTCTATGAGCTGAGACTTAAGGTTCCTAATGAAGATATCCCTGCCTTTTTCATCTGACAAAGAATGATACCAAGTTGTTTTGTTATCATTTGCATGCTCCCTCGCAACAATAGGGGAAAGAGTTTTAAATCTTACCCTGTCTGAAGTTATAGGTCTTTCTTTCTTAATATTGATTTTCTCTATTTTTATGGTATTATCCCCGTAAGTAAAAAACTCCCCAATTTTATTTAAAACACTGTTATAAAACATCATTCCATCATATGCTTCATAGGCTGAAAAGTTTAATAATATCTTTTTAGATGGAATCTCTATATGTTCTCTTTGAAATTTTGCATCCATCCCAAGAAAAATAGAAAATGAAAAGTCTTTTGAATGTGGTGTATTATATAGTTCGTCAAAATAATCTTTAGAATATCCTTCAAAACAGCTCTTTAATAAGGAAATAATAATTCTATTCTTATCTTTACTAATTAAACTGTGTGCTAAAGATAGTTCTACTAAAAATCTCACCCTGTAACCCCCTTTATTTAAACCTATTATTATATTTAATTAGTGAAAAAATATTGTTCTTTTTATCTATTATATATAACCATAAAAATATGTCAATATAAATATTGGAATTTTCTAAATATTTCTCTCCGATATCTATTTAAGTTATCTTATGGTATACTACTTAATTATATTTAATATATCTAAAATAGAATGTAAAAATTATTATATTTTATTATTGAAAAACCTTAATAGAACTAAATTAGAAAATTTCTTGCAAATCCTAAACAATATGTTGTTGGTGGGACGATGGATACGTCCCCTCGTCTCTAGTTACTCTTCGGATGCTAGCCTGTTTCTTTTTCCTATAACCATCGCTAGGACAAAGAAGGCTAAAGCAAAACCTATTTGTATAAGCATTGCATTTGAAAGAGGTCCAATCTTAAAAATATTTAGGTTTGTCATAGATGAAATCAATCCATTTCCTTTGACATACCAGTATGTCGGGAAAAAGCTTGCTATGTTTAATACCTTCTCTGACATAATCTCTTGAGGTACGAACACTCCGCTTATAAAGCATGCTCCTAGGGTAATGATATTTGCTGCTCCAGAAATAGCTTCTCTGCCTTTTACTAAGTTTCCTATCAAAAAGCTAAGAGATGAAATACATAGCATAAATATAAATGAATTTAATATGAAATACAGGGTGTTTTCATGTCTTATTTCATGTCTTCCAAAGTAAAGGCTCATGGAAACTAAGACTATCCAGCTAAAAAATGAAAACACTGTGACTGCCATAAATATTTGTATTACTGTGTCTTTTGATGATATAGGCGAACAAGAATTTCTTCTTTTTATTTTAATATCATTAAAAACAAGCATTATGGTTGAAACTCCCATTATTGCAACAAACATAAATGTATATGCTAGATAGTTAAAGTAAAATTTCATAGCCCCTTCAGATGAAGCTACTTCTAATCCAGCCATGCTGACATTAGTTTCTTTACTTATATCTTCTAAAACAAAATTTTTAAGAGTGATTTGGTCTATTTCGGGAATGAGATTGAGATATAGTCTAGCTAGGTTGAAATACTGCTCTATTTTTATATTTACATATATACTTGAGGATGCATCTCCTAGGGTAGTTTTTGTGATTAAAGGCTCTTCTCCTGCCATAAAAGAATCCGAGAACCCTTCAGGTACTCTGATTACGTAGCTTATCTCTCTAAAATAAAGGGCATCTTGTATAGCTTCATCAGAATCCTCTATATCCATAAATACTGCAATATCCGAAAGTGCTTCTTTGAGTCCGTCAACAAGCGGAGTGCTTTCCTGTGCAAATATCGCTATCCTCGTCTTTGACTGGCTAAATCCAATCTGTTCATTTGGAGTCCCAGCACTTGCAAATAATATAGACACCATTATAAATACTCCAAAATATATAGCAATCTGCTTTGCTTTTCTTTTAAATATAATCAGACAAAGTTTAAATACTGGCATATTTTTGCCTCCTTATCACAAGATATGTTCCTGTGCAAAAGATTGTACTAAAAATCAGAAGCCCTATTATATTTTGAACATACCTCAAAGTTGGCCCAAAATAATAAAGGGAGTAAAAGGCATCTGCAAGAAGATTTATAGGATTAATCCATGCCAGCAAAGGAAATCTTGTGGTGACTATATATTTCATATTTACAACCATCATTCCAGAAAGAAATGAACCTAGCATCGTGAATACTATTAGATATCCGTATTTGATATCTATATTGCCTCTTGATAGTGCTCCCATAAAAGACCCAAGGGATACTCCTGTGATTGATCCTAGGATTACAGTCAATAATATATAGTTAAAATTAGAGCTAAAATCTACCCCCAATACAAATGCAAGATATGATAAAAATACTCCCATCTCAATAAGCTGAACAAGTAAAGCAGCGAAAAAACTATACATAAAGAGCTTTAGTTTATGAACAGGTGATATATTTTGTCTCACTGCATTTGCTGACAAATTGCCCTGTATATGAACTATAGTTTCAAGACCGAAAAATCCTCCATAAAAAGTTGTCATGGCTATTAGTGAATAAAAGAATGTAAGAACTATATCTATTTTTTCATCACTAATAGGCTCTTCCTCTGTAAAACTCACCCTATTCATGATTTCGGCACTTATTTGTGATACTGAATCTGGATTTTCAGAAACTATGTTGTTGATTGCACTTGAGGTCTGAATATACTGATCTAAAAATATTTTTAGAATACTTTGCCTCATTCCAGATTCATTTACTATAAGCTTTGGATTTTCATCTACTAATATATATCCCTGCACCTCTCCATCCGCTAAAAGCTGATTCGCATTTCTTTCATCTGTGATTTCCAGGTTAAATAGCCTATCCTCTCCACGTGACAAGTCATTTATTACATCCATAAATGAAGGATTAGGCAAAGTCTCTACTACTGCTACATCAATAGCCTGAAACCTCCCTTGCTCATTTAGATTTCCAAAGGCAAGACTGAAAAAAGTAGCTAGAGCTATAGGGAAAATCATTGTCCAAAATATTAAGGATTTATTTTTAAAAAGCATTTTTAATCTATAAATAAATATATGTCTAAACATAACTACCTCCTAGTCCCTTAACTCTTTTCCAGTTATCTCAAGGAAAACATCATTTAGCGTTGGAAGCTCAGTATATATTTTTCCAAAAGATATATTTTCTTCATTAATAAACTGAAGCACCTTCTCAAGATTATTTTTCCCTATATGAGACTTCACTCTAAGAAGCTTTCCATCATAAACCGCAGAGGATATAGTAGGAATGCTTTCTAGTCTTTTGAGCTGCTCATCTGTAACTCCAAATATTTCTACGGTTATCTTTTCTCCAACCGAAATCATGCCTTTTAGCTCTTCCTTTGTCCCTGCTGCGATTACCTTGCCCTTATCTATTATAGTTATCTTTGAGCAAATATGCTCCACCTCTTCCATATAGTGAGAAGTATATATTATGGTAGAGCCTTTTCTATTAAGCTCCACTATGTTTTCAAGTATTTTGTTTCTGCTCTGAGGGTCTACAGCTACTGTAGGCTCATCCATAATTATAAGGCGTGGTTTGTGAGCTATTCCGCATGCAATATTTAACCTCCTAAGAAGTCCTCCACTTAGCTTTTTAGGGTAAAACTTTCTAAATTCACTTAGACCTACAAAATCTATTGCCTCTTCTACTAGCTCTCTTCTTTCACTTTTATTACTGATATATAAGCCACAAAAATAATCTATATTTTCGTATACTGTCAGTTCTTCAAATACTGCAACTTCTTGCATTACAACTCCAATATCCTTTTTAATGTTATATGCATCTGGTCTCATGGGTAATCCAAATACTTCTATACTTCCTTTGTCATATTTTAAAAGTGATAATATACAGTTTATAGCAGTGGTCTTGCCAGAACCATTTGGCCCAAGAAGTCCAAATATCTCCCCTTCTTCTACCTCAAGGTTAAGATGATCAAGTGCAAGTACTTCTTTGTAACGCTTCACAAGATTTGATACCTTTACAACCATTTAATTTCCCACCTTTCAAATATATATAGCTTTCCCTGAATTCTTGGCAGTCACATTTTTCTTTATATATTAATTCTACCTGTTTAATAAAAATCGTATAAGTGTCATCAATCACGTTTTGATATGACAAATGTAATATTGTTCACTTTAAATATCAGTGATAGACTTATATTAGGATGGGAGGGACGCTTGTGAACAAGGTATATATATTAGATACTGCTATTTTTTATTTGTTATCTCTTTTTTTATATTTTGTCTTTGAGCCATCTCTTAGCGTTGTCCCTATACTTATATCAATCATTTCAATTGGGCTAGCTCTTTATCTAGATAAATTTAAATACAAGCTTTTAGTCTCACTAATCTACGTTATCCTAAGCTATTTCTATAGCCCTTTGCTGTTTTTCATGCCATCCCTTGCCTACACTTCATATTCCAATGACATAAAAAGCATTAATCTTCTCCTTTCTTTACCTGTATTTATTCTTTGGAACTATTACCCTGAGCTAAAAATCTCCATAATCTTCATATCTATTCTTGGGTTTTACTTTAAAAAAAGAACTATGGATTATATTGATGCAAAGGCAAAAAACATCTCCCTTTCAGACGACAAGAGAGAAATGGCAATATCATCCAAGCTCCAAAGGCAGATGCTTATAGAAAAGCAGGATTACGAAATTAATATGGCTACCTTAGACGAAAGAAATAGAATAGCCAGAGAGATTCATGACAATGTAGGACATCAGTTATCAAGCGCTATACTTCAGGTTGGTGCAATGAGGGTAGTTCATAAAGATGACAAAATGCTAGAAATTTTAAATAGTACCCTAAATCTTGCAATGGACAATATAAGAAGCAGCGTCCACAACCTCTATGATTCTTCTATGGATCTTGAACTTCAGATTAGGTCTATAGTTGATAAGTTTAACTTTTGCCAGATTAATCTCAACTATATTGTAGACTCTGTGACTGATTCTCAAATCAAATACGCTGTTATTGCAATAGTAAAGGAAGCTCTTTCAAATGTAATTAAACATTCAAGAGCCACTAGAGTAGACCTTAGCTTTATAGAACATCCAGCCTTTTATCAGCTGATAGTTTTCAATGATAATCCAGTAAAAAAGATAGAAAGCTATGAAGGGATAGGCCTTAAAAACATAGAGCATAGAATAGAAAAACTTAATGGACATTTTAGGATAAATAAAGATAGAGGGTTTGAACTATTTATAACTATACCTAAGGGGAAAACAAAGGAGAAAAAGGATGAGAGTAATTATAGTTGATGACGATAATCTTGTAACCATGTCCCTAAAGACTATACTTGAATCAGACTCTAATATCGAAGTGATTGCAACTGGGAAAAATGGCTATGAAGCTATAGAGCTTTACGAAAAGTATAATCCCGATATCCTTCTTATGGATATACGAATGGGCGAAATGGACGGTATAGAGGCAGGAGAAAAAATAATAAAAAAATATAATGATGCAAAAATACTTTATCTTACTACATTTTCAGATGATGATTACATCGTAAGAGCAATCAAACTTGGTGCAAAGGGATATATATTAAAGCAAAACTACGAGTGCATCATCCCTTCAATTAATTCTGTATATCTTGGACAAAATGTATATGGAAATGAAATCATAAATAAGCTTTCTATGACAAATCCAGCGCAGGCAAAGCAGCTCTATGATTTTGGACTTTTAGATAGGGAGATTGAAGTTATTGAAAAGGTGGCAGAGGGGCTTTCTAATAAAGAAATTGCAGAAAATCTCTTTTTAAGTGAAGGTACAGTTAGAAACTATATAAGTACAATTCTTGAAAAACTAAGCCTGAGGGATAGGACTCAGCTTGCTATCTTTTATTATAGAGATATTAAATAATGGAAACTTGACTTTATATATTTTGTAAATATTTATTCATATTTCTTGTGTTAGTATGAGTCTATCAAAATATATTAACAATTACATATAAGGCCGCTAGATTGCATTTAAAAATTTTTCAGTATTTCTTAATAACCTTTTTTTGCAATCAACTAATCTTGAAAGGAAGTTTGATGTCATGGAACAAAAGGGTTTCATATCGATTGTAGTGTCTATCATCTTGGGAGTTTCTTTATTTGCTTCAGCTTTTGTTGTTTCACAAGGAATTAGGAGCATAAGGTCCTCTGGAAATGAAATTTCTCTTAAGGGTTCAGCCAAGGAAGAGATAAAATCAGATTATGCTGTATGGTCAGGTTCTTTTAGCGCTAATAACATAGAGCTTCAGGCCGCATATCAAGACCTAGAAAATAGTGCTGAAGAGGTAAAAGCATTTCTGGTTTCAAAAGGGTTTTCTGAAAATGACATAATCTTTTCAAGCGTTAGCACCATGCCAATAAATGCTATTTCTCCTAGTGGTATGTACACAAATTCTATTGAAAGCTATAGACTGTCCCAAAACGTTGAAATCCGTTCTAACGATGTAGATCAAGTAGCAGAAATATCCAGAACTTCAACCGAATTAATAAACCAAGGAATAACATTTGAATCCTATCCTCCGCAGTATTTTTATACTAAACTTGCAGACAAAAAGATTCAGATGATAGAGATGGCCACCCTGGATGCAAAAGCACGAGCAGATGCTATGCTAAAATCATCTGGAAAAACTGCGGGCCAACTTAAGAGTGCCTCTGTTGGAATTTTTCAAATCACACCACTTTATTCAAATGAAATTTCTGATTATGGTATAAATGATACTTCATCTATAGACAAGGAGATAACAGCTGTCATTAGTTGTACCTTCGAAATAGAATAACTTTAAAAATAGGTATACTTAATCTTAAATTAAGTATACCTATTTTTTAATTGTATAAATTCTAAGATTATATTTTATTTTTCTATGGAAGCTAAGATTTCTATAATTTTATCCCCATATTTTTCGGCTTTTTTATCTCCAAATCCTGAAATTCTAACTAGCTCTTCTTTGTTTTTAGGAAATTTTTCAATCAACTCTAACATTTGTTTATCATTAAAAATAAAATATGGCTTTATATTTTCTGTTCTACTATTTTTCAGCCTAAACTCTTTCAGTTTTTTAATTAGTTCTTCAGTTTTATCATTTTTAAAAATGTTATTACTATCCACAGATATATTTTCTTTATTCAAAGGACTCTGAAAAGCACTACTATATATATCTTTAGTAGAATTTATAGTCTCATTAATTTGATTTTCTTTAATACCACTCTCTTCTACCATTTTTTCGAATTCTTTGTATTTTTTTGCATATAATGACTTATCTGCTCTATGAAGATTAAGCAATTTTTCCCCTATTTCTAAAAACTCTTTGTCATTCGAAGGAAGTTCCTTTGATTCATTTATTTTTTTCTTTATGTACGCAGTCAATTGATCTGCTCTAATTACTTTATCTTTTATTTCTTTCTTTGCATATTTAGCATTTAAAATAGTTTTGGGATTAGATAATACAACGATTGATTTATGAAAAGTATCAAAATATTTATCTATAAATATTCGAGCTAATATGTTAGATTTTCCTGACTCTTTTTTTATTTTTTTCAAAACTTCTAAATGTCTCTGGTTTTGTGTAATTGGAGAGTATATGCCCTCTTTTAATGTTCTTCCATTAAAGGTGTATTTTCTAACAAAATTTCCATTATTATCTATTTCTATGTCTCCAATCAAATTCTTGCATTCAATTATAAAATTGATTTTTCTTGTTATTACTATATAATCTATTTGTGCTGACAATCCTTCTATTTCAATACTCAAATCATGTATTACATACATTGGTATACCACTATTTTTGAGCTCGAATGCTATATTTTTCTCTCCAATCATTCCCCATGTACAGATTTTTATTTCCTTTTCTATTTTAGATTTCACATCTCCTGTTGCTCTATTTTGTAGCTCTTTGAGCTTTTCTATATATTCACTTGTCTCATTACTTTCTCTTAAAAATTCTACCTTGTCCATTTTATTAAACAAATTTATCATAAATCATCCCCCCTAATCTATTTATATCATAAAATTCAATTTTTTTTATAACAAAATCATACTTTAATTTCTTTCATAACTTATAGTTTTGAATAAAAAAACTAACTTTTCGATTCTTGCAACGTATCCAATATAAGATATAATTTAATTATGCTAAGACCGAAAAAAATTCAACTACTATACTGATTTCAGCGAAGAGGTGATGGTTTTGAAAAAAATAGACTATAAAAAACTAGAAATTTCTGATATAGACATTAATTTATTTTCAAAGTTTAATCGATATCAAGATGTAAAAAAATGCTGGCGTAAGGAAAATGGAGAATGGATATTAAAAGAAATCCCTTTCGTTGAGCAGTGGAATACTGATGAATACAAATTTTTAGTAAAATGCCTACGAAACACAGTTAATGAAGGCGGTGCGGTATTTGGTGCCTTTGATAATGATTCACTAGTAGGATTCGCTTCATTGGAAAATAAGTTCTTTGGCTCAGAAAACCAATACCTTCAGCTTTCAAGTATTCATATATCTGCCGAAGCTCGAGGCCATAAGATAGGAAAAAAATTGTTTTATCTTATATCCATGAAGGCAAAAAAACTAGGAGCACAAAAGTTATATATCTCTGCCCATTCATCAGAAGAAACCCAAGGCTTTTATAAGAGTCTCGGATGTGTCGAAGCTTTAGAATATAATTTAGATTTGGTGTCTAAAGAACCATTTGATTGCCAGCTAGAATATACCTTATTGAAATAAAAAATCTAATCATCAAAAAATAAAAGTGCTTGACATGTATAAAAAAACAGAGTAATATTACTAACAAAATAAATATAATTCAAATGCGATGAGGTAGAAAAAAATATTTCAGACGTTTCAGAGAGTCGATGGTTGGTGGGAATCGATACAGAGAGATATATATTGTTCACTACTTAGCAGGCAGGTTAAACGAACTTAGGTTCAAGTAGACTAGCACGTATACCCACGTTACAGGGTTAGAGATTGTCAGATCTTGATTGAGATGTAGCTATTGCTATAATTAGGGTGGTACCGCGAAAATTTTCGTCCCTATAACAACACTATTTTGTTGTTATAGGGACTTTTTTATTGCTCTGGCCAGAGAACAAAGTACCCATCCACCAAACTTTTGAAAAATTAGAACTATTCACTGTAAACTTAAAAATTTAAAAAAGAGAGGAAGTAATCCTATGAAAAAAATATACTTAGCCCTAACATTGATTGCATTAACAGTCCCTACCCTTACAGGTTGTAGCCTAAATACCTCAGCAGAATCCCAAGAGAGTGATACTTATGCAAATGAAAAATATAAAATAGGTATCACCCAAATAGTAGACCATCCTGCACTTAATGAATCAAGAGATGGATTCATAGAAAGATTGAATGAACTTGGAATAGATGCAGAAATAAGCCTCCAAGATGCTCAAGGTGATATAGCAAATGCCCAGATGATAGCCGAAAAACTTGTTAGCGATAAGTCTGATTTGATACTTTCTATTGCTACTCCTACATCTCAGGCAGTTCAAAATGCCACTAAAAATTCAGATATTCCTGTGATTTTTACAGCAGTTTCCGACCCTGTTTTCTCTGGACTTGTAATAAATAAGGAAAATCCAGAGGCAAATATTACTGGTGTAACCGATGAAGTATCTCATGATAACCTAAAGGAAATAATAGAGGCACTAAAAAGCCTAAACCCAGATATAAAAAGCATAGGAATAATCTACAGTACAAGTGAATCAAACTCACAGGTACAAGTTCAAAACGTAAGACAGGTAGCTTCTGATATGAACATCGAAATCGAAGCTGTTGGAATTGCAAGTATTAACGATATCCATCAAGCCCTTGAATCTGTAAGCCGAAAATCTCAAGCTTTGATTCTTATAAATGACAATATGATAGCTTCATCAATGGAGCTTGTATCAAAAGTTGCAATGGAAAAAGGACTGATTACTATATCAGCTGTATCAAGCTTTGTGGAAGATGGTTCTCTAATGTCAGTGGGGATTAGTTATAAAGAGCTTGGAAGACAGTCTGCAGATATGGCTTACAAGGTACTAAAAGACAAGACTCAAATAGCTGAGATACCTGTTGAATCTTCAAATACATTCATAAAAAAAGTAAACCTTAGTACTTTAAAAGCCCTTGGCCTTGATGAAAATCATAAAGCTTTTGAGGGTGCTGAGATAATAAAATAATTATTTTTATAATACTAAAAGTAAAAGGCGTAAAGGAGACATCATGAGTGGATTATTACAGGTAACTATCGAGCAAGGACTGATATTTTCAATCCTTGCAATAGGAGTATATATAACATATAAAATATTGGATTTTCCAGACCTTTCAGTGGAGGGGACTTTCCCCCTTGGGGCATTCGTATTTTCAAAATTCGTATTGATGAATATGAATCCCGTATTTGGAAGTCTTTTAGCTATAGCTGCTGGGGCTTTGGCTGGGGGAATCACCTATATTCTTCATATAAAATTTAAAATAAAGGCGATACTTTCAGGGATACTGACTATGACTCTCCTATACTCTGTGAATCTAAGGATAAACGGAAGATCAAACATAGGTCTTTCCTCTTATCCTACAATATATGATTACTTTGGAAAGCTTATAGTGCTTGTTTTGTCAGTAGTTATTATTAAGCTACTTATAGATAGATATCTAAAATCAGAAGCAGGATATCTCTTAATCGCAACTGGAGACAACGAAGCCCTAGTTAAGTCACTAGGTCAAAGCTCAAACAAATACAAGCTGATAGGTCTTATGCTATCAAATGCTCTAGTGTCCCTTAGTGGGGCTATGATGGCCCAAGCTCAGGGGTTTGGAGATATCACCATGGGAAACTCCATAATAGTTGTAGCACTTGCATCAATCATAATTGGAGATACTGTAATGCAAAAATCTACTCTTTTAAAAGGGAGTACAAGAGCGATAATAGGGGCATTATCATACAGACTCATTGGTGGACTTGCAATAGAAATAGGACTCAACCCTACAGACTTAAAAGCAGTAAGTGCATTTATAGTAATTGGATTTTTGGCCTACAATAATAGGGGAGGATTTTATGTTAAGAATATCAAAGCTAAAGAAAAGCTTTAATATAGGAACTGAGAATGAAATAAATATATTCAAAGATTTTAGCTTGACTATAAAAAAAGGTGAAACTACTGCTATCCTTGGCTATAACGGCTGCGGAAAAAGTACACTATTCAATATAATATGTGGTGTCTTAGATTGTGAAAATGGAAATATATCAATCGAAACTTCAAAAGGAGATATACCCTTTGATAGATTAAAGGAGCATGAAAGATCAAACTATATTGCAAGGGTACATCAAAATCCATCTATGGGAGTATCTCCATCCCTTACTATCCTTGAAAATATGGCCCTTGCAGATAAAAAATCTTCGACTTTTGGCCTAAAAAAGCTTGTAAATAAAGAAAAAATCCAAACCTATAAAGATATCTTAAACAGTTTGGACTTGGGGCTTGAAAACAAACTCAATACTCCTGTCAAATTCCTTTCAGGAGGTCAAAGGCAGTCTCTTTCACTTATCATGGCAACCATGAAAAAACCAGAGCTCCTTCTTTTGGATGAGCATACCGCAGCACTTGACCCTAAGACATCAAAAGTTGTTATGGAAAAAACTATGGAGCTTGTCAAAAAAAATAGCATCACCACATTGATGATATCCCATAATCTAAGGGATGCAATAAAATTTTCAGACAGAATAATAATGCTTAGACAAGGTGAGATTTCTTTGGATATACCTAGTGAGTCAATCTCAGAAAAAGAGCTAATAAAAATTTATACAAACGAAGCCCTAGATGAACTCAGCTTTACCGCTTAATCAAAGACTTATATTATAAGTAGATTTTTTTGCAAAACAAACCCACCTATTAGAAACATCTAGCAGGTGGGTTATATTATCTTAGACTATCTTAGTAGTCCAGTTTTCGCAGTTCCAAACATCTGAGACAACGTCATTGTAAAATTCAGGCTCATGGCAGATTAGAAGTATGCTTCCCTTATAATCCCTTAGAGCTTGCTTTAGCTCTTCCTTAGCATCAACGTCAAGATGGTTTGTCGGCTCATCCAGTACTAGTAGGTTAGTCTCACTATTTATTAGCTTGCAAAGTCTCACCTTTGCCTGCTCTCCTCCACTAAGTACTAGTACCTTGCTCTCTATATGCTGGTGTGTCAGTCCACATTTTGCAAGAGCTGCTCTTACCTCTCTTTGGTCCATCGAAGGAAATTCTTTCCATACTTCCTCTATACAGGTATTGTAGTTTGCTTCCTTTATTTCCTGCTCAAAGTATCCTATATGAAGATAGTCCCCTTTTTCAACTGTTCCTGATATTGGTTTTATCTCTCCTAAAATACTTTTTAGAAGAGTGGTTTTTCCAAGACCATTCGCTCCCATAAGAGCTATCTTTTGCCCCCTTTCCATCCTTAGGTTAAGTGGTATTGAAAGAGGCTCGTCATATCCAATTACAAGGTCTTTTGTTTCAAAAATCAGTTTTCCTGAAGCCCTTGAAGCTTTGAATCTAAACTCAGGCTTTGGCTTTTCCCTTGCAAGCTCAATTACTTCCATCTTATCTAGCTTCTTTTGTCTAGACATAGCCATATTTCTAGTAGCTACCCTTGCCTTGTTTCTAGCAACGAAGTCCTTAAGGTCATCAATCTCTTGCTGTTGTTTTTTGTAAGCAGACTCAAGCTGAGATTTTTTCGCCTCATAAACATTTCTAAACTCATCATAGCTTCCTGTATATCTATCAAGCTTTTGGTTTTCCATATGATAAATTATATTGATTACGCTATTTAAAAACGGGATATCATGGGATATAAGTATAAATGCGTTTTCATATTCCTGAAGATATCTCTTTAGCCACTCTATATGCTGCTCATCAAGGTAGTTTGTAGGCTCATCAAGAAGCAGTATATCAGGCTTTTCAAGTAGTAGCTTTGCAAGAAGTATCTTCGTCCTTTGCCCACCACTTAGATCATTTACCTCTTTGTCCAGCCCTATATCTGCTATACCAAGACCTCTAGCTACTTCATCAACTTTCGCATCTATTATGTAAAAGTCATTGTGGTCAAGTATGTCCTGGATAGTTCCTAACTCTTCCAGCATTGAATTAATTTCGTCCTCTGAGGCCTCTCCCATTTTTCCGTAAAGCTCATTTATCTCATTTTCAAGGTCAAATAGGTATTTGAAAGCTCCTTTTAGCACATCTTTTATTGTCATGCCCTTTTCAAGTGCAGTATGCTGATCAAGATATCCAACCCTCACACGCTTTGACCAATCAATAGTTCCTTCGTCAGGCTCAAGCTTTCCTGTGATTATATTCATAAAGCTTGATTTTCCTTCTCCGTTGGCCCCAACAAGCCCTATATGCTCACCTTTTAAAAGTCTAAAGGATACATTGTCGAATATTGCTCTATCTCCAAATCCATGACTTAGATTTTTTACTGTTAATATACTCATTAAAAAAACTCCTTTTATTATGTAAATCAAAAATACACTCCGATTAATAGAATACAGTTTTCTGGGAAATTTTTCAATATAAAAAATATATTGTTAAAGGATACGAATTGTTATATAATAATAATTAATAATTGAAATTATTTATCATTGAGAAAGCGGTGATTAAAATACACTTCTGCCCTAAGTTAAATTCAAGCGAAGATCCATATATAAAATGGTGTGTAGAGCTACTAGCTCCTGTAATATTAGGTGCGAAGCCTGCGGAAATAATGAGTTTTCCAGAGTACACCCCTTTGAATAATGAAAAAAAAGAAAAGATAAAAGATTTTTTTACTTGTTGTAAAAAAATGAATTACATAGAATTTAAGACATCTAATGGTTGCCCAAAGGTTATTTTTTATAACCCAGTATCTTTAAATGAAACCCTTTCTGATGTTAGAATACTGAAATTTCTAAAAGGATATGGTTATCCTGAAGAATATTCACTTGATATATATCTTAATCATCTGGCAAGAAAGATGGAGATAGAGGGAATGCCCCATGAGATTGGCGTATTTCTAGGTTATCCTCTAAAAGATGTGCTTGGATTTTTAGGACATCCATCCCTAAAGCTTACTAAAGTTAACGGATGGCATGTATATGGAGATCCTACACTTTCTGATATGAAGTACAATAGCTTTATGGAAGCAAAGAATATAATAAGAGAAAAGCTTAAACTTGGGAATATCCGTGAGGTTGTCCTTACGGCTTGATATATTTTGAATAACTCCTCTTTTAAAGACCCGAAGGAAAAATCTCCTTCGGGTCTCTTTTTTTACTTTATTTATTTTTTCTAGTTTCCTACATTTTTTTGTCATCCACAGAGTCCAAATACTCCTCTAGCTTTGGAACTACTTTCTTGATTGAACCATCTTCAAATGGATTATCAAGACCTGCAAGCTTTACAAGGTTTAGGAATGAATCACTTCCCCCAGCTTCACAAAGTCTTAGATAATCAGCCCAAGCCTTCTCCCTATCTTCTATACTTTTTACCCAGAACTGAAATGCACATACCTGCGCAAGGGTATAGTCTATATAGTAAAATGGATTGCTAAATATATGACCCTGCTTGAACCAGAATCCACCTCTATTTAACACATCATTGTCCTCATAATCCTTAGAGCTTAGATATTTTTTCTCTATCTCTCTCCACTTATCTTTTCTCTCTTTTGGGCTTGCATCTGAATTTTCATATACCCAGTGCTGAAACTCATCAACAGTCACTCCATATGGTATAAATAGCATTGAGCTACTAAGATGAGTAAACTTGTATTTTTCAACATCTTCCTTGAAAAAATCTTCCATCCAAGGCCAAGCAAAAAACTCCATACTCATAGAATGAATTTCGCAGGCTTCAAGTGTAGGCCATACATACTCAGGAAGCTTGTAGTTTCTGCTTTTATATACCTGAAAAGCATGCCCTGCCTCATGGGTGAGTACGTCTACGTCACCTGATGTCCCGTTGAAATTAGAGAATATAAAAGGTGACTTGTAGTTTGGAATGAAGGTGCAATATCCCCCTCCTGCCTTTCCACTTTTCGCTTCAAGGTCCATAAGCTCATTATCAATCATATAGTCAAAAAACTCTTTGGTATCCTTGGAAAGCTCATTATACATCTTCTCTCCTTGAGCCATTATCCATTTTGGATCACCCTTAGGAGTTGCATTTCCGCTTAGATAATCAAGACCTTCATCATAATACCTTAGGCTGTCTAGGCCAAGTCTTTCCTTTTGCCTTATTCTAAGCTTTTCATAAACTGGCACAAGGTCTTCATATACCTGTTTCCTATAGTTTGCAGCCATTTTTGCATCATAGTCTGTTCTTGTAAGGCGAGCATATCCAAGCTCCACAAAATTTTCAAACCCTAGCTTTTTAGCAATATTGTGCCTTACCTTTACCATCTGGTCATATATAGAATCAAACTTCTCTTCATTTTCTTCAAAAAACTTCCAAAATGCTTCATGGGCTTTTTTACGGATATTTCTATCTTTGTCTTCCATAAAAGGCTCCATTTGAGGAAGGTTTAGCTCCTGACCCTCAAACATTATCTTTGCAGATGCCCTAAGCTTAGTGTATTGACTTGCAAGTTTATTTTCAAGCTTAAGATCTTCTAGTACTTCATCAGAAAAAGTCTTTAGCTTTACTTCTGCTATGTCGAATATATATTGTCCCCATTTGTCTACCATTTCCTCTTTGAATTTGGTATTTGAAAGAGCTTTGTAATACTGATTCACTAGGCCTTCATAAACAGGTCTAACCTCATCCATATAGTCGTTTTCCTCTTCATAAAAGGAATCCTCTGTATTTATTGTGTGCCTTACACTTACGATATTATCCATAGTTTCAAAATCTCTTCTAAGGGCATTTATCTCTTCCATTACCCTGTCTTGCTCATCTACATTTAAAGCATTTTCAAATCTTTCAATCAGACTTTTCATTTCCTGCTCAAATACATTCATATCTGGTCTTTTATAGCTATATTCACTAAATTTCAAATTCAAAACCCCCTTTATTCTAATTTATCAAAAAATTCTATATATTTAAAGTTCTTTTTATATAATATTTTTACAATCCAGTTTTGTTAATTCACTAAAAACTAAAATAGAAACTCTATTTCTTATCTTCAAGTTTCACCCGTTCGTATCTTAACTGTACTAATCCAGATTCAAAAGCTTTACTTTCAATTAGTTTAAGATTGTTTTCTGTGTCTGTATCTCTAAAAAGCCTTATTCCTTTTCCCAGTAGAATTGGGATAATGGATATTACATATTCATCAATCAAATCTTTATCTCTAAATGCTCTTACCACTTCAGATCCACCGTCAATAAAAATGTCTTTGCCTTCCTCTGTCTTAATTTTCTTTATCAATTCATCAACATCTCCACTGAAAAAATGAACATTTTCATCTGAGCCTTTTAGTGTTTTAGAAAGTACATAGCAATTTCGTCCTTTATGGGGAAATTCCACATCAAAAGTTAATACCTTCTCATATGTTTTTCTTCCCATAAACACAGTATCTACAGTCTCTACAGTCTCTACAGTCTCTACGAACTCATTATATCCATAGTCTTCGTTGTCACGCTCTACAATAGACAGCCAGCTGATTTCATCGTTCTCTCTTGCTATATATCCATCAAGACTTTGAGCTATATATAATACTACCTTCCTCTGGTTTTCCACTAAAAACCCTCCTATAACAAAACTGTTTTTATAGAAAATTATACTTTGTAATTTAAATTTATACATATTCAATATTTTTCTAGCTTTTTATTTTATCACGCTACAATCATTAAAATTAAGCATTAAAAATAATTATTCTTAGGAGATATTTATGATTATTTAGTTTCAAAATATTTCTTTGGCCTAAAAGTAATAGCAGCACCTGAAATCTTTTCATTTACTTGGTATTGGTATTCAATCTTAAGGCTTATTTCTTTCTGAGTATCACTAATAAGACTTTGTAACTCTTCCCTTTCAAAGGGTATTATAATGTCATTTGTAATGTTATATAATAATCTTCCTTTATCATCTTTTTCTAGTTTTTCAAATTTTTCTTCTAAATTAATATCCTTAATTTCAATCTCACATTTAGTGAAATTAATTAATATTTCATTACTGTCTATCGCCACCACTATATTAGATGACTGAGGAGTTTTAATTTTATTGGATTTATCTTCTAATTTCTTAAATTCTAATTCTTTTTCATAGCTAGAAAATTTACTTTTATAACCGATTAAAGTATTTACTTTTATATCATGAGATTCAATTAAGTCAAATAGATAAATCAGTGCATTTTCGTCATTAAACAAAACTTCTTTATAATCTATTTGATGCTTTTCAATAAGAAACTTTAAAAGAAATTCTGTAAATTCATAGTATAACCTTTCTATTACTTCATCTAGAATCTTTTCAAGGATCTTTGCATCAGCGAATACTGACCTATGAAATGAAAATTTTTCTATGTTTTCTTCGTCTTTTAAATTGAAAATTTTAAATGGTTTTATAATTTTTTCAACTACTTTTTTATTAAGTAGATTTTCATATCGAACTATTTCTTTCTTATCTAAAGCTTCTAACTTAGCATCTTCAATTTCTTTCGATTTATAAATGTCAACTAATATCTCTACAAATCTATTTAGGTCATCTTCTATATCTCCTTCCGCTAAATCCTCGTAAAATATAGTTTTAATAAATTTTTTGTAAGATTCTATAGTTGATACTTTTTGTGGGCCTGGAACGTTATTCAAGAAACTAAAAATATTTGTTCCCAAAATCACTTTTATTGATTCTCTTAAAGAATCAATATTTTTCTCTGTATAAATTGCATAGTAAATCAAAAAAACATCAATAATATCATCTAGTATCATTGATTTCCTGTCATATTCTGGCATTAATTCCCATCCGTTTAAATTTTGTCTTATCAAATCAAAAGTGCTATTTATAGTTAAGTCTTCAAGATATGTACATAACAAATACTCTGAAATTGATTTTTGATATTCTTTTAATATATTTTGTGAAAAAATCTTTAAATTCTCTTCAGCTAATTTTTCTTTATACGCCAAATAATATAAATATATTATTATGGAAAAATAATATGCATTCATCTCATCTGTTAAATTGTATTCAACCGTTCTCTCTAATTTATCTATATCTCTAATTTATCTATAAATGTTCTTTTGAAAACTTCTTTATCTTGATTATCTATTAATATTTTAGTGTACTTTTTAAGTTCATTCATTATTACAGGAATATTTTCACTGTCTTTTTCATCGTATATATCTCTAGTAATCTGGTCATAATAATACTTTTTTTGATTTATTATATCTGCTTTTCTAAATTCAGAAATTTTATTATCATTATTTAATATGTTTAGGTATATTGTATGAAAAATTAATGTTATTGAATGATTATTTCGATAGATTTCTCCATTTCTATTTTTGAAATTTTGACATTTGTAAACTTTCCATCTAATTGAATTGAGAATTGACAAATCTCTTAATTCTTCAATATCAAAAAATCTGATACCATTTAAAAACTCACTTGAAGTCCCATCCCAAATAGAAAATTCCTTTGCAATGGTCTTATGTCAATAAAACGGACAACACAAATGTAATATATTCTAGAATCTATTAACTTGCATGCTTTTTTTCATAATCATATGGCGAAGCCATATGGCAGTGACTATGAATTCTTGTAGTGTTGTAAAAGGCTTCTATATATTCAAAAATCAGCCTATGAGCATGGTTGAGGTTCTTTATGACGAACCTGTTCAGATACTCTCTTTTTATCAGAGCATGAAATGATTCGATTACAGCATTGTCCCAAGGCGTAGCTTTCTTGGAATAGCTTCTGATGAATTTACCTGACGGTGTAGCATCCATATATGCTTTGGACACATACTGGACGCCTCGATCGCTATGAATTAGTATCGGAGCATCTGAATATCTTGAAGATTTTGCTTTATTTACAGCTGCCAATACGCTGTCGCTTGAAAGTGAATCCGAAAGATTCCATCCTACAACTTTGCGAGAAAACAGATCCATTATTGTTGTCAGATAAACGAATCCATCCAGTGTCCACACATAAGTTATATCCGTTACCCAAACTGTATTTGGAGATTTAGGCGAGAACTTTCTGTCAAGGATATTTTTAAGCTTGATATCAAAATCCGGATCGATAGTAGTTCTTTTATATGGGCTTACCCAGATGGCTTTTATTCCTAATTCACGCATATAGTTTCCAACCGTTTTTTCTGAGATTATATGCCCTTTGCTTCGAAGTATGGATGTGATCTTAGGAGCTCCATAGATTTGTTTTGATTCGTTGTAAATCTTTATGATTTCTTGTTTTATCCCCTGTTTTCTGATCTTTTGGCTTGAATTTTGTCTTTTCATATAGTCATAGTATCCAGAGGATGATACGCCTAGTATTTTAAGCACACTATTAACTGAAATACGGCGTTCTTTAGATAATTTAGCAACTTCAATATATATTGCTTCAGTTAATCTTTGTTTAGTATGCCTATGGCCTTTTTTAGGATTTCAAGTGCATCTTCTTTATCTCTTAGTTCCTTTTTAAGCTTTGCAATTTCCTTTTCGGAATCCGACGAATAGTTACCAGAGCCTCTGTGATTCACAATATTATCATTGTTTTTTGCATTTTGGATCCAGTTGTTAAGACTCGAAGCACTTATTCTTAGATCCGCGGCAGCGGCTTTCATAGATTTACCGGATGAATGGTAATAGCTGACTGCATCTTGTTTGAATTCTGCGCTATGCTTTGTATTTTTTGTTCCCATATTATCTCTCCTTATCTGATAAAATCATTATATCAAATTCAAGGATATATCATGTTTAGCTTCTCCGTTATTTATTCTAACAGCAGCAATATCTCTTTCTTTAAATAAGATACTATATATTTGATCAAAATACTCATAAGACATTTTTAATATCTTTCCTCTTGTTTTGCCCAATCCCTTAGAAAATATTTCTATGAGATTATTTTCCCATTTTGCTACAAGTGCTTTATCATTAATAAAATTCTTTATAGATTTCTCAAAAATTATTATTAATAAATCCATATTTTCTTTGAATCTTAAGGTTTCATCTCTATCAATAGCAGTTAATGTATCATTAAATAAAGTGTCTAAAAGTTTTATTTCTGTATACTTTCCTTTAATATGATTACCAATTTCCTTTTTTAGTGGTTCTCTTCCCTTGAAAACTTCAAAAATTTCTACACTCATAAAAATAATTAAAACTATTGTTAAAATAAATACTGAAATAACCAAATTGTAAAATTTAAAAGAAATAAAAAAATAATTTATTAGAATAAGACTTAGTAGGAAAATTATTATATTTTTATGTTTTAGAACTTTTGGCTTCATTTGCATTATGTAATGAGAAATTGAAACTCCATATATCGTTTCATTACTCACTCCCGACATTAAAGAAATTAATGCAATACTTAATGTTGTAATTGTAGCTTGTATTTGATAGATAGCAACCATAAATTCAGGAAAATTTTCTACTTTAGATATAGAACAATCTGGAATCAAATGCACTGTAGGTAAGTCGTTCAACATACCCGAAAATAAAGCTATAATCGAAAAAAATAATCGTCTATTCATCGCCCCACCTCAATCTATTTTTTAAATAGTTCTAAAAACTTGATGTTATTAATTTTTTTCATTTTCAAAATTTCTCTTTTTTCTTATAGCCCAAAAACAACATCCGCTTACACAAAACAGAAGAATTGCTATTATATATTTATAGAGGTTATGGTGACTACTCGTTAAGAATATAGCTGTAGGTCCACCCGCACCACCTATTATAGCTACAGAAGATGCTTCTCTTTTAGAAAACTCCATATTAAAACGATTTTTTAGATATATCTTAAATAAAAAATCACTAAAAGTTAGAATTCCTCCCATCAAAGCAGTTGATATCATTGTAATTTTTAAAAATCTACTCTTTTTCATAAAATCAATTCCTTTCAACAACCACATCTATTCCTATTACTCCATATTGCTTATCACTAATATCTATTCTTTTTGCAACAGTTATAATTCTTTCCCCACTCGTAATATCTTCATACACTTCGGAAATATATATTCCATCTTTCATAGCTTGAGTATACCATGGCCTTGTTCTGGCATCATAATCTCCTGGTAGCTCTGCAAAAGGATATATATAAAATTCGCCTGTCTCTTTTGCAAGATACATGTGCTGCATTACTAAATCACTATTATTTTCAAATGCAGATATCACTTCAACTGCATTTTCTTTTTCTATAATATGTAGATTTTCTATAAAATAATTTAGAAGCGTTTCGATTTCTTTTACATCTACATTATTTTCATAGTTTTCTTCTATAATTGTAGTTGTTTCAATCTCAGTATTTTCAAAGCCTATATCAAAAGCCACTCCACACCCGCTTAAAACTATTGAACTAAAAATACCTATCAGAAAATATTTAATTTGATTTTTCATATAATCCCCCTGCTAATTATTTATAAGATTACTAAAATACTTGTTTCTATGAATCTATACATATCACAATGAACTACTCCTTTATCATACATTTATATATTAATCTCTCATAAAGCTTTTTATTAAGTTAGAAAACCCATATGGAATATATAATATTCCTGCAAGGGATCCGAAAAATCCAGCCCTAAGCACAAGCCTCAAGTATCCTGTTATTTCAGGATTTTTCAAAGCATATTCAAATGCAGTTAAAGTAAGAGCACAAAATACTCCTTTTAAAATCATTATTATCCCTTGTTTTGTAGTATGATTTGGCTCCATAGATGCTCTTTCTCTTATTTCGTCATCTTCAACTTTACGTAAATTTTTATCCTCAAGCTCTCTCAGTCTTGCTACAGAATTATATCTCCAAAACATTATAATCCCCCTATTTTATGAGATTTCTTCAAATCTTAACTGATTATTAATAATCTTATAAGCTTTATCAATAATATCTCTATCTTCAATTGTGTATACAAGCTTAATATCAATAAAAAGTATTTTGTATTTATAGTAAATTTTAAGATTTTCATTGTTTTTTTCTATGTTTTGAATTTCCTTCCACGTAAAAGCAAATTTGTCCCCAACTATTCCTTTAATTGTAATCCTTTTTCTTGATAAGCCACAAACATGTATTAAAAAGACTATGAATAGTGGTAGTAGACTTAATGATATTTTTATTGGAATTGCCTGTAGATAGGTATCATAATATCCATGCATTATTGACAAAGCTATATCTGAGTTAATATCTCTATATATCACTATTAGATACATTATTGAAAGGACAACGTTTATAAAAATACCTGCTTTAGGATATTTCTTATACAGCTGTTTATTTTTAATAGGTATTAGCGTCTTTCCAAATGAAAAGTTTCTGTAGAGCTGCTTTATTATCAAATAAAAAATAATTATATAAGATATTGATACTAATAAAATTACTATAATATCGCTAGGACTAAAATTTCCCATAAAAACCCCCATTGAATTAGTTAAAGAAGAAACATAGTTCTTAATCATTATTATTTTCATCTTCATAATACTCTTATTCACTCAAATAGTTAAGCGACATAAATGCACTACTTTAAAATATGGACTTTAAAGAAAAAATATTAACGAAAGGATTAATTAAAAGAATCTTAAAATTATGAAAGTGGAGTCTTAGGAAATTTTATGTATTTTAGACTTGATAAATTGCATTTAGCCCCATCCATAAGGCCAAGAATATACCAAACAGCGCAATATGAAATATGGGAGAGAGACTTATTAAGGAAATTCTTTTATTCTTTAGTGTTTCTCTTAATGAAAAGATATACGTAATTAAATATGTTCCAGCAAGGAACATTGTGATTAAGGCTACTGCGCCTTGTATAAACTCATTAAACTCAGACCAATTTGTCATTCCAATGTTTGCAACAGACATTAGAGTTCCAATCCAAGATATTAGAGAAAACGGTATTGGCAGTGCCAAAAGGATAAATAGCAATATTATTGATTTTTTATTGTTTTCCAAATTATCACCCCTTCTCTTTTATCATTTTTTCTATATCTTCAATTCTCTTCTCATTCATCCTAAACCTTCTAGGAATAGCAACTGAAAAGGTATAAATAGCGTAGATTATACCTATCAACACCAAGATATTTAATATTTGAAATATAAAACCCCAATCAAACTGTACTCCAAAATTATTCATGAAAATTTCCCCCTTTTATTTTTTATCTTACCAACAAAATCTCCCTTCTCTATCTCTACCCATTTATAAGAACTCTACTAATTTTATCCGGTACCTAAAAGTTCTAAGAGGCACTGGATTTACGAATTAAAATGGGCGTCCCTATATCCAATTTATCAAATATTTCCATATATATAAAGTTCTTTTGATATAATATAAGAGTCGATTCGAATAAATGGAGATGATATGAATGTCTAGCATAATAAAGATAACGAACCTTAGAAAAAGCTATGGAACTAATGAGGTCTTAAAAGGTATAAACCTTGATATCCAAAAAGGGGATATTGTGGGATATATCGGACCAAACGGTTCTGGAAAAAGTACTACAGTAAAAATACTCCTTAGTATACTTACAGATTACGAAGGGGATATAGAGATTTTTGGTGAAAATATAAAAAATAACCCTGTAAAGTACAAATCTAAAATCGGATATGTGCCTGAGGTTGCAGAGCTTTACGAAAGCCTCACTCCTAGAGAGTTTTTAAACTTTTTAGGTGGAATCTACGGCATGGATGAATCTGAAATAGATACAAAGGCTATGCAGCTCATGGATATATTTGGAATTAAGGAAAGCTATGATTCTAGGATCTCTTCCTTTTCAAAAGGTATGAAGCAAAAGGTACTGATAATCAGCAGTATGATTCACAATCCAGACATACTTTTTTTGGATGAGCCTCTAAGCGGTCTTGATGCCAATAGCGTAGCAGTCCTTAAAGAAATACTTCATCAGCTTTCAAAAAAAGGCAAAACTATTTTTTATTCGTCTCATATCATGGACGTAGTTGAAAAAATAAGCTCTAGAATAGTGCTTATAAAGGATGGACAAATCCTAGCTGATGGGAGCTTTGACGAACTTAAAAATATAAATTTAGATAGTTCTCTTGAAAATATATTCAATCAGCTTACTGGATTTAACGATCATACTGACCTTGCCAAGAAGTTTGTAGATATAATTGGAGGGGAGTAAGATGAGTGATCCATTTATACTAAAACTAATTGATAAAATCAGCTTTTTTTATGGCTTTTTCGGACTTGATTATAAAGAGATAAGGAAAATATTAAAAGTTAAGTTAATTATGGACGAAAGAAGAACATCAAATATATCAAATGTAGAAAGTAAAAACGGAAAAACAAATCTTTTCAAAAAATCATTAATTGTGTATGCATTTATTGGATTTTTTGTTGGAATAACAATGCTTTCTCCTATCCCTTTATTTATCAAAGGAAATATTATATTTGGACTTTCGTTTTTTATGATAATGTCAGTCCTTATATCGGACTATTCCTCTGTGCTTCTTGATGTCAAAGAAAAATCAATACTTGGAAGTAGGCCACTTAACCCTAAGAGCATTAATGCAGCAAAGATGAGTCATATAGCTATTTATATATTTCAAATAGGAATGGCAATAATGGGACCAGCTCTTCTGATGGGTTCTTATAAGCATGGAGCTTTGTTTGGAGTTGCTTTTGTCCTTGCATCTATACTTCTTATAGCTATGACTGTATTTCTTTCTTCACTTATGTATTTTCTCCTCCTTAAGTTTTTTAGTGGAGAAAAGCTAAAGGATATATTAAATTATTTTCAGATTTTTATATCTATATTCATAATGATTTTTTATCAGGTGATGGTAAGAATATTTGAAATCTCTGAGCTTACCGCAACATTTTCTCAGGGTACGTGGACTCACCTTATTCCTTCTGCATGGTTTTCATCATTTTTGATATTGGCTACAGAAGGTTTTGAGGATAATTACTATATAGTGTCTGCATCACTTGGACTTATTATTCCTGTCATTCTTTTTACAGTTTATTCAAAGGGAATAGTTCCCTATTTTGAGGCAAATCTTCAAAAGATTTTTGAGTCCTCATCAAATGAAAGATATAAAAAGAAAAGAGTAGGGCTGTTAGAAAGAATCCTATCACGAGACCCAAGAGAAAGAGCATTTATATCTCTTTCTAAAAATATAATGGCTAAGGATAGGAAGTTAAAATTAAAGCTTTATCCAGGGCTTTCATTTGCAGTGATATTTCCATTTATATTTCTTCTTAATTTAGCAAGTGGGCTTTCCTTTGATGAATTTAGAGAAACTTTACTATCTGGAAGATATTATATGTATTGCTATTTTTCAATTATGTTTATAGTTAGTCTTCTCCCCCTTATAAGTACTAGTGAGAACTACAAGGCTGCTTGGATATACAAGGCAATGCCTCTTGATAACCCGCAGATTATATTTAAAGGAGCTGTAAAAGCTTTTATTATAAAATACGTGATTCCAGTTCAGGCTTTTATATGCATACTATTTTTGATTATATATAACATGACAATACCTTTTGACATGATATTGCTTCTTATTAATTCAATACTTGCCATTGTTCTTGCATTTAAGTTTTCGGAAAAAAGGCTACCCTTTAGTGAAGACTTTGAATATCTTAAAAATAATAATATGGCCATGCTATTTACAAGCGCTCCTATATATGGTGGACTTGCACTAATTCACTTTATATCAGGAAATTTCACATATGGCATTTTCGTAGCAATCCTAGTTTCATTAGCTGCTCTTTTAGTTACTTGGAAAAAAGGTTTTAAGGTAGAGTGGAAGGGACTTTAAACAATATTTTGTATAAAAATAAGGAAAGTACTAGATATGCTGCCTAGCACTTTCCTTATTTTATTTAAACAATATATATTTCATTTTGTGATGAATTACTCTTTTTCATTTTTAGCATAATACTCATATATAAAAATCCCATAGGCTACTATTGTAAAAAAAACAGCTATAAAAAGAAAACCCATTATATAATAATTTGGTTTTGGTAGCTGTCCAAAAATTTTAAATAGGTAGTGCCTTCTCATATGCTGATTAAAATAGAAAATACCGAATATGAAAATGAAATTTGTAATAGCATGATATAGAAAAATCTGATATTTATTTCCTTTTTTTATGAAATTTTTTATATATTTTTTCATAAGATAGCCCCTTCTTATATTGATTCTCCTCTTATTCTAAGGAATTATATACAGCTTCATTTTCTTTGATGACATTTGGTAAAAGAGGATATACATATTCAAAAAAGTATTCCTGTTCTATATACCAACCAAAACTACCTAAATTTTCCATAGGAAGACCAGATACTAAATCATAACCATGCATTATAGAGTTATGATCAAGGGTGTAAGGAAGAACATCCATTGCACCTTTGCCGTTGATATCTTGATTAGGATTATATTTAGAAAACCAATAGCTCATATCTACATAATTTTTTCCATTTATTTTCTTAATAACAATAGCTGAGCCATCTCTAATAATAACTTTCTGTTCTTCTGGACTCCAGTGAAGTTGAAGCTTGGTGTTATCTGATAAATCTTTTAAAGACATATAAGTTCTTCCATCGATATTATAAGCTTGAATATTTAATGCTTCGTCGTTGATTTCTATAGAGTAGCTGACAGGTAATGCAGTTTTATTTTTATTAACTGCAAAAGAATCATTAGAAGGTTGAAGAAATAAAACAAAAATAAAACAACAAGCGAAGCCTAGTAAAAATGCAGAAATAAGAGATATTATTATCAATATAATAAATTTTTTTATAATAATCACTCCTTGATTATTTTTTATTATATAATCCATTACTCATCCCGAATTATTCATAAAAAAATAATTTAGGCTCTTAATTCAGAAATTAGAAAATTCCACAATAAAAGTTCTTAATTTTAGTTTTCTACTCAAATG